>CAMDCE010000069.1 GCA_945889625.1 Asaia bogorensis | reverse complement strand
CGTGACGCCGCCGGCTACCGTGCCGAGTGCCGTGCTGTTCTGGATATTGAGGACGCCCGACGAAACCGTCACTGCGCCGGTGTAGGTATTGGCCCGGGTCAGCGTCACGATGCCGGTGCCGTCGACCGTGACCGTGCCGGAGGTGGTGGCGATGATGCCGGACAGAGTGGTGTTGCCGGCGCCGCCGACCGTTAGACTGCGGGTCGCCCCGCCGACGTTGCCGCTGAGGGTGAGCGTTCCCGTGTCGGAGTTGATGCGGGCATCGCTGGCTAGCGTGATGGCGCCGGCGTAACTGTTGGCGCCGGAGACGTTGCGCACGGCGCCGTCGGCGGCGATGCCGCTGCCGTTGAGGGTCAGCGCCTCGGCCCCGACGGTGATGTTGTTCTGGATCTCGAGCGCCGCCCCGCTGGTTACGGTTACGCCGCCGGCCGTGGTGCCGAGCGCAGTATTGTTCTGGATGTTGAGCACGCCGGCCGAGATCGTGGTCAAGCCGGTGTAGGTGTTGGCGGCGGTGAGCGTGAGGCTGCCGGCGCCGATCTTCTGGAGGGGCCGGGCGCCGCCCGTTTCAGAAATTATTCCGGATTGGGTCGCGCTTCCGGCAAGGATCTGAAGCTGCGTGGTGTTTGTGGAGAGTACGATTGCCGCTGAGCTGTCTGGCGGGTAGTCGAAGACGGGCTGTGCGCTAGCCGATTGGGCAAGCCCCAGCAGGCCCAGAAGAGCCACAGTTACTCCTGCCCAAACACAAGGCAAACAACTTGCGACCCAGCGCTTCAACCCACCCCAATGCCCACTCGGTCGCAATCTTCATTAAGAAATTGCTTCCACGATGCAAATTAGCCTTAAAAGGCACCATTAGCAATGCAAAGATGATGGATTGACAAGTAAACGCGCGGCGGCGGCCAACGCAAAAACAGCCCATATATCAGCCCTTTGGCACGGCACTCTCGTGCGAACGATCTAATTCGAACTCTCGCGCGCAAAGGCATCCAGCGCTTCGGCAAAGCCCCTAAACGAAATAGGAAGCACGACATCCCGGCCGGTGCCGTCACGATATTCCATGCGCCCGGCGTCCTTGAGCAGGCGCAGCTTGCGCAGCAGATCGTCAGAAACGACGGCATTGGCAAAACAGCCGGTCGGCAGGCAGCGCACCCAGGCGAGGTCGAGCGATGACGTGTCGCCGATCAGCTTGGGACCCTTCTCGAAGGCGACGTTGATCGGCAACAGGAGGGTGATGCGAATGGGATCGGTCGGTAGGATCCGCCCAAGCGCAAGTTGCGCCTGGGGGCCGGCCTCGCCCTGTCTTTGCACGGTCTGCCCCAGCTCGCAGAAGCGTTGCGGCGGCGTCACATCGGCGCGGCGGTCGCAGCGCAGGACCCAGTCGCCGAAGCTTGCCGTCGTGCGGTCGGGGGCAGGAGCAGGGGTTGCTGCGGGAGGCGGTACAGGCAACGCTCCCGGCTTAGCCGCCTGTCCAAAGGCGGATGTCGTGAGCGAGAACGCCAAGCAAACGCCTGACGTCACCATCGTGGTCCAGTTCATTCAAGTTCCCCGTTCGCCTGCCCGCCGACGATCTCGCCGTGCGCGCGCCTGTTTGGCAAGCATTATCGGGCCGACTCAGGTCTTGCCGGCCTCCACCAGCCGCTGGAAATAGAGCAGATCGAGCTCCGGCGCCTGCTTGCCGAGGCTGGTCAGGACCATGTGCGCCTGGCCGCGATGATGGGTCTGATGGTTGAACCAGTGATCGAGCGCCGGCATCAGTGGTTGGGTGAACTCATCCGGCGTCGAGACACGGCGATAGCGAATGACGCCGGCCAGGCGTGCTTCGTCGAGTCCTCCGACGTAGGCCACGATGCGCCGGTCCTCGGCTTCGCGCGCGGCGCTGAGCGCCGGAAGCGATTCATGCAGGATGGCGTCGAGGCGATCGGGCGCGTCGCCTTGGCCGGTGAAGCGCTGCATCCAGACCCGGTCGGTCACGAGCAGATGATTGAGCGTGCCGTGCAGGGACTTGAAGAAGGCGCCGCGATCGGCGCGGTACTCGGCGTCCGATAGCGCAGCCGCCGCGTCGTAGAGCCGGCGATTGGCCCAGGCGTTGTAGTCGGCGAAGCTCGTGTAGTGGGCTTTCATGGCACCATCTTGGCGTCGCGCCCGCCGACTTCAAGATTGATTGATCCGTTCAACCCACTTGGCAGCCCGCTCGGGATCAGAAACCGAAGGCGTGGCGGACGTTGCCGCCCAGCAGGCCGGCGCGTGCCGGCGTGGGCACCGAATCGACCATCGCCTCCAGCGCCTGCAGATAGTCTCCGGTGTGGTCGGGGTGCGGATAGTCCGACGCCCAGAAGAAGCGGTCGGCGCCGTAGGTCGCCATCATGGCCGGCAGTGTCCGCTCATCGGGGTCACCCGAGATCCAGACCTGGCGGCGGAAATAGTCGCTGGGCCGGAGCTTGAGTGGTGCTCGGCCGCCGAGATAGGTGGCGGTCGCCACGCCGTCGAGTCGGTCGAGCCAGTAGCCGATCCAGCCCGCACCGCATTCCAGCAGTACGAGTTTGAGCTTGGGGAAGCGGTCGAAGGTCGCGAAGTCGAAGAAGGTCGTGAAGGCTTGCCGAACGCCTTCGCCCGCGGTCACCGAGGCGAGCAGCGACAGGCGATGGCCGTTCTCGAAGCGCGGCGAGCGCAGCTCGAACGGCTCGAAACTCGGATGGATGGCGATCGGCACGTCGAGTTCGACCGCCTTGGCATAGACCGGATCGTGTACCGGATCGCCGTGCGCCTTGTGCGACCATACGAAGGGAACGACGAAGGCGCCGCGGCAACTGTCCTTCACCGCGCGTTCCAGCTCGACGGCGGCGGCGATCGGATCGCCGAGCGACAAATGGGCGATCGGGATCAGGCGGCCCTTCGAGTTGCGGCAGAAGTCGGCGACCCAGCGATTGTAGGCTCGGCAGTAGGCCTGGCTCAACTCGACGTCATCGAGCTCGGCCTCCCACAAGATGCCGAGCGTCGGATAAAGCACCGCGGCGTCGAGTCCTTCGGCGTCGAGAAGCTTCAGCCGCTCGCCGGCGTCGCATGCGCCGTAGGGCATGTTGGCGGCGTAGGTCTTGTCGGGATGCGGCCTGAAGGCCTCGAGGTCCTTTTGGCCCATGCGGCCCAAGGTGGCGGGATAGCCCTTGCGCGTACGCTTGCTCGGCCGGCCGCCGATCTCGAGATATTCAAGTCCCTGCTCGTCGCGTTTGATCTTGAGAGCGCGGTCGCGATAACGCGCCTCGATGTAGCGTTCCCACAGGCCGGCGTCCTCGAGCAGGTGGCCATCGGCATCGACAGCGCCGCGATGCTTCAGATGGTGAACCGTGCTGGGATCGAATACCGGGCGCATTATTTTGGGCTCCGTTCCTCGCCGGCGATCAGGCCGTAGAGCATGACGCTATGCCAGCGACCCAGGACCAGCCAGCGGTCGCGGATCGGCCCGCCCTCCAGGCGAAATCCCAGGCGCTTGGCCAGTGCGGCCGAGGGCTTGTTTTCCGCCCGGATCAGGGCCTCGACCTTGTGCACGCCGAGATCGTCGAAGAGATGGCGGAGCAGTGCGCGGGCCGCCTCGTTCATCAGCCCCTTGCCCTGGAATTCCGGCAGGATCAGCCAGCCGACATCGACGCGCTTTTCGCGCAGGTCGCGGCGGTGACAGTTGATCATGCCGATCATGCGGCCGCTCTTCTTGTACTCGACCGCCCAAAGCACGTAGTGACGCGGTCGGAAACCGAGATGCCAGGGCAGCATCTTGCGCGTGTCGCCGATGTCTCGGCTCGGGCCGACGCCCCAGTAGCGCAAATTTGCGGGGTCGCCGTAGAGCGCATGCAGCGGCTTTAGGTCGCTCGGCCGGTACGGCCGCACGCGCAGGCGCTTGGTGTCGAAGGTCGGCTGTTTCGTCGGACGGCGGGCCATCCGCCAGACTAGGCCAGGTCGCCGCGGGCGATCCAGAAGACTTCGCCCTTGCTCTGCTCGCTGTCGAGCCAGACGAAGGGCAGGCGCGGATAGGCCGCGTAGAGAGGTTTCTGGCCGCGGCCGATCTCGCATACCAGGCTGCCGGCCTTGGTGAGATGTTGCGGTGCTTCCGCCAGGATACGCCGCACGAGGTCGAGCCCGTCTCTGCCGGCGGCCAGCGCCAGCCGCGGCTCGTGTCGATACTCGGGCGGCAGCTTCGCCATGCCGCCGGCGTCGACATAGGGTGGATTGCTGATGATCAGGTCGTAACGGCGCCTCGCGATTGGCCGAAAGAGATCGCCACGGTGCAGCGCGATGCGGTCGCCCAACCGGTGCGTCGTGACATTGCGGCGCGCCAGAGCCAGCGCGCCGGCCGAGAGATCGACCGCATCGATGCGCGCGCGCGGGAAGGCAAGTGCGGCCAGGATAGCAAGGCAGCCCGAGCCGGTGCAGAGGTCGAGCACCCGTCTGACCCGCCGGAAATCGCCGATCGGCAGGGCGCCGCCGATCAACATGTCGCCGATGAAGGAACGCGGGATCAGCGCGCGGCGGTCGATATGGAAGCGCACCCCGTGCATATAGGCCGCCCCCAGGAGATAGGGCGCCGGCATGCGCAGGCTGACCCGCGCGTCGATCAGAGTAAGCAGGCGAGCGCGCTCGGCGGCGGTGGGCTTGAGGTCGAGCCAGGGATCGATGCTGTGGATGGGCAGTCGGAGCGCCTCCAGCACCAGGAAAGCGGCTTCGTCGACGGCGTTGGTGGTGCCGTGCCCATAGACCAGCCGACCGGCCCGGAAGCGCCGCGCCGCGAGACGGAAAAAATCACCCAGGGTGACCAGAGAAGATTTGTTGGCAGCCGGCATGCGGGCCTAGATTACCTGACATGAATCGGCGTGCCTTCCTTTTCGCTGCCCTGGCTGCATCGACCGCGGTCGATCCGGCAAGCGCGACGCCCGGTCTGCAAGTGATCTATGTCGGCGCCTGGGACTGCCCCTATTGCATAACCTGGCAAAATCAGCACAAGGCGGCGTGGCTCGCGTCGCCGGAATTCAAGCGGGTGGCGTATGCCGAGGTCGATCCGCCCAAGCTGCGCGAGGCCTATCAGGAACGCTACTGGCCGGGAGAGTTGAAGGCCGTTCTCGAGCAGATCCCGCGCAAGAGCGGCACGCCGCGCTTCCTGATCGTCAAGGACGGCCGGATCGTGTCCAACGAGTTCGGTGTAAGCAAGTGGGAGTTGACGATGGTCCACCTCAAGAAACTACTCGGCTGATCCGATGGCCGGTGCTCTCGACGGTCTGGTGGTTCTCGACCTGACGACGCATCTGTCGGGTCCCTTCTGCGGCATGCAGTTGGGCGACCTCGGCGCCGACGTGATCAAGATCGAAAGCCCGCAGGGCGATTCCCTGCGCGGCGCGCCACCGTTCGTCGAGGGCGAGTCGGCGCCCTTCATGTTGTGGAACCGCAACAAGCGCGGCGTGCGGCTCGATCTCAAGGCAGCCGGCGATCTCGAAATCTTCTGGACTCTCGCCGATGGCGCCGACGTGGTGCTGGAGAATTTCCGACCGGGCGTGATGAAGCGGCTGGGCCTCGGCTGGGAGGCGTTGCACAAGCGCAACCCGCGCCTCGTGCTCGGGTCGATCTCCGGCTTCGGCCAGACCGGCCCCTATGCCAAGCGCGGCGGCTTCGATCTCATGGTCCAGGCGATGTCGGGCTTGATGTCGGTGACGGGGCCGAAGGACGGGCCGCCTCACCGCATTCCCCTCGCCATTTCCGACGTCGGCGCCGGCCTCTATCTCACCATCGGCGTGCTGGCGGCCCTGCAGGCGCGGCAGCAGACCGGCAAGGGCCAGTGGGTCGAGACGTCGCTGCTCGAGGCGACGGTGTCGCTCGGCGTCTACGAGGCCGCCAACTATTTCGCCGACGGCAAGAGGCCAGAGAAGCTCGGCCAGGCGCATCGCGGCGCCTCGCCCTATCAGGTGTTCCAGACTGCTGACGGCTGGCTGACGATCGGGGGCGCCCAGCAGAATTTCTTCCGCAAGCTCTGCGCCATGATCGGCAGACCCGAACTCGCTGACGACCCGCGCTTCGCCACCAACGCCCAGCGTCTGAAGAACAACGACGCGATCGTGGCGATCCTGCAGCAGGCCGTGAAAGAGCGCACGACCGCCGACTGGATGGCGGCACTCGAGGCCGAAGGCATTCCCGCCGGTCCGGTGCTGCATCACGACGAGGTCTTCGCCGATCCGCAGATCCTGGCGCGCGGCATGGTGGCCGAGGTCGAGCATGCCAGGGCCGGCCGGCAGAAGACCTTGGGCGTGCCGATCAAGATGTCGGCCAACGCCGGCGGCCTGCGCCGCGCGGCGCCCACGCTCGGACAGCACGACGCCGAGCTCAAGAAGCCTGGAACCAAGGGAGAGGGATCATGGTCGGAGCGAGAGGAATCGCGGCGACGCTCGCGTTGATGCCGCTGCTGGCGTCCGGCGGGGCGCTGGCGCAGAACGGCTACAGCTTCTCCGATGCCACCCTTTCGACCGTGCGCTATGGCATGGGCAACGTCAGTCCCGAGATGAACTGTGCGCGGCTGACGGAGGTTTCCACGCACGAAACAACGATCGTCTCTGCCGTCATGATCGAACCGGCCGAGGGTGTGGCCGGGCACTGCCGGGTGAGCGGACTGATCGCGCCGGAGATCCGCTTCGAGGTCAACCTGCCGACGAGCTGGAATCGCCGTTTCTACATGAACGGCAATGGCGGCTTCGCCGGCGAGACGCCGGAGAGCGGTCCACGGCCGATGCATCGCGCCAATGCACTGAAGCTCGGTTTCACGACGGCCACGACCAATACCGGCCACGACGCTGCCTCCGAGCCGCTGGCGAGCTTCGCGGCCAACTACCAGAAGCGGGTCGACTACGCCTTTCGCGCTGTCCACCTCACCGCTGTCCAGGCCAAGCGCATCGCCAACGCCTACTACGGGCAGGGGCCGGCCTATTCCTATTGGGACGGCTGCTCGACCGGCGGCCGTCAGGGATTGATCAGCGCCCAGCGCTTCCCCAAGGACTTTGATGGAATCGTCGCCGGCGCGCCGGTCCTCAACTTCGTCGACACGGTCGTGCAGAGCCTGTGGAACGGCCTCGTGCTCAGCGAGACGCCGGTGCCGATCGCCAAAATGAAGCTGATCGCCGATGCCGCCTATGCGCGCTGCGACGCCAAGGACGGCCGCAAGGATGGGGTGATCGACGATCCCAGGCGCTGCGACTTCGATCCGGCGCGCGACGTGAAGCAATGCGCGGCGGGCCAGGACGGTGAGGATTGCCTGGCGCCGGCGCAGAGCGCGGCGGTCAAGAAAATCTATGAAGGGCTAAAGGTCAACGGCAAGCCGGTGCTGTTCGGCTATCCCGTCGGAGCCGAGGCAACCGGCGTGGCGCCGGCGGCGGGCGCCAGCGGCACCAGCGGCTGGGACCGCTGGCTGATTCCGTCGGCCGGCGACAAATCGATTCAGCACGCCTTCGGCGACAGCTTCGTGCGCTACTTCGCCTCGGGCCGTCCCGAGCCGTCGATGGACACGGCCAAGTACGACTTCGAGAAGGACATGGCGAAGTTGGCCGACGCGCGTGCCCTGCTCAACGCCACCGATCCCAATCTGGCGGCGTTCCGCGCCCGCGGCGGAAAGCTCCTGATGTATTTCGGCTGGGCCGATCCGGCGCTGACGCCCCTGATGGGCGTCGACTATTACGACAAGGCCGTCGCGGCCAACGGGCCCAACACGCGCGACTTCTTCCGGCTGTTCATGGTGCCGGGCATGTTCCATTGCCGCGGCGGTGTCGGTGCCGACCGGTTCGATGCGCTGACGGCCGTGATCAACTGGGTCGAGAACGGCACCGCGCCGGGATCGATTACGGCCGGGCAGATGGAACAGGGCAAGCTCAGCCGCACGCGCCTGCTCTGCCCCTATCCCCAGGTCGCGCGGTACGGCGGGACCGGCAGCGCCGACGACGCTGCCAACTTCGCCTGCAAGGCGCCCGACTAGCCCTCAAGGGTCACATTGTTGCGCGAGGGGTGTGGCTGGATTCTGGACGAATCTCTTAAAAGCCTTATGCCATCGGCCTCGGAGGTGTCCAGACAAGTCTGGACACCTGGCCATCGGGTGAGGCTGATCCGGACTCCTAGCTGCGCCGGTCGGGCCGTGGTGCGTCCGGGCGGCCGTCGCCATCGCGATCCTGGCTGCCGCCGCGCCGACGATTGCTCTGCTGCTGGCCGTTGTTGGCCGGCTGCTGTTGCGGCGTCGGATTAGTGGCTGCCGGCGGCGGGTTACCGCGCGACTGCCGGTCGGCCCACCGATGATCGGCGGTCCGATGCGGTGCCGGTGTCGCCACGGGCACCGGCACAGCCACATAGCGCGTCTGGGTCACCACCTGCGGCGCCGGCTGGTAATAATAGGTCGGTGCCGGCTGATAGTAGGCCGGCTGGGCGTAGTAGCCGTTGTCGGCATAGCCGGATGAACCGTAGCCGTACGATGCCGGCGCATAGCCGGAGTCCATCGTCTCCACGCAGCCGGCCGTCGACGCTACCAGGGCCGCTGAGACAAGCCATCTGATGTTGCGCATCTTTGCCTCCACGGGGAGGTCTCTGTTTGCGAGCCTTCCCTATTCAGGGCTTACGCAACGGACAAAGTCCGTGCGGCGTCGTAATTGCGATTTGTTGAAGGCAAAGAAAAACGCCGCGCCGGACCGATCCCAATCGGCCCAGCGCGGCGTCTTTTATACGTCACAGCGCGCGGGTTTAGCGGCTCTGGTAGCGGTCGGGCACGCGGTCGCCGTTGGCGTCGCGGTCGTAGCGGTTAGGCACGCCGTCGCGATCATAGTCGCGGGTGGCGGAGTTCCAGTAGCGGCTATCGTTGCCGCGGTTCGCAGTGGTCGGATATCCGTTCTGCTCCACGCAGCCCGCGGTCACGGCGACCAGGCAGGCGGCGAGAATCAGCCATTTGGTGTTGCGCATGTATGCCTCCATCATCTCAGGCCGTGCGAGCACGGGGTGCTGATGGAACGGGATACGCGGCCGGAAGTGGCGCAAAAGTGGCAATAAGTAATTATTTCAGCCGACGGAACTATTACAATGCACCCGGCGCAGGCCCGCGCGTCGGCTTGGCATCGAGCTTAGGCGGATGCGTGACGATCGACTTCAGCGCCGGCGTCGGCTTGCGCAGCTTGGCGAGGTTGGGCCGCGGCCGCTTGAGCTCGGGAATGCGATTGAATGCCTGTTCCATGGCATGCGCGGCGCCCAGCACCTCGCCGTCGCCGCGGAAGCGGCCTATCACTTGGAGGCCGAACGGCATCTTCTTGTGGTCGGTGCCGCAGGGCAGCGCCACCGCCGGATTGGTGACGAGCGTGATCCAGTAGGTCGGTGCCAGCCAGTGGTAGTAGTTGCGCAGTTTCTTGCCTTCCATCGCCTCGACATAGAGCTGCTTCCACGGGAAGGGCGTGACGCCCACGGTCGGCCCGAGCACCAGGTCGTAGTCCTTGTAGAGTTCCTGGAACTTCCGGAACATCCGTGTCTGCTCGCTGTGTGCCCAGGCGAAGTCGGCGAGCGACATCTTGGCGCCGATCTCGTAGTTGGCGCGGATATTGGGGCCGAGCAGGCTTTTGTCCCGGGTGTAGGCGTCGTGATAGCGCGCCAGGAAACTCACGGCGCGGACCACGTCAAAGCAGCGGTCGGCCTCGCCCATATCCATGTCGATATGGTCGAGGCGGCGGAAAAGATGCTTCATCGCCTTCATCTTGCTCCGCATCGTGGCGCGGATGCCCTTCTCGACAGGCGTGCCGCCGAAATCCTCGGTCCAGGCCACGCGCAGGCTGCCGAGATCGACCGGCCAAGGTTCCGCGAATGCAGCGCCTTCGATCGGGAAAGACAGCGGATCGCTGTCGTGCTGGCCGATCTGCGTCGCATAAAGAAGACAGGTGTCGGCCACCGTGCGGCCCATCGGACCCAGCACCGAGATCGGCGTCCAACCCATGCCGCGGCGCTCGACCGAGACCATACCGGGCGAGGGCCGGAAGCCCACCACGCCGCACATCGCCGCGGGAATGCGCAGCGAGCCGCCGGTGTCGGAGCCGGTGCAGACCGGCAGCATGTCGGTGGCGAGCGCCACCGCCGAGCCGCCCGACGAGCCGCCGGGATTGAGCATTGGGTTGAAGGGATTGCCCGTGGCGCCCCACACCGGATTGCGACTGTTGGCGCCGGCGCCGAACTCCGGGACGTTGGTCTTGCCGACCACGATGGCGCCTGCGGTGCGCACGCGGCCGACCATGACATTGTCCCAGCTCGGCACGAAGTCGCGATAGAGCGGCGAGCCGTAGGTGGTGAGGAGATCCTTGGTCTCCTCGAGGTCCTTGATGCCGGTCGGCAGCCCATGCAGCAGCGGCAGGTCCTCGCCGCGCTTGACCGCCAGCTCGGCAGCCTTGGCCTCCTTGCGGGCACGGGCCACACACATCGCCGTCACGGCATTGACTGCGGGGTTGATAGCCTCGATGCGTTGCAGGCTTGCTTCCAGCAACTCGACCGGCGAAATTTCCTTGGTGCCGATACGGCGGCGCAGCTCGACGGCGCTGAGCGAGATCAGTTCTTCGTTGGACATCAATACCCCTTTTGGGTTGGAATTCGAATTCGATTGGTTACGGCCGGTGAAGCCGAACCGGCTCCCGCGTCACGGTCCGCCGGCCACGCTTGTAGGCGGCCAGAACCGGCGCGACCGTCCTGAGAGCCGTTACCGCATCCGGTGCATCGAGGACCACCAGATCGGCCGGTCCACCGATGGCGATCCCATAGTCGTTCTTGCGCATCAGTTTCGCCGCTGCCGCCGTGGTCATGTTCCAGAGCGCCCGCACTTCGTCGTCGTTGCCGCGCTGCGTCACGATCGCGTGCATGTTGACCTGGCGCAGCAGCTGCCCGTCGCCGAACGGTGTGAACGGGTTGAGGATGTTGTTGGAGCCCACGGAGCAGGTGACGCCCAGTTCGGTGAGGCGGTTGAGGTCGACCACGTTGCGCGGCACGTTGTGGTCGGTGTGGCGGCCGCCGAGATAGAGGTCGGTCGCCGTGAGCACCGTAGCTGCCACGCCGGCGTCGGCCATGCGCCTGGCGACCTTGTCCAGGTCGGGCTGGCGCATCGTCGCGAGCTTGCCGACATGACCTACGGCCACGCGGCCGCCCCATTTGTACTTCTCGGCGAGATCGCAGACGAGCAGCGTATCGAGTTCCTCGGCTGAGGCGCCGCTGTCGAGATGCATGTCGATGTCGACATCGAACTCGCGCGCCATCTCGAAGATGCGACGGATCTGGGCGGCGCGATCGGTGTCGTAGTTCGGTGCGGCACCGACGACCGTGGCGCCGTTCTTCAGCGCCGCGACCATGAGCTCGTCGGTGCCGGGATTGTTGGTCAGTCCCTCCTGCGGCATTACACAGATCTCGAGATCGATAGCCCACTTGTACTTGTCGATCAGCGCCTTCACGCCTTCGACCCCGCGCAGGCCGACCTTGGGGTCGACCTCGGAATGGGTGCGCATGCGTGTAGCGCCATGGCTGATGCACTTCTCGATGGTCGCCGAGGCGCGTTCGATCACGTCCTCGACAGTGAAGGTGTGCTTGACGGCCGACACGCGCTCCATGGCGAGGTGTGGATTGCGCTTGGTCGTGTGCTCGCAGCGCCCCAGGATGCAGGACTTGTCGAGATGGATGTGCGTATCGACGAAGCCCGAGCAGACCAGCCGGCCGCGCCCCTGCACCTCGTCTTTTGCGCTGCCGCCTAGCTTCGCTGCCAGCGCAGCGATGCGCCCGTCCTTGACCCCGATGTCGGTGGTCGGCTGATCCGGCTTGCTGTCGGGAAGACGCACATCGCGCAAGACGAGATCGAAATCCATTGCAAATCCTGTCGTATCAGTGGCCGGCACGCATGTTGCACCATGACGTTCGGCATTTATAGTCCAGCTGCGCCGGAGGCTCGGCGAATTCCATGCTCTCTCGACGGCAACTCCTGACCACCGCTGCTTCGGCAGCGCCGAGCGTCGCTGCGGCGCAGACGACGGCCTGGCCGACAAAGCCGATCCGGTGGATCGTCAATTTTCCGCCTGCGGGTGCCGCCGACATCATGTCGCGTGCGCTGGCGGAATGGTTCGGCACGCGGCTCGGACAGCCGATCGTCGTGGAAAACAAGCCCGGCGCCGGCGGCATGTTGGGCGCCGATATCCTCGCCAAAGCGCGCGGCGAGGCGCATCTGGTGATGATTTCCGGCGCCGCGTCCCATGGCATCGGGACTGTCCTCTACAGGGAAGTTCCCAACGACCCGCTGGCGGATTTCACGCACATCCATCTCGTGGGGACGTTCCCGAGCATGCTGGCGGTGAACGCTGCTTCGCGGGTGACCAGCGTGAAGGAGTTGGTCGAGCTCGCCGGCGCCAAGCCCGGCGAGGTCACCTACGGCTCGGGCGACAACGGCACCATGAATCATCTCGTCGGCCAGCTGTTGGTGCGCGAGACAGGCGTGCAGCTGACCCACATTCCATATCGCGGCTCGGCGCCGGCGATGAACGATCTCTTGGGCGGCCAGATCGCCGCGTTGATGGAAAGCCTGCCAACGGCCATTGGCTATTTCACCTCCAAGTGCATGCGGCCGCTGGCGGTCAGCGAGAACGAAAGAGCGCCAACCCTGCCCGAGACGCCAACCTTCCGCGAGGCGGGATTCCAAACGTCGTGGCGACCAACTGGATTGGCTTTTCGACACCTGCCGGCATTCCTCCCGAATTCGCGAAGCGCTGGGACGTGGAAATCGCCGCGGCCCTGCAAAGCGCCGAGATCAAGGCGCATTTCGACCGTATCGGCATCAGGCCGGGAACCCTCGGGTCAGACGCCTATACGGCGCTGGTCCGGAGCGAACTCG
This sequence comes from Asaia bogorensis, assembly GCA_945889625.1. Lineage (GTDB taxonomy): Bacteria > Pseudomonadota > Alphaproteobacteria > Reyranellales > Reyranellaceae > Reyranella. Next base: position 8,278 of record CAMDCE010000069.1, on the reverse strand, counting down.
CGCGCTGGCGCGAGGTCATCCGCGCGGGGAATATCCGAGCGGACTGATTGCGCAGTGCTTGGCTTCCGGCACAATGGGCACGGGAGGAAGCAACATGGCACATCCGCTTCGCGAGAAGGCGGCGGTGAGCGGCGTCGGCGAGACCGCCTATACGCGCGGCACATCGAAGAGCGGGCTCGCCTTGCAGCTCGAGGCGAGCCTGGCGGCGATCGCCGACGCCGGCTTGAGCCCGCGCGACATCGACGGGATCATTCCCTATTTCCCGGGTGGCGGTATCGCCGAGGATTTCATCGCCAACCTCGGCCTGCCCGACCTCACGCTCTCGGCTTTCATTCCGATGGGCGGTGCCACTTGTGTCGCCGCATTGCAGACAGCGGCGATGGCGGTGGCGACCGGTGTTTGCAAGCATGTCCTCGTCTCGGTCGGTCGCACCGGCTATTCCGGCGCACGCGTGAGCACGCGGCTCCAGCAGTTCCCGCAGTTCGCTTTGGCTGCCGAGTTCGAGGCTCCGATCGGCATGTTTGCGCCGGCCCAGCTCTATGCCCAGGGCGCGCGCCGCCACATGGAGCTCTACGGCACCACGCCGCGCCATTTCGCCGAGGTCGCGGTCGTCACGCGCCAGCACGCGATCCTGAATGGCAATGTGGTGATGAACAAAGCGCTCACCGTCGAGGAGCATCACGCCTCGCGCATGATCTCCGATCCTTTCCGGCTGTTCGACTGCAGCCTGGAGAGCGACGGCGGCGCCGCGGTGATCGTGAGCGCGGCCGACCGTGCGCGCGACCTCAGGAAGCCCCTCGTCACCATCATGGGCGTGGCCGAGGGACATCCCGAGTCGCCAGCCTCGATCGCCCAGCGTCCCGACTTGCTGGAGTTCGGCCTGGTGAAGGCCGCCGCGCGCGCCTTCCCGATGGCCGGCGTTGGCCCGAAGGATATCGACGTCGCCGAGATCTACGACTGCTTCACCTTCACCGTGATCAACCAGCTCGAGCTTCTGGGCTTCTGCAAGAAAGGCGAGGGCGGCCCGTTCGTCATGGACGGCCGCATCGCGCTGGGCGGCGAGCTGCCGATCAACACCCATGGCGGGCTCTTGAGCCAGGGCCATGTCGTGGGCCTCAATCACGTGATCGAGCTCGCGCGCCAGCTCCGTCGCGAGGCCGGGAAGGCGCAGGTCAAGGACTGCGAGGTGGGTCTCGTCACCGGCTACGGCGACATGGGCGACGGCTCGCTTGCGATCCTGAGGAGGGCGGCATGAACACTGTCGCAACTCCGCCGGTGCCGGAACGGCCGCTGCCGACGCCGACCCGCGAAAGCCAGCCCTTCTGGGACGGCATGCGCGAGCACAAATTCCGGCTCCAGCACTGCGCGAACTGCGGCAAGGTGCGTCACTATCCGCGGCCGGTCTGCCCGCATTGCTTTTCGATGGAATGCAAATGGCAGGAGGCGCCGCTTGGCGGCAAGATCCACGCCTGGACGGTCTGCCACCATCCGTTCAACTTTTTCTTCAAGCAGGCCGCGCCCTATATCGTGGCACTGGTCGACATGGATGCGGGCGTGCGGGTCAACGCGCCGCTGCGCGGGACCGCCGGGACCGGTCTCAAGATCGGCCGACGAGTGCGTCTGGGCTTCGAGAGCGTTACCAAAGAGGTGACGTTGCCATACTTCGTCGTCGAGTAGTCAAGGATCAGGGAGGAACCACATGAAACGTTCCGTGTTCATCGCAGCGGCCCTCGCCGCGGCGCTCGTGCCGTTCGCGGCGGCGGCGCAGTCGGATTGGCCCAACCGGCCGGTTACCTTCATCGTCCCCTATCCGCCGGGCGGCCTGAACGACGCCGTGGCCCGCGTCTTCGCCGACAAGCTGACAACGATCCTCGGCAAGCAGGTCCTAGTCGATAACAAGGCCGGTGCCGCCACCACCGTCGCCTCGAACTTCGTCGCCAAGGCGGCTCCCGACGGTTACACGATCTATGGCGGCGGCACGTCGCTGATCATCAATCCGACCTTGCAGGGCAACGTCCAGTACGACCCGCACAAGAGCTTCGACCTCGTGTCGCTGATGTCGTTCACCCCGTTCATCCTGCATGTCAACGCCGACTTCCCAGTCAAGTCCATGGCCGAGCTGATCGCCTACCTGAAGGCCAACCCGGACAAGTTCAACATGGCGACCTCGGGCGTCGGCGCCACCAACCACATGGCGGCCGAGATGTTCCGGGCGCGCGCCGGACTCAAGTACACCATCGTGCCCTACCGCGGCGGCGCGCAGGCCGGACAGGACCTCGCCGCCGGCAATGCGCAGATGATGTTCTCCGCCTCGCTCGAGGCGGTGCCGTTCCTGCAGTCCGGCAAGACACGGGCCATCGCCATGTCGACCGCGAAGCGCTCGCCGAGCTTCCCGGATATCCCGACGGTGGCCGAGCTCACCGACCTCAAGGACTTCGACGTGGTGTTCTGGCAGGGCATGGTGGTGCCGGCCGGCACGCCCAAGCCGATCATCGACAAGCTTCAGGCTGCCATCGCCAAGGTCGCGGCGGATCCCGATGTGATCGAGCGCTTCAAGAAGCAGGGCGTGGAAATCCGCAGCTCAACGCCGGCGGAATTCAAGGAATGGTATTTGATCGAGGAGAAGCGTTGGACGACGCTGATCAAGGAGCAGGGCATCAAGGCCGAGTGACTAAGGTTCCTTCAGGAACTTTGCGATCATCCTCGCCGTGGCGCTCGAGAAAGAAATGTCCCGAGCCATCGATCATGATGCGACGCACGCCAGTGCGTGATCGTGCGGCACGTCGCAAGCGCGCGGCCTCTGGCGATCGTCGACGCCGAGCGACAGGGTGGTGGCGAGCGAGCCGATGCCGCGCTCGCTGAGGTTCTTCTGCAGGGCGGCGATGGTTTCCGCGAAAGCCGCGAACAAGCGCAGCCCACGCCATCGTGCGCTTGGTCTCATGCAGAACCTCTTGCGCATGGCCAACAATTTACCATTTGTCTAAGCGTCAGCAATCTCCCGTCTCACAATGTAGGAAAAATGCCATGAGGACAGTGATCGCAGCGACAGTGTCGGTTGTCTTGGCATCGGCGGCGGCGACTGCGTTGGCCCAGTCTGGCGACACGGCACGGGGCGAACGGGTATTCAATCAGCAATGCAAGACCTGCCACACGGTGGAGAAGGGCGGTGCCAGCCTGATCGGTCCCAATCTGTTCGGCATGTTCGGCCACAAGGCTGGCACCGGCCAGGGGTTTGCCCATTCCGAGGCGATGGCCAAGTCCGGCATCGTGTGGGACGACAAGACCGTCGCCGAATATCTGAAGGATCCCAAGGGACGCGTTCCCGGTACCAAGATGGTCCATGCCGGCTTGAAGCGGCAGGAGCAGCTCGACGATGTGATCGCCTATCTCAAGAAGGTCACGCAATAGCGGGCGTTGTGAGGCCCCAACGAGGAGAGAATCCTGGCGAACAAGATGTCGACGTGTCTTTGGTTCGACCGCAATGGCGAAGAGGCGGCGAGGTTCTACACCTCGATCTTCAAGAACTCGAAGATCGGCCGCATCGCAAAGTATGGCAAGAACTCGTCGGGCAGGCCCGAGGGAACGTTCATGACCGTGGAATTCGAACTCGACGGCCGCCCGTTCTTGGTCCTGAACGGCGGTCCGATCTTCAAGTTCAACAACGACATTCGCTGGTGGTCTACTGCGACACGCAGGTCGAGATCGACGAGAAGTGGGAAATGCTGCAGGCCGGCGGCGGCGAGCCCATCGAATGCGGCTGGCTGGATCGAGGAACTAGACCGACGCGTTGTCTCGCGCGCGGACGTAGGCGATTGAGCCCAGCGCCAGGCCGGCGGCCAAGGCCGCGAACACCCAGCGATAGGCGGCGTCGCCCGCACCGAATGCCTCGACGATGTAGCCGGTGCCGGCCGGCAGAACGGTCAGTCCCAGGCACTGCGCCATGTTGACGGTGGTGACGCCGCGTCCGGCCAGCCGGTCGGGGAACAGACTGCGGCCCTGGGCCACGATCACCGTGCCGTAGGCGCAGAAGAAACAGAAGGCGATCAACAGCCCGACCGCCAGCCAGAGCGGCGGTTGGGCGAACAGCGCCATCGCCACCAGGATCAGCATCGAAATCGCGGCGCCCCCGAACACCACCTTCATGCGCGAGCGCAGGAGGCGGTCGAGCGGGCCGTAAGCCAGGATGCCCAGTATCTGCGCCACGCCCATCGCCAGCAGCACGTTGCCGCGCTCAACGCCGTCGAGCTTGTGGACGTCGTAGAGATAAGGCCCGCCCCACACGCCCAGCACCGTCAGCATGGTGGCATAGGCGAAGAAGTGCATGGACAGCACCGGCCCCAGCCCGGGCGTGCGCCACACTTCCCACAGGCCGCGGAAGATCTCGCCCAGCGTCTCGTGTCGTGTCTCGATCTCTCGGTGTTCCGGCGGCCGGTCGCGCACCGTGGTGTAGAAGACGATCGCCACGACCACGGTCACGACCGTGAGGCCGAGGAACCCGTCGCGCCAGCCGACGGTCGCGGCGATCCAGGCAAGCGGCGTGGCGGCGGCCAGGGTGCCGATGTTGGAGGCGGCGAACACCCAGGACAGCGCCGTCGCGAGCTTGGCCGGCTCGAACCAGCGCGAGCACAAGAACACCACCGACATGAAGGAAGCAGCGCAACCGACGCCGACGATGGCGCGGCCGGCGATCAGGTCGGCGGCGTCGGCCGAGTAGGCGATCCACACCGAACCCGCCGCGGCGAGCAGCGACAGCGCCGCCACCGTCCGGCGCGCGCCGAACCGGTCGAACCACAGGCCGACCGGAATCTGCACCGCGAACAGCGCGAAGAAGAAGGCGCTGCCAGCCCAGCCGAGCTGGCGTGCGGAGAGCTGAAGATCGCGCGACAGTTCCGGCGCGATCACGCTGTTGGAGACGCGGTAGAACTGGCTGAGGCAGGTCACTGCGATCAGCAACAGAAGAAGCGGCAATTTCGATGCCATGGGCCGGCTCAACTAGCACGGCCACCTGACGCTGTCCTTCGGCGTGGACCGAAGCGTCGCCTTGCGCCACGATATCAAGTGCATGGCTGCCGCCGCCGTTTCCCGTCCGCCCATTTCAAGAGTGGCGCCGATTGCCTGGCTGATCGCGCCGGCCCTGCTCCTGTTCGTGCTGTTCTTCGTGCTGCCGTTCGGCGTCATGGCGGTGATGTCGTTCTTCTCGGCCAATCCCGTCAGCAATCCCAACGCCGTGCTGACGACGCGCCACTACGAGCGCTTCATCAACGATTCCGCCGGCATCTTCCACGATGCCTTGTGGTCGACCTTGCGCATCGGGCTGATCACCACAGTCATCTCGCTGCTGATCGGCTATCCGCTGGCCCACTGGATGGCGCGCATGCAGTCCCGGCTCGGCCACGCGCTGGTGCTGATGGCGGTGATCGCGCCGATGCTGACCGGCATCGTGGTGCGCACCTTCGCCTGGATGACCATCCTGCAGGACAAGGGCGTCATCAACACCATGCTGATGCAGTGGGGGCTGGTCGAGAAGCCGCTGCCGCTGATGTACAACGAATTCGGCACCGTGGTGGCGCTGGTCCATATCTACGTGCCCTTCATGGTGCTGACCTTAACCGGCGTGATCGGCCGCATCGACGAGCGGCTGGAGCAGGCGGCGCGCAGCCTCGGCGCCGGCCGGCTGCGCGCCTTCGTCGAAGTCACCTTGCCGCTCAGCCTGCCCGGCATCCTGGCGGGCTCGCTGCTGGTCTTTGCGCTGTCGATCAGCGCCTACGTCACTCCCTCCCTGATGGGCGGCACCGACGTGCTCACGCTGCCCATGCTGATCGCCCAGCAGGTCGGCACCAGCTTCAATCCGAATTTTGCCGGCGCGCTCGGCATCATCCTGCTGCTGGTCTCGCTCGCCATCGTCGTCGCCTATAACAAGATCCTGGCCCGCCTCTCGGGCGAGCAGGGCCTGGCATGAGCGCCAACCTCAACAAGCGTCCGTTCGATGGGGGCCGCGCGGCCTACCTCGTGCTGAACGGCGTGCTGCTCGCCTTCCTGCTGGCGCCGATCGCCATTGTCGTGGTGTTCGCGTTGAACCCCGTGCCCTACATCTCCTTCCCTCCGGTCGGTGTCACGCTCCGCTGGTTCGAGAAGTTCTTCGCCGGCAGCGACTTCATGAACGCGCTGTGGCTGTCGCTGTGGACGGCCTCGTGCGTGCTGGTGTTGTCGATCCTGATCGGTGGCGCCTGCGCGCTGGCGCTGGCGCGCGGCAACCTGCCGGGCCGGGCCGTGGCCACCTCGTTCTTCATGTCGCCGCTGATGCTGCCGGCCATCCTGACGGGCCTCGCGCTGTTCCAATCCTATCTGCTGGCTGGGATCGGCCGGCCTGTGTGGGGGCTGATCCTCGCTCACACGCTGATTGCCGTGCCCTACGTGCTGCGCACGACGCTGGCCGTGCTGCACAATTTCGACCGCCGCATCGAGGAGGCGGCGGCCGTGCTGGGGGCCAGCCCCGCACGCGTCTTTTTCGAGGTCACCTTGCCACTGATCCGGCCGGGCGTGTTCGCCGGCGGGGTTTTCGCCTTCATCGTCTCGTTCGACCAGTTCCCGGTGTCGCTGTTCCTGGTCCAGCCCAAGGGCGAGACCCTGCCGGTGGTACTGTTCAACTACATGAAATTCGACCTCGATGGCGCCATTGCGGCCGCCTCGATGGTCTCTATTTTGCTGGCCCTGTCCGTGGTGCTGGTGCTGGAGAAGCTGATCGGGCTCAAGGCCTACGTTAAGCTGTAGAGGCAACAATGGGGGTTATCATGATTTCACGTCACGCGATCACTAGACGTAAAGCGCTGCGTACCGCGGCCGGCATCGCTGCCGTCTCGACTCTGGGAGCGCCAGCGATCCTGCATGCCCAGACCAAGACGCTCAAGATCACCACTTGGGGCGGAAAGTGGGGCGAGATCATGAAGGGCACGGTGCTGCCGGCCTTCGAGAAGGAGTTCAAGTGCACGGTGTCGGCCGACCAGGCCTTCCCGTTTGTGCCCAAGCTGCAGGCCAGCCCCAAGAACGATCCGATCTACGACGTGCTGCACACCAACTCCAACGAGCAGTGGAACTCGTTCACCGAGGGGCTGGTGATGGGCAAGATCACCGCCAAGGAAGCGCCCAACATCGCCGACGTCTACCCCTACGCCGTGAGCGACAAGATCGTCGGCGTGTCGATCTTCACCAGCGCCATCGGTCTGGGCTACCGCACCGACAAGGGGCTTGCCAAGCCGACCTCGTGGAAGGACCTGGCCGATCCCAAGCTCGCAGGCGCGCGCGGCGGCTACATCATCCCGGTCAACAGCCTCGGCCAGTGCCATCTGATGATGCTGGGCAAGGTCTACGGCAAAGGGCTGCAGGACCTCGATGCCGCCTACAAGGCTCTCGAGGCGCTGAAGCCGATCAAGCTGGTCGACTTCACCGGCCAGATGGAAAAGATGCTCCTGGCCGGCGAAGTCTCGATGGGCGTGATCCACGATTCCGGCGTCTATCGCTACGACGGCCAGAATCAGCCGGTCGAATTTGCCGGCCCGGCTGAGGGCGTGATGGCGCTGGAACAGGTGCTGAACGTGACGCCGGGCTCGATGGTCAAGGAACTGGCCTTCGCCTACATCGACTACATGCTGCGGCCCGACGTGCAGAAGCAGCTGGCCGAGGCGGTGTGGTATTCGCCCTCGAACAAGAAGGTGAAACTCGACGCCAAGTACGACGCCAGGCTTTACACCACCGAGGCCAAGGTGGCGCAGCTCATCCAGCCCGACTGGAAATGGTATAACGCGCGCAAGGAAGACATCGACGCGCGCGTCACCAAGCTGCTGAAGGGCTGATGACCGCAGCCGCCATCCGGCTGGCGCAGGTGACGAAGACGTTCGACGGCCACGTCGTGGCCGTCGACGACGTCACGCTCGACATCGAGGCGGGCGAGTTCTTCGCTCTCCTCGGCCCGTCGGGCTGTGGCAAGACCACGACCTTGCGCATGATCGCGGGCTTCGAGATGCCCGACGCCGGCCGCGTCCATGTCGGCGGTCGCGACATCACCGACCTGCCCGTGCACCGGCGCGAGATGGGCATGGTGTTCCAGTCCTATGCGCTGTTCCCCCACCGCACGGTGGCGCAGAACGTGGCTTTCGGCCTGCGCATGCGCGACGTATCGAAACCCGACATCGAGCGCCGCGTCGAAGCGGCACTTGCACTGGTGGCGCTGACTGGCCTGGAGGAGCGCAAGCCCGCCCAGCTTTCGGGCGGGCAACAGCAG
>CAMDCE010000068.1 GCA_945889625.1 Asaia bogorensis | reverse complement strand
GACCGGCCCGAGCTGCTGGTCGACATGACCCTGCCGCAGGACAGCTCGATCGCCGAGACCAAGCGGCAGATGGACCGCTTCGAAAAGGCGCTGGCCGGCGACAAGGATATCGTGCGCTGGAGTTCCTATGTCGGCCGCGGTGCCGTGCGCTTTTACCTGCCGCTCGACGAGCAGCTCGCCAATCCGTTCTTCGGCCAGGCGGTGATCGTCACCAAGGACTTCGAGGCTCGCCAGCGCGTCGCCGCACGCCTGCAGAAGCTCGGCCGCGACGAGTTCGTCGGCATCGACGTCTTCGTCCATCCGCTGGACCTGGGACCGCCGGTCGGCCGTCCCATCCAGTATCGCATCGGCGGCCCCGACATCCAGACCGTGCGCAAGCTGATGCAGAAATTCTCGGAGGTCGCGGCGGCAAACCCTCATGTCGGCGGTATCGTCTATGACTGGAACGAGCCAGGTAAGGTGCTGAAACTCATCATCGACCAGGATCGCGCGCGCCAGCTTGGCATCAGCTCGCAGGACATCGCCACCATGCTGAACAATGTGGTAGGCGGCGCGGTGGTCACCCAGATGTACGACAGCATCTACCTGATCAACGTCGTGGCGCGCGCCGACCAGGCCGAACGGGTAGCGATCGAGACCTTCCAGGGCCTGCAGCTCGCCGGCCGCAACGGCCAGCCGGTGCCGCTGCCGGCGATCGCCAATGTCGAATACGCGCTCGAGCAGCCGATCGTGTGGCGGCGTGACCGCCAGCCCACCATAACCCTGCAGGCAGCTGTCGTGGGATCCCTGCAGCCGGCGACCGTGGTCGAGCAGCTGGCGCCTGCCGTCGCCAAGTTCGCCGCGGAGCTGCCGCCCAACTACACCATCGCCGTCGGCGGCTCCGTCGAGGAGAGCGGCAAGGGCGAGCGGCCGATCGCCGAGGTCGTACCGCTGATGCTGTTCCTGATGGCGGCGATCCTGATGCTGCAGCTCCAGAGCTTCCAGAAGCTGTTCCTGGTGGTGAGCGTAGCGCCGCTCGGCCTGATCGGCGTCGTGGCCGCACTCTTGCTGTCCAATCAGCCGCTGGGGTTCGTCGCCATCCTGGGCGTGCTGGCGCTGATCGGCATCATCATCCGCAACTCGGTGATCCTGATGGCCCAGATCGACGCCTTCCGCGACCAGGGGCTGGCGCCGTGGGCGGCCGTCGTCGAGGCCACGCAGCATCGCATGCGGCCCATCCTGCTCACCGCCGCGGCGGCCAGCCTCGGCATGATCCCGATCGCCCGCGAGGTCTTCTGGGGTCCGATGGCCTTCGCGATGATCGGCGGCATCATCGTGGCCACCCTGCTGACGTTGCTGTTCCTGCCGGCGCTCTACGTCGCCTGGTACCGCATCAAGGAACCGACCGCCTAAAGCGCGATGACTTTCATTCGAATTGCGCCGTCGGCCCGGATCGTGCACCGCTCAGGCGCGATGGCCAACCATCGCGCCTGAGCTGCAGGAGCCGGGCCGACGGCCGAAGAAAAGGTCATCGCGCTGTAGCGCTCCATGGCCGGCCGCTGTTGTCCCGCGCTATGGTGCGGGCCATGAGCTACGACGCGCCCTTCGCTGGGCTGAAGGTGATCGATCTCAGCCAGGGCATCGCCGGGCCCTACTGCGCCATGCTGCTGGCCCAGCACGGCGCCAACGTCATCAAGGTCGAGAACATCGGCGAGGGCGACTGGGCGCGCACGCTCGGCACGCGCTACGCCAGCCACACCGCCTTTTCGATCATCGGCAATCTCGGCAAGCGCAGCATCGCCGTCGACCTCAAAAGCGCGGCCGGCAAGCAGGTGGTGTGGCGCCTGCTCGACGGCGCCGATGTCTTCCTCGAAGGCTTCCGGCCCAAGGTCATCCATCGCCTGGGCTTCGATTACGACGCGGTCGCCGCCCGTGTGCCGCGCCTCCTCTATCTTTCGATCTCGGGCTTCGGCCAGACCGGGCCACTCGCCGAGCGGCCGGCGATGGATCCGGTGCTGCAGGCCTATACCGGCCTGATGGCGGAGAACCGCGGCGACGACGGCATCCCCCATCGCGTGCCGGTGATCGTGGTCGACATGTCGACGGCGCTTTACGCTTTCCAGGCGCTGTCGGCCGCGCTCTACGCCCGCCGCGACGAGACGCGCGGCCGTTACATCGAGGTCAGCCTGATGCAGGCCGCCGCCGCGCTGCAGTCGATCCGGTTGATCGCGAGCCATCTCGACGGCGGCACGATCCGGGCGAGCGGTGCGTTCGAGATGGCCGACGGCTGGATCACGATCGCCACTGTCGCCGACCGCGACTGGCGGAGCCTGTGCGAGGCGATGGACCAGCCGGCGCTCGGAACCGATCCGCGCTTCGCCACGCTTGCCGGACGGACGGCCAACGTCGAGGCGCTCTATGCGGTCATGCGACCGGCAATCGCCGCCAAACCATGGGCGGTGTGGAACGAACGTCTCACCACGGCACGCATCATGCACGAGCGGCTGAACAGCTATGCCGACTTCCTCGCCCAGCCGCAGGTCCGCGAAACCGGCCTGATCCAGTGGCTGGCGCAGGCGGGCGTCCCCCAGCCGGTTCCGGTGCCCGCCCTGCCCGGCACGCCGCGCCAGTCCGACGGCACGCCGCGCGGCACCGCGCCGGCCCTTGGCCAGCACACGCAGGAGATCCTGGCCGAGCACGGCTACGGCGCGGCGGAGATCGAGACCCTGCTGGCGCAGGGAACGGTCGCCGGCCATTGATCACGCTTCTCGACCCGTCGCAGTACCGCCGCTCGCCGTGGAAGAACGGTGGCGGCGTCACCACCGACATCGCCGAGCAAGGCGAGATCTGGCGGTTTGGCCGCACGCCGATCGTGGCGCCCGGTCGCTTCTCCGACTACTCGGGCTTCGACCGCGTGCAGATTTTGGTCGCCGGACGCGGGCTGGTCCTGCAGACGCCCGACGGCGAGATCGACGTGCGCACGCCGTTCCGGCCGGTGCGCTTTGCCGGCGAGACGCCGATCACCAGCCAGCTCGAAGCAGGTCCGGTGGAGGTCGTGAACCTGATCGGCGCGCGGGCCGCGGTCCACCTCGATCTCGAGGTACTGGGTGCGGGCCAGACGCTGGCGCTCGGACCGGGCACGCATATTGCCTATTGTGCCGACGGTCCGGCGAACCTCTCGGACCCGGCCAAACAATACGCACTGGCCGCCGATCATGGCTTGCGAATCGAGGCGACGGGCTCGACGATGCTCGCCTGCTCGAGCGGGCGCGTCGTGGTCGCCAGCATCACCTAGTACGGCTTGCGGTCAAATGGAACCGCGGAACGGTGCCATTTGACCGGAAACGCGTTGTACGAAGCATTTCCTTCAATGGCATATTCCGTCCGGCTGATCGCGGCGCGCCTACGCGCCTCAGCCGGACGGAATATGCTCTAGGATCTGGAGGAAGAGTTCATGCGGATCGCGGTTGTCGGCGCGGGCGGTGTAGGCGGCGGATTTGGCGCGGCATTGGCCAAGGCAGGCGGCGACGTCACCTTCATCGCGCGCGGCGCGCATCTTGCCGCGATGAAGAGCAAGGGTCTCCGGATCGAAGGCGGCCGCGGCGAAACGCATCTGGTGCCGACGCAGGCGACCGACGATCCCAAGGCCGTGGGGCCGGTCGATGTCGTGCTGTTCTGCGTCAAGCTGTGGGACGTCGAAAGTGCCGGCCAGCACATCAAGCCGCTGATCGGGCCGAATACCGCGGTGATCCCGCTGCAGAACGGCATCGACGCGCCCGAGCGGCTGATACCTATCCTCGGCAGGCAGGCGGTGATGGGCGGCGTGGCGCAGATCAGCGCTTCGATCGTCGAGCCCGGTGTCATCCGCCAGGTCGGCACCTTCATGCGCATGCTGTTCGGCGAGTTCCCAGAAAACCAAAGGGGTGGCAAGAACAGCAAGCGCGGCGAGGCGCTGCTGGCGCTCTGCCAGAAGGCGGGCTTCGATGCCGTCTTGAGCGAGCAGATCCTGACCGAGCTCTGGATGAAGTTCATCCTGCTCGCCACCAACGCCAGCATGATGTCGCTTACCCGCCAGCCGATTGGCAAGCTGCGCGACGATCCCGACATGCGCCCGCACTTCGTCGCCGCCTACCAGGAGGTGATCGACGTCGGCCGCGCCCGGGGCGTCGCTTTGCCGGCCGATGCGCTCGACAAGATGCTCGCCTTCAACGCCGGCGCGCCGCCCACCATGAAGGCCTCGATGGCGCTCGACCTGGAGCGCGGCAACCGCATCGAACTGCCGTGGCTCGGCGGCAAGGTGGTCGAGCTCGGCCGCACGGCGGGCGTGCCGACGCCGACCCACGCGCTGATGTTTGCCGCGCTGAAGCCCTATGTGATGGGTACGCCAGCGGGCACACCAGCGGGCACGCCGGCCTAGATCGAAAGGAAACTCCATGCCCATCCTGCTCGCGATCTGTCTCGTTCTGGCCGGCATCGGCCCGGCGTCGGCCACCAACCTCAAGCTCCTGACGGCGGGCGCCTACAAGCCGGTGGCACTGGACGTCATCCCGGCTTTCGAGAAAGCGACCGGCCACAAGGTCACGGTGATGAACGACACCGCGGGCAACCTCTCGCGGCGCATCGCCGGCGGCGAGAAGTTCGACGTGGTCGTGCTCACCCTGCAGGCGCTCGATCCGCTGGTCGCGGCAAAGAAATTCACCGACGACACCGTCATACCGCTGGCCAAGGTGGGCGTCGGCGTCGGCTCGAGCCTGAGCGGACCGGTGCCCGACGTCTTCAGCGTCGAGGGCTTTCGCAAGTCCCTGCTCGCCGCGCGCAACGTCGCCTACATGGATTCCTCGGCCGCCGACACCAGCGGCATCTACCTCACCAGGCTGTGGCAGCAACTCGGCATCGCCAGTGAAATGCGCGCCAAGGCCGTGCTGGTGAACGGCGGCCTGGCCGGCCAGCGCGTGGCCAACGGCCAGGCCGACATCGCGCTGCAGCAGGCGAGCGAGATCCGGGCGGTGCCCTCCATCCGCTATGTCGGGCTGATCCCGGCACAGATCCAGAGCTACACGATCTATGCCGCCGCGATCAGCGCCGGCGCCAGCGACATCGACGCCGCGGGCGCGCTGATCACCGCGCTCGCCAACGCCGACGCACTGCTGCTCAAGAAGAAGGGCATGGACGTACCCTGACGTTCAGCCCGCGGCCTTCAGCTCCTTGATCGCATCGGTCCAGGCGCCGATCGTGTGATCGATGTCGGCCTGGGTGTGGGCGAGACTCACATAGTATTTCGACTCGCCCTTCATGAGGCCGCGCGCGCGCAAGAGCTGGTTGAAGCGCGCCGCGATCGCCTTGTCGCCCTTGAGCGTGTCGCGATAGTCCTTGATCGTCTGGTCGGTGAAGACCACGTCGAACAATGGCGGCTCGCCGATCACCTGGGCCTTGAACCCGGCCTTCTTCAGAAGGTCGGAGAGGCTGGCCATCAGGGTGCGCCCCGTGGCGAAGACCTGCTCGTAGGTGCCGGGACGCTTCAATACCTCGAGCGTCGCCAGCCCCGCGACGGCCGCCACCGGATTGCCCGAGAGCGTGCCCACCTGAAAGATGAAGTCCTCGTCGGTCATGGCCAGACGATCGAAGTGCTTCATGATGTCGGCGCGGCCGGCGATGGCTGCCAGCGCAAAGCCGCCGCCCACGATTTTCCCTAAGGTGCAGAGGTCGGGCGTGACGCCGTAGTATTCCTGGGCGCCGCCATAGGCGAAGCGGAAGCCGGTCACGACCTCGTCGAAGATCAGCGGAATGCCGTGCTTGGCCGTGACCGCCCGCAGCGCCTGCAGGAAGCCGGGCTTGGGCGGGATCAGGCGCTGGAAGGGCTCGACGATGACGCCCGCCAGCTCGTCCTTGTGCTCCTCGATCAGGCTTTCGACCATCTCGATGTCGTTGAAGGCCGCCACCAGCATCTCGTCGGCCGTGCTCTTGGGGATGCCCGCCGAATCGAGCGTGCCGCGCGGAAAATTGCCCGGGTTCTTGGGCGCCAGCGAGACCAGCGCATAGTCGCTCATGCCGTGGTAGCCGCCCTCGAACTTCAGGATCTTGTCGCGCTTGCGGAAGGCACGCGCCGCCCGCATGGCGTAGAGATCGGCTTCGGTGCCGGAGCAGACGAAGCGCACCTGGTCGGCACAGGGCACGGCCTCGACGATCGCCTCGGCGAGCGCAATGCCATGCTTGTTGTTGCCGAAGAAGGTCGTGCCCAGCGGCACCTGGGCCTGCACCGCTTCCGTCACCTCGGGATGGGCGTGGCCGATGAACATCGGCCCCGAGCCCAGCAGGAAGTCGACATACTCGCGGCCCGATTCGTCCCAGATCCGCCCGCCCTTTCCTTCGCGCAGCACCACCTCGGCCGGCATATTGCCGAAGCTGCCGCCCGGCAGGACGCGCTTGGCTTGGGCAACAAGGTCGTCGATGGGATCGAGGACGGTCTGGGTGCTCATGGGAACTCCTACTCGATGGGCACGAAGATGGAATGGCGCATCTTGTTGTTGATGGCGCGCGAGAAGTGGCCCTTGCCGTGGGTATCCTCGACCAGGATGACCTCGCCGGCGGCGATGGTGCGCTTCTCGCCGTCGCTCGCCTCGATCGAGACGCCGCCGTCCAGATTGATGATGTATTGCCGGCGCGGCGCGGGATGCCATTCGTAATCGTAGGTGCCCGGCGTTTCGCGGAAGATGATGCCGGTCGCCGGGAACGTCGCCGAGGTCTTGCCGCCCCTGCCCTCGTTCTTCCATTCGACCTCGATGTCGCGAAAATGCGACTCACCCTTTTCGTCGACATAAAGATTGTGGATGCGCATGAATTTCCCCCTGTTTGCCGTTCGGTCGATCCAGAGCGGCTTCCGGTCAAAAGGAACCGCGGAGCGGTTCCTTTTGACCGGAAACGCGTTGTACGAAGCATTTCCTTCAATGGCATAGTCTGTCCGGCTGAGGCGCGATTACGCGCCTCAGCCGGACAGACTATGCTCCAGCTTAGAACGAAAGCATGTTCGAGAAACCCGTCGAGGCCGTGCTTTTCGACATGGATGGCCTGCTGATCGGCACCGAGGCAGTCTACATGGAGGCCATGCAGGCGGCCACCCGGTCGATGGGCGTCGAGATGCCGCTCGCCTTCTGCCATTCCATGATCGGCATCCCGAGCCCGAAATGCCGGGTCATGATCCGGAATTTCTATGGTCCAGACTTCCGCGTCGATTTGTTCGACCAGGGCGTCGACGTCCATGTCCATGCGGCGCTTGACGCCCATATGCCGGTCAAGCCGGGCGCCGTCGAGATCCTCGATTTCCTGGGCGAGCGCGGGCTGCCGCTGGCCGTCGCGACCTCCTCGTCGCGCAAGACGACCGAGCGGCATCTCGGCAAGGCGGGCCTGCTCGAGCGCTTCCGGGCGATCGCCACGCGCAACGACGTCGAACGCGGCAAGCCCCATCCCGACCTCTATCTCGAAGCGGCGCGCCGGCTCGGCGTGCCGCCCGCGCATTGCATCGCCTTCGAGGATTCCAACACCGGGCTCACCGCCGCGCATGCCGCCGGCACGATGGCCATCATGGTGCCCGACATCCTGCCGCCGACGCCCGAGGTGCGGGCAAAATGCCTGACGGTGTTGCCCGATCTGCACGAAGCGCTGAGGCTTCTGCGGGAGAGGCTTTAGCGGGTCTGCCGTTAAAATAGCGGGAAAATATCGGGGGTCGGCTCGAAAATCCCAACGGGTCAACGTTTTGCCGTCCGCGGGTTGGCGCGGAAAACGGCGATTGAGAGTGCGGGAAACGGGAAGGCACCGAGAAAATAACGAGGGAGAACGCTCCGGCGCGAAACAGGTCTGATGCGATGACATCTGTCTTCCTGGAACGAATGCAACCTCAACGTGCCATACGGCCATTGAATCACCGGCTAAACTGCTCGCTGACATGAAAGTTCCAGCACTTCTCATCAAAGGCGGCAGCAACGTCATTGCGATGCTGGTTGTCGTCGGATTCGGCTTCATTTTCATATACTGCGTCTGCATTTGTCTCTATGCCGCCGTCAACGTCGGGGTGGACTGCCTGGGCACCAGCATCGGCGTTGGCGCGTGTGTGGGCGATATGATTCGGGCGCCTTTCAATTTGCTTGTTGGTCCGCTCAGCTCGTTCGACGGCGATATCCCTCCAAGCCCGCATCCTCGGATATTGCTCATGACCTTGACCATCTCTATCGCCCTGGCCACGATTGCCCATCTTGTCAGGCGTCGATCGAAAGGGACGAGCTAGAGATCGATTCGAATCAAGGCGTCGCGCGCCGATTGAACGCGCCGCTTTGTCCGATCCTGTATCCAATCTCTATGAACTCCTTCGTTTGACGGTCCAGGCCGTAAGGCTGGTCAGGCCGCGCATTGCTCGAATTTTTTCCAGCGTACTGCCCTGCCATGGTCAGGACGTCGTGAAGCGAGATTCCAGCCTGCTGGGCAAACAGCCCGACATTGACGTTCGACACGTTCCGAAATTGCCTAAGCTGCGTAAACCTCGTTGGATCCGCGTCATTTCGCTCGCGCTGGTAGTCGAACGCACCCCCTTGCGCGATATATCTCCGCATCGTGAGGCCCAAGTTCACAAGGGCGAATCCTCCGCCGCCTCCGGGTCGGGTCAGCAATCGGCGATAAGTATCGCCGGCCTCGCGGCCAGCGGAGGCGACGTTGTTGAGATCGCCGACTGGAGACATCAAATGGCCACTCGGTGATGACGGATCAGGTACTCGTGATCCATCGGGCAAAATGACGGGTTGCCCGGGACCATCTTTCAATTGCGTGCCCGGCGGAAGCTCCGTGCTAGGAGCAACTCCTCGTCGCGGCGTCGCTAACTGCTGCTGAGCGATTTGGACGTCATCGGCCGGAGGTCCCGGATCGGGGTTCGACGCCAGGACAATATTTGGGTCCGGTTCACGGCTACCCGGCGGCGGCGGCGCCAGCCGGCTAAGCCAATCGTTGTCTGCCGGCGGCGCGCTGCCCAGCATCGTGGCCGGCGGCGATGGGCCGGCGGCAGGACCGCCATCGTCCCGGCCGAGCGGTGGCACGTAAGGCAGACGCTGTTGGGGCGAGGTGAAAAGACCCATGAAGAGCTCCTTGTCGAACCCTATACGCCCGCCTCTACGCAATCGCCGATTATGGTCCTTACCTCGATTCGCATCCCGCCATCGTGGTGAAGCAAGGCAGGGAAATCACCGCGTTGCCCGACCCGCGCGCGACGCCGAAGCTCCCGCGGCAGGCGCCTCAGGGCGTCGCCATTAAACAAATCAAAAAATAATCGGAGTGCCGGACTTCCCACCCCTGTGGGAAGCCTCCGACCTCGATGGCAGCGGCCTTTTGCGGCGGCTTCCCATTTTCCCGCACCCTCCCCGGCATTTCATCAATTTTGTCTTCCTCGCGAGTCTTTTCGGTCGGGCCGGAATAGTCGTGCTCTTGCAAGAGCTTGTGCCGCTCACCGCACGTCGCTCGCGAGTCTCGCGAGCGCTCGCGAAGTTCGCGAGGGCCGGTGTGGACGGGACGATGGCGGACGCTGGGCGACGAATCCGGACCCATGAAGAGCTCCTTGTAGGGCTCTATATACGCCCGCTTCGGCTCAACCCTCGATTATGGTCCTTACCTCGGACGCTCCGACGGTCTCGCTGCGGTCCCTAGAACTTCTCCACCCACGGCCGCACCTCGACCTCCCAGCTCCAGGCGCTGCGGTTGGCGCATCCGCCTTACGAGCCCGAACGAGACTGCTCCCACTCTCCGACGATCGAAGCGATCCCGGCGCGGAGTCGCCCGAACGCCCCAGCCAGTCATACCGTAACAATTTGCAGTTGCACCCGTGCAACCAGGATCGCTCCGCTTGCGTTGGTGTTATGGCGCAATTTTGCCGCTGACGGAGCCCATCATGAGGGATGCAAATAGTCGCCAGCTAATGCAAATTTTCATTGAGCAACTGAGCGACTACGCACTCATTGGCTTGGATGCCGACGGCAGAGTTTTAACCTCGAATGCCGGCGCACAAGCGATTCTGGGGCATGCTTCGGATGAAATCGTCGGGCGGCATATTTCCGAGTTCTACAAGACAGAAGATATTGCAACGGCCCTCGAAGATGCCGTGACGTGGGGCCGAAACGAGGTGATGGGTCATGTTGTCAGCAAGCACGGCGTGGAATTCGAGGTGCATAGTTTGCTGAGGCCGGTGTGCGACTTGCAAAACAGGCTGCTCGGTTTCGGCATGCTGGCGCGCGATGTCGACAGCTCGAAGCGTATCGCCGCAAAAAGACCCCGTGCGGCTGCGAATGTGACCCCGCTCCACGGACAAGCGAAGATACTGGTGGTGGATGACGACGACCTTGTCCGCGCAGAAATTCGGGAAAAGTTGACGAGCTTCGGCTACCGGGTCATCGAGGCCGCGAACGGTCCCGAAGCCATCGAGCTGCTGGCCGACACGCCCGATATCGATCTGTTGTTCACCGATGTCGTCATGCCGGGCGGAATGAACGGCCGCGAGGTCGCCCAGGAAGCCCGGAGTATTCGGCCGAACCTCAAGGTGCTCTTTACCTCCGGATACGCCGAAGATGCGCTCGTGCAGGCAGGAAAGATCGAGGCCAACTCCGCGCTCGTCGTCAAGCCCTACCGCATGAACGACCTTACGCGGAAAATTCACGCCCTGGTCGGTACGACTTCCTGAGTTGCCGACTGTCCGCCTAGAACTTCTCCACCCACGGCCGCACCTCGACCTCCCAGCTCCAGGCGCTGCGGTGCTGCATGAGCGTCGCCCAATAGGTCTCGGCGATGGCGTCGGGATCGAGCAGGCTGTCGGGATTGTTGCCCGGCACCGGGCGCGTGTCGCTGCGGATGCCGCCGTCGATCACGAAGTGGGCAACATGGATGCCCTGGGGCGAGAGCTCGCGTGCCATCGATTGCGCCAGCCCGCGCAGCGCGAACTTGCCCATGGCGAAGGTGGCCGAGAGTGCGAAGCCCTTCACGCCGGCGGTGGCGCCGGTCAGGAAGATGGCGCCATGCGCCTTGGGCAGCATGCGTCGCGCGGCCTGCTGGGAGACCAAGAAGCCGCCGAAGGCGCTGATCTCGATGGCGCGCTTGACGTCGTCGGGCGCCAGGTCGACCAGCGGTCCGCGCACCCGGTTGCTGGCGTTGTAGACTACGACGTCGGGGGCGCCCGACCTGGCCTCGACGGCTTCGAAGAGCGCGGCAACGTCGGCCGGCTCGGCGGCGTTGCATTTGTGGACCGCCGCGCCGGTTTCCTTGGCGAGCTGGGCGAGCTTGTCGGTCTGGCGGGCAGCGATCGCCACACTGAGGCCGTTGCTCGCGAACAGGCGGGCGAGCGAGGCACTCAGCCCCGGGCCGGTGCCGACGATCAGCGCAGAGCGGTATTTTGGCTTTTCCATAAGGCTCTCCTCGTTGCCGGCGATTCGACGCGGGTATAGAATTTTCCGCAAGGGGCACGAAGCAGCCTCAGGGAAGGAAACCGCCATGGAACAGGCAAAGCCTGCCGGCCGCATCGACGTCATCTCCGACGCGATCTGCCCCTGGTGCTATATCGGCAAGCGCCACCTCGAACGGGCGATCGACATACTGGAGAAGGACGGAGTGCGCTTCGCGGTCGCCTGGCATCCCTTCCAGCTCAATCCCGACATGCCGGCCGAGGGCGTCGATCGCCAGAAATACCGCGAGGCCAAGTTCGGCGGCCCCGAGCGGGCACGCCAGATCGACGAGCGCATCACCGCAACGGCCGCCGGCGTCGGCCTGGAATTCCACCTCGAGAAGCTCAAGCGCACGCCCAACACCGTGAACGCCCATCGCCTGATCCGCATGGCCGGCCAGAAGAGCGTACAGGACGACGTGGTCGAGGCGCTGTTCGACGGCTATTTCTGCCGCGGCGCCGACATCGGCGACCCCAAGACCCTGGCCGAGATCGGCCACAAGGGCGGGCTCGATTACGAGGCGGTGCTGGCCATGCTGGCGAGCGACGAGCACACCAAGGAAGTGCTGGCGGGCGACCAGATGGCGCGCAGTGCCGGCATCCAGGGCGTGCCGAGCTTCGCCCTTCAGGGCCATGTCCTGTTCTCCGGCGCCGTGCCGGCCGACGAAATGGCCCAAGCCTTCCATCGCGCCTGGGAACTGCTGAAGAGCCGCGCGGCCTAGAGCATCAGCGCTTTCCTCGCCATTTGAATGGCAAGGGAAATTTGAGTCAGCGCCCGGGACCGCGGCCCGTCGTCAGGCTGGGCGACGACAAGGGGCCCTGCACTTTCATCACGAAATCCGCCGGACCCTGGTCGTTGCCGGTGTCGATGTTGATGATCGTGTCGGTCGTCCCCGACTCGAGATTGGTGCGGCTGATGATGCTGGCGGTCGCGTTCTGGCCTCTCACCGTCGGGTTCTGCAAGGTCACGGCGCCACCGCCAATCTGCATCTGGCCGGCGATCAGATTCTGACGGTTGATGAAGCCCTGCAGCATCGCCGAATTGAAGGCCATGCCTTCGCTGAAGACGCCGGCGATACTGGAGGCGAAGCGCGCGAAGGAGATCGATCCCTTGGTGACGACGGGATAGACGAAGCCGCTCAGCCCCGCGGTGCCGGTAAGCGCATTGCGGATCTCCTGAGGCGAATTGCCCCTGCCTTTGAGCTTGATGTCCATCGCAGTGATCTTGCCGTCGACCGAGACCGTGAGGTCCGGATTGCCGAAACTGTTGGTGCCGGCGGTACCGCGCAAGAGCTCTCCGAAATAGATGCCCTGCAGGGAGCCCGTGAGATCGACCACGAGAGCCTGTCCCGAACCGTCGATGGTGCCGGCAAAATCGACCGCGCCGCCGTAGAACTGGCCGGTGAGCTTCGAAATCTTCACCACGCCGTTGCGCACCGTGGCCTCGAAATCGCAATAGGTCACCTTCAGCGAGGCGATCGTGAGCGCGCTCGTCTCGAGCGACAGCTTGGCATCGAACGACCGCAAGGCCGACAGGTCGATCGACTTGGCCGTGGCCATGCCGGCCCTGGGCGGCGGCAGAGGAATTGCCGTGGCCAAGGCGGGTGACGCCGGCGGCGGCGAAGGTCCCGTTGCAGCCGGAGGACTGGCCGACACGCCAAGCCACTTGTCGAGATCGAGTGTGCCGGGAACCCTGAGCTTGGCCGTGATGTTCGGGCGGGCCCCCAGCGTCGCATCGAGCGAGCCCATCATCCGGGCGCCCATGGCATCGAGTTCGCCGTTGAAGGTCGCGCGGTCGGAGGTGCCCTTCAACGTGCCGGAGGCTGAAATCGTGCCGACGCCGGTCTGGTTGCGACCGGCCGCCACCGACACCAGGCGGCTGGCATCCTGGCTATGGATGCGGAAGTTGGACAGATCGAACTGCGCCTTGTCGGCGAACTTGAGCGAGCCCGTGGCATGCGCCGTGGCGCCCAGCATGGCGACCGTAACGTCGCGCAGGGTCACGGCATCCAGCGTGCCGGCCACGCCGCCGCTGGCCGAGGCCGCGCCGATCTTGCCGTTGACGAATTTCGGCAGCTCCGCGTAGACCAGCAGCTTGTCGGTATCCGGCATGGCCGCGTTGAAGGTGAGATCGAAGCGCGGCCGGGTGGCAAAGTCGTTCACCGAACCCTTCAGGTCGATCTTGGCCCCCAGGAGGTCGGCGACCTTGACGCTGCTGAGGCTAAGCAGGTTGCCTTGGACCGTGGCGTCGACGGCGACGCCGTTCAGCGTCTCCTGACGGTAGACCAGCTTGGCGATCTTGGATTTGAGCTGGAACCTGGGCGTGGTCTTGTCCGGCGCGGGCGACGGGGCGACGACGGTGGCCACGGCAGCCGCGATGCTCGTTGCCACTTCCGAGCGCTTGGGCATGTAGGCGTCGAGGTCGAAGCGATCGGCATCGACGGTGGCCGTCACGGCGAACGGCGGGCCGAATGTCAGCGTGCCGGCGCCCTTGGCCGGCTGGCCATCGAGTTCCAGGGTGGCATCGCTCACGTTCACGCTGCCCGCGGTCGATGCCAGCTTGCCCTTGGCGGTCAGTGTCTGAAGCCGGCCGGCCGGCATGCCGCTGGTGTCGACGCCGAGCCACGTCAGCGTATCGCGCAGCTTCGACCCGTTGAGGCTGAAGGTTCCGCTGGTCTCGATCTTGGCCGGCGGCTTGGCCACGGCATTGGCGGGGGTAGCAGTGGCCGGCGTGGCGGCAGTGGCCGCCGCGGTATCAGCCTTCACGGCGCCATCGGCCTGCACGACCATCTCGCCCGGCAAC
The DNA here is from genome assembly GCA_945889625.1 of Asaia bogorensis. Classification (GTDB taxonomy): domain Bacteria; phylum Pseudomonadota; class Alphaproteobacteria; order Reyranellales; family Reyranellaceae; genus Reyranella. The sequence continues at coordinate 7,751 of CAMDCE010000068.1, read as the reverse complement.
ACCGCCTTGAAGCGCGGCACGGTGATGGCGCCCTTGCTGATGTCGAAGGCGATCGACAGGTCGCGGATCGTGGCCTTGCGGTAGAGGGTCTCGGCAATGTCCAGGGTGAGCGCGACATTCAGCTCGGGCGGGAACGGCGACAAGGTGGCGGCCGTGGCCGCAGGTGCTGCCGGCTTAGGTGCTGCCGGCGCTGCCGCCTTGGGCGTCGCGGGCTTCGGCGCAGCCGGCTGGGGCGCAGCAGCTTTCATAGGCGGCAGGAAGATGCCGGGCTGCGACAGCACGGTCAGCCATTTCTCGAGATCGAGCTTGGGCAGCACCAGCCTGCCGTCGAGCGTTGGCTGCTTGCCGTAGGTCAAGGCGAGCGAGCCCGCCGCTTCGTCGCCCGCCAGGGTCGTCTTGAAGTCCGTGATGGCCAGCCGCGTCGGCGACACCTCGATGCCGCCGTCGAACGTGAAGCGGCCGACGACCGACGCGTCGAACGGCGGCGGGGCCTCGCCCGTGGCGCGCACGACGGCGCCGATGAAGTCGGTCAAAAGGCCGGTCGCCACCGAGAGGTGGCCGGTGATCGCCGCATCCGGCCTGATCGCGCTCGCTTGCCCGACGAATTCGAGCTTGCCGCTTTCGACCTTGAAGGTGAAAGCCGTGTCGTGACCCTTTTCCTTCGGCTCGCTCACCTTGAGGTCGAGCGACAGGGGCACACCATTCACGGTTGCCGTGCCGGAAATGGTGAAAGGGCCGTCGAGCGAACCGACCGAAGCGGTCGCCTCGACCTGCTCGGCCTTCACGGTCTTGCCAGTCTGCGGATGGGTGTAGCTCAGCGTGCCCTGCCTGATGTTCAGGGTGCCGACCGAGAGGTGCAGCCCGCTGCTCGAAGCGCCCGCGGGCTGAGCGGCACCGGCGCCCGGCGCGAACTCCCAGTTGGGCACGCCCTTGGCGTCGCTCTCCAGCACGACGGTCGGCTTGTAGAGAGTGATCTCGCCGACCTCGACCCGGCCCTGCAGCAGGGCCAGCCAGGACGGCGAGGCGCCAATCCACTGGACATCGACCATCTGCGCACCCTTGGTGCCGACGGCATTGGCAAAGTGGACCTTGCGGGCGCTGATGCGAGGCGTCGGGAACAGCCTGATCTTCATCGCGCCCTCGATCACGAGTTCGCGACCGGTCGCCGCCTTTACGGCTTCCTGCATTGCGGGCTTGTAAGCCTCGACGTCGATGAATCGAGGTCCCACGATGGCCACAGCCAGCAGCACGCCGGCGGTCGCGGTGGCGATCAGAGCTATCTTGGTACGCAGACGCATGGCCATGGCCCACAATAAACGCACAAGCGCACGCGAGGTTCGCCGGAACTTCCGAAGAGTCGGTGAAATACTACTCCAAGATCAGGAGAGTTCGTAGCGCCGCACCAAGCGGTAGAGCAATGCAATCGGGAGCAGGGTGATCACGATCAGGATCGAGGCGGCCGCCGTGGCGGTGCCGGCCCCGCCACCCTCCAGCGACTGGAACATCAGCACGGTCAGCGTGCGCCACGGGCCGCTGTAGAGCACGACCGTGGCGCTGAGCTCGGAGGCCACGGTGACCCAGCTCAGCACCACGCCGCTCAGGATGCCGCCCAGCATCAGCGGCACCATGATGCGCAGGAAGGTCTGCAGCGGCGAGCGGCCGAGGCTGATCGAGGCCTCCTCCAGCGAGGGGTCGATCTGGTGGACGATGGCGCTGGCCGAGCGCACGGCGAACGGCACTTTGCGCACCGTGTAGGCCAACACCAGGATCAGCGGCCCGCCGGTCAGCACCAGCGGCCCTGAGTTGAAGGAGATCACGAAGCCGATGGCGAGCACGGTGCCGGCCACGGCGAAAGGCAGAGTGGCGACGACATCGAGCACCGTGGCGACCCCCGAGCGGGTGCGCGCCACGACATAGCCGATCGGCACACCGATCAGGGTGACGCCAACGGCGGCCAACGTGGCGAAGATCAGCGTGTTGGCGAACGGCCGCAGCGAGCGATCGAACAGGCCGGCGAAATTGTCGAGGCTGAAATTCGGGTGCAGCACGGGGCCGCGGAACTCGAGGAACGACAGCACGACGATGGCGAAGAACGGCACCAGCGCCAGGATCACGATGGTCCAGCAATAGAGCGTGGCCGCCGCCTGCAGCCCCCAACCGACCCTGAGCAGCGGCGGCACCTGGCGGGCATTGGTGGCGAAGCGGCGCTGGCTGAGGAAGCGGCGCTGCACCAGCAGCACCAGCGACGTCGAGAGGATCAGCAGCACCCCCAGCACGCCGGCCGAGGCGGGATTGGGTGCGGTCTCGCCGATGAAGAGCTTGAAGGCCTCGACGGCGAAGATCGGCAGGTCTTCGGCCAGCACGAAGGGCACGCCGAAATTCTCCAGGGTCTCGATGAACACCAGCAGCGCCCCGGCCAGGATCGCCGGCAGGACAATGGGCAAGGTCACGGTCCACACCGTGCGGCCGGGCGGCGAGCCGAGATTTTGCGCCGCCTCCTCCATCGAGACGTCGACCGCCTTGAAGGCCGCGACCGTCGGCAGCAGCACGTAGGGATAGAGCGTCAGCGTATAGACCAGGATGATGCCGCCGGCGCCGTAGATCGAGCCGAAGCCCACGCCCCAGCTCTGCAGCCACTGGGTGACGATGCCGGAATTGCCGAGCAGCAGCACGATGGCGTAGGCGCTGACGAAGGACGGCAGCACCAGCGGCAGCGCCGCCATGGCCAGGATCGCGGCCTTGCCGGGGATGGCCAGGCGGGCGAGCGCGAAGGCGAAGGGCACGGCCAGCACTGTCGTGATCGCAGTCGCCGTCAAGCCGATGCTCAGCGTATTGACGATGGCGCCGCGATAGAACGGCCGGCCCAGCACCTTGATGTAATTGGCAAACGTCAGCGTCTCGCCTTCGGGGTCGAGCAGGCTGGCCCCGAACACGTTGAACAGCGGATAGAGCAGGAAAAGCCCCAGGAAGAGGAAGCCGAGGCCGGCGATGGCGAGCGGCAGGCGCTGCTGGTGCGGGATCGCAAACGTCACGGCAATACCGTCAGCCGTGCCGGATCGAAGGCCAGCGTGACATCGGCACCGACCACGAGCTGGCGCTGCGGTTCGTCGAGCGTCGCCGTCTTCAGCACCGTGCCGTCGCCCAGGCGCACGTCGAGACGGGTGATCGGCCCCAGTATCTCGATCCGCGCCACCGCGCCCAGGAGGCGCAGCCAGCCGGCCGGTGCATCGGCGTCGAGCCGCAGCGCCTCGGGCCGGAGCGACACCCAGACCGGCGCCGCGAGGCCAAGCGTGCGCGCCTCGACGAGATTGGTCGTGCCCATGAATTCGGCGGCAAAGCGCGAGACCGGATGGCGATAGATCTCGGCCGGCACGCCGATCTGCTCGAGCCTTCCGTTGTTCATCAGGGCGATGCGGTCGGACACCGACATCGCCTCCTCCTGGTCGTGCGTCACGTAGAGCGCGGTGATGCCCAGCGACTTCTGCAGCTCGCGGATCTCCAGGCGCATGCTGACCCGCAGGCGCGCATCGAGATTGCTGAGCGGTTCGTCGAACAGCAGCACCTGCGGGCGGATCACCAAAGCGCGGGCGATGGCGACGCGCTGGAGCTGGCCACCGGACAGTTGATGCGGCAGGCGTGCGCCGTAGCCCGCGAGCTGGACCAGCGCCAGCGCCTCCTCGACGCGCCTCGTCAGCTCCGGCGCCGGCACTTTGCGCGCCCTCAGCCCATAGGCGACGTTTCCGGCCACCGTGAGGTTGGGAAAGACGGCATAGTTCTGGAACACCATGCCGATGTCCCGGAGGTGCGCCGGCAGCTTGTCGATGCGCTTGTCACCAAAGCGGATCTCGCCGGCGTCGAGCTCGCAGAAACCGGCGATCATGCGCAGCAAGGTGGTCTTGCCGCAGCCCGACGGCCCCAGCAGGGTGAAGAACTCACCCTCGCCGACGCTCAGGTCAACCTGGTCGACGGCGCGGACAGTCCCGAAACTCCGGCTGACGCCGGAGATGACGATTCCGGCCACTACGAAAACAACCTCATCCTGAGGAGGCGCAATTAGCGCGGGGTAAACCCCGCGCCTTGATGCGCAGCACCGATACTGGCTCCGACCCTTCGAGACGCTCTCCTGCGGAGCGCTCCTCAGAGTGAGGTGCTCGCGCCATTCTCAGCGCGAGTCCTGGATGATGTCCTTGATCTGCTCCAGGGTCTTGGTGCGCTTGGCCGTCCAGCCTTCCTCGTCGTACTTGACGAGCTTCACCGCCGTCATCGGCGGCATGCCGCCCGGCAAGCTGGAAAGATCGATGTCGCTGCGCGTCGGCCGGCGGTAGGTGGCCTTGAGGATCATCTCGCGCACAGCCCTGGCGTTGATGAAGTCGACGAAGGCCTTGGCCTGCTCGGTATTGGGGCCGCCCTTGATGATGGCCACGCCTTCCATCGAGGCGATCGTGCCGTCGGCGGGATAGATCACCTTGACCGGCGCGCCGCCCGCGGCCCACAGCGGTCCGGCATATTCCAGCGAAATGCCCAGCGGATACTCGCCGTTGCCGACGCCCTGGAAGACCAGCGAGGCGCGGTTCAGGACCTTCAGGTTCTTGAACAGTTGGGCCACCTTCTTCCAGCCCGCCTCACCGCCACCCCACAGATCGACCAGCATGGTGACGGTGGCATAGGCCGAGCCCGAGTTGGCCGGATCGGTGAAGGCGATCTTGCCCTTCCACTTGGGATCGAGCAGGTCGGCCCAGCTCCTGGGGCCCTGATCGGCCGGCACCAGCTTGGTGTTCTGCAGGATCACCAGCAGATGGAGATTGTTGCCGATCCACAGATTGTTGGGGTCGCGATATTCGGCCGGCGTCGCGTCCTTGTTCCTGGAAACGTAGGGCTCGAACAGATCCTTGTTGGTCTGCAAGAGCGAGCGGCTCACGCCCCAGATGATGTCGCCGAGCGGCCGCGCCTTCTCGGCCTGCATGCGGCGCACCACGACGCCGGAGCCCGCCGCGACCGGTTCGACGACAATGCCGGTCTCCTTGGTGAAGGCGCCGAACACCAGATCGTTCAGCGTGCTCTCGTTGGAGGTATAGACCACCAGCTTTTTCTGCGCCTGGGCGGCGCCAGCCGCGCACAAGGCACCGAACAGTGCCGCCAGCATCACCAGCCAGCGCATCCTCGACATACCCATGAAGTCCCCCTCGCCGTACAGACCGGATTTGAGCCTGTCGCGCGCCGCTGGGCAATGTAGAATGTGGCCAACGATGCTGCGGCTCGACCCGCGGCGCGACCAGGGAAGGAACGACAATGCGGCCGATAATCTTGCTGGGCAGCATGGTGGCTGCCCTCGCCTGCTCAAGCGGCGCGGCGCTGGCGCAAAAGAGCGGCGGCATCCTAAAGATGTATCATCGCGACAATCCGCCGAGCGCCTCGATCTACGAGGAAGCGACCAACTCGACGGTCATCCCCTTCATGTCGCTGTTCAACAACCTGGTGGTCTATGACCAGCAGGTGGCGCAGAACAGCCTGAAATCGATCGTGCCCGACCTTGCCAAGTCGTGGAGCTGGAGCGCCGACGGCAAGGACCTGACCTTCAAGCTGCAGGAGGGCGTGAAGTGGCACGACGGCCAGCCGTTCACGGCGAAGGACGTCGTCTGCTCGTTCAACCTGTTGTTGGGCAAGGGTGAGCAGAAGCTCAGGCGCAATCCGCGGACCTCGTGGTACGGCAATGTCGATCACGTCGATGCCAAAGGCGATTTCGAGGTCACGATGCATCTCAAGCGCCCCCAGCCCTCGATGCTCGCCCTGCTCGCCTCGGGCTTCACGCCAATGTACCCGTGCCACATTCCGGCCGCCCAGATGCGCACCAAGCCCGTCGGCACCGGCCCCTTCAAGTTCGTCGAGTTCAAGCAGAACGAGGGTATCAAGCTCGCGCGCAATGCCGATTACTGGAAGAAGGGCCGGCCCTATCTCGACGGCATCGAATTCAGCATCGTGCCCAACCGCGCCACGGCGATCCTGAGCTTCGTCTCGGGCCGCTTCGACATGACCTTCCCCTGGGAAGTGACGATGCCGCTCCTGAAGGACGTCAAGAGCCAGATGCCGAGCGCGCAGTGCCAAGTGACGTCGATGAACGTCACCACCAACCTGATCGTGAACAACGAGGCGCCGCCCTTCAACAATCCGGAACTGCGGCGAGCCATGGTGCTGGCGCTCGACCGCAAGGCCTTCGTCGACATCCTCAACCAGGGCAATGCCGACATCGGCGGCACCATGCAGCCGCCCAAGGACGGCTTCTGGGGGATGCCGGCCGACGAGCTTGCCGCCGTGCCGGGCTACGGGCCCGACGTTGCCAAGAACCTCGAGCAGGCCCGCGCGATCATGAAGAAGCTGGGCTACGGTCCCGACAAGCCCCTGCCGCTCAAGGTCGCGACGCGCGGCATCTCGATCTACAAGGACCCGGCCGTCATTTTCGCCAGCCAGCTCAAGGAGATCTGGATCAACGCCGAGATCGATATCATCGAAACCTCGCAATGGTTTGCCCGGGTCGGCCGCAAGGATTATTCGGTGGGATTGAACACGACCGGCAACGGCGTCGACGATCCCGACCAGAACTACTACGAGAACTTCGCCTGCAAGTCGGCGCGCAACTACCCCGGTTACTGCAATCCCGAGATCGAGAAACTGTTCGACGTGCAGTCGGCCGAGCCCGACGTCGAGAAGCGCCGCAAGATCGTATCGGAAATCGACCGCAAGCTGCTCGAGGACGCCGCGCGGCCGGTCATCATGTGGAACCGCGCCGCCACCTGCATGCACCCCCACGTCAAGGGCTACGTGGCGCAGGTCAACAGCGTCTACAACGGCTTCCGCTTCGAGGATGTGTGGTTGGATAAGTAGCTGCGGCGAAGCCGCAGCTACGGCGGGCGGCAGCGCTTGTAGTCAAGCGCGAGCCGGCGTTTTCGCGCTTCAGCGCGAAAAGCGCCCTCCCGCGCGGTCCAGAAGGGGCAAGGCTGTGCCCGCCCTATTTCTAAACTCGCCTCAACTTCTGGATCGTCTCGTCGAGCGCCGACAGGAAGCGTGAGCGGTCGCGCTGGCTCATCGGCTTGGGCCCGCCCGTCACCTCGCCCATGGCGCGCAGGTTGGACAGCAGCTCGCGGCTGGCCATCGCCATACCGATCGAAGAGGTCGTGAAGGGCACGCCGGTATTGCCGATCACCTCGGCGCCGGCCTTCAGGCTGCGATCGGCCAACGGGATGTCGGCCGTGACGACGATGTCGCCCGGCCCGGCCCGCTCGGCGATCCAGTTGTCGGCGGCATCGAAGCTGTCGCTCACCACCACCAGCTCGATGCGCGGATTGCGCGGCACATTGAGGTAGGAATTGCTGACGACGTAGACCTTGAGGCCGTAGCGCTCGGCGACCTTGTATATCTCCGCCTTCACCGGACAGGCGTCGGCATCAACATAGATCGACGTCATTGACCCCCGGTCATGTGAGCACCGCCACCTTCTTGCGCTCGATCAGCTTGAAGTCGATGGCCGCCCCCAGGCCGGGGGCGTTGGGCACGTGCACCATGCCGTCGCGGCCGACGACGATGTCCTGCTCCAGCCCGTACTTCTGTGCGGCGTCCGGCAGCAGCACCTCGAAGAACGTCGTATTCTTGATCGAGGCGATGACATGCAGGTTGGCGACGTTGTTCAGCGAATTGCCGCCGTGATGGACCTCGTAATTCATGCGGAAGGCCTCGGCGAGATGAGCCGTCTTGACCAG
>CAMDCE010000067.1 GCA_945889625.1 Asaia bogorensis | reverse complement strand
CGGCATGCCAATGTCGAGGCCCTCCTGCGCAGGCCAGGCATCGGCCACAACAATGGGCCGATCTTCGACATGTCGTGGGAGGCGTGGGTGTGGCGCCGCGCCTCGGCCAAGGCATGGAAGACGCCGAGCCCCGAAGTGGCGAAAATGCGGGTCCGGCGGGCCGAGCGGCTGGGCATTACCTACAAGGAACTGACCTCGGCGTTGATGGACACCGGCGCCAATCTCGGGACCGCGGTGCTGCCCCTGTCGCTGGCCGCCCGCGTGCGCCGTGGACCGAACCGCGAAATCGTCGTCGAGCCGCGCAACTTCATCGCCGCGCTGGTTGCGAAGTTCGGCGGCCGGCTGTTCCTGCTGGCCGACATCGACGCCGTGCCGGCGCTGACCGAAGAAGAGCGCGCGGACTTCCTCGCCACCGTGAACCGCAGCTTCGACGGCAAGGTCGAGGCCGTGGGCTGGGGGCACGATGGGCCGGCCATCCGCAAGATGCTGAAGGCCAACGCCGTGCCGCATCAGGAAGCCTTCCTGGTCGGGTCGGGAATCGGCCACAAGGTGCTGGGCGATACAGCCGGCCTGCCGCTCACCAAGGACATCGATAGTTGGCTGCAATAACGCCGCCTCTCACAGGCGTCCGCGTCGTCGAGCTCACGCATACGATCCTCGGTCCTTCCTGCGGCATGATCCTGGCCGACCTCGGCGCCGAGGTCATCAAGGTCGAGCCGGTCGACGGAGACCGCACCCGCAAGCTGCGCGGCTTCGGCGCCGGCTTCTTCGGCTACTTCAACCGCAACAAGAAAAGCCTGGCGCTCGACGCAGATTCCGAGGCCGGTCGCGCGGTGCTGGTGAAGCTGCTGCAGTCGGCCGACGTGCTGATCGAGAATTTCGCGCCGGGCTCAATGGCCAGGCGCGGCCTGGGACCGGAGCATCTGGAGAAGATCAACCCGCGCCTGGTCTACTGCTCACTGAAGGGCTTCCTGCCCGGCCCCTACGAGAAACGGCCGGCGCTCGACGAGGTCGTGCAGATGATGGGCGGGCTTGCCTACATGACCGGCCCGACGGGACGGCCGCTGCGCGCTGGTACCTCGGTGGTCGATATCATGGCCGGCATGTTCGGCGCCTTCGGCATCGTGCTGGCGCTGAAGCAGCGCGACCGCACGGGCAAAGGCGGCCTGGTCGAGTCGGCGCTGTTCGAATCGGTCGTGTTCCTGATGGGCCAGCACCTCGCCATCACGGCGATGAACGGCGCGCCGCCGCCGCCGATGCCCGAGCGCGTGAGCTCGTGGGCGGTCTACGAGATCTTCGCCACGTCCGACGGCCAGCAGATGTTCATCGGCATCACCAGCGACGGTCAGTGGAAGCGCTTCTGCGAAATCTTCAAGCAGCCGGCGCTGGCGGCCGATCCCAAGCTGGCGACCAACAACCAGCGCATCGAGGCGCGGCCGTGGCTGGTGCCGAAGATCGCCGAGGTCTTCAAGGGCCACGGCAGGGACGAACTCGAGCGCCTCTGCCTCGAAGCCGATATTTCCTTCGCGCCGGTCGCGCGGCCGCAGGACCTGTTCGACAATCCACACCTGCTGGCCAACGGCTCGCTGGCGCCGACGACCCTGCCGGGCGGGGTCAGGACCCGCCTGCCGCTGCTGCCCTTCCAGATGTTCGGCTGGCGGCCGCCGCTGTTGCGCGATGCGCCGGAGATCGGCCAGCACAACGACGAAGTGCTGGCGGAGATCGGCTACGACGAGGCGGCTATCGCCGACCTCAAGGCTGCCGGGATGCTCGGCCCGAAGTGAGCTGGGACTGTCACCGGCTTTCACAAGGGGCGGTAGTGGCCGTGCCGTGAACAGATCTAGAACTTGTGTCAATAACCCAAATTAAATCAGTGGGTTATTTACCCTCTTGTTCATTGGAACAAAATAGGTACATTGGTCTCCTACCCCAGCGGACTTATCCGCATTGCCGCTCCTGACAGGGGCGTGGGACAACGAGGAGAGAGCCAATGTCGGCGATGCTGAAAGTGGTCGAAAAAGAAGGCATGGAAAACAAGAACAAGGCGCTCGATGCAGCGCTTGCCCAGATCGAGCGCGCTTTCGGCAAGGGCTCGATCATGAAGCTCGGCCAGCGCGAGGCCGTGGAGATCGAATCGATCTCGACCGGCTCGCTGGGCCTCGACATCGCTTTGGGCATCGGCGGCCTGCCCAAGGGTCGCGTCGTTGAAATCTACGGCCCCGAAAGCTCGGGCAAGACCACGCTGGCGCTGCACGTCATCGCCGAAGCCCAGAAGAAGGGCGGCGCCTGCGCCTTCATCGACGCCGAGCACGCGCTCGATCCCGGCTATGCCAAGAAATTGGGCGTCGACATCGCCAACCTGCTGATCTCCCAACCCGACGCCGGCGAGCAGGCGCTCGAGATCGCCGATACCCTGGTGCGGTCGGGCGCCATCGACGTGCTGGTGATCGACTCTGTCGCGGCCCTCGTGCCGCGCGCCGAACTCGAGGGCGAGATGGGCGATTCGCTGCCCGGCCTGCACGCCCGCCTGATGAGCCAGGCGCTGCGCAAGCTCACCGCCTCGATCTCCAAGTCGAACACGCTGGTCATCTTCATCAACCAGATCCGCATGAAGATCGGCGTCATGTTCGGCAGTCCCGAGACCACGACCGGCGGCAATGCGCTGAAGTTCTACGCCTCGGTCCGCCTCGACATCCGCCGCATCGGCGCGATCAAGAACGGCGACGACGTGGTCGGCAACGCCACGCGCGTCAAGGTGGTGAAGAACAAGGTGGCGCCGCCGTTCAAGGTCGTCGAGTTCGACATCATGTACGGCGAGGGCGTCAGCAAGAGCGGCGAGCTGGTCGATCTTGGCGACAAGGCCGGCGTCGTCGAGAAGTCGGGCTCCTGGTACTCCTACGACGGCCAGCGCATCGGCCAGGGCCGCGAGAACGCCAAGACCTACCTCAAGGAACATCCCGACGTCGCCCAGGCGATCGAGCAGAAGATCCGCGCCAACGCCGGCATCGTCGCCAACGCCCTGATGGATGGCGGCAAGGGAGACGACGACGACGAGGAAAAGTAATCGTCGACGCCTCCCTCAATCGACATCGAGTCTCTTAGCGGCCGGATCCCCCTGTCTCCGGTCCCGGGCGGTGCTGTACCCCCCACGCGCAGCACCGCCCACCTTTTCATTTGCGCGCGGGCGCGCAAATGAAAAGGTGGGGTGGGCGGCAGCGCATTCATATGCGCGAGAGCCCACGCCGTGCAGAAAGAATGAGGATGCTCCTCAACCCCCACCTATAGAACCGTCCACCGCCACCGCCGTTTAATTTCCGTTTGTTTAACGGCGGCCGCCCGGCCACACGCCAGATGTTGTAAGTCGTGCATCCTCACTTTTTCTGCACGGCGTGGGCTCTCGCACTTGATTACAAGCGCTGCCGCCCCCCCCCCCGGCGCTTTCTCACCTGCGGGTAGTTGAGAGCCCTGCGAGAAAGCGCCTGACCCACTCCGTCCCCGGCCGGCGCGCCCCAGCCGGCGGGCGCGTCTTGGCCCAGCGCATCAACAGCGCCAGCGGAAACCACTCGTCGCCCTCCCCCTGCAGCCCGCGCGCGGCCAGCGAGACCTTGGGCACCGGCACCGGTGTCACGCCCTCCTGGGCCGGGCCGGCGCAAAGTTCGGCCGGCGAGGTCACGAGATACTCGCGGCACACCAGCGGCCGCTCGGGATGGATGGAGCAGCTCTCTTCCTCGAGGAAAGGGCAGGGCACACCAAGCGCGAAATAGGTCACGGAGAGTTCGCGGTCGCCGCGATCACCGCGTTCGGTGAGGCCGCCGGCCGCGATCGCGGCCTCGGCCGTGGCAAAGCGTATCGCCAGACTCTCGCGACGCTCGGCCGGCATGGCCTCGATCACCTGCAGAAGTCTTTCACCCTCCGTGCGCGAGATCGGCACGAGCTGACGACAGCAGGCGCCGCAGCCTTTGCGGCACGAGATGGTCTTGCCGGCTTCAGCCGCCTCGACCACGGCATTCACCAGCCCCTGCAGCGCCGGCACGACCTCGGCGGCGGGCACCGCGGCCGACGGCACGGTGATCGGATGGGTGATCCGGAGATCGCCGACGGTGAGCCGGAGATTGGCCGTGGATGGGCCGGAATCGGCCATGAAACCGCTGTCCTCCCTTTGTGGACGAGATCGGCGCCCGCACGCTACAAGGCTTGCATGCAGAGCGTCAGCGACATCCGTCGCACATTCCTAGAGTACTTCCGCAGCAACGACCACGCGATCGTGGAGTCGAGCCCGCTCGTGCCGCGCAACGACCCGACCCTGATGTTCGTCAACTCGGGCATGGTGCAATTCAAGAACCTCTTCACCGGGCTGGAGAAGCGGCCCTATACGCGCGCCTCGACCTCGCAGAAATGCGTGCGTGCCGGCGGCAAGCACAACGACCTCGAGAATGTCGGCTACACCGCGCGCCACCACACCTTCTTCGAGATGCTGGGCAACTTCTCGTTCGGCGACTACTTCAAGGAAGAGGCGATCGAGCTTGCCTGGAACCTGATCACCAAGGAATACGGCCTGGCCAAGGACAAGCTCCTGGTCACGGTGTTCCATACCGACGACGAGGCGGCGGGCTACTGGAAGAAGGTCGCCGGCCTGTCCGACGACCGGATCATCCGCATCGCGACCTCGGACAATTTCTGGGCAATGGGCGAGACCGGGCCGTGCGGGCCCTGCACCGAGATCTTCTACGACCACGGCGAGGACATCGCCGGCGGGCCGCCGGGCAGCGCCGACCAGGACGGCGACCGCTTCATCGAGATCTGGAACCTGGTCTTCATGCAGTACGACCAGCAGACCAAGGAGACGCGCGTCCCGCTGCCCAAGCCCTCGATCGACACCGGCATGGGGCTGGAGCGCCTGGCCGCCGTCCTGCAGGGCAAGCACAACAACTACGACATCGACCTGTTCCGCGCCCTGATCGAGGCGGTGGCGCACGAGACCGGCATCAATCCGGACGGGCCGCAGTCGGCCTCGCACAAGGTCATCGCCGACCATCTGCGCACCACCTCGTTCCTGATCGCCGACGGCGTGCTGCCGGCCAACGAGGGCCGCGGCTACGTGCTGCGCCGTATCATGCGCCGCGCCATGCGGCATGCCCATATCCTCGGCGCCGCGGAGCCGGTCATCTACAGACTCGTGCCGACGCTGGTGCACGAAATGGGCGACGCCTTTCCCGAACTGGTGCGCGCGCAACCGCTGATCACCGAGACGCTGAAGCTCGAGGAGAGCCGCTTCAAGAAGACGCTGGGCACCGGGCTGAAGCTGCTCGACGACGAGACGCGCGACCTCAAAGCCGGCGACACCTTGAAAGGCTCCGTCGCCTTCAAGCTCTACGACACGTTCGGTTTCCCGCTCGACCTGACCCAGGACGTGCTGCGGGCGCGCGAGATCGCGGTCGACAATGAAGGCTTCGACAAGGCGATGGACGAGCAGCGCGCCAAGGCGCGCGCCGCGTGGGCGGGCTCGGGCGAGGTCGCCGACGCCGCGATCTGGTTCGACATCCGCCAGAAGGTGGGGGCCACCGAGTTTCTGGGCTACAACACCGAGCGCGCCGAGGGCCAGATCGGCGCCATCGTGGTCGAAGGCAAGGAAGTCCCGTCGCTCAAGTCGGGCCAGACCGGCTGGCTGGTCGTGAACCAGACGCCGTTCTACGGCGAATCGGGCGGCCAGATGGGCGACACCGGCCGCTTCGTCGGTCCCAACGGCGAGGCCGCGATCGCCGACGTGCAGAAGATGGTGGGCGACCTGCACATCCACCACGCCAAGGTCGAGAAGGGCGAGTTCAAGGTCGGCGAGAACGTTGTCATGACCGTCGACGCCATCCGGCGCGCCCAGCTGCGCGCCCACCATTCGGCGACCCATCTGCTGCACGAGGCGCTGCGCCGCCATCTCGGCACGCATGTGACGCAGAAGGGCTCGCTGGTCGCGCCCGACCGGCTGCGCTTCGACATCAGCCACACCAAGGCGATCTCCCAGGAAGAGCTGCGCAAGGTCGAGGACGAGGTCAACGAGCGGATCCGGCTGAACAGCGCGGTCGACACGCGCCTCATGACACCTGAGGAGGCGATCGCTGCCGGTGCCATGGCGTTGTTCGGCGAGAAGTACGGCGACGAGGTCCGCGTGCTGTCGATGGGCGGCGGCGAGGACGGCGAGAAGTATTCGGTCGAGCTGTGCGGCGGCACGCATGCCCGGCGCACCGGCGATATCGGCCTGTTCAAGATCCTGGCCGAAGGTGCGGTGTCGTCGGGCGTGCGGCGCATCGAGGCGCTGGCCGGTTCGGCGGCCCAGGACCATGTCCGCCACCAGGCCGACCTGCTGGCCGAGGCGGCGGCCGTCATGAAGGTGCGGCCGGAGGATCTGCCGACACGGCTCGCGGCCCTGGTCGACGGCCAGCGCCGCATCGAGCGCGAGCTCTCCGAGGCGCGCAAGGCGCTGGCACTGGCGGGCAGCGGTTCGGTTGGCGCCGGATCGGCGGACGACGAGGTGCGCGAGATCGGCGGCGTGAAGATGATCGGCCGCGTGCTGGCTGGCGTGGTTGCCAAGGACCTCAAGGGCATGGCCGACGAATTCAAGAAGAAGCTGGGTTCGGGCGTGGTGGCGTTGATCGGCGTCGAGGACGGCAAGGCCTCGGCCGTGGTCGGCGTCACCGACGATCTCTCCAAGATCCACAGCGCCGTCGATCTGGTGAAGGCGGGCGTTGCAGCCCTCGGCGGCAAGGGCGGCGGCGGCCGGCCCGACATGGCGCAGGGCGGCGGGCCCGATGCGGCCAGGGCGGCCGACGCGCTGAAGGCAATCGAGGCGGCGCTGGGGGGCGCAAAATGAAGCGCAACATCCATGCAGTCATCGCGGCGATTGCCGGACTCGTTCTGGTGGGGGCCTGTGCCCAGCCGGCCGTCGACACGACCAGGCGCGACGCCAATCCCGGCAAGTACAATAGCGACCGCGAGCTCTGCCGCGCGCAGGTGAACGAGTACATGCGGACGCGCCGCAACATCGACGAGTCGCGCCGCGACATCTTCACCGCGCCGATCAACAATTACGGCCAGCAGGGCCTCAACAACACGATGGACGCCTATAGCGACACAAGGCGCCAGGATCGCACGATCGAGAGCTGCATGGAGGCTCGCGGCTGGGCGCAGCCGCAGAAGGCGTGGTGGCAGAAGATCGGTTCCTAGCCCGCCGATCGGGCGGTCTCCTTCAATTCGCCGTCAAATCGCCCCCAAGGGAACGTACGCCCAACCATATATGGCAGAGCACCGCAATTCCCGGAGGAAGCCATGAACCTGCGCCCAGGTCTCTCTTTGTCGCTGCTGCTGGCGCTCGGCGCCTGCGCCACGGCGCCCTACGGCAACCTGCAGCAGGACTCCGAAGCCAAGCGTTTCGATATCCCGCCGTCCGGCGGCGGCGCCCTCTACATCTACCGCAAGGGCTGGTTCGGAATCGTGCGGCCGGTCGAGGTCGGCATCGCCTCGGGCGTGCAGACCCAGCTGCCGAACAACGCCTACCTCAAGCTCGACGGTCCGCCGGGCCAGGTCGCGGTCAATTGCCAGGTCGGCGGCAAGAGCGACCAGCGCCAGGTCGAGGTCGTGGCGGGCCAGGCCCGCTACCTCGAGGTCAGCATGACGGTGGGCCTGCTGGGGCCGGGCTGCGAGATTGCCGAAGTCGCGCCCGACCACGGGCAGGCAGCCGTCCGCGCAACCCACCGGGTGATGGCGCCAGGCCAGCTCTAATCTATTGCCAAGCAGGCCGATCGGCTAAAGCTGGCGGGTGAAATTTCTCGCCGGCTTGCTGATCCTGATTTGCGCCCACGCCGGGGCGGCTTGTGCCGCCGACGAGGTCGTGCCGGTGACAACAGCCGGCGGCCAGTCCTTCAGATACCTGCTGACGACCTCCGGCCAGACACCGCGGTATGCCGTCATCCTGATGCCGGGCGGCGCGGGCACGCTCAATCCGCGGATGGAGAAGGGCAAGCTCGTGATGGCCTACTCCGGCAACTTCCTCATCCGCTCGCGCGAGCTGTTCGCGACGAGCCCGTTCGTCGCCGCCTCGACCGACGCCACGACTTTGCCCGACCGGATCATGGCGATCGTCCGCGACCTCGAACGCCGCTTCGGCAAGCTCGCGATCTATGTGATCGGCACCAGCCGGAGCACCGAATCGACGATGGCGCTCGCCAAGCCGCTCGACGGGCAGGTCGCTGGCTTGGTCCATACGTCCTCGATGAATGCCATTTCTAGCTTCGACCCGCGACCTTTCAAGAGCCGGCACCTGGTCGTCATTCACGCACAGGACGCGTGCCGGGCGACGAAGCCGTCCGCCGGTGCGGCAGCGCGTCGAAGCTACGGCGTCGAACTGATCACCATGGAGGGCGGACGCTCGACCGGCGACGATTGCGAGGCCTACGCCCATCACGGCTACTACCGCATCGAGAAAGAGACCGTTGACAAGATCAAGGCGTGGATCGTGGCCGGAAAATAGGGCGACGACGCCGGACCGGGCGCGCTACTCGGCTGCCTGCTTCAGCGCCTCGGGATTGCGCCACTGGGCCAAGAGGTCGGCTTCCTTGCGCTTGGCCTTGTCGAGATGGGCGTCCTTGACGTGGCCGTAGCCGCGGATGTCGTCGGGCACCGACGCCAGCTTGACGGCAAGCGCGTTGTTGGCGGGCGACAGGCCGGCCAGCAGCTCGGCGACCAGAGTCTCGTACTCGCCGATCAGCGCGCGCTCCTGCTTGCGCTCCTTGGTGTAACCGAAGGGATCGAACGCGGTGTTGCGCAGGACCTTGAGCTTCGCCAGCGCCTTGAAGGCGGGCAGCATCCAGGAACCGAACTCCTGCTTGAGCAGATGGCCGGTCTTGGGATCGCGGCTGGAGAACAGCGGCGGCGCCAGGTGGAACTTGAGCTTGTAGTCGCCCTCGAACTGATGATTGATCTCGGCTGAGAAGGCGGCCTCGGCGTAGAGCCGCGCCACTTCGTATTCATCTTTGTAGGCCAGCAGCTTGGCGTAGTTGCGTGCCACCGCCTCGGCCAACGGAGACGAATCGCCGGTCTGGGCGGTCTTCTGCTCGGCCGCACGCACCTTCTCGACCAGCGCGGTGTAGCGCTGGGCAAGCTCGGCGTTCTGGTAGCCGGTGAGCAGCTTGACGCGTGCGGCGACGATCTCGTCGAGCGTGCGCGACAGCTTCACGAACGGCACTACATTGTCGGTTGGCGCCACAAGCTTCTCGACGGCGGCGCGGTCGGCAGCGGCGCGACGGCCCCAGCGGAAGGCGCCCATGTTCATCGCGACGGCCGTGCCGTTCAGCTCGATTGCCTTCTCCAGCGCCTCGTGGCCGATCGGGATCAGTCCCTTCTGGTAGGCGTAGCCCAGCATGAAGAGGTTGGTGGCGATCGAATCGCCCAGCAGGCCCGTGGCGAGCTTGGTGGCTTCGATGAAGTCGCAGGCCTCGGCGCCGGCCGCGGCCTCGATCGAGAGTTTCAGCGTATGCGCGGGGAAGGCAAGGTCGGGATGGCGGGTGAACTCGCCGGTGATGGTCTCGTGGGTGTTGATCACGGCGCGCGAGGCGCCGGGTTCGAGGCGCGCCAGCGCATCGGGACCGGCGCTGACCACGAGGTCGCAGCCCAGCAGCAGGTTGGCGCCGCCAGCGCCCAGCCGCACGGCGTGCAGCGCCTCGGGGTTGGCGCCGACGCGAACGTGGCTCACCACCGCGCCGCCCTTCTGGGCCATGCCGAGCTGGTCGAGCACGGTGACGCCCTTGCCCTCGATGTGGGCGGCGACGCCCATGATGGCGCCGATGGTGACGACGCCGGTGCCGCCGATGCCGGTGATCAGCACGCCGTAGGGTTTGGCGGCGATCGACGGAAGGATGGGAGCGGGCGGCAGGGGCAGTTCGCCCGGCGTCGCGCTCTTGCTCGCCATTCCCCTGCGCAGGCTGCCGCCTTCGACCGTGACGAAGCTCGGGCAGAAGCCATTCAGGCAGGAGAAGTCCTTGTTGCAGGACGACTGGTCGATCGCGCGCTTGTTGCCGAATTCGGTCTCGACCGGCGTCACCGACAGGCAGTTCGACTGCACCGAGCAGTCGCCGCAGCCTTCGCAGACGGCCTGGTTGATGAACACACGCTTGGCGGGATCGGGGTAGGTGCCGCGCTTGCGGCGACGGCGCTTCTCGGCGGCGCAGGTCTGGTCGTAGATCAGCACCGACACGCCCTTCCATTCGCGCAACTCGCGCTGCACTTCGTCGAGCTGGTCGCGGTGGTGGAAGGTGACGCCGGGCGCCCAGTCGGTGCCGACCGGATACTTGCCCGGATCGTCGCTCACCAGGGCGATGCGGCCGACGCCCTCGGCCTGAACCTGGCGGCTGATCCGCCATGGCGTGACGTCGCCGTCATGCGGCTGGCCGCCGGTCATGGCGACGGCGTCGTTGTAGAGGATCTTGTAGGTGATGTTGGTGTTGGTGGCGACGGCGTGGCGAATCGCGAGATAGCCCGAATGGAAATAGGTGCCATCGCCCAGGTTCTGGAAGACGTGCGGCACGTCGGTGAAGTGGCTGGCGCCGACCCACGGCGCGCCCTCGGCGCCCATGTGGGTGAAGGTCTTGGTGTTGCGCTCCATGCCGATGGCCAGCGTATGGCAGCCGATGCCCGCCATCGCCATCGAGCCCTCGGGCACTTTGGTCGAACTGTTGTGCGGGCAGCCGGAGCAGAAGTAGGGCACACGGGCGAGGCCTGCCTCGTTGCGCACCTGGCGCATGCTGCGCCGCTTCAGCGCCTCGAAGCGCTGCTTGGTGCGCTCGCTGAGGGCATCGACGCCGAGACGGGAGACGATGGCCTTGGCAATCTCGGTCGGCGTCAATTCGCCGTCGGACTTGAGCAGTGGCTGTCCACGCTCGTCGGTCTTGCCAACCACGACGGGCCGGCGGTCGGCTGGAGCGTTGAACAGCGCGTCCTTGAGCTGCTGCTCGATCAGCGGCCGCTTCTCCTCGACGACCAGGATGTCGCGCTTGCCCGCGCAGAAGGCGGTGGCTCCCTCGGTCTCGAGCGGCCACACCAGGCCGACCTTGTAGATGGCCAGGCCGAGGCGCTCGGCCTCCGCCTCGTCGAGGCCGAGCTCGTCGAGTGCCTGGCGGACATCGAGATAGGATTTGCCGACGGTGACGATGCCGAAGCGGGCGTCGGGCCGGCCCATCATCACCTTGTCGAGCCGGTTGGCCCGCCAGTAGGCGAGCGCGGCGGGAATCTTCTGCGTGACGACGCGGCGTTCCTGGCCCAGCCAGTCGTCGGGCCAGCGGATGTGCACGCCGTCGGGCGGCAGGATGAAATCGGTCGGGGTGTGGATCTCGAGCCGGTGCGGATCGACATGGACGGAGGCCGAGGAATCGACCGTCTCGCTCAGCACCTTGAAGGCGACCCACAGGCCGGAATAGCGCGACATCGCGAAGGCATGCAGGCCCCAGTCGAGATACTCCTGGACCGACGCCGGGTGGATCACCGGAATGCCGGCGGCCATGAAGGCAGGCTCGCTCTGGTGGGCCGTCGTCGAGGACTTGGCCATATGATCGTCGCCGGCCAGCGCCACCACGCCGCCATGCCTGGAGGTGCCGGCGTAGCTGGCGTGCTTGAAGACGTCGCCCGAGCGGTCGACGCCCGGGCCCTTGCCGTACCACATGCCGAACACGCCGTCGTAGCGTGCGCCGGGATAGAGATGGATCTGCTGCGTGCCCCAAAGTGCCGTCGCGGCGAGGTCTTCGTTGGTGCCGGGCTGGAATTCGATGTGGTTCTTCTTGATGAAGCGCTTGGCCTGCCACAGCGCCTGGTCGAAGCCGCCGAGCGGCGAGCCGCGATAGCCGGAAATGTAGCCGGCGGTGTTCAGGCCGGCGGCAAGGTCGCGCTGGCGCTGCATCATAGGCAGTCGGACCAACGCCTGCGTGCCGGTGAGATACACCCGGCCCGTTTCGAGCACGTATTTATCGTCCAGGGTCACCGCGACGGTCATGGCACCCTCCCTGACTGCTATATAGGCACGGTAACGACAGAATCTTGCGCGATTCAATGGGAACGCTGAGTACAAGTGAAATAAAGGTTTTCTGACCCTCAGCCGCGCCGTTCTTGCGTGCCGTTTCAAGGTTACGAGCGCCGGTGAAATGTTGTAATCAGCCCACGCATTCATTTTTGACCGGCGCATACATTTCCATGTCAGTCCTCATTACGGGTGTCGCCGGCTTCATCGGCTCGCAGGTCGCCCGCGCGCTGCTGGCCCGAGGCGAGGCGGTCGTCGGGATCGACAATTTCAGCGAATACTACGACCCGGTCCTGAAATTTGCGCGCCTCAAGCCGCTGCGCGAGGAGCCGGCTTTCACCTTCCTCGAAGCCGATATCGCCGACCGCGAGACCATGCTGGCGCTGCCCGAAAAGCACGGCGACATCGACAGAATCGTGCATCTGGCGGCCCAGCCCGGCGTGCGGCAGTCGATCATCGATCCCTATGGCTCCGCCCAGGCCAACGTCATGGGTCATCTGGTGGTGCTCGAGGCGGCCCGGCGGTTCGATGACCTGAAGCACCTCGTCTATGCCTCGTCGTCGTCGGTCTATGGCGCCAACCGCAAGCTGCCGTTCGCCGTGTCGGACCGTGTCGATCACCCGGTCTCGGTCTATGCCGCTACCAAGCGCGCCGGCGAGCTTTTAGCCGAGACCTACGTCCACCTGTACAAGCTCAAGGCGACGGGACTGCGCTATTTCACGGTCTACGGGCCGTGGGGGCGGCCCGACATGTCGCCGTCGATCTTCGCCCGGGCGATCCACGACGGCGCGACGATCAACCTCTTTCACCTGGGCTTCGTGAAGCGGGACTTCAGCTATATCGACGACGTCGTGGCCGGCACGCTCGCGGTTCTCGACACGCCGGCCGCCGAGCCAGGCCACCGGCTGTACAACATAGGCGCCGCGCGCAGCGAGGATATCCTGCACGTCATCGAGCTGTTTGAGGCTGCGATCGGCAAGAAGGCCAAGATCGAGCTCAAGCCCGGCGAACCCGGCGACCTGCAGGAAACCGCCGCCGATATCACCGATACGCTGCGGGATTTCGACTGGACGCCAAAAGTCCCGGTGGAAGAGGGCATCCCGAAGTTCGTAGACTGGTTCAAAGCATATAACCGTCTGTGACAGCCTTACTCGAACTCAAGAATCTGCGCCGCGCATTTTACGGCCTCGAAGTGCTGCGCGGCGTCGACTTCGCCGTGGCGGCGGGTGGCATCACCGGGTTGATCGGGCCCAACGGCGCGGGCAAGACGACGCTGTTCAATGTGGTCTCGGGCCTGGTGCCGCCGGATGCCGGCTCGATCCGCTTCGACGGCCGCGAGATCGCCGGTGCAGCGGCCGACACCGTGAGCCGCGCCGGGCTGGTGCGCACCTTCCAGGTGGCGCGCGGCTTTCCCAAGCTCTCGGTGTTCCAGCATCTGATGCTCTATGGCCGCGACCAGCCGGGAGAGAACCTGCTGCAGGCGATCTTGGGTTCGCGTGCGGCGCGCGAGCGCGAGGCAGCCCTTGCCGAGCGTGCGTGGGAAACCGCGAGATTTCTGAAGCTCGACCATTTGATCGACAATTCCGCCACGGCGCTGTCGGGCGGCCAGAAGAAGCTTTTGGAGATCGGCCGCGCGCTGATGGCCGAGCCCAAGCTTGTGCTGCTCGACGAGCCGACCGCCGGCGTCAACCCGACCCTGCAGAACGAGATCGGCGAGCGGCTGCTGGAGCTGCCCAAGCGCGGCATCACGGTGCTGCTGATCGAGCACGACATGGGCTTCATCGCCGAGCTGTGCGATCCGGTGATCGTCATGGCCGAGGGCCGCGTCTTGACCCAGGGTACGTTCGAAGAGGTGCGCAACGATCATGGCGTGCGCGAGGCCTACCTGGGGCGGCGGGCAGCATGAGCTTGCTGTCGATCATCGATTTGCGTGGCGGCTACGCGGCCGCCGACGAGATCGTGAAGGACGCGGCGCTCCGCGTGGAGCCCGGCGAGATCGTGGCGCTGATCGGCCCTAATGGCGCCGGCAAGTCGACTTTGCTCAAGCTGGTCGCCGGCCTGTTGCGGCCGCGCGGCGGGCGGATCGTGTTCAAGGGCCGCGACATCGCAGGCCTCCGTGCACCGGAGATCAGCCGGCTCGGCCTCTCCTTCGTGCCGCAGGAGCGCAACGTCTTCGGCGTCATGAGCGTGGCCGAAAACCTCGAGATCGGCGGCTATCTCGACGGCGCCCATGCCAAGTGTCGAATCGCCGAACTCTATGAGCGCTTCCCTATGCTGGCGGACAAGCGCCGGGCGGCGGCGCGTACCCTGAGCGGCGGCCAGCGGCAGATCCTCGCCATGGCGATCGCGCTCATGAACGCACCCGATCTGCTGTTGCTCGACGAACCGACCGCGGGCCTCAGCCCGCGTGCCGCCGAGGAGCTGTTCGGCACGATTTTGGCACTGAACAAGGGCGGCGTGGCCATCCTGATGGTTGAACAGAACGCGCTGGAGGCGCTTTCAGTGTCGGCGCGCGCCTATGTGCTGGTGCAGGGCCGCGCCGAGCGGGAAGGGCGGGGCGACGAGCTTGCCTCCGATCCGGCCGTTCGCGATCTCTTTCTCGGCGGCAAGGCTCAGCCTATGCTCGCCTCCCGGGGAACTTCCACGGAATTGGGGGAACATTCATGACCAAGTTTCATATCGGCCGCCGTACTGCCGTCGCCTCGGGCGTTGCCGCCCTTGTGGCGCCCTCGATCGTTCGCGCCCAGGCCGATCCAATCAAGATCGCCACCCTGACGCCGCTCACCGGCGGCGGCGGCTCGTACGGGCCGGTGATGGCCAAGGTCGCGGCCTCGGTCGTCGAGGAGGTCAACAAGGCGGGCGGCGTTCTGGGCCGCCGGGTCCAGCTCGTCAGCGAAGACGACCAGACCAGCCCTGAGCCGGGCGTGCGCGCGGCGCGCAAGCTGATCGACGTCGACAAGGTCTGCGCCATCGTCGGCACCTGGGCCTCGTCGGTGACCACCGCCGTGGCGCCCCTGTGCTGGGAGAGCAAGACTTTCCTCTGCACCGTGTCGGGCGCCGATTCGATTACGCTGCTGCCGCACCAGGGCTATCTGGTGCGCACCCAGCCCAATTCGACCCTGCAGGTGACGCGGGTCGCCGAATTCATACTCTCGCTCGGCGCCAAGAAGGCCTTTACCATGATCCCGCAGACGCCGTTCACGCAGTCGACCTTCGATATCCTGAACAAGGTGCTGCCGGCGGGTAACGCTACTCACGGCAGCCTGATCTACGACGACAAGAAGACCAGCTACCGCACCGAGGTCGACCAGGCGCTGCGCGGCAGTCCCGACCTGGTGCTGGCTGCCGGCTACACCCCGGACACCGTGCTTGTGCTGAAAGACCTCTACCGTTCCGGCTTCAAGGGCAAGATCCTGGGCTTCGCCTACTCGATCAACCAGAAGCTGGTTGACCAGATCGGCCAGCCCGAAATCGTCGAGGGCGTCTACACCTTCGCGCCGTCCCCGGCCGAGGGCAGCGGCGCCTACGATCGCGTCAAGGCCGCGGTCGGCTCGACCAACCCCGATCCCTACACCTGCCAGGTCTACGACCACATCAACATGGTCCTGATGAGCATCGCGATCGGAAAGGCCGCCACCGGCGAGACCATCAAGGACAATATCCGCAAGGTCACGCAAGGCGGCGGCAAGTCGGTCGACAATGCCGTCGACGGCATCAAGGAGATCGCGGCGGGCGGCAAGGTCGACTACACCGGCGCCTCCGGGCCCTGCGACTTCGACGCCAAGGGCGACATCCTCGACTGCAAGTTCCGCTACGAGCAGATCAAGGCCGGCAAGTTCACCCTGGTGAAGCTGGCCTAATTGTCATCCTGAGCGCAGCGAAGGATCTCCCGTTCGTTACGCACTCGCTGTTGGATTGGAGAGATCCGTGTCTGGTCGTCCTGTGAGGTCCTTCGCTAAAGCGCGGATCAGATCCGCGCGACTCAGGACGACGCTGTGATTCATGTCCTTCAGGCGCTGGTGAATGGGCTGGTTGTCGGCACGTTGCTGGCGGTACCCGCCATTGGCTTCACGTCGATGTTCGCCGTGCTGCGCTTCCCCAACTTCGCCATATCGGGGATAGCAACGCTCGGCGCCTTCGCAGGCTACCTGGCCTACGGCGCCGGCCTGCAGATGGTGGGCTCGCTGGCCGTGGCCTTCGCGGCTGCGGCTGCGGCGGGGTTGTTCTTCGACAAGACGGCCCACCTGCCGCTGGTCAAGCAGGGCGCGCTGCCGGCGGCGATCGCTTCGATCGCTTCGGGCATCGTCCTGGAGAACATCATCCGCCTGGGCTTCGGCAACGACTTTCGCGGCTACGACAGGCCGATCGCGCGCGACATGCGCATCGGCGACATCCGCGTGAGCCCGCAGCAGCTCGAGACCATGGGCATCGCGCTCGCCATCATGTTGGCGGTGTTCGCCGTGCTGGCCTTCACGCGGGTCGGCAAGGCGATGCGCGCCTCGGCCGACAATCCCGAGCTTGCGGCGCTGAAGGGCATCCGGCCGGAGCGCGTCGCGGCCATGGCGAGCTTCATCGGCATGGGACTGGTCGGCGTCGGTGGCATGCTGCTGGGGCTGGATAGTTCGATCGATCCGCTGACCGGCACGCGCATCCTGCTCTCGATCTTCGCCGCCGCGGTGCTGGGCGGGCTGGGCAGCGTGCCGGGCGCGGTGCTGGGCGCCTTCCTGATCGGCATGGCGGAGGAGCTGTCGGTGCTCGCGGTCGGTTCGCCCTACCGTACCGCGGTGGGCTTCTTCGCCATCCTGATCATGCTGACCCTCCGCCCGCGCGGCCTGCTGGGGGAGAGAGCGTTTTGATCATGTACCCTTGTCATCCTAAGCGTAGCGAAGGATCTAGCTCCGACCCCCAAGGTGCTGTGTGGAGCCGGCGTGAGGTCCTTCGCTCCGCTCGAGGCGGAGACTACTCCGCCGCTGACGACAGAGCCTAGCCGTGCTCCACTATCTCCTCTTCATCGCCACCATCGGCGGCATCTATGGGCTGCTCGCGCTTAGCCTCAACCTGATCTGGGGCGGGGCGGGCATGGTCAATCTTGGCCTCGCCGGGTTCTTTGCCGTCGGCGCCTATGCCTCCGCACTCTCGACCACCAGTGGTGGCGCGCCGATCCTGGCGGGCTGGGCGCTGGCCCTGATCGCGGGCGGCGCGGCCGGGCTGGTCGTCACGCTCTCCACGACGCGGCTGCGCGAGGACTATCTCGCCATCGTCACCCTGGGCTTTGCCGAGTTCGTGCGGCTGGTGGCCGCCAACGAGATCTGGCTGACCCGCGGCACCGACGGCATCTCGGGCATCCCGGGACCGTGGAAGGCAGCCCTCGGTCAGGACTTCAACGCCACCTATTTCCTGATCGTGCTCGCCGTGCTGGGTGCGGTCTTCGCCCTGATGCGTCGTATCGATCGCTCGCCCTATGGCCGCGTATTGCGCGCCATTCGCGAGGACGCCCAGGTGGCCCAGGTCGCGGGCAAGCCGGTGCTGCACTTCAAGGCGCAGGCCTTCGCATTGTCGGCGGCCATCGCCGGTCTCGCCGGCGCGCTCTATGGCCATTTCACGTCCTACATCGCGCCCGATCTGTTCCTGCCGTTGATCACGGTCTACATCTTTCTCGCCGTCGCGGCGGGCGGCACGGGGCGACCGGCCGGCGCGCTGGTCGGTGCCTATCTCCTGATGACACTGCTCGAATCGGCGCGCTTCTTCGTCGAGCTGATCCCCGAAGTCACCGCCGTGCAGCGTGCCGCGATCAAGGAACTGCTGATTGCCGTCGTTCTCATCCTGGTGCTGCGCCTGTCGCCCGCGGGCGTGCTGCCCGAACGCATCCCGCCCGCCCCACGCCCGCAAACCGGAGGAACCCCATGACGCCGCTCGAGACCTGCATTGCTGCGCTGAAAGCCGGCCCGACCCAGTCTCTTTTCAAGGCGATCGAGCGCGGCGTTGCCGAGACGGTGGGCGTGAAGCTCTTCACGCTCCTTTACGTGGCGCCCAACGGCAAGCGGGTGAAGCGGCTCTACACCAACATGCCCAAGGAATATCCGGTGGGCGGCTACAAGGAGGTCAAGGATACGCCGTGGCACAAGCGCGTGGTCGAGGAGAAGCGCGCCTGGGTGGGCTACAACGCCAAGGACATCGAGTGGGCCTATTTCGACCACGAGCTGATCAAGTCGCTGGGCTGCGAATCGGCGATGAACGTACCCGTGGTCTATGCCGGACGCCTGCTGGGCACGATGAACCTGCTCGACGCAGCGAACCACTACAAGGAAAGCGACGTCGCCAAATGCGAACCCTTTGCCGCCTTGTTGATCGGCCCGTTCCTTGACGCCATCGCCGCCGATCCCGATATCGGAAGATGATCCAGGAGTTTGTCTATGAATGCTGTGTTGGGCGAGCTGCCGATCTGGAACCTGAGCGACCTCTATTCCAGCCCGACCGGCACCGATCTCCAGGCCGACCTCAAGCGCGCCGCCGAGGACGCCGAGGCCTTCGCCAAGGCCTATGAGGGCAAGGTGGCGGGGCTGGACGGCAAGGCGCTGGGCGCGGCCGTCGCCAGGTTCGAGACGATGCAGGATCGCATGGGCCGCATCGGCTCCTTCGCCTCGCTTTACTATGCGCAGGACATGGCCGACCCCGAGCGCGGCCGCTTTTCGCAGAACGTTTCGGAGAGTCTGACCGACATCGGCGCCAGGCTGGTGTTCTTCCGGCTGGAGATCAACAAGCTCGAGGACGCCGACCTTGCCGCCAAGCAAAAGGACCCGGCACTCGCCAAGTACGGGCCGTGGCTGCGCGATCTCAGGGTCTTCCGCCCGCACCAGCTCTCCGACGAGCTCGAGAAGGCGTTGCACGAGAAATACGTCGTCGGCCGCGCCGCCTGGTCGCGGCTGTTCGACGAGACCATCGCGCGGCTGCGCTATCCCTTCCGCAACGAGACCCTGAGCGAGCCACAGATCCTCGACAAGCTGTCGAGCAAGGACGCCTCGGTACGCAAGGATGCGGCGAAATCGTTCGGCAAGGTGCAGGGCGACAATATCGCGGTCTTCTCGCTGGTCACCAATACGCTGGCCAAGGACAAGGAGATCGAGGATCGCTGGCGCAAATATCCGCGGCCGCAGTCGGCGATGAACCTCGGCAACGTCGTCGAGGACGAGGTCGTCGACGCGCTCGCCTCGGCGGTGAAGGTGGCCTATCCACGCTTGGCGCACCGCTACTACAAGCTCAAGGCCAAATGGTTCGGCGTCGAGACCATGCCCTACTGGGACCGCAACGCGCCGCTGCCCGAGCATGACGACCGCACCATTCCTTGGGGCGAGGCGGAGAAGATAGTGCTCGACGCCTATGGCGCCTTCTCGCCCGAGCTGGCGAGGGTAGGCGAAAAGTTCTTCGGCTCCGGCTGGATCGATGCACCAGCACGGCCGGGCAAGTCGCCAGGCGCCTTCGCCCATCCTACCGTGCCGTCGGCGCATCCCTACCTGCTGCTCAACTACCAGGGCAAGGTGCGCGATGTCATGACGCTCGCCCACGAACTGGGACATGGCGTGCACCAGGTGCTGTCGGCGCGGCAGGGCGCGCTGATGGCCGACACGCCGCTGACGCTGGCCGAAACCGCCTCGGTGTTCGGCGAGATGCTGACCTTCCGGTCGCTGCTCAAGACCGCCCCGGACAAGGCGACGCGCAAGGCGATGCTGGCCGGCAAGGTCGAGGACATGCTGAACACCGTGGTCCGCCAGATCGCCTTCTACGATTTCGAGCAGCGCCTGCACATGGCCCGCCGCCGGGGCGAACTGACGCCCGACGCGATTGGCGAGATCTGGATGGCCGTTCAGAAGGAGAGCCTGGGGCCGGCCTTCGCCTTCGACGACGAGTACCGTTTCTACTGGTCGTACATCGGCCACTTCATCCACTCGCCGTTCTACGTCTATGCCTACGCCTTCGGCGACTGCCTGGTGAACTCGCTCTACGCCGCCTACCAGTCCGGCCTGCCGGATTTCCAGGCCAAGTATCTCGACATGCTGAAGGCCGGCGGCATCAAGCGGCACAAGGAGCTTCTGGCGCCATTCGGTCTCGACGCCTCCGACCCCGCCTTCTGGGACAAGGGGCTGGGCGTCATCTCAGGCTTCGTCGACGAACTCGAAAAGTTCTGAGAATGGCCCCGTTCAAATGACTGGCGACGAGGGCGACTCTCTGGGTGGACGGCTCGGCCGCTACGCCAAGGTCGGCGCCTCGGTCGGTGGGCTGGCGGCCAAGCTGGCGGGCCAGCGCTATCTCGGCTTCACCCTCGATCGCGACAAGCACGCCGCCGAGCTCAGGAGCGCGCTCGGCGGCTTGAAGGGCCCGCTGATGAAGGCAGCCCAACTGCTCGCCACCATTCCCGACGCCCTGCCGCCGGAATATGCCCGCGAACTGGGCCAGCTTCAGGCCAATGCGCCCGCCATGGGCTGGGCCTTCGTGCGCCGCCGCATGGCGACCGAGCTTGGGCCGGATTGGCAATCGAAGTTCGCGCGCTTCGACAAGGAGGCGTCGTTCGCGGCCTCGCTGGGCCAGGTCCATCACGCCGTGCTGGCCACCACTCATCCTTCGGGGGGCCGCGAGGTCGCGGCCAAGCTGCAGTATCCCGACATGGCATCGGCGCTGGAGGCCGACCTCAACCAGCTCAAGGTCGTGTTTGCCGTCGGCCAGCGCTTCGACCCGGCGATCCGCACCGACGAGATCCATGCCGAGATCACCACGCGCCTGCGCGAGGAGCTCGATTACCGGCGCGAGGCCAAACACGTGGCGCTCTACCGCCACCTGCTGTACCGCGAGCCCAACGTCCATGTGCCCGACGTCGTTGCCTCGCACTCGACCGACCGGCTGCTGACCATGAGCTGGCTCGAGGGCGAGCCACTGCTCAACTGGAAGGCCCACGCCCAGGAGGAGAAGGACCGGCTCGCGGTCAACATGTTCCGCGCCTGGTACGTACCGTTCTATCACTACGGCGTCATCCACGGCGATCCGCACCTCGGCAACTACACGGTGCGGCCCGACGGCTCGGTGAATTTGATGGATTTCGGCTGCGTGCGCATCTTCCCGCCGCGCTTCGTGCGCGGCTCGATCGAGCTTTATCGTGCGCTGATGACCGACGACCAGGATCGCGCCGTCGCCGCCTACGAGGACTGGGGCTTCGGCGGCCTGACGCGCGAGATGATCACCGTCTTGAACCGCTGGGCTGCCTTCCTGTATGGCCCGCTGATGGACGACCGGCAGCGCCGCCTGACCGAAGGCATGGCCGAAGGCTTCGGCCGCGAGATGGCGCAGAACGTGTTCGGGGAACTCCGCCGCATGGGCGGTGTGCGGCCGCCGCGCGAGTTCGTCTTCATGGACCGCGCCGCGATCGGACTGGGCGCCGTGTTCATCCATCTGCGCGCCTCGATCAACTGGCACCGGCTGTTCGAGGAGCTGATCGCCGGCTTCGATATCGACGTGTTGGCCAAGCGCCAGCAGGAAGCCTTGGCCCAGGCAGGCCTGTGATGAACATTCTGGTAACGGGTTCATCGGGCTGGCTCGGCCAGACCCTGGTGCCGCGGCTCAGGCGCGACGGCCACAGGGTGGTCGGGCTCGATCCCGACCGCGGCGAGACTACGGAGATCGTGGGCTCGGTGGTGGACCGGCCGCTGGTGCGCGCCATCATCCGCGATCATGCCGTCACCGCGATCGTCCATGCCGCGGCGCGCCACAAGCCGCATATCGAGACGCACGACAATTCGGAGTTCGTCGCCGTCAACGTGCAGGGCACTCTGAACCTCCTGGAGGAGGCGATCGACGCCGAGGTCGACCGCTTCGTCTTCACCTCGACCACCTCGCTGATGATCTCGCAGAAGATCCGCGACGGAAGGGCAGGGGGTGCCAGGGAAGCAATGTGGATCGACGAAACCATGGCGCCGCTGCAGCCGCGCAACATCTATGGCGTCACCAAGCTCGCGGCCGAGGAGCTGTGCCGGCTGTTCCATCAGCTCCACAGGCTGCCGGTGATCGTGCTGCGCACCTCGCGGTTCTTCCCCGAGGAGGACGATATGGCCCATGCGATCGCCCAGTCGGGCGAGAACACCAAGGCCAACGAGTTCCTGTTCCGCCGGCTGT
>CAMDCE010000066.1 GCA_945889625.1 Asaia bogorensis | reverse complement strand
CGGCTGAGGCGTGTTTACGCGCCTCAGCCGGACGGAACATGCTCTAGCTTTGCAGCGATGCAGAGTTTGCGCTCCGCGGCCTCATGGTAGAATCCGCCCCAGTTTGGGGAATCCGGGTGACTGTGGCGAGCATCGGCGACATCAATTTCGCGCCTCCTTCGGAGCTGGTCGAGCTCGCCGAAAAGGTCAAAACCTTCGTCAAGGACAAGGTCGTCCCCTACGAGAAGGACTCACGCTGGACGCCGCACGGGCCGACCGACGAATTGCGCATCGAGCTCAACACGCTCGCCAGGCAAGCCGGCGTCTTCGCGCCGCACGTCCCGAAGGAATATGGCGGCCGTGCGATCTCGCAGATCGGCCGCGCGCTGGTCTTCGAGGCGGCGGGCTATTCGATCCTGGGGCCGACCGCGATCCACTGCGCTTCGCCTGACGAGGGCAACATCCACCTGCTCGACGTCGTCGCGCGCCCCGACCAGCGCGACCACTTTCTCAAGCCGCTGGCCGAGGGCAAGGTCCGCTCCTGCTTCTGCATGACCGAGCCGGGCGGCGCCGGATCGGATCCCAGCCTGCTGCAGACCACGGCGCGGCTCGACGGCAACGAATGGGTGCTGAACGGCCGCAAGTGGCTGATCACCGGCGCCGACAATGCCGGCTGGGCCATCATCATGGCCAAGCTCGAGGGCGGGCCGATGGACGGCCATGCCACGCTGTTCCTGGTCGACCTGCCCAACCCGGCGATCAGGATCGAGCGCACGCTCGACACGATCGATTCGAGCTTCACCGGCGGCCATGCCGTGATCGACATCAAGGATCTTCGCCTGCCGGCCGACGCCGTCCTCGGCGAGGTCGGCAAGGGCTATCGCTATGCCCAGGTGCGGCTCGCTCCGGCGCGCCTCAGTCACTGCATGCGCTGGCTGGGCTCCGCCGTGCGCGCCCAGGAGATCGCAACCGACTATGCGCGCAACCGCATGGCCTTCGGCAAGAAGCTCGGCGAGCACGAGGGCGTGTCGTTCATGCTGGCCGACAACCTGATGGACATTCACATGGCGCGGCTGGCGATCTGGCATACCGCCTGGCTGCTCGACAAGGGCGAGCGGGCATCGAGCGAGAGCTCGATGTCGAAGGTGATCTGCTCCGAGGCCATCGCACGCGTGGCCGACCGCTCGATGCAGATCCTGGGCGGCATGGGCATCACCCGCGACACAGTCGTAGAGCGCATCTTCCGCGACACCCGCGCCTTCCGCATCTATGACGGCCCATCGGAGGTCCATCGCTGGGCCCTCGGCGCGCGCATCATGACGGGCAAGTTGTAGGTTGCACGGTCCCTGCTGGATCATTGGCGTGTCACATGCTCGTCAAAGCCCGGCAGCACCGTATAGACTGGGATTCATGCAGTTGGACTGACGACGCGAATGCTTGGGGTCGCAAAGCCGAAGAGATTACCGCGCCGTCACCTCGTGGGCGGTGTGGTGGCGTGCGCCCTCTTGGCTCCGCTGGGCCTGCGCGCCCAGCCGCGCCCGATGCTGCGGATCGGCACGACCACCGTGTTCGGGATGAGCGGCGAGATCTACACCAGCTTCCGCGTCCGCATGGCCGAGCTCGGCTACATCGAGGGCCGCAATTTCGTCTTCGACATCGTGGCCATCGAGCGGCCCGCCGAATATGGGGCCGCCTATGCCGAGCTCGTCGCACGGGGCGTCGACGTGCTGCTCGCCATGGGCTACGAACCTGCCCTGCAAGCCGCCCGCCAAGCCGCGGCCGGCCGGATTCCGGTGGTGTTCCTCGCTATCGACTACGATCCGGTCCAGATCGGCTACGTTGCGAGCCAGGCGCGGCCGGGCGCCAACATAACCGGCATTTTCGTGCGCCAGACCGAACTCGCGACCAAGAGACTGGAGCTCGCGCACGAGGCGCTTCCAAAAGTGCGGCGCCTGGCGCTGTGGTGGGACAGCATCACACGTGCCCAGGTCGAGGCGATGGCCACTGCCGCCAAGCCGTTAGGACTGGATGCACAGCTCGTCGGGGTAAGCGGGCAACCGCCCGACTATGAAAACGGGTTCCGTCTCAGCGACCGCCTGCGTGCCGACGCCATCATCCTGACGTCGTCGCCGGCCTATCTCGTGGCTCGGGCCGACATCGTCAGGCTGGCGATGACGCGGCGCCTGCCGGTGATCGCCGCCTATCGCGACTTTGCCGCCGCGGGTGCGCTGCTGAGCTATGGCATCAACCTGTCGACCATGTTCCGGGACATCGCGAGCTACGTCGATCGCATCGCCCGCGGCACCAGGCCGGCGGACCTGCCAGTCATGCAACCGTCCAAATTCGATCTCGTCCTGAACCTGAAGACCGCACGGACCCTCGATATCGCGATACCGCCAGCGCTCCGGGCGCGGGCCGACGCGGTGATCGAATAGGCTTCAATCCCCGACGGCTTGGGCGACGGTTGCAAAATCGCCGTGACGCCGGTAGCGATCGCCGCTCTGGCGCGCCGGCGTGTTGGCGTCGATATGCAGGCGGCGTTCGGCGACCGAGGCGTCGATCGAGCACTGGGCGAGAGCCGCGAGAACGATGCCGTGACGCGTCACCAGACGCCCTTTTTCAGTCACGAAAGCCAGCGCCGCCGGACCGTTGCCGTCGACGACCAGCGCTCCCGCGCGCAGCGCGCCCAGCAGAAGAAGGGTGCGCTCGATGCCGCCGTCGGCCGGAACCGAGAGCGAACGGGCGCCCGGCCCGAAGCCCTGGGCGATCAACCAGGATGCCACCGCGCCGCTCCTTGCCCAGGCCTCGGCGTTGGTCAGGCCGGGCAAAAGCAGCATGTGCGGCGCGCGCTCGGCCGACTGTCCAAGTTGATCGATGACCAGTTGCATTCAGGGCTCGAGCTGGGCCTTGAGCGCCTGGGCGATCAGGTCGTTCAGGCGGGCGTTGGGATGGCCGTCTATCGGAATGTAGTAGGGCGAGCGGTCGTGGATCCCGATCATCTTGTCGACCGAAATGGTGCGCACCCCCAAATCGCGGATGGCAAGCAGGATTGGCACATAGACCGAGTTGGCGTCGTCCTTCCGGACCGTGTCGGGCCACAGGTGGACGACGACCAGCGGCGCGCCGAATCGCTCCTGCGCCAGCTGCTTCAGCCGCGCGAACAAGGCGACGAACAGATCGGCCTGCTGGCGCTCCCGCGCGGCGTTGGTGGCGAGCGCGACCGCCTTGAATTTCTCCCGCGCCAGATAGAGCGCTCCGGCGAACGGGTTGAAAAGGCGGTGCTCGAAGAACGTGCCGGTGAATCGTGGCACCGCGGCGCTGCCGTCGAGGACGTAGCGCGGTGCGTCGCCCAGCCAGTTGCCGTCACCCGTAACGCGCGGCAGTTGCTGGGGAATGATCCAGGTGATGACCGCCTTGGCGCCGCCCGGCGCGTAGGAATCGTAGAGACCGGTCTCCAGCGCGCGCACCAGATGTTCGGCGCCGTAGCCCACCACGCCGAGATTGACGACACGGGCTTTGGAGTTGGCCTCGCGGGCGAACTGCGCCGGCAGCGTGTCGGCATCGGGCAGGCCCTCGCCGAAGACGAATGAATCGCCGATGAAAAGATAGGGCTTGCCCGCCTGGGTCGAATCCGGCGCCGAACCAGGTGCTGCGCGCACGCCTGACGCGTCGATGGTGTAGACGGCGCGAAAGACCGTCTCCTCGCCGCGCGTAGCCACTGCCGTCACCGCAGTGGCAGGCCGCGGCCGATAGCCCAGGATGGCGTTGTAGGGCAGCCAGTCCCACGGCGTGTGGGTCTTGTTGACGCCCGAGTTGATCGCTTTCGGCGTCATCTCCACCGCGACGGCCTCGATCGCGGTCAGGGCGAACATCACCGCCGCGATGCTGAGCGACGCCGTGCGCAGGAGCTCGCTCTTGAGGAAGCGCACGCCCACCAGTGCCAGCACCATGCCGAACGCGAGCGCTGCGGTCGACGGCAGCCAGACGATGCCGGCAACGAACGCCGCGACCGCGGCAGCCACCATCGCATGACGTCGCCAGCGCTTCATGGCCGTTTGCATAGCAATATTGGCGCGAATCGCAAATCGGGCGCGCTGGGCTAAGAGGCCCGAGTTTCCCACTCCGGTGGGAAACGTCCGATGCCCATTGGCATGGGCTTTGAGACAATTCTTCCCACTTCCCACCACACCTCGGCGCGGTATTAGGATACCGCGTCGACGCCCTTAGGCCGCCACCGTCTCGGCCGCCGGCACGCGCTTGACCTCATGCGCCTGCAGCGCCGGCAGCACCTCGGCGGCAAAGCGCCGGATCTGCTCCATGAACATGTCATGGGGCATGGCGCCGCGATTGAAGCCAATCTGCACCATGTTGGCGCCGCCCCGGTCGGCCGCGGCGATGATGCGCTCGGTCACTTCTTCCGGCGTGCCCCAGGGCTGCTGTTCGGCCATGCGCTCAACATCGGCGATCGTCTGGTTGCGGAAATCCTCGCGCGCCATGGCGGCGGCGCGCTGGTTTTCCGGCCGCACATAGTCGGTCGACGAGGCGCTGACATAGCCCGCCTCGCGCTGCCTGGCCGTCTCGGTGAAGCTGCCGTGGCTGAACAGGGTGCGGTTGAAATAGAGGTGATAGGGCGCCAGCTCCTTGACCGCCCGCGCCTTGGAGTCGGCGACATAGGCGTTCATGCTGAGCGACAGATGATCCGGCGTGATGCGATGGCCCGCTGCGGCCAGGCACTTGGCATAGAAGCGGATGATGTCGTCGCGAAGCCCGCCGCCGGCGAGCCCGGGCGTAATGGGAATGTCGTGCTTGCCCGCGAACTCGATCGATTCCTTGCTGCCGACGATCGGGATCATGATCGGCGGATAGGGCTTCTGCACCGGGCGCGGCCACAGCGCCACGTCCTTGTACGACCAGAACTTGCCCGAATAGGAGAACACGTCCTCGGTCCAGGCGCGGGTGACGATCTCGTAGGCCTCTTCGAACCGCGCGCGTGAATCGGCCAGCGGCACATTGTGCACCTGGTACTCGCG
The DNA here is from genome assembly GCA_945889625.1 of Asaia bogorensis. Taxonomy (GTDB): domain Bacteria; phylum Pseudomonadota; class Alphaproteobacteria; order Reyranellales; family Reyranellaceae; genus Reyranella. The sequence goes on along the minus strand of CAMDCE010000066.1, from coordinate 17,902 downwards.
CGGGATGCCGCGGGCGAAACCGGAGATCACGCGGCCGTTCGACAGGCAATCGAGCATGGCGAGCTCTTCGGCCAGCCGCAGCGGCTCGTGCAGCGGCAGCAGGTTGCCGTAGATCAGCAGCTTCAGCCGCTTGGTGCGCTGCGCGGCCGCCGCGGCCATCAGGTTGGGCGAATTCATCAGCCCGTAGGGCGAGCAGTGATGCTCGTTGAAGCCGACGCCGTCATAGCCCAGCCGATCGAGCTCCTCCCAGGCATCGAGATGCTCGGCGTAGGTCCGCACCGCCACATCCGCTTTGAAATGCCGCGAGCTCAGCGGATAGGGCAGCTCGGTGCCCTCTTTTACATGGTCGAGGTTCTCGCCATAGGCGAGCAGGTCGAAGACGAAGACTTTCATGCGGCCTTCCGGGGATGTGCGGTGGATATCGTGCCGACGAGCGAGATTAGGCCTTCCGCGGAAAGTACGGAAACGATCGCCTGGTTTCTCGGAGTTTCCCACTCGGGTGGGAAGCCTTCGATGCCGATCGCACAAAGCTTTGGGGCAATTCTTCCCACTTTTCGCCACCCTCTCCCTCCGCGAAAAAAGAAAAAGCTCATGAGGAATCCCCTGAATGCCTTCTCCTGCCGGGTTTTTAGGCCATTCCTCATGACGCTCATGAATCTCATGAGACTCATGAAGCCCGCCCCCCGGCAAAAAACATCGCTCGCGAGGAGTTGCTGGCGGCAGGGCGCGCGTCATCGATCCCGGGCGCACCGGCGGGGGCATGGGCAGCGGATTGCTCATGATCCATCATTGCATATTAAGCAACAAATGTCAATGCGAAAATAGCCGGCGAAGCGCTGCTCCCGTTATCGACCGGCCTTGGCACGCTCCTGGTTGAGCTCGAAGCCGCTTGAGAATCTCTTCCTCCGCCGCCTTGCGGTCGCCGACGTCGGGATTTTCCGGCTGTGCACGGTCGGCCAATTTCTCCGGCCAGCCATAGGCCGCGGCCACGGCTCGGTCGAGATCGAGATGGGCGTGCGCAAGCCACGTCGGCCGTTCGTTGTAGAGGTTGGTGAGCGTGCGCTTGCCTAGAGCGGATTCCGGTTGGGTAGACCATATCCGGCATTAGCGAAGTAGTTTGAGCATTCGTATGAACTGAAGCGTTGGAGGAGCTGGCCGACGGCATCCCACAATGTGCTGACGGTACGTGCAGCGGCCTTACGCAGCAGAGCTTTGAGCTTGGCGAAGAGCTGGACAGCTACAAGCGATGTGGGTTCATATGCTTCTGGCTGCGCCGCACGCAGCCGTTCATCTACGCCTTGCCGGTGCGCCTGTTTCCGGAGAACAGCGACGAGCGGCGGGCGCAAAGCATGTTCTGCCGCTATGCCAACGGGATATTTGCGTTCGACACGATGTTCAGGATATGCGCCGCCTATGAGGGCGCAGTCCGTGGCGACCCGGCGATCGCGACGGCCCGGCTCGATCCCCATTATCTGAACGATATCTGCGTCTTTCTACGCGACAAGAGCGTGTCGCCGCAGTCGCTCTATCTCATTTACCGCTCGCTGTTCGAGAAGATCGGCAATTAGGGCATCGCCGTACTGCCGGCCCTGCTCGCCTGCACCAGTGAGGGGATCGGCTGAGATGGCACGCTCCGTTGGGCGATTGGGCCCCACGGATCGCCCTTGTGCGGCCGCGCCGGACGGGCCGACAATCGGGCCAAGCAAAGCCAGGAGGGACGCCATGAAGGTCGGCATCGCCATGAACATGCTCTACGAGCAGGGCCGGCCCGACGTCGCCGTCGTGCACGAGCACTTTGCACTTGGCGACCTGGTCGAGCCGCTGGGTTTCGATTCGCTGTGGGCGCTGGAGCATCACTTCACCGGCTACGCCATGTCGCCGGCGCCAACGCAGCTCCTTGCCTACTTCGCCGGCCGCACCAGGCGCATCTCGCTGGGCACCGCGGTGATCGTGCTGCCGTGGCACGATCCGGTGCGGGTCGCTGAACAGATCGCGCTGCTCGACATCATGTGCGGCGGGCGCTGCCTGTTCGGCTTCGGCCGCGGCGCCGCCTCGGCCGAGTACGAGGGCTTCCGCATTCCCATGGGCGAGGCGCGGCCGCGCTTCGTCGAAGCCGCCGAGATCGTCGTCAAGGCGCTGGCCAACGAGTCGTTCGAGCATGACGGGCAGTTCTTCAAGATCCCGCGGACCTCGATCCGGCCGCGCCCGATCTCCCATCCCGAGCGCCGCTTCTATGCCAGTTCAGTGAGCCCCGAATCGGCCGAGGTGATCGCCAAGCTGGGCTTCGGCATGCTGATGATCATGCAGAACGAATGGAGCAAGTGCCGCGAGGACATCGAGAAGTTCCAGACGATGAGCCAGGCGGCAGGCTTCGTGCCGAAGTCGCCGATCATCCTGACCAACGTGTCGTGCGCCGAGAGCCGCGAGGAGGCGCAGGAGCGCGCCTTCAAGTATCTCGGCCGCAAGTGGCAGTCGATCGACGATCACTATCACTTCTCCGACGGCCATCTCGCCAACGTCAAAGGCTACGAGGCCTACGGCAAGACGGCCAAGACCTACGCCAAGCTGAAGGATCCCGCGAACCTCAAGAAGGCCACGGACTTCTACGTCTCGATCCAGATCGTCGGCACGCCCGACGACTGCCTGCAGCAGATCGGCCAGCTACACAAGATCACCGGGATGGAGCATCTGGTGACCGAATTCTCCTTCGGCAACCTGCCGCACCACGAGTCGGAGAAGGCCATGCGCCTGTTCGCCGACAAGGCGCTGCCGACCCTACAGCGCGACCCGGCCTTTGCCGCGGCCAAGGCGGCAGCGTCCGACGACGCGCCGAAGCGCGCCGCCCACGGCAACATCTTCGCGCCGGCGTAAGTTCTTGTCGTACTGAGCGAATAGGCGCATTCGAGTGCGGAGCACTCGAATCGCCCGGAAGGACCTCACGCCGAATACGCGCTTGATGTCGAAGGAACCGTGTCTGATCGTTCTGCGAGATCCTTCGCTACGCTCAGGATGACAACAAGCGACCTCTTACTTCTTCGCGCCCGGAAGGAAGTCGTCGAGCGGCACGCCGAAGCTGTTGAGCGCCCACGACACGAGATTGTACTGGCCGACGGTGAAGACCACGTCCATCAGCTGCTCGGTCGAATAGCTCCTGGCGAGCACCGCCCAGGTGGCGTCGGCGACGGCGGAGTTCTCGAACAGATCGTCGGCGGCCTGCATCAGCGCCGCTTCGTGGGCGCTCCACGAACCCTTCGGGCCCTTCTTGATGTTGTCGATGTCGGCGCCGGTGAGGCCGCCGCGCCTGGCGATCAGCTCGTGCTGGGCGAACTCGTACTCCGCCTGGTTCAGCCAGCCGATGCGCAGGATCAGGAGCTCGCGGTCGCGGAACGGCAGGGTCTGCTTGGCCAGCACATGGCCGGCGAACGGCGTCCAGCGCTTCACCAGCTTGGGATGATGGGCCAGCACCTTGAAGATATTGAAGATCTGCCCGTTCATGGCGTTCTTCTCGACCGTTTCGCGATCCTCCGCTGCCATGGTCGCGAGATCGCGCATCGGAATGCGTTGCTTGCGCTTGATCACCCCGTTTCCTCCCTGAAGGCCGGCGCCGAGCGCGCCGCTTGACCCAAATCAACGATCCAAGGCCGTGCTTCAAGCATGAATGTCGCGGAGGTGTCCGACATGCAACTTCGTAGTTCGGCCGACCGCTACGGTGCGATTGCCCAAACCCTGCACTGGCTCACGGTCGCCCTGGTCGTGGCGGCCTGGGCGCTCGGCACGTTCGACGACGTGTTGCCAAGAGGCGCTGCGCGTAGGACCGGGCTGTTCGTTCACATTTCCGCGGGCCTGGCCATCCTTGCCGCCCTGGCCGCGCGCGTGGTGTGGCGCCTGGTGGATCCGCCGCCGCCTTCAGAGCCCACGATATTCGGCGTGTGGGGCGATCGCTCAAGCCGGCTCGCACACTACACGCTCTACGCCTTGCTCGTCGCAGTTCCGATCGCCGGCATCGTGCTCCAGTTCGCGCGGGGCCAGGCCCTGCCCCTGTTCGGGCTCTCCGAATTCCCCTCGCCGTGGACCGCCAACCGGGCATTCGCGCGCTCGGTCAAGGAGATGCATGAGCTGCTCGCCAACGCGCTGCTGATTGTGGCGGGCGTTCATGCCGCCGCCGCCCTTGTCCACCACTGGCTCTTCGGCGACCGCACGCTGGTGCGCATGCTTCCCGGCGATCGACCTTAGTGCCGGCGGCGGGGCAGCGATGACCGGTCAGCGTTTCGATCAACCCTATCCTTTGCTTCGCTACTTCGTCCGCTACATCCTGCCGGGGCTCGTGGTGCTGGTGGCGATTTCAGCGGTGCTGAGCGTGTTCGGCGCCCGGCAGTTGGCCGAGGCGGTCTATCTCGAACAGGCAACGCGGCGCGCGCAGATCATCGATCGCGCCATGACCGAAGTGGCTCCGGATGCCTGGCGCCGCCTGAAAAACGGCGAGGCGCCGAAACCGCTCTACAGCGATGCGGATGGCCAGAGACTGCTGGCCGAACTCACTCGCGAAGTGCGCGAACTGGATCTCGTGCATCTCAAGATCTATGCCGCGGGCGGCGTCATCCAGTATTCCACCGACGCCGCCAAGATCGGGACGGTCGACCGCAGCCTGGCCTATGTCGCGGCCTCCGAACGCGGCGCCAGCTCGGTGGTGCGTCGGATCGATCCGGACGGATCGGCGCTCTACGAACTCTATGTATTGGTGGAGGTGCCCGGCGGCGCGCCGGCGGTCTTCGAGCTGTACGAGCCGGTGAACCATCTGAACGCGCTGCTGTGGCGCGCCGGAGCGGCCGGGGCCGGCGTGCCGAGTCTCATCCTGCTGGCGCTGATGCTGGGCATGGCCCGCCTTGTTGTCCTGGCGCAACGCGATATCGACGGTAGGGCCGCATTGGTCGCCGATCTCCGGACTCGATTGGAACGGCTGCTCTCGGGCGCAGCATTGCTGGCGGTGCGCCGCGCAGTCAGTGTCGGCGGCGGTATTCCGTCGACCCGAACGCGCTGTACGCTGCTCTACTCGGACATCCGCGACTTTACCTCCTTTGCCGAGGCCAATGAGCCCGAACAGGTCGTCGGCTTCCTGAACCGAACGATGGCGATCCTGGTCGACGAGATCGATCGCGCCGGCGGCGACGTCGACAAGTTGATCGGCGATGCGGTTCTGGCGCGCTTCCAGGGCGCCGGCGCCGAAGCGCGCGCCATCGCGGCGGCGCGCGAGGCCTTGCACGTGTTGGAGACGGCCGACCTTCCGCGCGGGATCGGCATCGGCATCTACACTGGCGAGGTGATCTCCGGCACCGTCGGGTCCGCCGATCGCATGGATTTCACCGTCATCGGCGACAGCGTGAATCTTGCCGCCCGCCTGTGCAGCGCCGCGGCACGCGGCGAGATCGTCGCCGACACCGATACGGTGTCGGCGGCTGGCAACGAGCGGTTTGGTCCTCCGGAATCGATCGAAGTAAAAGGGCGGAGCAGCCGGCTGACGATCCGGCGATGGCGCCACGGCCCTGGCTAAGGCAAGAGGCCAAGCAACCGTCGCCGTCAGGCGACGGCCAGTCCCGTCGCCTCGTCGACGCCGGTCTTGAGGTTGATCACCTGCACGGCGGCACCCGAGGCGCCCTTGCCGAGATTGTCGAGCGAGGCCACGGCCAGCACGTTGCCTTCGGCGTCGTTGCCGTAGACCGCGAGCTCCATCGTGTTGGTGTCGATCAGCCGGTCGGCCCGCAGGAACCGGTCGCGCTCCAGCCAGCTGCGGTCGGCCAGCGGCCGCACCGGCACGAATGTCTCGCCGGCGTAGTAATCGGCCAGCACGCCATGCACATCCTTGGCCGAGACCTGCTTGGCCGTGATGTCGCGCGTGATCGGCACCATCACCAGCATGCCCTGGGCGTAGTGGCCGACCGACGGCACGAACAGCGGCGTGTGCGTGAGGCCGGAATATTTCTTCATCTCGGGCACGTGCTTGTGCGTCAGCTCGAGGCCGTAGAGGCCGAACGGCTCGACGTCGGGCTTCTCGTGGACCGCGATCAGCTCCTTGCCGCCACCGGTGTAGCCCGAGACGCCGAACACCGCGGGCGTCGAATCGGCGCGCACCATGCCGGCATCGATCAGCGGCCGCAGGATGGCGATGGCGCCGGTCGGATAGCAGCCTGGATTGCTGATGCGGTTGGAGCCGAACAGCTTCTGGCGGTGCGCCTTGGTCATCTCGGGGAAGCCGTAGGTCCAGCCGTCGGCAACACGATGCGCCGTCGAGGCGTCGATCACGACGATGTCGGCATCGCCCAGTGCCGCGACCAGCTCCTTGGCAGCAGCGTCAGGCAGGCAGAGCACGGCGATGTCGGCCGCCTTGGCGATCTCGACCCGTTTGCCGAGATCCTTGCGGTCGGCCATCGGCAGCTCGAGCAGCTCGATGTCCGGCCGGTCCTTCAACCGGTCGTGAATCTGCAAGCCGGTGGTGCCGTGCTGGCCATCGATGAAGATTTTCGTCCGGTTGGCGTAGGTCTTGTTCGTGGTCATGGTCTTCTCTCTGGATTCAGGGCCTTGGAGGAGATGGCCGACTGGAGAAGAAGGAAATGGGAAGCCGCTCGATCTTCTCCAGCGGCTTCACGAAACGCGGGCGTTCTTAGGCGCGCGCGCTCTCACACCGCTTTTCAAAGCGGCGGCGTCGCGACCGGAGGAGGGCGAACGGCTTCATCGCGGGCGGATATTTCATCGCAAGGCCCCGATGTCAAGGTGTAGGCTTGTAAATCTGTTTGGGGAGTGCCCGCCATGACACAGTCCGCCCATCCCGAAGGCCTGTCGATGCTGGAAAAGCGCACGATCGAGGCCGAGATCCTGAAGGAGGTCTATGAGACGCTGAAGGCGAGCCACGGCGAGGCCGTCGCCAAGAAGACCATCGCCGAATCGGTGCGACGCTCGGCCATCGAGCAGGCCCGCCAGTTCGCGGCGGCCGCGCCGAGCGGCACATCGTTGAAGGCCTTCCAGGACGTCATGCCGCTGTGGACCAAGGGCGGCGCGCTCGAAATCGAGATCAAGGAGCAGACCGACAAGACCTTCGCCTTCAACGTCACGCGCTGCCGCTACGCCGAGACCTACAAAGCCATGGGGCTGGGCGAGATCGGCCACCTTCTCTCATGCAATCGCGACGGCGCCTTCTGCGAAGGCTACGACCCCAAGCTCAAGCTCGAGCGCACGCAGACCATCATGCAGGGCGCCAGCCACTGCGATTTCAAGTATCGGTATGAGAAGTGACCCGTCACGAGAAGTGACCCGTCAGTTCAAGAACTCCGCCACGACAATGTGATTGTCCTTCACCGGCCAGGTCCGCGTCGGGATCGTCTCGTTGTTGAACACCGCCACGACGGTGCGCGGGCCGGCATCGAATGCGAGCTTGCCGGTCGAGGCGCCGGGCACGCCGTCGTTGATGCCCGGCGGCACCTTGCCGTCCAAGGTGAACTTGTCGCGACCGACGCCGAAATAACCACGCGGCCGGCTCATGATCACGACGGCGCCCGCCGTCTCGTCACCCTTGGCGAAGGGCTGCGGCCTGAGATGCACGACATCGCTGGCGCGCAGGAACGGCGGGCGATAGGTGTGGGTGATCGGCTGCCCCGACATCTTGAGCACGAATTCGTAATAGGCCTCGGCGCGCCCGACGAACGGGCCCCACTGGCCGTCGGCACCGGTGGTCTTGCGGTGGGCCGGGGCAGTGCTCTTGCGTTCGCCCGACTTGGGATCGACCTCGTAGACCTCGACCTCGGCGTCGGCGACCGGAAGGTTGGTGTAGTTGCCGCCCTGATCGATTGGCGAGATGCCGGTTACTTTTCCGTTCAGCGTCGGCAGCGGTTCCTGGGCGATGAAGGTCGTGGCGGTCTTGCCGACGATGAATTCATACTGGGCGGCAAAAGCGAGCTTGTGGAACGCCACCTCGCGGTGATCGAGCCCGTCCAGCGTCACCGACTTGCAGCCGCGCAGCTCCGCGGCATCGTAGCCGACGCCGGTCGGCTTGCCCGGCATGCCGACGAAGCGGCCGTCGGGCTGGGCGTATTTGTCGTTCTTGTCGGAGCGGATGGACATCATCTCGACGCCGGCGATCTTGTCGTCCGGCCCGCCGTTCAGCCCCTTGAGGAAGGGCATCGCGCCGTTGAACTCGCTGCCGATCAGGATGGTGTCGGAAATGACGATGCCCTTGACGATGCCGCCGCCCAGCACGGCGTGGCTCGCGAACTCGGCGCCGCCGCCGTTCTTCAGGTAATTGCGCACCGCGTTGCCGCCGCGCGAGGAGGCAATCAGCGCCACCTTGCGGCGCCGCGTCGCCTTCAGCACCTGGGCGACGAACGCCGCGAGCTCCTTCATCGCCTCCTCGGTGGAGGAGCGGAACGGCTGCGGCTTGGAATCGTCGGAGCGCGCGTTGGGATTGGAGAGGTCGATGGCGAAGAGCTGGTTGCGCTTGTAGCCGTTGGCCTCGAAGCGCCAGATGTTGTTGATCCACAGCGCGCCCGAATCGCCGTTGCCGTGCACGAACACGATCGGCGGCGGTCCGGGCTCGGCGGCCGGCGCCTGCTGGCGACGCGGCGCCGCCGTTGGCTGCTGGCCGAAGGCAACCGCCGGCCACAGCGATGCTGCCCCGGCCAGCAAGGCGCGTCGCCCGGGCCGCCAGCCCTTCATGTTTTCTCCCCCGGACATCGGCCCTCACCTTGGCAAATGCCGAGCGCCGACGCTACGCTCGTGAAATGACGAATATTTGTTATATCGTGAGCCCGGTCGGCCGCCTGGCCCTCGAAGCCGAAGGCGACAGGCTGACCGGCGTGCGCTGGACAAGCCGCGATGAGGGCAGCCGCGCTGAAAAGACCACGCCGATCCTCAAGGAGGCGGTACGCCAGCTCGACCGCTACTTCAGGGGCAAGCTCAAGCGCTTCGACCTCAAGCTCGCCGACCAGGGCACGCCGTTCCAGAAGAGCGTCTGGGCGATGATGCGTGACATCCCCTTTGGCGAGACCGCGACCTATGGCGGCATGGCGATGGCACTGGGCTCGGGTCCGCGCGCCGTCGGCACGGCCTGCGGCCGCAACCCCATCCCGATCATCACACCCTGCCACCGCGTGCTGGGAGCCGGCGGCAAGGAGGGCGGCTTCTCGGGTGGACGCGGATTGCCTACCAAGCGTCAGCTGCTGGCCCTGGAAGGCGTCGTTCTCCTCTAACGCGGCCTCGCTGCTTCATGCTCCTCTCCCCCGCAAGGGGGAGAGGATGGGTGAGGGGGTTACATTGTGCCTCACCCCCTTACCTAACCTCTCCCCCCTAGCGGGAGAGAGGAAAATGAGAGACAGAGAATCATGCGCGTGCTGATCACCCGGCCGGAGCGCGAGGCGGCGGCGCTGGCAAAGGCGCTGGCCGAACGCGGCCATGTCGCGGTGATCGCGCCGCTGTTTCGTCTCGAGATCCTGCGTCCGCCCGAAGACTTTGCCTCGGCCCTCGCCGCCTGCCAGGCCGTGCTGCTCAGCAGCGCCAACGGCGCGCGCGCGCTGGCCGATGCGGCCGAGCAGCGCAGCAAGCCCATGCTGGCGGTCGGTGACACCACGGCGTCGACCGCCGAGGGGCTGGGCTTCACCGACGTGGTCTCGGCGTCGGGCGACGGTGCGGCCCTGGCCGACCTCGCCCGCAGCCGGCTCGACCCCAAGGCCGGACCGCTGCTGCACGTCGCCGGGGTCGATGTCGCGGACGATCTTGGCGCGGCCCTGGCGCCGCAAGGCTTCGAGGTCCGCCGCTTCGCCCTTTACGAGGCCCGCGAAGCAGGCGCGCTACCCGATTCGGCGCGGGCGGCGCTCCAGGCACGCGCCCTCGATGCCGCGACGTTCTTTTCGCCACGGGCGGCCAGCCTGTTCGCCAAACTGGTCGGCGATGGGGGCCTCGCCGACGCCTGCCGCGCCGTGTCAGCCGTGGCCATCAGCCCTGCCGCGGCCGAGCCTCTGAAAGCCCTGCCCTTCAAGACAACCATCGCCGCGGCGCGACCGACCCGCCAGGCGGTGCTGGATGAGATCGACCGGCTGGCCGCTGCCGTCGTACAAGGACCCCGAACCATGAGCGACACACCTTCTTCTACGGCCCCGCCGACCGCTCCCGCCCCTGTCATCGTAAAGCGCGGGCTGGGCGTATTCGGCGCCTTCGTCGCCGGCCTGGTGGCCGCTGCGATCGTGCAGGCCGGTGCGGTGATCTCGCTGCCCTACTGGCCCGAGGAAGCGCGCTCGATGTGGCGCGGCCCGGCACCAGCGTCGCCGCCTCCGCCGCCGCCGGCTGTCGACACGACCGCCGCCGTCGACGCCGCCAAGCGCGAATTCAACGTGCGGCTCGACGATCTCGAGAAGCGCGTGCGCGCGGCGGCAACCACCGCCGCCCAGGCCGACCGTCCACGCGATCCCGCCATCGCCGAGCTGCGTGGCCGAGTCGAGACGCTGGAGAACAAGCCCGTCCCGCAGGCCGCGCCCGCGCCGGGCGCCGAGCCCGACAAGGACCTGGCGGCGCTGAAGCAGGAAATCGCCAGCCTGCGCGCGGCCCTGGCGACGCTCGACCAGACCGTCGCCGGCCAGAAGGACACGCTCGACAAGGCGAAGGCCGCCGCAGGCGCTAGCACCGCCGGCGAGCAGAAGGCGCTGGCAGCGGCGCGCGCTTCGGCGGTGATCGGCGTCGCAGCCCGGCTCAGTGCCGCGCTCGAGCAAGGCCTGCCTTTTGCCGCCGATCTCGGTCTGCTGGCGGCGTTGGCGCAAGGCGACACCAAGCTCACCGAACTTGCCGCCGCCTTGCAGCCCAACGCCGCGACCGGCGTGGCGGCGCGCTCGAGCCTCTCCGCTTCGTTTCCCGCGGTCGCAAAGGCCGCTCTGGCCGACGATCTCGCCGACGATTCCTTCGGCGAGCGGCTGTTGGGCAAGCTCAAGGGCCTGGTGTCGCTGCGCCGTGTCGGCGCCGACGTCGCGGGCGATTCGGTCGAAGCAAGGCTCGCCCGTGCCGAAGCCGCCCTCAACGCCGGCGATCTCGCCAAGGCCGCCGAGCTGGTGAAGGCGCTGCCGCCGCAGACCGCCAAGGCGACCGCGGCCTGGCTGGCCCGCGCCGACGCCCAGCTCGCCGCGCAGCGCGCGGTCGATCAGCTGGCCGCCCACGCCGTCACCCTGCTCGGCGCCGCGCGCTGACGATGACCGCCCTGCGCATCCTGTTCTGGTTTGCCATCGCCGCCGCCGCCATGCTGGGCGCGGTGTGGCTCGCCGAGCGGCCGGGCACGGTCACCGCCGAGTGGCACGGCTGGCGGCTCGACACCAGCGTCGGCGCTCTGCTGATCGCGGTCGTCATTCTGATCCTGCTGGCGGTGGCCTCATGGCTGCTCTACCGCTGGATCATGGGCGCGCCCGGCGCCCTGCTCGAAGGTTGGGGCGAGGGCCGCCGCCGGCGCGGCTACCGCGCGCTCACACAGGGGCTCGCCGCGGTCGCCGCGGGCGACGCGGGCGATGCGCAGAAGAACGCGCGCCAGGCCGAGAAGCTTCTCTCCGAACCGCCGCTCACCATGCTGCTGTCGGCGCAGGCCGCCCAGCTCGCCGGCGATCGCGACGGCGCGCGGCGTGCCTTCAACGCCATGCTCGAGGACGAACAGATGGCCTTCCTGGGCTTGCGCGGGCTGATCGCGCAGTCGCTGCGCGACGGCGACCAGGCGCAGGCCTTGAGCTACGCCGAGCGCGCCTTCCAGCTCCGGCCGCAGACACCGTGGGTGGTCCATTCGCTGTTCGACATGCAGGCCCAGGTCGGCCAGTGGAAAGCGGCACAGGAGACGCTGGAGCAGGGCCTGCGCCGCAAGGTCATCACCCAGGACAAGGGCCGCACCCTGAAAGCGTTGCTTCTGGTCGAGCGCAGCCGTGCCGCCGAGCGCGACAGCAACGCGATCGACGCCCTCACTCTCGCACGCGAGGCATCGGCGCTGGCGCCCGAACGCATCGCCGTCACCGAACGGCTGGCCGCGCTGCAGATTAAGGCGGGCGACGGCAAGCGCGCGATGCGCACCCTGGAACGCGGCTGGGCACTGGCGCCGCATCCCGATCTGGTGCCGCTTTATCTCAAGGCATCGGGCGAACCCGATCCGCTGAAGCAGATCGGCATCGTGCGCCGCCTGGCCGAACAAAAGCCGGACGATCTCGAAAGCCATCTGGCGCTGGCTCAGGCGGCGCTGGAGGCCGGCCTGTGGGGCGAGGCGCGACGCCACCTCGATGCGGCGGGCGGCACCAGTCCGCCGGTCCGCGTCTGCCGCCTGATGGCCGAGGTCGAGGAGCGCGCGCATTCAGATCAGGCCAAGGTACATGACTGGCTGGCGCGCGCCGCATCAGCGCCGGCCGACCGGGCCTGGCGCTGCTCGGCCTGCGGCGCCCATCACGAGACCTGGCGGTCGGTCTGCGAGAGCTGCGGCGCCTTCGGCACCCTGCATTGGCGCGCCCCCGGCACCTATGGCCACATCCTGCCGCCGGAAACCCAGCCGCCACCTGCGCTTCAGGCGCCTAATCTGTCATCCTGAGCGCAGCGAAGGATCTCACGCCGGATACAGACCCGGTGTGACTTCTGTCAGGTCCTTCGCTGCGCTCAGGACGACAAGAAGACGATCAAGGGAGAGAACATGTTCGAGACGACTCTCGCGGGCAGCCTGCCCAAGCCCTCGTGGCTCGCCACGCCCAACGTGCTGTGGGCGCCGTGGACGCTCACCGGCGCACCGCTGCAGGAGGCCAAGGAGGACGCCACCGCGCTCTCGATCCGCCGCCAGGAGGAGGCCGGCATCGACATCGTGAGCGACGGCGAACAGGCCCGTCAGCATTTCGTGCACGGCTTCCTGGCCGAAGTGGACGGCGTCGACTTCGACAAGAAAGTCCGCATGGGCATCCGCAACAACCGCTACGACGCCGATTGCCCGACGGTGACATCGCAACTCAAGCGCCGGAAGTTCGTGCATGAGCGCGAGGCGCGCGTCGCCCGCGCCACCACGTCGCGCAAACTGAAGTTCACCCTGCCCGGGCCGATGACCCTGATCGACACGCTGGCCGACGGCTACTACGGCGATCGCGTGAAGATGGCCTTCGCCTTCGCCGAGCTCCTGAACCAGGAGGCGCGCGATCTGGAAAAGGCGGGCGTCGACGTGATCCAGTTCGACGAGCCCGCCTTCAACGTCTATCTCGGCGAGACCGTCGAGTGGGGCGTGCCGGCGCTGGAGAAGGCGGCCGAGGGGCTGAAATGCACCACTGCGGTGCACATCTGCTACGGCTACGGCATCGAGGCCAACATCAAGTGGAAGGAGACGCTGGGCGATAGTTGGCGTCAGTATGAACAAACCTTCCCGGCGCTTGATCGGAGCTCGATCCAGCAGGTCTCGCTGGAATGCCGCAACAGCCACGTGCCGCCCGAGCTGATGAGGCTCCTGAAGAACAAGACCGTGCTGGTCGGCGCGATTGATGTCGCGTCGGACAAGATCGACACGCCCGAGGAAGTTGCCGCGACTCTGAAGCTTGCGACAAAGTTCGTCGACGCTGAACGAATCCAGGCGTGCACGAATTGCGGCATGGCGCCGATGACGCTGGGCGTCGCTTACGGTAAGCTGCGCGCACTCGCACAGGGAGCCGCGCTGGCGCGCAAGTCCCTGTAGCCAAGGGCACGATGGGAGCGCGATGGCTGAGCGGCTCGCGGCAGACGACAACGAACCGTCTTTTCTTTTTCTGCTGATCGATTCGCTTGCCTTCTTCCTGCGCAGCCAGCTCGTCTTCTGGATCGCGGCACTGCCCATCGCCGGACTCGCCGCTGCCATCACCTACACGCTCGAAGCCGACCAGAAATTCGTCGATTATCGAAACCACTGGGGCTGGGAGTTTCTGTTCGCGCTGATCTACGCCATGTTCCTCGATCGCTGGATCAAGGAAGTGCTGCTCGACGGCGCCAGCCCCTGCGAGGAGATCGACGAGGTCCGTCGCTCCACCGTCGCCGTGCGCTTCCTCACCTTCGCCACTTCATTGTTCGTGCTGGCGATGTTCCTCGGCATGTTCCAGCTCGAAGGTATCGCCGACACGATCCGAAGCTGGCCGGCGCCGCATGCGGTTGCATCCGTGGTGGGAACCGTACTGACCTGGCTGCCGCATCTCTTTCTCTGGGCCGCGATCTTCGCTGCCTTCGCCTTGATGCTGCCGGCGCTTTCGGCCGGAGAGCCGACCAGAATGCGCGCGGCCTTCAGGCTCGGCCGGACGCTGCGCGGCGCGGTGTTCACGCTGGTCTTCGGCGCAGCGCTGCTGTCCCTGTTCGCTTGCGCAGCGACGATCTGGGGCCTCGAAGTCCTGCCCAAGAAGCCGTGGGCCGCCGCGGCGATGGTGGGCGCCGGCCGCCTGTTCGATTGCCTCCTGCTGACCTTCGTGGCCTACGGGCTCGCCACCTGGTGGCGCCAACTCACCGACTGGCAGCAACCCGAGCCCGACGACCATCCCTATCGCGGCATGGCCCGGCAGGTGCGCCGACCCGCGTGATCCTGTCGTCCTGAGGCGTAGCCGAAGGACCTTACCGAGCGACCAGACGTGGACTGCTGACACCGAGTACACAGCCGGCGTGAGATCCTTCGCTTCGCTCAGGATGACAATTTGGCCTTGCGCCGCAACTCGTAGAGCAGCTCCAGCGCCTGCTTGGGCGACAGCTCGTCGGGATTGACCGACGCCAGCGCCTTCTCGACTTCCGACTCCTGGGCCTTGGCCACGCCGCCCGCCGGACGTGCCGGTGCAGCGGCAAACAACGGCAGGTCGTCGGCGAGCCGGCTCACGGCGCCCGACTGCTCGCCCTTCTCCAGGGCGGCCAGCACTTCCTCGGCGCGGCCGATGACGGTCGCCGGCAAACCCGCCAGCTGAGCAACGTGAATGCCGTAGGAGCGGTCGGCGGCGCCCGGCGCCACCTCGTGCAGGAACACGACCTCGTTCTGCCATTCCTTGACGCGCATGGTGTAGGGCGCCAGCGCTGCCAGCCGCTCCTTGAGTGCGCCCAGCTCGTGGAAATGGGTGGCAAACAGCGCACGGCACTTGTTGACGTCGTGCAGATGCTCGAGCGTCGCCCAGGCGATCGAAAGGCCGTCGAACGTCGCCGTACCGCGGCCGATCTCGTCGAGGATCACCAGGCTCCGCGCCGTCGCCTGGTTGAGGATCGCCGCGGTCTCGACCATCTCGACCATGAAGGTCGAGCGTCCGCGCGCCAGATCGTCGGCCGCTCCGACCCGGCTGAACAGGCGATCGACGATGCCGACCGTCGCCTCTTTCGCCGGAACGTAGGAGCCGGCCTGCGCCATCACCGCGATCAAGGCGTTCTGGCGCAGGAAGGTCGATTTGCCCGCCATGTTGGGGCCGGTCAGCAGCCACAGCCGGCGATCGGGGCCGAGCTCGCAATCGTTGGGCACGAAGCCGGAGCCGCCACTCGCATTGCTTTGCCGCAGCAACGCCGCCTCGACCACCGGATGGCGTCCGCCCAAAATGGTAAATGCCGGCTCGTCGGCAAGGACCGGCCGTACATAGTTGCCGCTGGCCGCCAGTTCCGCGAGCGCCGCCGCGACGTCGAGAGCGGCGAGCGCTCGGCCGGCGGCGGCAACGGCCGAGGAGACGGCCAGCACCTCGACGACCAGCGCCTCGAAGATCGCCAGCTCCAGCGCCAGTGCCTGATCGGCGGCGCGGCCGATGCGGGTTTCGAGGTCGGCCAGCTCGGCGGTGCTGAAGCGCGTGGCGTTGGACATCGACTGGCGGCGCGTGAAGCCCAGCGCCGCGAGATCGAGCCTGTCGGCGTGCGTGGCCGTCACCTCGATGTGGTAGCCGATCATGTTGTTGTGCCGGATCTTGAGCGACGGCACGGAGCTCGAGGCGCGGTACTTGGCTTCCAGCCCCGCCACGGTCTTGCGGCTGTCGTCGCGCAAGGTGCGCTGCTCGTCGAGTTCGGCGCGATAGCCGGCACGGATGAAGCCGCCGTCCCGCGCAAACAGCGGCGGCTCGTCGGCCAGCGCCGCCGAAAGTGCCCCGATCGTCGGCCGATGATTGGAACAGGCCGCGACGATCTCGCCGAGTGGCGCGGGCGGCGGCGCCAGTGCTTCCGGCTCGGCCCCCAGCACAACAGCCAGCGCTTCAGCCGACTCGAGCCCGTCGCGCAGCGCCAGAAGATCGCGCGGGCCGCCGCGGCCGACCGACAGGCGCTGCAGGGCGCGTTCGACGTCGGGCGTGCGCTTCAATGCTTCACGCACTTTTTCACGCAAGGCAGCGCGCTCGACGAAGACCTGCACCAGGTCGAGCCGCAGATCGATACCGGCCCGGTCAGTGAGCGGCGCCGCCAGACGTTCGGCCAGCAGCCGCGCGCCTGGACCGGTCAAGGTGCGGTCGATGGTGGCCAAAAGACTGCCGTCGCGCCGCCCGTCGAGGCCGCGCACCAGTTCGAGATTGCGCCGTGTCGCCGGGTCGATCTCCATCGTGCCGTCGGCGCGCTCGCGTCTGGGCGGCGCCAGCGCCGGTCGCTTGCCGGCTTGGGTGAGATCGACATAGTCGAGCAGCGCGCCGCAGGCCGCCACTTCGGCGCGCGAGAACGAGCCGAAGCTTTCCAGTGCCGCGACGTTGAAGGCCGCCTGCAGGCGCTTGGCTGCATTGTCACTATCGAAACGTGCCGAGGGTAGCGGCGTCAGCACGCTGTTCCATTCCTCCAGCGCCGTCTTTAGGGGCTCGCGCGCCAACAGGCGGTCGGGCACCAGCAGCTCGCCCGGCGCGAGACGGGCCAAAGCGGCGGCAAGCTGCGCCGGAATCAGCGGCTGGGTGGCGAAGTCGGCGGTCGACAGATCGAGCCAGGCCAGTGCCAGCTCGCCCTGTGCCTCGGCCAGCGCAGCGAGATAATTGTGGCTGCGGGCGTCGAGCAGCGCATCCTCGGTGAGCGTCCCGGGCGTGATGACCCGCACCACGGCGCGCTCGACCACCGACTTGGCGCCGCGCTTCTTGGCTTCGGCGGGATCCTCGACCTGCTCGCACACCGCGACCTTGAAGCCCTGGCGGATCAGCCGCGACAGATAGGCCTCGTGGCTGTGCACCGGCACGCCGCACATCGGTATGTCCTCGCCCTGATGGAGGCCGCGCTTGGTCAAGGCGATATCGAGCGCCGCCGAGGCCCTGACCGCATCGTCGAAGAACAGCTCGTAGAAGTCGCCCATACGATAGAACAGCAGATGATCGGCATGCGCGGCCTTGAGCGTCAGGTACTGACGCATCATCGGCGTGGCGTCCGCGGGGATCGCCACGGAAGCGGATGCGGGGGCGGGACTGCTGTCGGGCACGATGCTTCGCCTTAACACGCCACCTCGGGCCCTCGCCACGCCGGTTGATTCACGCTTTCAACAAGGCCGCCGCCGCAAGAGCAGGGCGACGGAACGGGATCAATTTACCTCCAGGTTGCAGCGCGGCATGAGGCCGGCGCGGCCGCTGGCCCCGGCTGGAGATTGCCGCCAATATGCCCGTTCAAACGGGAGTGAAACGATGGCGAGCAAAGGCTCGGAAGCGATGGTCAGCAACGAGATGGGCGATCTCGACGGCGATTCGCTGATCATGCATCGCACCGGGCGACCGGGAAAGATCGAGATCATCGCCACCAAGCCCCTGGTGACGCAGCGCGACCTGGCGCTGGCCTATTCGCCGGGCGTCGCCGCCCCCTGCCTGGAAATCGCCAAGGACCCCAACACCGCCTACGACTACACAGTCCGCGGCAACCTCGTCGCCGTGATCTCCAACGGCACCGCCGTGCTCGGCCTCGGCGACATCGGCGCGCTCGCCAGCAAGCCGGTGATGGAGGGCAAGGCCGTCCTGTTCAAGCG
>CAMDCE010000065.1 GCA_945889625.1 Asaia bogorensis | reverse complement strand
CTATGTCCGCCTGAACCCGCTCGCGAAGGTCAATCGAATAAGGCTTTCCCATTCATGCCGGCCTCCATATCCCAGCCAGCATCTTGAATCAGACTTCCGATTCCTTGGGAATCCCCTTTCGATTCCTATTTCACGCTCGACGCTCTAGGCGCGTAAGACGCGCCGCGGGCGCGTAAACGCGCCGCGATCAGCCGGACGGAATATGCCATTGAAGGAAATGCTTCGTACAACGCGTTTCCGGTCAGATGGAACCGCTCCGCGGTTCCATCTGACCGGAAGCCGCTCTGGCGGAGATCAGCCCGGCACGTTGAAATGGCCCTTCACGAAGCTCAGGTCGACGAAGGTCTTGGGATCGGCATCGCGCCCGACCTGGCCCTGGCCCTGCCAGAACTGCACCTGCTTGTAGATGTCGCCGACATCGAGCCGGCCCTCGGGGTCGATGTAGGGCAGGCCTGAGGCCACGAGCTCCGGCGGCTGCTTCAACGCCCCCGACAGGATGGCGATCATCTCGGCGTAGTTCGCTCCCGGCACCAGCTTGCCGTTCTCGCGCTTGCCGAAGGCCTCGTGATAGGCGGCTGCGGCGCGGCGGTAACCGACGAGGAATTTCTCCACCAGCGGCCGCCGTTCGGCGATGGTCTTGGGCGAGGTGAACACCGCGCCGAGCTGCCACGGCACCTCGTCGCCGACATAGGCGATCGGCTTGCCGCTGCCTTCGGATTCGACCCTGCGGAAGGTCGTGATCGGATAGACCGCGGCGTCGACCTGGCCGCCCTTGAAGGCGGCCACCATGTTGGGGATCGACTGCAGGGCCACGATGGTGATGGTCTTGGTATCGACGCTGTGCTTGCGCGCCACGATCTCCAGCGAATAGTGCACCGAGGAGCCCACGGTGGTGATGGCCACGCGCTTGCCGGCGAGATCCTTGACTGAGCGCACGCCGGCGTCCCAGGCCGCATTTGTGACGGCGATGACATTGAGCTGATAGCCCGGCTTCTCCGCGCTCTGCGCCGCCACCACCTTCAGCCCGCCCTTGGCGGCAAGATTGTAGAAGCCCGCGGTGAAGGCGGTGACGCCGAGATCGGCGTCGCCCGAGACGACGGCCAACGGCACTTGCGCCGCTGCCTGGAAATCCTTGGTGCTGAGATCGAGGCCCGCCTCCTTGAACCAGCCCTTCTCGAGCGCGATGAAGATCGGTCCCGAGGACGACAGGCGAAGCAATGCGATCGATGCCTTGGTGAGATCCTGGGCCACCGCCGCGCGCATCAGCGGCAGCGTCGCCAACCCACCAAGTGCTGTGCGGCGCGTCAGATCCTGTTTCAGCAAACCTGCCTCCCGTTCGTTCTTGTCGCGGAGTATGGTCCGTCTGGGGAGCGATCCAAGATGAATTCCGCCGAATGAACCCTATCGAGTGCGACGTACTGGCCGCCGGCGGCGGCATGGCCGGGACGGTGGCCGCCATCGCCGCGGCGCGGGCCGGGGCGCGCGTGCTGCTGTTCGAACGCCACGGCTTCCTGGGCGGCGCCGCCACGGCCGGCGCGGTCGGCCAGTTCGTCGGCTGGGAGACGGCGGCCGGCCGGCGGGTGATCGCAGGCCTTGCCGGGGAAATCGTCGAGCGCCTGCAAGCCGCCGGCGGCAGCGGCGGCCATGGCCACTTTGTGATGTCGACCGGCCACCGCATGGACAGGGTGGAATACGACACCGAGATCCTGAAGGTGGTGCTGGACGAGATGGCGCACGAGGCCGGGGTCAGGGTGCTGCTGCATGCCCAGCTCGCCGGCGTCAACCGCCGCGGCCGCGCCATCGTTGCGGCCACGCTGCTCACCAAGGGCGGCATGCTCGAGCTGCGGGCGCGGCAGTTCATCGATACCTCGGGCGACCTCGACCTGATGGCGCGCGCCGGTGCGCCCTTCCTCGGCCTCGACGAGGGCGAGAGCCTGCAGCCGGCCACCATGATGTTTCGCCTCGGCCCGATCGATTTCTCCGCCTTCGACGGCATGAGCGCCAAGACCAAGGCCGCGCTGGCGGCGCGCGGCGTGGCCGAGGGCGCGCTCCCCCGCGCGGCGCTGCATTGCAGCCGCGTGCCCGGCGGCGACGATGGCTGGTTCAACGTCACGCGCATCTCGATCGACGCCAGCGATCCCTTTGCGCTGAGCGACGGCGAGCGTGAGGGCCGGCGCCAGGCGCTGGCGGCGGCGCGCTTCATCGCGGCCAATGTGCCGGGCTGCAACAGGGCCCGACTGGTTTCGTTCGCGCCGCAGCTCGGCATCCGCGAAACGCGCCGCATCGCCGGGCTCTACACGCTCACCGCCGACGACCTGCGCAACGGCGCGGAGTTCGTCGACACCATGGCGCTCGGCGCCTACCCGATAGACGTGCATCACACCGGCGACGCCAGCATCACCTTCGAGGAGCTGGGTCCCGACCACCGCTATGCCCTGCCCTACCGCATCGCCGTGCCGCAGGGCCTCGACAACGCGCTGGTGGCCGGCCGCGGGCTGTCGGCCACGCACGAGGCGCACGGCGCCATCCGCGTCATGCCGACCGCCATGGCGGTGGCGCAGGCCGTCGGCACCGCCGCCGCCCTGCTCGCCGCCGCCAACCAGCCGGCCGCGCAGCTCGATCCCGCCACCTTGCGCGAGAAGCTCAGGGCGGCGGGCGCGATCCTCTAGAGTCTTTCCGACTGCAACTGAATCAAGCCTTCCCTCCCCAGTCTGCTGGGGAGGTGTCGCGTCATACGCGACCATGCGCCTTCACAGGCGCCGAGGGTCATGGGTCACGGACTGCGGCCTCCGAGCCCTCCGACGCCGTATGACGGCGCCACCTCCCCATAAGAATGGGGAGGAAAGCAGTTCGACGCTGGTCGGAATGACTCTAGGGCGGTTCCAGTTGACCGGAAACGCGTTGTACGAAGCGTTTCCTTCGATGGCATGTTCCATCCGGCTGATCGCGGCGCGTTTACGCGCCTCAGCCGGACGGAACATGCTCTAGCGACGGACCGCCGACGATAGCTGCGCGGTGTCCTCGATCACGCGGAACAAGCCGATCTTGCCGCGCGCACGCTCCGGAACGTCTTGGGATCGACGATCCTCTCGTCCTGAAGCGATAGCGCGAGCTTCTGCCCCATCGCCGGTCGTCCAGCTATCGGTCAATCCAGCAGTCCGGCAACCTTGGGCAGCCACAGCGACAGGCTCGGAAAATACAGGCAGAGCAACAGTCCGACGACCTGGATGATGAGGAACGGGTACATGCCGCGATAGACGTCGGTCATCGAAACATCCGGTGGAACCGTGCCCTTCATGTAGAACAGGGTGGCGCCGAACGGCGGCGACATGAACGAGGTCTGCAGGTTCACGGCCACCAGCGTGGCGAACCACGGCATGAACCAGGCCTTGTCGCCGATGTGGGCCGAGAAATCCATCTTGGCCATGATCGGCGCGAACACCGGCAGCACGATCAGGCAGATCTCGATCCACTCGAAGGGAAAACCGAGCAGGAAGATCAGGACCATGACGAAGATCAGCATCGACCACGGCGTGTCGATGCCAAGGCCGGCCAGGACGCTCAGCATCAGCTCATCGCCGCCCAGCTCGCGGAAGATCAGCGAGAAGCCGGTGGCGCCCAGGACGACCATGAAGACCAGGCCGTTGGCGCGGCAGCCGTCGCGCAGCGACTCCTTCAGCATCTTCATGTTGAGGCGGTTGTTCATCCAGGCGATCATGACCGCCCCGAGACAACCGACGCCCGCGCTCTCGGTCGCGGTGGCAAAGCCTGCAAAGATCGACCCGAGCACGATCACCATCAGCACCGTCATCGGCAGGAGGCCGTGCAGGACGATCTTGAAGTACTCGCCGGCGTTCTGCGGGCCCGACTCCTTCGACAGCTTGGGCGCCCACTCGGGCTTGGCGATCGCGATGCCCCAGATGTAGATCAGGTAAAGTCCCGACAGCAGGAAGCCGGGAATCGTCGCCGCCGCGAACAGGGCGCCGACCGACGTGTTCAGCATTTCGCCCATGACCACGAGCATGATCGACGGCGGAATGAGGATACCCAGCGTGCCCGCCGAGGCGATGACCCCGACCGACAATCGCTTGTCGTAGCCGGCCGCCAGCATCGGTGGCAGCGAGATCAGCGACAGCAGGATCACCGAGGCGCCGACCACGCCGATCGGCGCGGCCAGGATGGTGCCCATGATCATCACCGCGACCGCCAGGCCACCCGGCGTGCGCCGCAGCAGTACCTGTGTGGCGTCGAGCATGTCCTTGGCGACACCGCTTCGTTCCAGCAGCGCCCCCATGAAGATGAACATGGGCAGCGACACAAGGACCGGATCGACAGCGACACCGCCCCACATGCGCAAGAGGATGCTGTTCAGCTTGACGAGGTTGAACTCGCCCAGGCTCCAGCCGATCAGCGCAAAGATCAGTCCGGTGCCGCCCAGCACGTAAGCCACGGGATAGCCGCAGAAAATGACGAAAAACATCGTCGCGAACATGATGAGCGCGAGATTTTCAGCAATCCAATTAAGCAAGGTACTGCTCCGCGGAAGCCTGGGGTTTGCGGGAAGGGTGGCGGAGGATCAGAGCGGCTCCGGGACGCGTTCGATGTTCAAGTTAGCGCGCGCTGCGAGCGACCCGCCGAACAGGAACACGATGAGGCGCAGGAGGGTCGATACGATCGCGGCCACGAGAAGCCACAGGCCCAGGACGAACAAGGACTTGATGACCCAGCGCTGCGGGATGCCGATGACCGCCTCCGAACCCTCGCCGTTTGCGAACGACGTGGCGACGAAACCGAGACCGTACCAGGCGACGATGCCGGCATAGGGCAAGGCAAAGAGCAGGCAGCCGACCAGTTCGATCCAAGCCCGCACCCGCAGCGAGCGGTGCGCCGTGATCGTGTCGACGCGCGGATGGGCATTGAGGATATAGCAGTACCCCAGCCACATCGCGAACAGCACGGTGTGCAGGTGCCACTCGAGTTCCTGCAGCCGGGTCGATCCCATGCCGGGGATCTGGAAGCCCATCTTGCGGCTGATGACATCGAAGCAGATCACGATCATCAGCACGATCATCAGCCAACTTGCCCAGCCGGCGATCCGGCGCAACACGCTTTCGATCGCGTCGGCGATCGCCAACAAACCACCCATACGCCTCGCCCTTCTCTCGATGCAGAGCCTCTTGCGAACAGGGGGCCGACGTTGCCGCCGGCCCCCTTTGTCCGCGACGGCTACTTCAGGTAGCCGCGATCCTTCCAGATCACATATTCCTTGCGGAAGTTGCTGAGCGAGTCCCACGCCTTCTTGAACTCGGGGCTCTTGGCCGACTGCTCGACCGCGACTTCATCCCAGGCCTTCTGGAAGGCGGCAATGAACTCGGGTCCCCAGGTCATGAGCTTGACGCCCTTGCCCTCGATCTCGATCATCGCCTTGGGCTGCAACGATTCGCCGAGACTGATGCCCCGGAGCACGGTCTGGTCGCAGGACGCCTCGACGACCGCCTTCTGGTGCGGCGAGAGCGAGTCCCACTTGGCCTTGTTGATGATCAGGTCACCGACGGTGGCCTGCTGATGCCAGCCGGGGAAGTAGTAGAACTTCGCCACCTGGTGGAAGCCGAGGCTGAGATCCATCACCGGCATGGAGAATTCGGTCGCATCGATCGTGCCGAGCTGCAGGGCCTGGAAGATTTCGCCGGCCTGGATGAGCTGCGTCGAGACACCGAGCTTCTGCATGACGTTGGCGCCCAGTCCGAAGAAGCGCATCTTGAGCCCCTTCAGATCCTCCAGCGTCTTGATCTCCTTGCGGAACCAGCCCGACGCCTCGGGCGGGATCAGATGGCACATGACGGAGTGGATGTTGTGCTTGGCGTAGAGCGCCTGCATCATTTTCTCGCCACCGCCCTCCTTCATCCAGGCGAGGTACTCGCCGATGCCGGGGCCGAAGGGGACGGTCGAGAAGACCGCGAATGCGATGTCCTTGCCGGTCCAGAAGCCGGGCGTCGCCCAGGCGGCATCGAGCGCGCCGGAGGACACGGCGTCGAAGGCCTGGTTCGGCGGCACGATGGCGCCGGGCTCCAGGAACTTGACGTCAATCGAGCCGCCGGACAGCTTACTGATCTGGCTGACCGTGAAGTTCGCGTTCGGTCCCAGCAACGACAAAGACGATGCAAAGTTCGATTGCATCTGCAAGCGGACCTTTTTGTCCTGGCCCATGGCCGAGCCGGCCGCCAAGGCGATCGCAACAGCGGCCGCCACTCCTCCAAATTTACCAATCAAGCGCATACTTTCCTCCCGTAGGTCCAAGCCACGCGAAGGACGTCGAGCGTCCATTTATGCCGAAGTCCTTCGCTCCCTCATCCGGCGGCCGTTGACCGACCTGCCGGTTGCCACCCCGATCCCGGATGCAGACAAGGTTGTCTGACAACAAAATTGGCGGCCGCCGGCCGGAATGTCAAACAGACTATCGCGAGAGACGATAGACTTTGGAAGCCGTGCCCGAAAACAGGGCAGTCTTCTCGGCAGCCGACGCGCCTGAAGCCAAGCGCTTGAAGGCATTCCACAGTACGCCATAGCCCGAGGTGATCTTGTCGACCGGGAAATTGCTCTCGAACATGCAGCGGTCGGCGCCAAACAGCGCGATGCAGGTCTCGACCCAGGGCTTGAAGGCATCGGCCAGCATCTGCGAGCTGGGTGGCTGAGGTCGCTGGTAGAAGTCGAACCAGCCCATCGCCATGCCGAGCCCGCCCACCTTCACGGTGATGTTGGGCCGGCGCGCCAGTTCGGCCATCGACTTCTTCCACGTAGCGAACACCTCGGCGTGGCGGCTGGCGTAGGACGCATAACCCAGCGGACCGCCGACATGGTCGAGGATGATCGAGGTGTCGGGAAAGGCCGACGCGAGGTCGGCGATCTCGGCCAGTTGCGGATGGTAGAGCCAGGCATCGAACGTGAGGTCGCGCCTGGCGAGCTCCTTGAAGCCCTCGCGCCAGGTCTTGTCCCTGGTCAGCTCCGGTGTCGGGTCGGTGCGGGAATTGCGAATGCCGGGATCGGCGTCCCAGCCGGTCTGGTGGCGGATGCCCTTGAAGCGGCCGTTGCCCGCCGCGATCTGGGCATCGAACACTGCGCCGGCCCTCGATCCCAGGCGCAGGTCGACATGACTCACGATGCCGGCGCAGGCCCGCAGGTTACCGTAGAGGCCCGACGCGCTCATCGCCGCCACGCCGTTGGCGAACTCGGTCTCGCCGATGCAACGCAGTTCGGCGGGACCCTCCTTGCGGTACATCGAATGGCAGTCGACGAACACGGTGCCGACGATGTTGTGGCCGGTCCGGGTGTCGGCCAGCAGGTCGTGGAACATGTAGTCGTTGCCGGCGCGCTGCCACAGATGATGGTGCGGATCGACGATCGCCAGCCCGGGCTCGAGCGCCTCCTCCTTGTACTTGGCGACCCAGTCGAGATTGGGAGTCATGACATTGCCCAGGTTGGCCGTCGGCGTGTTCATGGTTTCCTCTCCCATTTCTGGCTTACCACAGTGGCTTGTCGTTCATTGTCGAGACGTGGGCCGATATTACCTTCCAACCCGTTGCGGGAAAGCGCACCCAGGTCTGGCTTTGCCGGCCGACCAGGTCGTGACCGCGGATCTTGAATTCGAGGTTCACGGTGGCGATGTCGCGGCCGAGCGTCAGGATCTCCAGGCGCAACCGCTTTTCCTTGATGCCGGGGCCGGGTGGCCGCGCCACGCGATGAGCGTGGATCTCGTCGAAGCCGTAACCGTTCTCGTGCAGCGAGTAGCGGATGGCGTGCGGGCTGTTCCAGAAGGTGGCGTCGAGCACGTCGACGTCCTTGTCGATCAGCGCCTGCTCGTAGCGCTCGAACAGTGCACTTACCTCGGCCACGACTTCGGGAATGTTGGGCGTCAGGTTCGTCACTTGGTCTCCAGAGCACGCGCCACGGCCACCAGCGTGGCATCGCCGCCGCGCGGGCCGATGATGGAAAGCCCGACCGGCAGGCCGTCAACCGTCGCGCCCGGCAGGCTGACCTGCGGATGGCCGGCCAGTCCGCCCTGGGCGCACAGGCAGGTGATGCGATCGCGCAGCGGATCGAGCACGGAAAGCGGCTGGCCCTTGAGCGGCGCCGGGAACGGCGTGGTCGGCATACAGAGGATGGTGCCGCGCGGCAGCAGCCAGGCCATGCGGGCGCGGGCCTCCTGGCGCATCAGGTTGGCCCAGTTGCGCTCCTGCTCAGGGATCATCGATCCTGTCACCAGGGCTCTGGCAACCGAGAAGGCAAACCGCGGATTGCGCAGGTCGAGCCATTCGCGGAAGGTCAGCCAGGCCTCGTAGGGCTGCAAGGTGCGCTGCGCGCGCGCCCACACCGACAGGCCGGGCGGCGCCATGGTCTCCTCGCGGCTCGAGCCGATCAGCGCGGCGAGGCGCTTGACGGTCGGCTGCAGGGCAGCAGCGACATTGCCATCGGCGAAACCGAAGGCGTCGACCGCCACGATCAATTGCGTGGGCAATGAAGTGGGGATCGCCTCGCCCAGCAGGACCGACGATACCCTGGCGAAGGTCTCCGCATCGCGCGCGAACCAGCCGGTGGTATCCGACGTCGGCGCCTGCGGCAGCATGCCGGCGACGTCGAGGCGGCCATGGCTGGGCCTGATCCCGTAAAGACCGCAGAAGCTTGCCGGTACGCGCACCGAGCCGCCGGTGTCGGTGCCCAGCGCGGTGTCGCAAAGGCCGGCGGCAACCGCGGCGGCTGAGCCCGAAGAGGAGCCACCCGGCACATGGTCGGGAGCCTTGGTATTGAGCGGTGTGCCGTCGAAGGCGTTCTCGCCCAGGATACCGAGCGAGACTTCGTCGGTGACGGTCTTGCCGATCAGGGTGGCGCCGCTATCGAGCAGCGTCTGCACCGCCCAGGCGTGTTTGGCGGGAAACGCCCGGCCGGTCGGCCAGTCGTGATTGCCGCCACCGGTCGGCACGCCGGCGACATCGAACAGGTCCTTGGCCGCGAAGGTGAGTCCGCTCAAGGGACCGCCGGCGCAGCCCTCGATGCGCACGCGCGGTCCCGGCACAAAGGCGCCGACGTCGATTGACATGGGACGGAACGCTATTCGGCGGGCTTGATGGCCGCACTGTCGCTCTTGCGGCCGAAGATCCTGATCGAGCCGAACTTAACGCCGAGCAGGCGGTCGAACCAGATATAAACGACCGGGGTGATGAACAGCGTCAGGACCTGCGAAACCATCAGGCCACCCACGACCGTGATGCCCAACGGCTGGCGCAGTTCGGCGCCGGCGCCGCTGCCAAGGGCGATCGGCAGGGCGCCCAGGAGCGCGCAGGTCGTCGTCATCATGATGGGGCGGAAGCGCAGCCGCGCTGCCTCGAGGATCGCCTCTTCCGCTGTCGCGCCCTGGCCGCGACGGACAATGGCAAAGTCGACCATCATGATGGCGTTCTTCTTGACGATGCCGATCAGCATGACGACGCCGATCATGGCGATGACACTCAGGTCCATCTTGAACAGCATCAGGATCAGCAACGCACCGATGCCGGCCGACGGCAGGCCCGACAGAATCGTCAACGGATGGATGAAGCTTTCGTAGAGGATGCCGAGGATGATGTAGATCACCAGGACGGCGGCGAACAGCAGCATGCCCTGGTTGGCAACGGCCTGCTGGAAGACCTGTGCGCTACCCTCGAAGCTGGTGGCGATTTGCGCCGGCAGTCCGACCTCAATCGCCGCCGCCTCGATGTCCCGCACCGCTTCGCCGAGCGCCACGCCGGGCGCCAGGTTGAAGGAAACCATGACCGAAGGCAGCTGCCAGATGTGATTGACGGTGAGCGACGTCGGCTTGTCGTTGCGCCTGGCCACGGTGTCGAGCGGCACCATCGCGCCGGTCGGCGTGCGGATCATGATCTTGCGCAGGACCTCGCTGGTGTCGGCGTACTTCGGATCGGCCTCGAGGATCACCTGGTAAGTGTCGTCCGTGGAGAAAATGGTCGAGACCTGGCGCGAGCCGAAGGCCGAATAGAGCATCAGGCGGATCTGGTCGACCGAGAGGCCGAGTCGCGAGGCGGTGTCGCGATCGACGTCGATCACGGTCGACCGGGCGCGGATCTGGAGGTCCGAGTTGACGTCGACGATGGTGGGAATCTGGCGCATGCGCGCCTCCATCTGCGGCGCGAATTCGCGCAGCATCGCGAGATCGCTCGAGCGCATGCCGAACTGGTACTGCGCGCGGCTTGCCGTCGTGCCGATATTGATGGACTGCACCGGCTGGTAGAAGATGTTGATGCCCGGGACCGTCGACGAGGCGCGGCGCAGTCGGGCGATGACCTGCTGCACCGTGTCCGTACGGCTCCCCGGCTTGTCACGCAGCATGATGAAGACGCTGCCGGAGTTGATGGTATTGGCGCCGAACCCGCCGCCTACCGTCGAGATCACGGTTGCGACGTCCGGATCGCGCTTGATGATCTCCGCAAGGGCCTGCTGGCGCGCGACCATGGCGTCGAACGAGGCGTCGTCCGGACCGATGGTCGAGCCGCGGATCTGGCCGATATCCTCGGTCGGGAAGAAGCCCTTGGGGATCTGCTGGAACAGGATGACGGTCAGCACGAACGTGCCGGCGGTTATGAGCAGCACGACGCGCGGCCATGCCACGGTGTGGCGCAGCGCCCAGGCATAGCCGTCGCTCACCCGGTTGAAGCTCCATTCGAAGGAGCGCAGCAGGAAGTTGTGCTTCTCGTGGTGATCGATCGGCTTCAGCAGCCGCGAGCACAGCATCGGCGTCAGCGTCAGCGAAACGATGCCCGAGATCAGGATGGCGAAGGCCATGACCAGGCCGAACTCGTTGAACATGCGGCCGACCACGCCGCCCATGAACAGCACGGGGATGAACACCGCGACCAGCGACAGGGTCATCGAGACGATGGTGAAGCCGACCTCCTTGGAGCCCTTGAGCGCCGCCTCCATCGGCTTCTCGCCCGCCTCGATGTGGCGGACGATGTTTTCCAGCATGACAATGGCATCGTCGACGACGAAGCCCACGGCCAGCGTCAGCGCGAGCAGCGAGATGTTGTCGATCGAATGGCCGCAGAGATACATCAGCGCGAACGTGCCGATCACCGAGATCGGCAGCGCGATGGCCGGAATGAAGGTGGCGCGGGCACTGCGCAGGAAGAAGTAGATCGCGAGAATGACCAGGATGCCGGCCATGATCAGGGTGAACTGGACGTCCGCGATGGCGTGACGGATCGGGATGGAACGATCGGCCAGGAGATTGATGCTGACACCGCTCGGCAGCTCGGCCTGGATGGCGGGCAGCATTGCCTTGACGCGATCGACGACCTCGACGGTGTTGGCGTCGGGCTGCTTGAACACGGCGAGCACGATGGAGCGCGTGCCGTCGTGCCAGCTTGCCACCTTGTCGTTCTCGACGCTGTCGATCGAGTTGGCGACGTCGGAGATGCGCACCGGCGCGCCGTTCTGCCAGGTGACGATAACCGGGTTGTAGTCTTTGGCCTTCTGGATCGGGCCAGTGGCGTCGAGGATCGAGCTCTGCCGCCGGTCGGCGATCGATCCGACCGGTTTGGACGAGTTGGCATTGACGATGGCGTTCTGCAGTTCCTGCAAGGTGAGCCCGCGCACCGCGAGCTGGTCGAGATTGGCGCGCACACGCACGGCGTATTTCTGCGAGCCGAAGATCAGCACCTGGGCAACGCCGGGCAGCGTCGAAATGCGTGGCAGGATCGAGCGCGTGGCGAAGGCGTCGACGTCGGACAGCCGCACCTGCGAGGAGCGCAGCGTCATGAACATGACGGAGAAGTCGGCCGGGTTGACCTTACGGAAACTGGGCGGCGCCGGCAGCTCGGGCGGCAACCGCCGCAGCGCCGAGGAGATGGCAGACTGCACGTCGAGGGCAGCACCATCGATGTTCCGGTTGAGGTCGAACTGCAGGACGATCGAGGTGAAGCCCAGCGACGACGTCGAGGTCATCGAGCTGACGCCCGCGATGGTTGCGAATTGCCGCTCGAGGATCGAGGCCACCGAGGCCGCCATCGTCTCGGGGCTGGCGCCCGGCAGAGTCGCGGTGACCTGGATCGTCGGGAAGTCGACGCGCGGGATGGCGGCGACCGGAAGGTTCTTGTAGCCGAAGATGCCGGCGATGACGAAAGACGCCATCACCAGGATGGTCATCACCGGGCGGCGGATGCAGAGCGCGGACAACATCGGGATTGTCTCCGGGCGTTAGCCGCGCGGCGGCGGAGCGGGCCTTGGCGGTTCGCTGCCACGAGGCGCCACGGCGGCGCCGTTCACCAGCCTGAGCTGGCCATCGACAACGACCGATTCGCCTGCCTTCAGGCCGCTGCCGATCACGGTTTGGTCAGCCTGCGTCCGCTTGATCTGGAGCGGGCGGACTTCGGCGGTGTTGCCGTCCTTGATCACGAAGGCGTAGGGGCCCTGCGGGCCGAGCAGGACGGCCGCCGAGGGCACGGAGATGGCATCGTCCTCGATGCCGAGAATGACCTCGGCCTTGATGAACTGGCCAGGCCACAGCGCCTCGTTGGCGTTGGCGATGCGTGCCTTGGCCGTCACGGTGCCGGTGTTGGGATCGACGGTGTTCTCGACGAACGCCATGGCGCCGGACTGCTTGATGGTATCGCTGACGATCGCGTTGACCTTTACCGGGCCCTTGGCCATGGCGGCACGGAGCTCGGGCAGGATGACCTGCGGAATGGCGAAGGATACGTAGATCGGATTGACCTGGTTGATGGTAGCGAGCACCGAGGTCACGCTGTTGTCGCCGGTTCGCACCGTGGTGCCGGCCTTGTTGGGGATCGAGCCGATGCGGCCCGACACCGGCGCGCGGATCTCGGTGTAGCTGATCTGGGTCAGCACGTTGGTGCGGCTCGCCTCGTCGGCCTCGAGCTGGGCCTCGAGCGCCTTCTGATTGGTGAGGTTGGTGTCGCGCGCCACCACCGTGCCGGCGCCCTTGGCCAGGAGGTCGCCGGCGCGCGAGGCGTCGCGCTTGGCCTGCTCGATCTGCGCCTGGTCCTTGCGAATCTGCGCCTCGATCATGCCGAGCTGGGCCCGGAGCGTGCGTGAATCGAGCTCGAACAGGAGGTCGCCCTCCTTGACCAGCGCACCCTCCTCGACGTGGACCTTGACGATGGCGCTGTCGATGCGCGGCCTGATCTGCACCGAGGCGATTGACTGCACGGTGCCCACGGCCTCGACCACGACGGGAAGCGGCTTGGCTGCTACGGTAACCGTGATCACCGGCACTGGGCCACCGGGGTTGGCGCGGCCGCGCCGGCCCTGCGGCTGCGCCATGCTCGCAGGACTGGCGCCGCCCTTCTCGGCCGCGGCCGCCGGTGCGCCAAGGCCCAGTTTCTGGGCCACCTCATTCCGGTATGTGTAGGCCGCTCCGCCGGCCACCACGACGACCGAAGCGATGACCGCCCAACGGACCAACCGCATCTTGATACGCTCCAAAGCCCCAAATCCCCGAGCGGATTATAAACGGGCCGCCTCTCGCCGGACAGCCGGAACCGGCGATTTCTCGCGGATACAAATGCAAAAAGCCCGCCATTGGAGGCGGGCTTTCGGCGACAATCTGGCGATGGGAAGGCGGCTTAGCGGCTGTAGTACTCGACCACCAGCGACGGCTCCATCTGGACCGGATAGGGCACGTCGGCGAGCTTGGGGCCGCGCACGTAGGTGCCCTTCATGTCCTTGTGGTCGACGGAAACGTACTCCGGCACGTCGCGCTCGGCGGTCTGGGTGGCTTCGAGCACCCGGGCCATTTCCTTGGCCTTCGAGGTCAGCTCGATGACGTCGTTGTCCTTCACCGAGTACGAAGCGATGTTGACCTTGCGGCCGTTCACTTTGACGTGACCGTGGCTGACCAGCTGGCGGCTGGCGAAGACGGTGATGGCGAACTTCATGCGGTAGATGACCGCGTCCAGCCGGCGCTCCAGCAATTCGACCAGGTTCTCGCCGGTGTCGCCCTTGCGGCGCACGGCCTCGATGTAATAGCGGCGGAGCTGCCTTTCGCCGACCGAGCCGTAGTAGCCCTTGAGGCGCTGCTTGGCCATCAACTGCAGGCGATAGTCGGTCGGCTTGGTGCGGCCCTGGCCGTGCTGGCCGGGACCGTATTCGCGCTTGTTGATCGGGCTCTTGGGACGGCCCCACAGGTTGACCCTGAGGCGGCGGTCGATCTTGTACTTCGAATTCGCGCGCTTGCTCACGCAACGCTCCTGTCGTTGTGCGGCCGTCTTGGACGGTCCGCTCTGTTGTCCGGATAGGCCTTGGTCCAGTCGCAGACTGGGGCGGGAGATGGGCCAAAGGCCCAAAACCACGTTCTCCGGAAGAAGGCCGGAACATAGTGGCGAACGCCGGCCAGTCAAGCAGGCGATATGTCTTGAAGATCAGGACCTTATGACCCCCTCCGCCCGCGCAGACGCGGGCACCTCCCCCGAAGACGGGGGAGGAGAAGAGTTGCTGCCCTCCCCCCGTCTTCGGGGGAGGTGTCGCCGTCTCACGGCGACGGAGGGGGTCAGACCTCGACCAGCACCACTTCGTGGGTGATGGCGGCCGACTTTCGGATCATGGCGGTGGCCGAGCAGTATTTCTCGTCCGACAGCGACACGGCCCGCTCGACCAGCGCCTTGTTCAGTTTGCGGCCGCGCACCGTGTAGACGAGCTTCACCGCGCTGAAGACCATGGGATGCCCGGTGGCCCGTTCGGCCTCGAGCGCCACCTCGACGCCTTCGATGTCCTGGCGCTGCTTCTTCAGCATCGACACCACGTCGATGGCGGTGCAGCCGCCCATGCCCATCAGCACCACCTCCATCGGCCGCGACGCCAGGTTGCGGCCGCCGACCTCGGGCGAGCCGTCCATGGTGAAGCTGTGGCCGCTGCCGCCTTCGGCCACGAACAGCGCGCCGTCGACCCAGGAAATCTTGGCGGTGGTGGCCATGCTCACTCCTCGTGCTTGTGCTTGGACAGGAACTTGATGACGCCGTGGAAGGTCCGCGCCTCCTGCTCGGTCATGTTGGCGCGCTGCAGGAGGGCGCGCAGGTTAAGCACCATCGACGGCCGCATGTCCTTGTGGCGCAGGAAGCCCGACTGGTCGAGAGCGCGCTCGAGATGGTCGAACAGGCCCTGCAGCTCCTCCTTGTTGGCCGGCCGCGTCGAATGCTCGGACATGCGCGCCGGCGGCGTGGCGTCGCCGGAGGCCGCCCATTCATAGGCCACCAGCAGCACTGCTTGCGCCACGTTGAGCGAGGAGAATTGCGGATTGAGCGGGATCGAGAGCGCGGTGTCGGCATGCACGATGTCGTCGTTCTCCAGCCCCGTGCGCTCGGGCCCGAACAGGATGCCGACCGCCTTGCCCGCTTCCGTCCAGCCGCGCATCTCGGTCGCGGCATGGCGCGCCGTCAGGATGCGTTGCGAGAGCTCGCGATTGCGCGCGCTCGTCGCCACCACATGCTCGAGGTCGGCCACCGCATCGCCCACGCTCTCGAACAGCTCGGCCTTCTCCAGCACGATGTCGGCGCCCGACGCGGCGCGCTGGGCGCGTTCGTTCGGCCAGCCGTCGCGCGGGCTCACCAGGCGCAGCGACGACAGGCCGCAATTCAGCATCGCCCGCGCGGCCATGCCGATATTCTCGCCGAGCTGCGGGCGCACCAGGATGATCACCGGCGTCGTGCCCGCCGTCTTCTTGCCCTTCGAGGCTCGTCCCATGCGACCTTATATAGCCGGAATCTGTCGTCCTGAGCGAAGCGAAGGACCTCACCGTGCGATCAGACACGAACCATCGAAATCGAGCGCGTAGCGGACGTCAGGTCCTTCGCTGCGCTCAGGACGACGGAAGACTACCGCCGCGACGGGCGGGGCAGCATGGCCTGGCGTTGCATGAGGAAGAGCAGCGGGATGACGGCGAGCGTACACAGCGTCATGACGCGGAAGTCGTTGAGGTAGCCGACCATCGCGGCCTGGCGGTTGATCTCGGCATCCCATACCGCGAGCATCTGCGAGCTGGCGTCCGGCATGGTGGCGCCGAACGGCCAGGAGGGGCTGAACGGATTGAGCCCTTCGACCAGCCCGGACCGGTTGGCCTGGGTATTGCGGGCGAGCAGCGACACCAGCACGGCGATGCCGATCGAGGCGCCGAGATTGCGCAGCAGCGCGTTGATCGCCGCCCCTTCGGTGCGCAGCCGGAGCGGGATGGTGGCGAAGGCGATGGTGGTGAGCGGCGGGAACACGAGACCGAGGCCAAAGCCCATCAGCACGCCGTTCCACACCAGGCGGCTCTCGCTGACATCGAGCGTGAACAGCGTCATGTCCCACAGCGACAGGCCGGTCAGCGCCAGACCGACGGCGATCAGCAGGCGGGCATCGATGTAGCTGATCAGCCGCGCCACCAGCATCATCGAGACCATCATGCCGGCGCCGCGCGGCGCCAGGACCAGGCCGGTGGTCAGCACGGGGTAGCCCTTGAGCTGCTGCAGGAAGGGCGGCAGCAGGGTGGCGCTGACGATCATCACCAGGCCCGCAAGTGCCGTGAAGACGAGGCCGATCATCAGGTTGCGGTTCTTGAACAGGTCGCGCGACAGGAACGGATGGTCGTCGGTCAGCATGTGGATCACGAACATCACCGCGGCGATCGCTGCCACCATCGTCTCGACGATGATCTCGGGCGAATCGTACCAGTCGAGCTGCTGGCCGCGGTCGAGCATGAGCTGGAAGGAGCCGATGGCGATGGCAAGCAGCATGAAGCCCAGCATGTCGAACGAGCGACGCTGCTCGCTCACCTGGTTCTTGATCAGCAGCATGAGGCCGACCGCGCACAGGATGCCGACCGGCAGGTTGACGTAGAACACCCAGCGCCAGGAAAACTCGTCGGTCAGCCAGCCGCCCAGCGACGGGCCGGTGATCGGGCCCAGCATGGTGCCGACGCCCCACAGCGCCATCGCCTTGCCCTGCTCCTCGCGCGAATAGGTCTCCATCATCAGCGCCTGGGAAAGCGGCACCAGCGAAGCGCCGAAGCCGCCCTGCAGGGCGCGGAACAGCACGAGCTGGTCGAGCGTCTGGGCCGCACCGCACAGCATCGACACGACGGTGAAGCCCACCACCGCGCTCACCAGGATGCGGCGCAGCCCGAAGCGCACGGCGCAGAAGCCGGCGAGCGGCGTCATGATCGCCGAGGCCACGATATAAGAGGTCACCACCCAGGAGACCTGCTCCTGCGTCGCCGACAGCGAGCCCTGGATCGAGGGCAGCGCCACATTGGCGATGGTGCCGTCGAGCGCGTGCATGATGGTGGCCATCATGACCACCACGGTGATGAGGGTCCGCCGGTGGCGCGGGACGGCGGCGTCCATCGCCCGGGCGCTACTTGGCGGGAGCGGCCGAGCTCGACAGGCCGAGGCTCTTGGCGAAGCCGGCGAACAGGCTGCCGAGCGAGCGGCTGTGGCCGGTGTCGATCTCGATGGTCGTGCTCATGCCCGACCTGAGCGGCTCGCCCGCCGGGCAGTTGACCGAGACCCGCACCGGGATGCGCTGGACGACCTTGACCCAGTTGCCTGACGCGTTCTGCGGCGGCAGCACGGCGAACTCGGCACCCGTCGACTGGGCGATCGAGGTCACGACGCCGCTGCAGTCGGTGTCGGGATAGGTGTCGACCTTGATGGTGACCGGCTGGCCGACGCGCACGCGCGTGAGCTCGGTCTCCTTGAAGTTGGCCTCGATCCACAGATCGCTGTCGGCGACCACGGCGATCACCGGCGAGCCCGCTGTGGCGTAGGTGCCGGGCATCGGCCGCTTGGAAACGATGCCGTCGAGCGGCGCCTCGATGGTGGTGCGGCGCAGGTTGTGCAGCGCCTCGTCGCGCGCCGCCATCATCTGCTTGACCTTGGGATGGTCGTCGACCCTGATCTTGGGGTCGCCGGCAAGGGCTGCCTCGATGCGCAGCAGATCCTCCTCGGCGGTGGAGATGCGCTGGAGCGCCACGTCCAGCGCCAGCCGCGATTCGTCCAGCTTCTGGGTCGACGCGAACTTGCGTTCGGCGAGGTCGCGTTGGCGCTCGAAGTCGGTGTTGGCGTAGACCTGCTGGCTGCGGGCGGCCTTGATCTCCTCGCGCTTGGAGCGCCACTGCGCGCGCAGGCCCCTGATCTCGGCGCGCTGGATATCGATCTCGGACTCGATCTTGGCCAGCGCCGTGCGATAGGGCTGGTCGTCGAGGCGGAACAGCAGCTGGCCGCGCGACACGCGCTGGTTCTCGGCCACCGGCACTTCGACGATCATGCCGCTCAGCTCGGTGGCGATCAGCGCCTTGTCGCCCTTCACATAGGCGTTGTCGGTGCTGATGAAGCGGCCGGCCGCCAGCCACATGAACACTGCCACGACGCAGGCCAGCATCGGCAGCATCCACATGAAGGCACGCGCCATCGCACGCCGTCCGATGCGCGGGCGACGCGTCAAGGCAACCGCAATCGGCGGCTGCTGGGAGGATAACTGCTGTCCGTCCACTCTATATATGGTCTGCCGAGCGGCCCAATTGGTCAACCAAGGGCGCGGCATGGCTGCTAGGGCCGGTTCTCAGTACTGGCGACCGTACCGGCCCTTTAAGTGCTGCCTGCGGCCACCTTGGCGCCATCGCGGAACAACTTGTAGGTGATGGCGTCGTACAGGGCGTTATAGGAGGCGTCGACGATGTTGGGCGACACCCCCAGCGTCGTCCACCGCCGGCCCTTGGCATCGGCACTTTCGATCATGACCCGGGTGGTGGCCGCCGTCCCGCCGGCCGAATCGAGAATGCGGACCTTGAAGTCGACCAGCCGCATGTCGGCGAGCTCGGGATAGACCGGGACCAGCGCCTTGCGCAGCGCCGCATCCAGCGCATTCACCGGGCCGTTGCCCTCGCCCACTTCCATGGCGCGGCGGCCGGCGACGTCGAGCTTCACGGTGGCCTCGGAAAGAGCGATCAACTGGCCGCGGGCATTGACCCGCCGCTCGGCCAGCACGCGGAAACTCTGCAAGGAGAAGTAGTCGGGCACGGTGTGCAGCTCGTGGCGCGCCAGCAGCTCGAACGAGGCATCGGCGCCGTCATAGGCATAGCCCTCGGCTTCGCGCTCCTTGACGATCTCCAGCAGCCGCGCGACGCCGGGATCCTTGGCGTCGACATCGAGGCCGATCTGGCGAAACCGCGCCATGATGTTGGAGCGGCCGGCCTGGTCGCTCACCACGATGATGCGCTGGTTGCCGACGATCTCGGGATCGACATGCTCGTAGGTCTGGGGATCCTTCTCGACCGCCGAGACATGCAGGCCGCCCTTGTGAGCGAAGGCGCGCGTGCCGACATAGGCGGCACTTCGATTTGGCGGCAGGTTCAAGCGGTCGTCGAGCAGGCGCGACAGATGCGTCAGCCGCGCCATCGCATCGGGCGCCAACCCGGTCTCGAAGCCCATCTTGAGCACCAGGTTGGGAATGAGCGCGATCATGTTGGCATTGCCGCAGCGTTCGCCCAGCCCGTTGATCGTGCCCTGGACCTGGCGCGCCCCGGCACGCACCGCGGCCAGCGTGTTGGCCACGGCATTCTCGGTGTCGTTGTGGGTGTGGATGCCGATGCGCTCGCCGGGGATTTTCTTGCACACTTCGCCGACGATGCGCTCGATCTCGTGCGGCAGCGTGCCGCCATTGGTGTCGCACAGCACCAGCCAGCGGGCGCCCGCTTTGTCCGCCGCGTTGAGGCAGGCCATGGCGTAATCGGGATTGGCCTTGTAGCCATCGAAGAAATGCTCGGCGTCGAACATCGTCTCGTCCATGCGGGTCTTCGCATAGGCCAGCGAATCGCCGATCATCTCGACATACTCTTTGCGGTCGACTTCCAGCGCCACGTCGACATGGAAGTCCCAAGTCTTGCCCACCATGCAGACGTTGCGCGCCTTGGTCGACAGGATGGCGGCCAGCCCCGGATCGTTGGCCGCCGACCGGCCGGCGCGACGGGTCATGCCGAAAGCCACGAACTTCGCATTGGCGAACTCCGGCGGTTCGGCGAAGAAGCGGTCGTCGGTCGGATTGGCGCCGGGCCAGCCGCCCTCGATGTAGTCGACGCCCAGCAGATCGAGCTCGCGCGCGATGGCCACCTTGTCGGCCACGGTGAAATCGACGCCCTGGGTCTGGGCGCCGTCCCGCAGGGTGGTGTCGAAAAGATAGAGGCGGTTGGACGAAGTCATGCGGCGCGCATCATAGTGGGGCGAACGAGCCAGAGATAGGCGGCCGGAATGACCGAGGCGGAGTGACCGAAGCAGAGCGCTACACCAGGGCGTGGGCGGATCGGCGGCGTCGGCAGTGGGCGGTCGTGCTGTCGGTGGTGGTGCTGCTGGCGGTCTTCTTCACGATCGATGACGGCGTGGTCCGCTGGGCGTGCGTGGTCGCAGCCTTTGCCCTGTTGTTCTGGACCTACAGCTTCGTCTGCCCGCGCTGCCACAAGACGTTCCTCGGCAATCCGTGGTGGAACCTGATCGGCACGACGTTCGCCAAGAGAACCTGCGTGCACTGCGGACTGACGAAAGACACGATTCCGGGAGAGACACCATGACCACCGCCACGACCATCACCGAACTGCGCTCGACCCTCCTCGAAGTGCCGTGGCACGGCAAGCCGCCGGCGGCGGGGCTGAAGATCGAGACCAAGCGCGACATCTATGTGCTGGAGATCGAGACCCAGGGCGGGCTGGTCGGCATGAGCTACCTGATGCCCCTGCGCGGCGGGCTGCACACGATCGATGCCGCCATGAAGGAGCTGGTGGCGCCGCACGTGATCGGCCGCGACGCGACCGAAATCGAGGCGATCTGGACGCAGCTCTACAAGAGCAACTTCTGGCTCGGCCGCATGGGCGTCACGGTCTTTGCGCAGAGCGCCGTCGACATGGCGCTGTGGGACGTCGTGGGCAAGCGCGCCGGCCTGCCTCTCTTTAGGCTGTGGGGCGCGTCGCGCACCGAGATCCCGGCCTATGGCTCGGGTGTGTTCCGCGGGCTCGGCCGCGACGGCATGATCGCGCGCGCCAAGGAATTCACCGCCATGGGCCTGAAGGCCATCAAGATGCAGGTGGCGCACATCAGGCCGTGGCGCGAGGACGTCGCTAACGTCAAGGCGATGCGCGAGGCGATGGGCGGCGGTGTGGAGATCATGATCGACGTCAACATGGGCTGGGACGCCGACACCGCCATCCAGGCCGGCCACCGCATCGACGAGTTCGATCCCTACTGGCTGGAGGAGCCGGTGGTCGCCGAGGACTTCACCGGCTACCGCCGCATCGCCGCGGCGCTGAAGACGCGCATCGTGGGCGGCGAGAGTCATTATTGCCGCAACGATCTGCGGCCGTTCTTCGAGGCGCCGCACCCGGTGCCTATCCTGCAGCCCGACCCGATGCGCGGCGGCTTCACCGAGCTGCGCAAGATCGCGGCGGCCGCCGAGCCGTGGGGCATCAAGCTGGCGCCGCATCTCTTCCACGAGACCATGGTGCACATCATGGCCTCGATCCCCAATGCGAGCTGGCTGGAATACATGACCTGGAACGACGACCTCTGGATCGAGCCGATCCTGCCCAGCAAGACCGGCACCATGTCGCCGCCCGAGCGGCCAGGACATGGGCTGGCGTTCCGGCCGGAGATCTTGAAGGATCACCGGGTGGGCGGGACGAGGATGAAAGCCTGACACATGTAATGTTACATGCGACAACGCCCCGAGATTAGGTGTGCAATGCCCATGAAGACCCCGCCCCATCCCGGCCGCCTCGTGAAGGACGAGATCGAAGCACTTGGCCTGTCGGTCGCCAAGGCGGCCGAGGGCCTCGGCGTCACCCGTCAGCAGCTCTATCGGGTGCTGAACGGCGAGTGCGCGATCTCGCCCGAGATGGCCGTGCGCCTGGAGGCCGGCATCGGCGGCAGCGCGGCGGCCTGGCTGCAGATGCAGATGAACTACGACCTCGCCGTGCTGCGAAAGCGCGGCCCGGCGCTGCGCGTGAAGCGGCTGGCGGCGTAAGGGTTGGGCGGGACGCGGATGAAGGGGTAGCGAGGGACGAAACATCACCGCTGCTGGCGTGTGCGCTCCGGCGCCACGTACGCGCAGCCACTCGGTTGCCTGCACGCAGCATGGCGCGAGCAGACGGAGCCGTTGCCGCAATCCTGCAGGATCGCGGGGTTCATGCATCTTCCAGTGCTCGAGCAGACGCGGCCCTCGGCGCAGCGTGCATCGCCGCACATCGGGCCGGTCTCCGGCGGGCCGCCGCCGCATTTGCCGCCCTCACCGCATTGCGCGTTCGGCGGCGGGCACATCGTGCCGTTGGTGCAGTCGACATAGCCCGGCGCCACGCAGGAGCCGGGCCGGTAGCGGTGTTCGCGCCAGCCGGGATCGCAATAGGTACCGGTCGACATGCGCACGCTGCCGGGCACCACATCGACCAGGCGGGCGCACTGGCCGCCGAGCAGGCAGGCGTTGCCTGGCGGGCACCAGTTGCCGTTGCCGCAGTCGACCCGTTGCGCCGACGCAGGCAGCGTCCACAGCAACAGGACGGACATCAGCGTCAACAGCGCAATCGGACCTGTTCTCTTCATCGTGTGCATTATCTGCCCCCTGCTCCCATCCTGCCGCAAAGCGGAGGGAAAGGTAATCGCCGGCGGCCGGGCCATGGGCTGGCGCTCAGGCCTGAAATCCTGAAGGATCACCGGGTCGGCGGACTGAGAATGACCGCCGGCCAGGCGCGATGACTTTCACTCGAATCACGCCGTCGGCCCAGCACGGGCGCCGCTTCGCTGCGGGAGCCGGGCCGACGGCTAAAGCAAAAGTCATCGCGCCATAGGAGGCCGATGCACGCCTACCGTCCCGATCACTACCAGGAACTCGGCCTCGCGCGCGACGCCGATGCCGAGGCTATTCGAACGGCCTATCGCGCGCGCGCCAAGGAGCTTCACCCCGACCGCTCGGCCCCGGCCCAGACTCAGGCCCAGACCGGTTTGTCGGCCGAACCGTTCCTGCGCCTGGCCGAGGCCTACGACGTGCTGCGCGATCCGCTGCGGCGCGCCCAGTACGACCGCGAGCTCGCCCACCAGGCGGAGATGGCGGCGGCGGCACGCTTCGCGGGTCGGGGGGCGCTGGTGCCCGTGGCCGCGATGGCGCCCCTCAGGCCGCCGCCGCCCGGGCCGGGATTCCGCCGCTTCGTGGCGGCGATCTCGCTGGTCGCGGTCGTGACCGTTGGCTTCGGGGTCTGGCATTTCTTTCTGCGGCCCAAGCCGGTGCCGATGCTCGCCATGACGGCCGAACAGGACGACAGCAATCGCGCTCGCCGCCCGTCGCGCGGCGGCGATGGCAGGCCCGAGGCGCCGCCGCCCAATCCCGGCATCCTGAAGCGCGAGGTCGACCGCGTCGTGCAGGCGCAGGTCGAGCGCGTCGAAGCCGCGCGCAAGCGCATGGAAGCGATGGAAGCGCAGCTCAGCGCCCTCGACCGCAAGGCCCAGCGGCCGGGCGACGAAGCGGCCCGCGCGGTGCCGAAGATGCTGGTGTCCCGCGTCGAGTGCATCGGCTTCGGCACCAAGATCGTGCTCAGCCGCGACAACGACGGCACCAAGGTCTCCTACGACGCCAAACCCGCGGTGCAGCCGCGCAT
>CAMDCE010000064.1 GCA_945889625.1 Asaia bogorensis | reverse complement strand
GCCTCGCTGGCGGACAGGGCGGGATTCGAACCCGCGGTGGCTGTTACACCACGCACGCTTTCCAAGCGTGTGCCTTAAACCACTCGGCCACCTGTCCTCCGATGAGCGGTCGGCCGCTCTTATAGCGCGGCGTCCGTCGGGGGCAACGGCATCTTCCCCTGGCGCGCCGGCTTGGCTAGGGTGCGCGCCGATTGGGGGGAGCGTAATGGTCCTGTTCCGGGCCCTGGGGTGGCTGCTGTTGGCGTTGGCTGTGGCGGCGGTCGTGCACGACGGGCTTGCCTGGTGGTCGGACGGCGGGTTTCGCCTGCTGCCGCTCGGCGAGCTGTGGTCGCGCCTCGATTTCAGCTCGCTTCAGGTCGCGCAGGTTGCGATCCAGCGCCATCTGTCCTCGGCGTTGTGGGTCTGGATCCTGGCGCCGGCCCTCAAGACGCCGGCGCTTCCGGCGTTCCTGGTTCTCGGCGTGGTCTGCCTGTGGGTTGGCCGTCGCTCGGCCGGCCGCTCTGAGTTCGGCTTCATCGGCACGCGCGCACCGCGGCGGCGGCGCAGCCGCGGCGGACTTCCCCGCAGCTCGCTGGGGTCTGTGCGCGACTTGCACTAACCCGCGCTATTGAATCCCGACTCTAGCGGCTGTCCATCTTCAGCGCCGCGATGAAGGCCGACTGCGGGATCTCGACCTCGCCGATCTGGCGCATGCGCTTCTTGCCCTTCTTCTGCTTCTCGAGAAGCTTCTTCTTGCGGCTGATGTCGCCGCCATAGCACTTGGCGAGCACGTCCTTGCGCAGCGGGCTGATCGTCTCGCGCGCGATCACCCGGCCGCCGATCGCCGCCTGGATGGCGATCTTGAAGAGCTGGCGCGGGATCAGGTCCTTCAGCCGTTCGCACAGCGCCCGGCCGCGGCTTTCGGCGGCGTTCTTGTGGACGATCATGGAGAGCGCATCGACCGGTTCGGCATTGACCAGGATGGTGAGCTTCACCAGTTCGCCGGGCTCGTAGCCCGCGATCTCGTAGTCGAAGCTGGCGTAGCCGCGCGTCACCGACTTCAACCTGTCATAAAAGTCGAACACCACCTCGTTCAGCGGCAGGCGGTAGATCGCCATGGCGCGCGTACCGGCATAGGTAAGCTCGATCTGCTGGCCGCGGCGGTCCTGGCAGAGGGTCAGCACCGAGCCGAGATGCTCGTCCGGCGTGATGATCGTGGCCTTGATCCACGGCTCCTGCATCTCGGCGATCTTCATCGGATCGGGATAGTCGGCCGGATTATGCAGCTCCATCTCCGTGCCGTCGGTCATCCGGACCTTGTAGACGACGGACGGCGCCGTGGTGACCAGGTCGAGATTGAACTCGCGTTCCAGCCGCTCCTGCACGATCTCGAGGTGCAGGAGGCCGAGGAAGCCGCAGCGGAAGCCGAAGCCCAGGGCGGCGCTCGACTCGGGCTCGAAATGGAAGGAGGAGTCGTTCAGGCGGAGCTTGCTCAGCGATTCGCGCAGCACCTCGAACTCGGCGGCGTCGGCCGGGAACAGCCCGCAGAACACCACCGGCACCGAGGGCTTGAAGCCCGCCAACATCTCGGACGCGGGCTTCCTGTCATCGGTGATGGTGTCGCCGACCTTGCAGTCGGCGATGGTCTTGATGCCGGCGATGATGAAGCCGATCTCGCCCGGGCCGAGCTCGTCGGCGTCCTTGGGCTTGGGCGTGAAGATGCCGACCTTGTCGAGGTCGTAGGCCGCCGCCGCCGCCATCATGCGGATGCGCAGGCCTTTCTTCAGCACGCCGTCCTTGACGCGCACCAGGGTGACGACGCCGAGGTAGGGGTCGTACCAGCTATCGACCAGGAGAGCCTTGAGCGGTGCGTTGCGGTCGCCGGTCGGCGCCGGCAGGCGCTTGACCATCATCTCGAGCAGATCGTC
Source organism: Asaia bogorensis (assembly GCA_945889625.1). Taxonomy (GTDB): domain Bacteria; phylum Pseudomonadota; class Alphaproteobacteria; order Reyranellales; family Reyranellaceae; genus Reyranella. The sequence goes on along the minus strand of CAMDCE010000064.1, from coordinate 23,132 downwards.
GATGCCCTCGCCGGTCTTGGCCGAGACGCGGGCGGCGTCGGACGTGTCGATGCCGATCACGTCCTCGATCTCCTTGCACACCCGCTCGGCGTCGGCCGACGGCAGGTCGATCTTGTTGAGGACCGGGATGATCTCGTGATTGACCTCAATCGCGTGGTACGCATTCGCCAGGGTCTGGGCCTCGACGCCCTGGCTGGCATCGACGACCAGCAGCGAGCCCTCGCAGGCCGCCAGCGAGCGGCTGACCTCGTAGGCAAAGTCGACGTGGCCCGGCGTGTCCATCAGGTTCAGCACATAGGTCTTGCCGTCCTTGGCCGGGTAGTCGAGCCGCACGGTCTGCGCCTTGATGGTGATGCCGCGCTCGCGCTCGATATCCATCGAATCGAGCATCTGGTCGTGGAACTCGCGCTCGGTCACCGCACCGCAGCGCATCAGCAGCCGGTCGGCCAGCGTGCTCTTGCCGTGGTCGATGTGGGCGATGATCGAGAAATTGCGGATCAACGACAGGTCGGTCATTTCAGACGCACTTACGCTTGTTCAGGCAAAATTGTCATCCCGAGTGCAGCGAGGGACCTTTCGCGGCGTCGACCAAAGATCCCTCGCTTCGCTCGGGATGACACGGTGCGTGGATCGGGGTTCATATCAACCACGCAGTACCGCGCCAGTCGCTTTCACGACAGCCGCGACGATCTTGGCCGACACCGCCTCGATCTCCGCATCGGTCAAGGTACGCTCGATCGGCTGCAGGGTGACGGCGATGGCGATGGATTTCTTGCCCTCAGGGACGCCCTTGCCGGCGTAGAGGTCGAACACGCGGGCGGCGGCGATCAGCACCTTGTCGGCATTGCGCGCCGCGCGGACGATCTTCTCGGCCTCGACGCCGGCATCGACCAGGAAGGCGAAGTCGCGTTCGACCGGCTGGAGGGCCGAAACCTTGAGGGATGGGCGCGCCTTGGTCGCCCGCGCTTTGGGCAGGGGCGGTGCGTCGAGAAACACCTCGAAGGCGGCGACCGGCCCCCTGAGGTCGGCAGCCGCGGCGATCCCCGGATGGAGCTCGCCGAAATGCGCCATCACCCGGTCGCCGAGCTTGATCGCTCCAGACCGGCCGGGGTGATACCAGTCCGGCGCGCCAGCTTGGGCCTGCATGTTCTCGACCGGCGCGCCGATCGCGGCCAGCACCGCCAGCGCATCGGCCTTGGCGTCGAAGGCGTCGACCTGGCGCGCGGGTCCGGCCCAGTTGCGCGGCACCGCCATGTTGTGGCGAATGCCGGCGGCAACGGTGCGCTGGCCAGCGGGTGTGGCGTCCTTGTATTGCGGGCCGACCTCGAACAGCGCCGGGTCGGAGAGCCCGCGCGCTTCGTTGCGCGACGCGGCATCGATCAGGTTGGGCAGGACCGATGGGCGCATGGTGTCGAGTTCCGAGGCGATCGAATTCAACAGGCGCAGGTCGGCGCCACCGCCGCCAAATCGCTCGGCCTGCTCCAGGGGCAGGAACGACCAGGTCACCGCCTCGTTCATGCCGCGCACGCCCAGTGCCCGTCGCGCCTGCGGCACGCGCCTCTGCAGGGGATTGCGCACCGGCTTCGAGGTCGGCGACAGGCGGGGCAGGGACGTCGTGGGGATGCGGTCGAAGCTCCACACGCGTGACACTTCCTCCACCAGATCGGCCTCGCCCACGATGTCGGGACGCCACGACGGCACGCCGGCCGTCCAGGGGCCGCTGCCGTCGACGCTGAAGCCAAGCTTCTTCAGGATCTCGGCGGTGTCTCTGGCGGGCACGTCGATGGCGGTGAGCGTCTTCACCCGGTCGGTCCGCAAGGTGTAGCTGCGCTGCCAGGCCGGCATGACGCCGCTTGAGACTGTTTCGCTCGCCTCGCCGCCGCACAGCTCGAGGATCAGTCGCGTCGCCACTTCGGCGCTCCAGCCGCAGGACTCCGGATCGATGCCGCGTTCGTTGCGATAGCGCGCGTCCGACAGGATGCCGAGCTTGCGTCCGGTCGCCGCGATTCCGATCGGCTGGAAGTAGGCTGCTTCGAGGAACACCTCGGTCGTGTCTTCGCGCACGCCGGTTTCCTCGCCGCCCATTACGCCGCCGATGCCGTGCACGGCCCTGCCGTCGGCGATCACTGCGATGGATGGATCGAGCGTGTAGGTCTTGCCGTCGAGCGCCAGGAGCGTCTCGCCGTCACGCGCCTGGCGCATGACCAGATCGCCCGCGAGCTTCCTGGCATCGAACACATGCAGCGGCCGGTTGAGGTCGAAGGTCACCAGGTTGGTGATGTCTACCAGGACCGAGATCGGACGCAGCCCGATGGCCTTGAGGCGGCGCTGCAGCCAGTCGGGCGAGGGACCGTTCTTGATGCCGCGGAAATGCCGGCCGACCACGATCGGGCAGGGGCTGTCGGGCTTGGCCTCGTAGCCGTGCGTCCACTTGATCGGGCTCGCATAGGTTCCCTTGATCTTGTCGGCTTTTACCGGCTTCAGCGTGCCGAGACCGCCTGCTGCGAGATCGCGCGCGATGCCGTGCACGCCCAGGCAATCGGCGCGATTGGGCGTCACCTTGATCTCGATCACCGGGTCGTCGAGGCCGAGCGCTTCGGCCGCCGGCGCACCGGTCCTGGCGTCGGCCGGCAGATCGATGATGCCGCTATGGTCGTCGCCCAGCTGCAGCTCGCGCGAGGAGCACAGCATGCCGTTGCTCTCTTCGCCGCGGATCTTGCTGGCTTTCAGCATCATGTCCGTGCCGGGAATGTAGCTGCCGGCCGGCGCGAAGACGCCCTTCATGCCGGTCCGCGCATTGGGCGCGCCGCACACGACCTGGACGGTGCCGGTGCCCGTGTCGACCTTGCAGACGCGCAGGCGGTCGGCGTTGGGATGCTGGGCCGCTTCGACGACATAACCCACGACGAAGCCCTTGAGCGTCTCCGCCGGATTGCTGATGCCCTCGACCTCGAGGCCGAGCATGGTCAGCCGATCGCGCACCTCGGCAAGTGTCGCCGTGGTGTCGAGATGCTCCTTGAGCCAGGAGAGCGTGAACTTCATCGCCCTAGCCCCTGGGTGAGGGACGGCCATTCGAGCGCCGAGAAGCCGTAGTGGCGGAGCCACCGCAGGTCCGAATCGAAGAAGCTGCGCAAATCGTTGATGCCGTACTTCAGCATGGCGATGCGGTCGATGCCCATGCCGAAGGCGAAGCCCTGATAGACCGCGGGATCCAGCCCGCAGTTCTCGATCACGTTGGGATGCACCATGCCCGAGCCCAGGATCTCCAGCCACGATTCGCCGGCGCCGATGCGCAACTCGCCGTCCTTCCACGAGCAGCCGATATCAACCTCGGCCGACGGCTCGGTGAAGGGGAAATAGGAAGGGCGGAAGCGCAGCGGCAAATCTTCGACCTCGAAGAAGGCGCGGCAGAAATCGACCAGGCAGCCCTTGAGATGGCCCATGTGCGTCGTGCGGTCGATGACCAGCCCCTCGACCTGATGGAACATCGGGGTATGGGTGGCGTCGTTGTCGATGCGGTAGGTGCGGCCCGGCACGATGATACGCAGCGATCCGCCGTCGGCCAGCATCTCGTGCACATCCTTATTGAGCATGGTGCGTATCTGCACGGGCGAAGTCTGAGTGCGCAGCACCATCGGCGTGCCGTCGGCGCGCGACGGCAGATAGAACGTGTCCTGCATCTGGCGGGCGGGATGGTCGGGCGGCATGTTGAGGGCGGTGAAATTGTGCCAGTCGTCCTCGATGTCCGGACCGTCGGCCCAGGTGAAGCCCATTTCGCCGAAGATGGCGGCGAGCTCGTCCATCACCTGCCCGACGGGATGGAGCGTCCCTTGTCCTTCGGGACGCGCCGGCAGGCTGACGTCGACCCGCTCCGAATTGAGACGGCTTGCCAGCGCCGAGGCGCCCAATGACGACCGGCGCGCGTCCAGCGCCTGCTCGATCTCGCCCTTGAGCTGGTTGACCCTGGCGCCGAATTCCTTGCGCTGGTCGGGCGCCAGGCCGCCCAGCGTCTTCATCAGGCCGGTGATGCTGCCTTTCTTGCCGAGCGCCGCCACGCGTGCAGCCTCGAGCGCCGCCAGGTCGGCCGCACCCTGAACCGCGTTCAACGCCTCACTGCGTATGGTTGAAAGATCATCCATCCATCGCTCCAAAACAAAAGAAGGGAGCCTGTGCAATCAGGCTCCCTCTTTCGGATCTCTTGGCCATGCCGCACAGCGGCAAGACAAGTTTTACTTGAGGGCGGCCTGGGCCTGTTCGACCAGGGCCTTAAATGCTGCTGGCTCCCGCATGGCGAGATCGGCCATGACCTTGCGGTCGACCTCGATCCCGGCCTTGAGAATGCCATTCATGAACTGAGAGTAGGTGAGGCCATGCTCGCGGGTCGCGGCGTTGATGCGCTGGATCCAAAGCCCGCGGAACGCGCGCTTCTTGTTGCGCCGGTCGCGATAGGCGTATTGCAGACCCTTCTCGACCTTCTCGATGCCGACGCGGAACGCGTTCTTGGCGCGGCCGCGATAGCCCTTGGCGAGCTTGAGAACCTTCTTGTGTCGGGCGTGTGCAGCCACGCCCCGCTTGACGCGTGCCATGGCCTACCTCGCGTACGGAAAGAAGTTGCGCTTGATGATGCGCGTGTCCGGCTCGGAAACGATCGCCATGCCGGTCGCCTGGCGCAGGAAGCGGTTGCCCCGCTTGCTCATGCCGTGGCGCTTGCCGACGACGCCGTGCTTCACTTTTCCCGACGCCGTAAAGCGAAAACGCTTCTTGGCCCCGCTCTTGGTCTTCATCTTGGGCATTTTTGTTCCTTTTCAAAGGGTTAGCGCCGAGGCGCCGGTCCCGGTCCGAAGACCGAAAAGTCCTTACACAGCAGCCGAGGCAATGCCCTTATTGGCCAGGCCACCCGAAGGAACGGGGCTTATAGCGGCGAGGGTTGGTCCACGCAAGCGCAGGCGGTTGTGGCACAGTCGGGCCTGAAACAGGGGATTTTCCATGAAACTGGCCGGCAAAGTGGCGCTGGTGACAGGCGCCCAGCAGGGCATAGGGGCTGCCATCGCCTTGGCGCTGGCCGGCGAGGGCGCCGACGTCGCCATCAACTGGCTCGATGATCAGAAGAGCGCCGAGACGGTTGCCGCCAGTGCGCGCAAGGCGGGCCGGCGGGCGATCCTGATCAAGGCCGACATGTCCAAGGTCGGCGAGATTGAAACCATGGTTGCCGAGACGGCGCATCAATTCGGGCCGGTCGATATCCTGGTCAACAACGCCGGCGTCTATCCGCGGGTGAAGCTCTTGGAGATGCGCGAGAGCGACTGGGATTACCTGATCGACATCAACCTCAAGTCCGGCTGCTTCGCCACCATCGCGGTGGCCAAGGCGCTGATCGCCGCCGGCAAGCCGGGCTCGGTGATCAACCTTGCCTCCCAGTCGGTTCGCGGCGCCGTACGCGGCGTGCACTACAGCGCGAGCAAGGGCGGAATCGTGTCCATGACGCGCGCCATGGCGCTCGAACTCGCGCCACACAATATCCGGGTCAACGCCATCGCGCCGGGCACCACCGACACGGCGCAACCGCGCTACGGCAACACCGACGCCGAGCTGATCGAGATGGCCCGCCTCAACATCCCCCTCGGCGGCAAGCTGCTGACGCCCGAGCAGATCGCGCGCACGGCGGTCTTCCTGGCCTCGGACGATTCCGACGCCACCACCGGTCAGGTGCTGCACGTCAACGGCGGCTCTTACATGCCGTGACGACGGATCCGTCGGACGAGAGCGTGATGACTTTCAGTTGACTCACGCGTCGGCCCGGCACGGGCGCCGCTCAGGCGTGATGGCCAATCATCGCGCCATAGCTGCGAGAGCTGGGCCGACGCGAAAAGCCAAAGTCATCACGCTTTAGCCGCAGGGCGCTTTTTTTATGCCAGTCTCGATGAAGTCCTGGATGCAGGCACCGAACTTGCGGGCGAAGCTGAAATCGCCGCCGGCGCCGTGGCCCTTGAAGCCGTCGGGCTCGGCGATGATCTCGGCCTGGACGCCGCTCGCGGCGAAGGCGGCACGCGCATCGGCCATGCGACCGCCGACGTCGTAGGCGTCGCCCGCGAAATTGACGATGACAAAGCGCGGGCCGGGCTTGAGGGCCTGCATGACATGCCGCCATTCCGAGCGTGCCCGCGTCGGGTCATTCATCTTCTCGACGGTCCCGTGATGAGCCGCCGCCATGGCAATCACGCCGTCGACCGCGGCACCGCGTGCCGCCGCCGCCAGCGACACCCAGGCGCCGGCTGACTGGCCGGCAAGCACGACCCGGCGGTAGCCCATCTTGCGGGCCTGGGTCACCGCGGCGGCCAAGGCCGTCGCATCGCTCGCCCAGTCGGCGATCCATTCGCGATCGAAGCGATAGAGATCGTAACCGAGGCGCGTGAATCGGCCGATATAGGGTTGCGGTGCATTGTCGGTGGCGTTCTTGCCCGCCATGTAGCCATGGCTCCAGACGATCAGGCCGTTGGCTAGCGCAGGTCCGCGGATCGACCAGTATGGTTGCGGCCGCAGCCGACCGATATCTGGCGCATCGGGGGAAAGGGCCGGCACCATCTTTCGCCAGTCCTGGTGGGTGACGGTGTAGTTGTTGACGACGTGGAGCACGCACGGAAGATGGCCGCGCTCCTCGCATCGCTTCATCGCGTTGCTGACTGCAGTGTCAGGATCGGCCCCGCTGACGCCGGCCCACCAGGCCGCCTTGCCGTCGGCGCCAACCACAAAGGCGCGATGCGGCGAAAAGGTCAGGAAATCGGCGAGACTTTTCGCCGCTTCCGTATTGAGCGGCGGCGTGGCGAGCTGTGCCATCGCCGGCGAGGCAGCAAACGCGACGGCAAGAACCGCCGCGAGCCTCACCGGCCAGAGCCTCACAGGCCCATCACTTCGGTGCCAGCACCATGATCATCTGCCGGCCTTCCATGCGCGGCATCGATTCGATCTTGGTCAGCGGGTCCATCTCGCCGCGCACGCGGTTCAGCACCTCGAGACCGAGTTCGGCATGGACCATTTCGCGGCCGCGGAAGCGCAGGGTGACCTTCACCTTGTCGCCTTCCTCGATGAAGCGCTTCATGGCGCGCATCTTCACTTCGTAATCGTGGTCGTCGATGTTGGGCCGCATCTTGATCTCTTTGACCTCGATCACCTTCTGGTGCTTGCGGGCCTCGTGCGCCTTCTTCTGCGCTTCATATTTGTATTTGCCGTAGTCGGAGATCTTGGCGACTGGCGGCACCGCATTGGGCGAAATCTCGATCAGATCGAGATTGGCCTCCTCGGCCATCTCCAATGCCTCGCGGGAACTGACGACTCCGACCATCTCGCCGTTTTCGTCGATCAGTCGGACTTGTGGCGCTCTAATCTCGCCGTTGACGCGCGGACCCTCGCGGGTGGGCGCGCTTTGTTGGGCAGGTCGGGCTATGGCTAAAGTCTCCCTGGTTGAAGCCCCCCTTCTTTCGATACGGATGGGGCGGAATTCGAGTCCGCGGCCGCCCTAAAAGGGCGGCCGGGCCTCTGTTGAAAGTGTAGTGACGGCGGCCCCAAGTTCAAGGACCTCCTGCTTCTCAGATCCGAGACGGCGGACCGCCACCGTGCGGCCTTCCATGTCGCGTCGGCCGACCGCCAGGATCAGCGGCACGTGCGCCAGCGAGTGCTCGCGGACCTTGTAGTTGATCTTCTCGTTGCGCAGGTCGGTGTCGACTCTGACGCCGGCGGCGCGCAGCTTGGCGGCGATCTCGTTGGCATAGCTGTCGGCGTCGTTGACGATGGTGGCTACCACCGCTTGCGTCGGCGCCATCCACAAGGGGAAGCGACCGGCATAGTGCTCGATCAGGACACCGATGATGCGCTCGAAGCTGCCGAAGATTGCGCGATGGAGCATGACCGGAGTCTTGCGCGAGCCGTCCTCCGCCACGTAATGCGCGCCCAACCGCCCCGGCACCACGAAATCGACCTGCAGGGTACCGCACTGCCAGTCGCGCCCGATCGCATCGCGCAGCACGAATTCGAGCTTGGGGCCGTAGAACGCGCCCTCGCCGGGATTGAGCTTCACGTCGAGTCCGGCCGCCTTCGAGGCTGAAAGGAGCGCTCCCTCGGCCTGGTCCCAGACCGCGTCGGAACCGGCGCGTACCGGTGGCCGATCGGAGAACTTCACGAAATAGTCGGGGAAGCCGAGATCGCGATAGACCTCGTCCAGCAACTTGCAGAAGCGGATCGTCTCGCTCTCGATCTGCTCCTCGCTGCAGAAGAGGTGGGCGTCGTCCTGCGTGAAGTTGCGCACGCGCAGGATGCCGTGCAGGGCGCCCGACGGCTCGAAGCGGTGGCACGAGCCGAACTCGGCCATGCGCAGTGGCAGCTCGCGGTAGCTGCGCAGACCCTGGTTGAAGATCTGGATGTGACAGGGGCAGTTCATCGGCTTCAGCGCGAAGATGCGCTTGGCCGGATCGTCGATGAACTCCCTGAGCCCTTCCTCGTTCTCGCTGAGGTACATGTTCGGGCGGAAGTTCTCCCAGTGGCCCGAATCCTCCCACAGCTTGCGATCGACGAGCTGCGGCGTCTTCACCTCGACATAGCCGCCGGCTTCCAGCTTGCGCCGGAGATAGCTCTCGATCGTGCGCCACAGCGTCCAGCCCTTGGGATGCCAGAACACCATGCCGGCCGCTTCTTCCTGCTGGTGGAAGAGGTCCATCTCGCGGCCGATCTTGCGATGGTCGCGCTTCTCGGCTTCTTCGAGGCGGTGCAGGTAGTCCTTCAGCTCCTTGTCGGAGAAGAAGACCGTGCCGTAGACACGCTGGAGCTGGGCGTTCTTGGCGTCGCCGCGCCAGTAGGCGCCCGACACTTTGGTCAGCTTGAAGGCCTTGCCGAGCTTGCCCGTCGAGGGCAGATGCGGGCCGAGACACATGTCGAGCCAGTCGCCCTGCTTGTAGACCGAGATCACCTCGTCCTTCGGCAGTTCGTCGGCCCATTGCGCCTTGAAGCTCTCGCCGTGTTTGACGAAGTAGTCCTTGATCTTGGCGCGGTCCCAGACCTCGCGCTCGATCGGCAGGTTGCGATCGACGATCTGCGCCATCTTTTGCTCGATCTTGCCGAAGTCTTCCGGCGTGAACGGCTCGGCGCGGACGAAGTCGTAGTAGAAGCCGTCCTCCGTCGAAGGGCCGAACGTTATCTGCGTGCCGGGATAGAGTTCCTGCACCGCCTGGGCCAGCACGTGCGCTGCGTCATGGCGCAGGAGCTCCAGCGCCTCGGGGTCGCGCGACGTCACGATGCCGATCTTGGCATCGTGATCGACGACATGGGAGAGGTCCACCATCTTGCCGTCGACGCGCAGCGCAAGGGCTGCCTTGGCGAGGCCCGGTCCGATGGCTGCTGCGATTGCAGCACCGCTCACCGGTTTGTCGAACGAACGGACGGAGCCGTCGGGCAGGGAAATATTGATCATTGCAACCACCTTGAAAGAGTCCGGACACGACTTGTCGACCGACGCGAGGCGTCGGAGGACAAAGGCCGGGAAGCGGCACGAGTGCGCGCGCCCGGCCGAATCAAGTTCGGAAGGTGGTCAGTTTCGCGGGAGAGCTGGAAATCAGCCGGTCCATGCGCCCGGAGATAGTTGCGGCGGCAGCCCGAGTCAAGTTGGAGTGGGGGGTGCCCTCAGTTCCGGGTGCCGCTCAGGCGGAAGGGAATCGTCATCCCCTGGCGCTGATAGGAGCCGGTCAGCGTATTGCCCCCCCTGGTCTCGAGCCGGAAATTGCCCTTCAAGGGAAAATCCGAGGTGTCATCCGGCAGGGAGAAGTGGCCGACCCAGACGTTCTGGTCGAACCCCACAGCACCCTGAAGGACGGCGGGGGGGCCCTTGCCCTTCATCTCCCAGTAACCGGCAAGACCGCTGCCGTCTGCGGTACTCTTGACCTCGATCGTGAGCATCCCGCGGCACGGGCAGTGGGCGTCGATCGGGCCATCCCAGGTGAGCTTCCACACTCCGAGGAAATCCTGCGCATTGCCCGTCGGCGGGCCGATCGACGTCCAGTCCGGCCCGCCGGCGGGCGGCCGGGCGACTTGGCCAGACACTGGGGCGGCGGCGGCGCCAACGAGAAGAAGAACAGCAAGAAGCGCACGGCGGGATAGCGACATCATCATGCTCCCTTTCAGCCCGACAGCCGTTCGTAGAGCCGAAGCAACTGCTGGTTGGAGTGTGCCAGACTGTAGCGGCTGCGCACCTGTTCCTGGGCCGCGCGGGCGAGTTCGGCGCGGCGTTGGGCCGAGAGCGACAGCGCCTCGTCGAGGGCCGCGGCGAGTGCTGCGGCGTCGCCCGCTGGCGCCAGCCATCCGGTGACTCCGGGGAGCACCGCTTCAGCGGCACCTCCGCCGCCCTCGGCCACGACCGGCCGGCCCATCGCCTGGGCCTCGATGAGGGTACGGCTGAAGCCCTGCTCGGCGCCGCCGGTCGCCACCACGACGTCGGCCAGCATGTAGGCCGCCGGCATATCCTCGACATAGGGGCCGATCTGCATGCGGCCGTAGAGTGCCGCCGCCTCGATGGTGCGCTCAAGTTCCTTCTCGAACGGCGTCGGCACGCCGGTCGATCCCAGCAGAAGGCAGTACACATCGCTGCGTTGCAGCCGCTTGACGGCCTCGATCAGGATTTTCTGGCCGCGATCCTCATTGAAACGCGCCGGACAGAGCACGACGTGGCTGCCGTCGGGCACGCGCAATTCGCCGGCCAGACGGATCACGCGGTCGACCCGAACGACGGCCGGGTCGAAGCGGTCGAAATTGACGCCGGGGGCGATGGTCTCCAGCCGGTCGGCGAGCGCGGGGAAGCGCTGCAGGACGTCGCGCGCGACATGATCGGACACGGCGATCAGGCGTGACGCGCGCGACTGGCGACGTTCCACAAGGCGGCCGATCAGGTCGGTCGCAACGAACGGCCGATGCAAGGTGGCGATCCAGTTGACCTCTAGGCGGCTGGCCAGCGCGTTGGCGATCCAGGCGGTAGCGGGTGAGCGCGACTGGATGAGGTTGACGCGGGCATCGCGCAGGCTGGCGGCAAGCCTGCCCGGAAGGCTGAGCCTCGCCCACACCGGATGCTGCCCGTCGGGAAGCTCGAGATGGCTGGCGCGCAGGCGCAACAGGTCGGGCACCAGGGCGCCGCCCGGGGAGGCCACGATGGCGGTGCCGCCCGCGGCAATCACGGCCTGTGCGGTATCGAGCGTGGCGCGCGCGAGGCCGCCGCCGGCCAGCGACGGCACGATCTGCAGAAGGTTGGGAGCACTCACGTGACGTTGGCAGCCGGTTACTGATTGTGGCAGGTAACACGCCATGAGCGTCGAAGGTAGGGTTCAACGTTTGCAGCGGCCCGACGGCAACACCGTCGCCTACGCCAAGACCGATGGCTGCGCACCCACGGTGGTGTTCCTCGGCGGCTTTCGCTCCGACATGACCGGCACCAAGGCTCTCGCCCTCGAAGCCTGGGCGCGCAGAACCGGCCGCGCTTTCCTGCGCTTCGACTATCTCGGCCACGGCCAGTCGTCGGGCCGCTTCGAGGACGGCACGATCGGCCGCTGGCTCGACGACTCGCTTGCCGCAGTCGATTCGCTCAGCAGCGGCAAGCTCGTGCTCGTCGGCTCGAGCATGGGCGGGTGGTTGTCGCTGCTGGTGGCCCGCGCGCGCGCCGACCGGTTGGCCGGTCTGGTGCTGATCGCGGCAGCTCCCGACTTCACCGAGCGCATGCTGCTCAAGGGTCTGTCGCCCGAAGATCGCGCCCGGCTCGAGCGCGACGGGCGGCTCGATCGGCCGTCGCAATATTCCCCCGAACCCTCGGTCTTCACCTGGAAGCTGATCGAGGAGGGGCGCAACCACCTGCTGCTCGACAAGAAGCTCGCGCTGCCCTGTCCGGTGCGGCTGCTGCATGGCCAGAGCGATCCCGACGTGCCGTGGGAATACTCGCTGCAGATCGCGCGGCATCTCGAGGCGCCGGAGGTGATCACCACCTTCGTCAAGGGCGGCGATCATCGCCTCAGCACGTCGGCCGACATCGCCCGCCTTGTTGCCATAGTCGAGGAGCTAGCGGGTTAGCATGCCGTCGCTCCATCGCCTGGCGCCGCTCCTGCTGTTTGCGCTCTCGGCCGCGTCGCCGGCTGTGGCGCAGGGACTCGAGCCGCTGGCCGGCTCTCCCGACCATCTGCGCCGTTATACCGAGTGCATGAAGCTCGCGCGCAAGGAGCCGTTGAAGGCGCTGGCGGCTGCCGAAAAGTGGATGGCCGAAGGGGGCGATCTGGGCGCACGCCATTGCGTGGCGCTCGCCATGTTCGAAGCGGGCAGGCACGTCCAGGCGGCGACCCAGTTCGAGGCGATCGCCCGCGATATGGGGCAGGAGCGCCCGGGCCTGCGCGCCGAATTATGGGCTCAGGCCGGCCAGGCCTGGATGGAGGCGGGGCAGGCCGAGAACGCCGCGGCGGCGCAAAGCCGGGCGCTCGAGCTCAAGACCAATGATCCCGATCTGTGGGTCGATCGCGGCCTCAGCCATGCCGCCATGCGCGCCTGGCCGCGCGCCATTTCCGATTTCGACAACGCTCTCATCATGCGTCCCAAGGATGTCGAGATCCTGGTGTTGCGGGCTGCGGCCTGGCGCAATTCAGGAAATCCGGCCCGGGCGCTGGCCGACGCCGATAGCGCCCTCAAGATTGCGCCCGAACATTCCGAAGCGCTGCTCGAACGCGGCTTTGCCGCCCTCTCGCGTGGTGATAAGTCCGTGGCCAGCGCCGATTTCTCCAAGGTGCTGGGGCTCGTGCCGCCCGGCTCCGATGCCGCCCGGCGCGCCCAGGCCGGCCTGCGCGGCGAGCAGCCCGGCGCCGCCGCGCCAGTGCCGCCCCCAGCGCCGGCAAAGGACGAGGGGAAGCGGTAGCGTCGTTCGAACCTCTCCTGTAAGACCCCAAGCAATGCTTTGATTCATCCTTTCACTCGCTCTTCTGTTCGCCGCCGGATCGCTGTCTGCCCAGACGCCTCCGGCCAATAGTCCGGCCCCGCCGCAGCCGCCGTCGTCCTATTATCCCGCGCCGCCGCCCCTGCAGGCGCCGCAGGTCGACCAGGGTGCGCCGCTCAAGGACCTCAGCTCGCCGCTCGTCGATGGCCAGCCCAAGGTGACGCGCACCGCGATCGACTCGGAGACCGAAGCGCAGCTCTTTGCCGGCGCGATCAAGATCGTCTGGGGCCGCTACGCCAAGATCAAGGGCGCCAAGCCGGGCGAAGTCGCCGTGACCAAGAAGGGCGCGCTGTGGATCGTGAAAGGCCGCATCGACAGCGCCGCACCCGGCACCGAGGGCGATTGGGCGGCGATCGACGGCGTGGTCGAACGCATCTCGGCCGGCCACGTGCAGGTCCGCGGTGAAGTCGCCTTCCGCATCGCCAAGGTTCAGAAAGGCACGCCCTGCAAGGTCGCCGGCATGCTCAACTTCCGCCGCTCGGGCAAGTCGCAGGTCTGGCGCCTGGCCGAGGGCGACAATCCCTGCGACGGCGCGCAGGAAGCCTTCGATCTCGTCTACGAAAAGCCCGTCGAGAAGAAGCCGGTGCCGCCGCAGCCCAAGCGCGGCTGACAGCGAAGCTGTCATCCCGAGGCCGCGGGCCGAGGGATCTTTGCTGATCCGGAAAGATCCCTCACTCCGTTCGGGACGACAAACGAAGTTTGTCGATCTCATCGCGCGCGAGCTGGTCGGCGCGCTCGTTCTCGGCGTGGCCGCTGTGGCCCTTGACCCAGATCCAATCGACCTGATGGCCGTTGCGCGCCTCGTCGAGGCGCTGCCAAAGCTCGACGTTCTTCACCGGCTTCCTGTCCGCGGTCCGCCAGCCGTTCTTCTTCCAGCCATGGATCCACCTGGTGGCGCCTTCGAGGACGTACTTGCTGTCGGTATGAAGCTTCACCCGACACGGTCGTTTCAATGCCTCGAGGCCGGAGATGGCGCCCATCAGCTCCATGCGGTTGTTGGTGGTGGCGGGATCGCCGCCCGAAAGCTCACGCTCGCGTCCGTTCACACGCAGGATTGCTCCCCATCCGCCGGGCCCGGGATTGCCGCTGCAGGCGCCGTCGGTGAAGATTTCGACGTCGGACATTTCGTTCACAGTCCGTAATCCGCGAGCGACGTCGTGCCCCGGTGAAAGCGCAGGTAGGCGAGGTACTCCAGCGGATCCTTGCGCTTCACCAGCGCGTCGGCCGGCGTATGGATCCAATCGTAGAGTCGCGTCAGCAGGAAACGCAGCGCAGCGCCTCGCGCCAGTACGGGCAGCGCCCGGCGTTCGGCATCGCCCAGCGGCCGGACCTTGTCATAGGCCTGCAGCAAGGCCCGGGCCTTGGTGGCGTTGAACGACCGGTCGGGCTCGAAACACCAGGCGTTGAGGCAGATGGCGACGTCGTAGGCCAGCGCGTCGTTGCAGGCGAAGTAGAAGTCGATCAGTCCCGACAGCCGGTCGTTCAGGAAGAAGACGTTGTCGGCAAACAGATCGGCATGGATGACGCCGTCCGGCAGGTTCTTCGGCCAGTGGGCCTCGAAGAAGTCGATCTCCGCGCCGATCTCGTGGGCGAGCCCGCGGGCGACGTCGTCGGCATGGGCCCGGCTGCCGTCGAACAGCGGCCGCCAGCCGGCGACCGACAGCGCGTTGGGTCGCCTGAGCACAAAGTCGCGACCGGCAAGATGCAGGCCCGCGAGCGCCTCGCCGAGCGGTCCGCAATGCTTCACGGCAATGCGACGCGGCGACAAGCCGTGCAGGAACGTGGTGATGGCCGCCGGCCGCGCGGCCAGCGTGCGCACGGCGTTGCCGTCGCGGCCATGGATCGGCTTGGGACAGTTGATGTCGCGTGCCGCCAGGTGATCCATCAGGCCGAGGAAGAACGGCAGATCCTCGGGGTGGACGCGCTTTTCGTAGAGCGTCAGGAAGTACTGTCCTCTGGACGTGGTCAGCAGGTAGTTGGAGTTCTCGACGCCTTCGGCCACGCCCTTCAGCGCTTCGGCCTGGCCGATGTCGTACTGCGCGAGAAACGCCTCGAGCTCGGCATCGCCGACTTCCGTATAGACCGCCATCACGCCACCAGCTGGCGCGGCAGTTTGAAGACGACGCTTTCCTCGGTCGTGCGCACTTCCTCGACCGTGACGACATAGCGCTCGCGGCAGGCGGCGATCAATTCGTCGACCAGCAGTTCGGGCGCCGAAGCGCCGGCCGTGATGCCCAGGCGCCTGGCGTCGCCCAGCCATTGCCAGTCCATGTCGCTGGCGCGCTGCACGAGCCGCGACCTGGCGCAGCCATAGTTGGCCGCCACCTCGACCAGCCGCATCGAATTGGACGAGTTGGGTGCACCGATCACCACCAGCGCATCGCAACGTTCGGCGATCGCCTTGACCGCGGCCTGGCGGTTGGTGGTGGCGTAGCAGATGTCCTCCATTTTGGGACCCTGGATCGCGGGGAAGCGACGGCGCAGCGCCGACACGATCTCGATCGTGTCGTCGACCGACAAAGTGGTCTGCGTCGCATAGGCGAGATTGAGCGGGTCGGGCACCTCGAGCACCTCGGCCTGCGCCACGTCCTCGACCAGCAGCACCGCGCGCGCCGGCAGCTGGCCCATCGTGCCGATCACCTCGGGATGGCCGGCATGCCCGATCAGCACCACGGTGCGGCCCGAGTCGGCATGGCGCTCGGCCTCGCGATGGACCTTGGAGACCAGCGGACAGGTCGCGTCGACATAAAGAAGGTTGCGGCGAGCGGCCTCGGCCGGCACCGCCTTGGGCACGCCGTGAGCGGAGAACACCACGGGTCGGTCGTCCGGCACCTCGTTAAGCTCATCGACGAAGATCGCACCCTTGGCTTCGAGGTTCTCGACCACGAAGCGGTTGTGCACGATCTCGTGGCGGACATAGACCGGCCGGCCGTAGCGCTCGATGGCGCGCTCGACGATCTGGATGGCGCGATCGACGCCGGCGCAGAAGCCGCGCGGGCTGGCGAGCAGGATCGTGAGAGGCTTCTTCGGTTCGGTGGTCATGAGAAAACGGTTGAGCAGCATGCAAGTCCGCTCGCTTGCGGGCCCGCGGACCATTGCCTAGACTCCGCCCTCAAGAGATCGTTGGCAACGGATTGGCGCGGCACCGTAACAAAGCCGCCGCAACGGGGAAAGCAACATGACCGAGCCGGTTGTCGCGGCCAAGGCGCCCGCCAAGGTGGCGTTGGAGGCGGGCAAGGACTATTGGTGGTGCGCCTGCGGCATGAGCAAAAACCAGCCATTCTGCGACAGCACGCACAAGGGCAGCGGGTTCGCGCCGATCAAGTACAGCCCGGAGAAGTCGGGCGACTACTGGCTTTGCATGTGCAAGCACTCGGCCAACAAGCCGCTGTGCGACGGCACGCACAAGACCCTCGCATGATGCGGCGCGCTCCGGCCTTCCTAGCTCCCGTCGTGCTGGCTTTGACGCTCGCGTCGTGCGGCCGCGGCATCTCCGACAGGAACGAATTCGCGGCGGCCAATTGCCCTCAGCCGATGACCGTGCACGATGCCCAGCGGCTGACCCGTTTCAAGCCCGGGCCGGGCCGCGATCCGCGCGACGTCATGTTCGAGGCGTCGCTCGTGGCTGCCGGCACGACCTGCAAGCTTGGCCGCGACCGGATGGACGTCGACGTGATCCTGCGCATCGCGGTGAACGCCGGGCCGTCGGTCGGTACGGGCGTCACCCAGGTTCCCTTCTTCGTGCGTCTCATCGACTCGAGCGGTGCCGTGGTGCAGGGCCGCGACGAACTCGCCGGCTACAAGCTCAGCCAATCGAGCCCACGTGGCCTGTCGCAGGAGGAGATGTCGGTCGAACTGCCCTTCCGTGAAGTGTCCCAGGTGCAGGGCTACCGCATCGCCGTCGGGCTGAAGCCAACGACGGAGGAACTCGAGTACAACCGGCGGGCGGCGGCGCGGCCGTGAGCGCCTACGCCGACAGGCTGGAAGCCCTTGCCGCCGACGCAGCCGATCGCTGCACCGGCTGCGGCAAGTGCTTCGAGGTTTGCCCGACCGCGCGCGAGATCGGCCTCGATGCCGGCGAGGCGAAAGTACGTGTCGCCGAGTTGTCGGCGCTGACGCAGGACGGTGGTGCGGCGGCGGAGGGCCTGCAGAAGTGGCTCAACGCCTGCGACGGCAGCGCCCGCTGCAGCGACGCCTGCCCCGAGGGCATCAACGTTCGCCAGTGGGTGACCATCGCCAAGATGAAGTCGCTCGAGGCGGCACGGCCGCGCGAGGAGGGCGCCGCCAACGCCGCCAACCGCTTCCGGCATATGGCGCAGGCCGTGCGGCTGCTGGCCAGCATGCAGCTGCCGTCCGAGACGCTGAAGAAGATCCTGGCGCCGGCCGAGAAGCGCACCGCCGAGGTGCTGTTCTATACCGGTTGCAACGTGCTGCGCACGCCGCACATCGTGCTCAATGTCATGGATATCCTCGACGCCATGGAACTCGATTTCGACGTGGTCGGCGGCACTGCCCATTGCTGCGGCGTCTACCAGTTCCAGGAAGCCGACCTGCCGACCTACGAGCGCATGGGCCACCGCACCTTCCAGCGCTTCGGCCAGTCCGGCGCCGCCAGGGTTCTGACCTGGTGCCCGACCTGCACCAAGAATTTCGACGAGCTGGAGAAGGACGTCGAGGAACCGTCGTTCGACCTCAGCCATATCAGCGAGTTCCTCGCTGCCAATCTCGAAGCGCTGAAGGCGCGTTTCGTCGGCCGGCAGCCGCGACGGCGCGTCGTCATCCACGAGCATCTCGGCATTGGCGCGACGCTTGGCAGCATCCGCAGACTGCTCGGCGCCGTGCCCAATCTCGAGCTGGTCGAGCTGCCTCAGGATTCGGGCTTCTCCTATGCCTGCGGCGGCCAGGCGGCGAAGTTCAAGGATCGCGAGGCCGCGATCCATCGTGCCCTGGCGGAGGGCGCCGTCGCAGCCGGCGCCGACACGATCGTCACCATGTACCACTCCTGCCACCGCGCGCTGGCCGGCGCGGAAGCGGCCTACCCTCTCAAGGTCGCCAACTTCACCGACGTGATCGCCGAAGCGCTCGGTCGCGGCGGCCATCCCGATTATTACCGCCTCTACAAGGCGGGCGGCGCGATGGACGAAGCCGTGGCTGCGGCGCGCTCCTTCCTGCAGAGCAACGGCGTGCGGGTCGACGAGGCATCCGTGCAGTCGCTCACCGCCGACATTTTCAACGAGACCGGCCTCGCCGGTTCACGCGAGGCCTTCCGCGACGCATTCACCGCGCTCGCGCGCGAAAGGTAGGCCCGTCATGCGAGGCTCACACCTGAGCTTGCTCGTTACTGCGCTCGCCCTGCCGGCTTGCGTAACGGCCGCGCCTCCCCAGCAGGACCTCACCAAGCTCAAGGGACAATCCGTCCAGACCATCATCGCCAAGCTCGGCCAGGCCGATTCCCAGCAGCCGGGTCCGGGCGGGACGATTTATACCTGGACGACCGAGACGCCGGTGAACATGCCGGAGACGCGGACCACAATGGAGTATTCGACGGGCCGACCCAACCCGGTCGAGACGAAGGTCTTCGTGATGAAGAATCAGCCCTGTACCTTGCGTGTGACTGCCGACGCCGCCGGCATCATCTCTGCCGCTGAGAAGGATGGTGTCTATGCGGCGTGCGGCGCCTTGGCCTCGAAACTGTCGGGCTAACGCCAAGGGCCTCCGCCACCCACTTTTTGAGTTTCCCCTGCTTTGCTCGTGGACGGGGCAAAGACTGGCCCCTAAGGTCTACTCACCCAGACGATCCCTGTGGGAGAGACCATCCGAAAGGATGGCGCCGAAGGAGCAACCGGCCCCGGAAACTCTCAGGCAAACGGACCGCAGGAGGATGGGTCTCTGGAAAGTGGCGGGCGCCTCATCTGGCGTTGGCCCACCGACGAAGTAAGCCGGAAAAAGTCCCGGCGAATCTTTCAGGTCTCCGGACAGAGGGGGTCGCGAACGGCGCAGTCGTTGCGCCGGTCAACGCGACTCTGTGGAGACCTTTTTGACCGAAACCCCATCTGGCTCTTTGAGTGGCGGCCCTCTCAAGCGCACGCCGCTTCATGCGCTGCATCGCGAGCTGGGCGCGCGCCTGGTGCCCTTCGCCGGCTACGAAATGCCGGTGCAGTATCCCACCGGCATCCTGGCCGAGCACGCCCAGACGCGGACGGCCGCCGGCCTGTTCGACGTCTCGCACATGGGCCAGGTGCGGCTGACGGCCAAGCCGGGACAGAACGCGGCCAAGGCGCTTGAGACATTGGTGCCGGGCGACATCGCCGGCCTGCAGCCCGGCCAGCAGCGCTACACCCAGTTCACCAACGAAACAGGCGGCATCCTCGATGACCTGATGGTGACCAGCACGGGCGATCATCTCCTGCTGGTCATCAACGCCGCCTGCAAGGACGACGATCTCGCGCACATTCAGAAGCATCTCTCGGCCGCCTGCGAAATCGAGGCGATGTTTGCCCGCGGGCTGTTGGCGCTGCAGGGGCCGCAGGCTGCGCAGGCGCTGGCGCGACTGGCGCCTGCCGTGGCGATCCTGAAATTCATGACCGGCGCCTTTGTCATCATCGATGGCGCGCGCTGCTACATCACGCGCTCGGGCTACACCGGCGGCGACGGCTACGAGATCTCCACGCCGGCCGAGGCGACCGACGGCATCGCACGCAAGCTGCTGGCCCAACCCGAGGTCAAGCCGATCGGCCTCGGCGCACGCGATTCGCTACGTCTCGAAGCCGGTCTTTGCCTATACGGTCACGACATCGACACCACGACGACGCCCATCGAAGCCGGCCTGCTGTGGAGCATCGGCAAGGAGCGCCGCGTTGCTGGCGGCTTCCCGGGTGCCGCGGTCATCCAGTCGCAGATCGCGTCGGGCGCGCCGCGCAAGCGGGTCGGACTCCTGCCCGAAGGCAAGGCGATCGCGCGCGACGGCGCCGAGATCGTGATCGCCGGCAGGACTTTGGGAAAAGTCACCTCGGGCGGCTTCTCGCCCAGCCTCGGACGCGCCATCGCCATGGGTTACGTCGAGCGCACGCAATCGGCAAACGGCACCAGGGTAGATCTTTTGGTGCGCGGCAAGCCGGTCCCGACCGAGATCGTGCCCATGCCTTTCGTCAAACACGCCTACTACCGCGGATAGGAGTCCCCGATGGCCGACGTCAAATACAGCAATGAACATGAATGGATCCGCGTCGATGGCGATATCGGCACGATCGGCATCAGCCAGTATGCCCAGGAACAGCTGGGCGATGTGGTGTTCGTCGACGTGCCGGCGGTCGGCCGCAAGGTCATCAAGGGCGAATCGGTGGCGGTGGTCGAATCGGTCAAGGCCGCGTCCGACATCTACAGCCCCGCTTCGGGCGAGGTGGTCGAAGCCAATGCCGCCCTCGCCGAGACGCCGGGCGACGTCAACACCGAGCCGATGGGCAAGGGCTGGTTCTTCAAGCTGAAGCTCGCCAACAAAGCCGACCTCGACGGCCTGATGGACCAGGCCGCCTACGACGCCTTCGTGAAGAGCCTCGCGTGAACAGACATCACCTCATCCTGAGGAGCGCCCGTAGGGCGCGTCTCGAAGGATGGGCTACAGACGACGTGCTCGTTCCCAACCTTCGAGACGCATCGCTCCGCGATGTTCCTCAGGGTGAGGTTTTTGCTTAAGCAGGAGCGTTCGATGCGTTATCTCCCCCTCACCGACGCCGACCGCCGCGAGATGCTGGGCGTGATCGGCGCCCGGTCGGTCGACGAACTGTTCCGAGACGTGCCCAAGTCGGCAGTGCTCGGTGCCAAGATCGCCGGCCTGCCCGATCATCTGGGCGAGCTCGAGGTCGAGCGCGCGTTCCTGGCCTATGCGGGCAAGAACCTGTCGCCCGCCACGACGCCGTTCTTCATCGGCGCCGGCGCCTATCGCCACCATGTGCCGGCGACCGTCGACTATATGATCCAGCGCGGCGAGTTCCTCACGTCCTACACGCCCTACCAGCCCGAGATCACCCAGGGCACCCTGCAGTATCTCTTCGAGTTCCAGACCCAGATCACGATGCTGACGGGCATGGAGGTGGCCAACGCCTCGATGTACGACGGCTCGACCGGTGCCTCCGAGGCCGTGCTGATGGCCAACCGCGTGACGCGCCGCCACAAGGCGCTGATCTCCGGCGGGCTACATCCACACTACCGCGCCATCATCGAGACCGCCGCCAGGTGGGAAGGCTTCAATGCGGTCGTCGGCAAGCCCGACGTCGAAGGCCTCGAGGAGCTGATCGGAGCCATCGACAAGGAGACGTCCTGCGTCGTGGTGCAGAACCCGAGCTTCTTCGGCCATGTCCGGGATTTCGCCGAACTCGCCACGGCCTGCCATGCCGCCGGCGCTCTGTTGATCGTGGTGGTCACCGAGGTCGTGTCGCTCGGCCTCCTGAAGCCGCCGGGCGAGATGGGCGCCGACATCGTGGTCTGCGAGGGCCAGTCGATCGGCAACGGGCTGGGCTTCGGCGGGCCGTACGTCGGCCTGTTCGCCACCAAAGAAAAATACATGCGCCAGATGCCGGGCCGGCTGGTCGGCGAGACCGTCGATGCCGACGGCAAGCGCGGCTTCGTGCTGACGCTCAGCACGCGCGAGCAGCATATCCGCCGCGAGAAGGCGACCTCCAACATCTGCACCAACGCCGGCCTCTGTGCGCTGGCCTTCACCGTGCATCTCACTTTGCTGGGCGAGGCGGGTTTCCGGCGCCTGGCCGAGATCAACCACGCCAAGGCCTGCGAGCTTGCCGACCGGCTAAGCGCCGTGCCGGGCCTGAAGCTGCTGAACGACAGCTTCTTCAACGAATTCACCGTGCGCCTGCCCAAGCCGGCCGCGCCGGTGGTCGAGGCGCTGGCGGCCATGCGCATCCTGGCGGGCGTGCCGGTTTCGAGGCTGCTCCCGGGCGACAAATCCGTTGAGAACCTGCTGTTGCTGGCGGCGACTGAGACCGCGACGGAAGCGGGCATCGCACCGCTGATCGCCGGCCTGAAGGAGGTGCTGTGATGGCCCCTTCACAAGATCGCAGCCAAGGCCGCACCGGCGGCATCGCCTCCGGCGAGGCGACCGCCCCCGCGACCTTCACCGGCAACCGCGCCCTGCAGATAGAGGAGCCTTTGATCTTCGAGATGGGCCAGGTCGGACGCTGCGGCGTCGACCTGCCCGAACCCGCAAAGGTGAAGGACCGGCTGAACGGCCTGCGCCGCGCCGGCGACATCGGCCTGCCGGGCCTCAGCGAGCCGCAGGTCGTGCAGCACTACACGCGGCTCAGCCAGAAGAACTACGCCATCGACATGGGCGTCTATCCCCTGGGCTCGTGCACCATGAAGCACAATCCCCGGATCAACGAAAAGATCGCGCGCCTGCCCGGCATCGGCGACCTGCATCCGCTGCAGCCTCAATCGACCGTGCAGGGCGCGCTCGAGCTGATCGACCGGCTGGCCCATTGGCTGAAGACCCTGACCGGCATGCCGGCCGTGGCGATGTCGCCGGCCGCCGGGGCGCATGGCGAGATGTGCGGCATGATGGCGATCGCCGCCGGCCTCGAGGCGCGCGGCGAGCGGGCCCAGCGCAAGACGGTGCTGGCGCCCGAATCGGCGCACGGCACCAATCCCGCGACGGCGGCGGCGCTCGGCTTTGCCGTGAAGCCGATCCCGGCCAACGAGCACGGCCGGGTCGATCTCGCCGCGCTCAAGGCGGCACTCGGCCCCGATGTGGCGGCGATCATGCTGACCAACCCCAACACCTGCGGCCTGTTCGAATCGGAGATCGTCGAGATCTCAAAGGCCGTGCACGAGGCGGGCGCGTTCTTCTACTGCGACGGCGCCAACTTCAACGCCATCGTCGGCAAGGTGCGCCCGGGCGACCTGGGTATCGACGCCATGCACATCAACCTGCACAAGACCTTCTCCACGCCCCATGGCGGCGGCGGTCCCGGCGCCGGCCCGGTGGTGTTCTCCGAGGCGCTGATGCCGTTCATCCCGCCGGCCTATGTGGTGCGCGAGGGGCTCGATCTGCGCCTCGTCGAGGACGTGCCGCATGCCCAGGTCGGCCGCATGACGGCGTTCCATGGCCAGATGGGCATGTTCG
>CAMDCE010000063.1 GCA_945889625.1 Asaia bogorensis | reverse complement strand
GTCGCCGCCGGCGTCTCCAAGGCGCGTGCCGACCACGTGACGATCTCGGGCTTCGAGGGCGGTACCGGCGCCTCGCCGCTCACCTCGCTGACGCATGCCGGCTCGCCGTGGGAAATCGGTCTCGCCGAGACACAGCAGACGCTGGTGCTGAACGGGTTGCGTGGACGTATTGCAGTTCAAGTTGACGGTGGGCTCCGCACCGGACGGGACGTCGCCATCGGCGCGCTTCTGGGTGCCGACGAATTCGGCTTCGCCACGGCGCCGCTGATCGCGGCCGGCTGCATCATGATGCGCAAGTGCCACCTCAACACCTGCCCGGTCGGCGTGGCGACGCAGGATCCGGTGCTGCGCAAGCGCTTCACCGGCCAGCCCGAGCACATCATCAATTACTTCTTCTTCGTCGCCGAAGAGCTGCGCGAGATCATGGCGCGCCTGGGCTTCCGCACGCTGAACGAGATGATTGGCCGCGTCGACAAGCTCGACATGCGCAAGGCGCTCGACCACTGGAAGGCGGGCGGCGTTGACCTCACCAAGCTCCTGTACCAGATGCCGGCCAAGCCTGGCGTCGCGGTGTGGAACAGCGAACGCCAGAACCACGGCCTCGAACACGCGCTCGACCACACTCTGATCGCCCACTCGCAGGCAGCGCTCGAAAGCGGCCAGCCGGTGCGCATCGCGCTCGAAATCGGCAACGTCAACCGTACCGTCGGCGCCATGCTGTCGGGCCAGATCGCCCGGCGCTACGGCCATGCCGGCTTACCTGACGACACGATCTCCATCCGCCTCGGCGGCACCGCCGGCCAGAGCTTTGGGGCCTTTCTGGCGCGCGGTGTGTCGTTGGAACTTTCCGGCGACGCCAACGACTATGTCGGCAAGGGCCTGTCCGGCGGCCGCGTGATCGTGCGCCAGCCCAAGAACTGCAAGCGCGACCCGGCGCAGAACATCGTCGTCGGCAACACCGTGCTCTACGGCGCCATTTCCGGCGAAGCCTATTTCGAGGGCGTGGCCGGTGAGCGCTTTGCCGTGCGCAACTCGGGCGCCGTCTGTGTCGTCGAGGGCACCGGCGACCACGGCTGCGAATACATGACCGGCGGCGTCGTGGTCGTGCTGGGCGACACCGGGCGTAACTTCGCGGCCGGCATGTCGGGCGGCATCGCCTATGTCTATGATCCCAAGGCGCGCTTTGGCCCCCTGTGCAACATGGCGATGGTCGATCTGGAAAAGGTCGGCCCGCCGGATTCAGAGCATGCCGACGATCCCGGCCGGCCGCGCCAGCGTTCGGTCAGCGTCGACGACAGCGGCATGGGCGACACCATGCGCTTCGACGCCGAGCGCCTGCGCATCCTGATCGAGCGTCATCACCTGCACACCGGCAGCGCCAAGGCGCGCGAGTTGCTCGAGGACTGGGGCAATGCGCTCCAAAGCTTCGTCAAGGTGATGCCCAAGGATTACAGGCGCGCGCTGCTGCAGGCACGGGACGAGGCATCCGCGGCGAAAGTCGCGGCGGAGTAGCGTATGGGTCTGTCGTCGGGCTTTCTGGATATCGAGCGCAAGGACCGTCCCTATGAGAAGGTCAAGGCGCGTCTCAAGACGTGGCGCGAGTTCGTGCTGCCGCTGCCGCCGGCCGAGGTGTCGAAGCAGGGCGCGCGCTGCATGGAGTGCGGCATCCCGTTCTGCCACAACGGCTGCCCGGTCAATAACCTGATCCCCGACTGGAACGAGCTGGTGCGCCGCGACCGCTGGCAGGCAGCACTCGAGACGCTGCACTCGACCAACAATTTCCCGGAGTTCACCGGCCGCATCTGCCCCGCGCCGTGCGAGGCCTCGTGCACGCTGAACATCGACGACAATCCGGTAACCATCAAATCGATCGAATGCTCGATCGTCGACCGCGGCTGGGAGGAGGGCTGGATCGTCGCCCTTCCGGCGGCGAAGAAGAGCGGCAAGCGCGTCGCGGTGGTCGGCTCCGGCCCGGCCGGCATGGCCTGCGCCCAGCAGCTCGTGCGGGCGGGTCACATCGTGACGCTGTTCGAGAAGGCCGATCGTGTCGGCGGGTTGCTGCGCTACGGCATTCCCGATTTCAAGATGGAGAAGCGACTGATCGACCGGCGCGTGCGCCAGATGGAAGGCGAGGGTGTGGAGTTCCGCACCGGCGTCGAAGTCGGCACGACCATCTCGGTGAAGTCGCTGCTCGAAGGCTACGACGCCGTGGCACTGACCGGTGGCGCCGAATGGCCGCGTGACCTCGAAGTGCCGGGCCGCGACTTGAACGGCATCCACCACGCCATGGATTTCCTGGTGCAGCAGAACAAGCGCGTCGCCGGCGACGATGAGGCGCGCGCCGCGCCCAGGGGCACGCTCACGGCCAAGGGCAGGCATGTCATCGTGATCGGCGGCGGCGACACCGGCTCCGACTGCGTCGGCACCTCGAACCGACAGGGTGCCGCCTCGGTGACCCAGCTCGAAGTGATGCCGCAGCCGCCGGAGCACGAGAACAAGGCGCTCGTCTGGCCGGACTGGCCCTTGAAGATGCGCACCTCGTCGTCGCACGAGGAGGGCGTCGAGCGCGACTTCGCGGTCCTGACCAAGCGCGCCGTGGGTACCCTCGGCAGGGTCGAGGCGCTGGAATGTGCCCGCATCGAGTGGGTGAAGGGCGCCGACGGGCGCATGGCCATGCAGGAAGTCGCGGGCAGCGCCTTCAAGCTCAAGGCCGACCTGGTGCTGCTGGCCATGGGATTCCTCGGCCCGCACAAGCCCGGCATGCTGGAGCAGGCAGGCGTGACGCTCGATCCGCGCGGCAACGTCGCTGCCAATGTGAACGACTACCGGACCTCGGTGCCCAAGCTGTTCGCCGCCGGCGACATGCGCCGCGGCCAGTCGCTGGTGGTCTGGGCGATCCGTGAGGGCCGCCAGTGCGCGCGGTCGATCGACGAAAGCCTGATGGGCGGCACAACCCTCCCGCGCTAGCGCGGGATCCTGCCTCGCTAATGCCTTCCCGTCGGTTTATGAGGGGACCCAGCTAATAACAAGAAAGCAGGGACTCGCATGGCCGACCCCAAGAAGAAGAATTCTGCCGACCAGGCAAAGAAGCCGCCGATCGACCCCGACAAGAAGCCCGACCACAAGAAGATCCTGGCCTTCGTCGCCGCCTGCGACGATCCCGGCAAGCTGGGCTCGCTGGTTCGCAACGCCCGGGCGCAGGGCGCGGCGGCGGTCGCGGACGCGGCCTTCCGCAAGCTCGTGGCGCTCGTTCCCGCCGAGCAGCCCGGCACCGTCGAGCACGATTTCTGGCAGACCGTCCAGGCCTTCGAGTTCAGCCTGAGCGAGGAGCGTGGCAAGACCACACGCCTGTCGCGGACCCGCCAGAAAGTGGCGAAAGTGGGCGTCGTGCAGACGCTTCGCGATTGGGCGGCCGGCAGCCAGGAAGCCGCCGGCTTCAAGATGCTGCTGGAACGCGGCATGCCCGAGTTCACGGGCGAAGCCATCACCTTGCGCCACCCCGAGCATTTCGAGCCGCATACGCTCGAAGCCGCGCGACAGCGGCTGACCGTGGCGGGTGTCGACCCGAACATGCTGCCGTAAGGCCTGTTCGGGTGCCGGGCAGCGGGCCCGGACGCCGCCCACGCCGGATCCGGGAATATTCAGTTCGAGAGAAACCTGCTTTAAGGTGCAGCCTGGAGCGGCCGTGCGCTGCCGGCTGCGCGAAATCGGGGATAGATGAAACTCCTGCTCATCCAGGGCGCGAACATGGAGTATCTCGGCCGCCGCCAGCCGGAACTCTACGGCACGACGACGGCGAAGCAACTCGACGCCCTGCTGCGGCGGCAGGCGCGGACGCTCGGCGTGACACTCGACATCCTCTACACCAACACCGAGGGCGAGGCGGTGTCGGCGATCTTCAAGGCCGACCGCGACGGCATCGACGGCGTCCTGTTCAATCCCGCGGGCTTCCTGCATGCCGGGCACGCCTTGCGCGACTGCCTGAAGTCGATCCGCGCGCCGGCGATCGAGATCCACATGACCAACATCGAGAAGCGCGGCTACGGCTCGATCACCTCGGAAGCTGCCGTCGGCATGATCGCGGGCTTCGGCGTGGACTCCTACGTCCTGGCGCTGGACGCGATGGTCGCGCGGCTGGGCTAGAGCATATTCCGTCCGGCTGGAATCAGCCGGACGGAATATGCCATTGAAGGAAATGCTTCGTACAACGCGTTTCCGGTCAGATGGAACCGCTCCGCGGTTCCATCTGACCGGAAGCCGCTCTAGCGCATGGTCCGACCGGCTGCGGCGCGTAACCGCGCCGCGATCAGCCGTCTCGATCAGCGCGGAGTAACCTCCGCGCCTGGGTGGGCAACAGCCACGTGTGTGGCCGACCCTTCGAGACGCGGCCCTGTGGGCCGCTCCTCAGGGTGAGGTGAATATGTCTCTGCCGGAGAGGCCCTGGGGTATAAGGCGGCATGATCGCGATCGCGCCGCTTGGCGAGCCCGACCGCGCCGCCTGGCAAAGACTGGCGCGCGGCTACAACGACTTCTACGAGACCGTTCTGCCCGACGCAGACTACGACCGCGCCTGGCGACGCCTGCGGGCGGGCCAGGAAGTGCACGGTCTCGGCGCCCGCCTCGACGGCAGGCTGGTCGGCATCGCGCACTTTCTGTTCCATGCCAATATCTGGCGCGACGACGTCTGCTACCTGCAAGACCTGTTCGTCGATGAAACGGTGCGCGGGCGCGGTGCGGCGCGGGCGCTGATCGACGCCGTCGCCGCGGCAGGCAGGATGCACGGCGCCTCGCGCTTCTACTGGCAAACCAGGCACGACAACGCCCGTGCCCGCGCACTCTACGACAAGGTCGCGCGGTTCAGGGGGTTCATCCGCTACGATTACCCGATCGAATAGGTCTTCCGGCCGCCTGTATCAGTCCGGCGTTACACCGAAGCGACGCTGCCAGAATTCGCGGCTGCGGCGCTCGCCGACGTCGCAGCCGAGTTCGTACTCCGGCCGCACGAACTTGGTGTAGTCCTCCTCGCTGCGATTGCGCGGGCGGCCGCCCTGGGCGAGCTCGATGTCGTCACGCGATCCGCCCAGTTCGCCGCTGTCGAAATCATGGCGAGGTCCCAGGTCAGCCACCTCCTGCAGGAGCTTCTTGCGCACGGCGCGGGGGAAGTCCGCGAAGTTGCTCGCCACTTCGACGAAGGAGCGCGGGCCGCCGGTGACGCAGTGCAGGTAGTAGCGGTCGAGATCGCCCTCGCTGGGGAAGCCGAACGGATTGGGCCGGTCGTTCATGATCGCCAGGCCGTTGATGACGATGCGTTCCTTCAGCGCCTCGTGGCGCATGTCGGTGACCAGGCCGCCGTCATTGTTGGAGCCGTCGCCCGAGAGGTCGAGCACCTTGCGGCCGGTCTCGTAGGGGCTGCGGCCGAACAGCGGGATGGCGTAGCGGATGGCGCCGCTGATCGACGTGCGGCGGGCGATCGAGATCGGCGCCTTCTCGAGTCGCGCCGCGAAGGCCGAGATCGCAGCCTCCGAGTCGAGCAGCGTCCAGTCGACCAGCAGCTTCTGCAACCACGAGTCGGACCATTCGAAATAGGCGACGGCGATGCGGCCGTTGGCGCCGCCCAGGATTGCCCTGACGATCACCGGGTCGCGGAAGGCCTGGACGTAGCCTTCGCGCTGCAGCTTGGCTTCGTCGGGATCGATGCTGCCGGAAATGTCGATGGCGAGCGCCAGCACCAGGTCGACTTCCTTCTTGTCCTGCGCCGCGGCCGGCAGGGCGAGGAGGAGGCAGAACGCAACCAGACGCAACAGCACGGTCATGACGAGCTCCGCATTCGGACACCCACGACTAGAGCGGCTTCCGCTCGAATGGAACCGGGTTGCGGTTCCATTCGAGCGGAAACGCGTTGCGCCCAGCGTCTCCTTTGTCGGCATAGTCCGCCCGGCCGATCGCGGCGCACTTACGAACCTCAGCCGGTCGGACTATGCTTTACGCAAGAACCATACCGCCCATCGGAAGCCGCTGTCAGCCACGCTCTGGACGGCCGGGCGCGCCGGCCGCTAGCCTCGGTGGAAAGAAATCGGCTGGAGGAAGCCCGTGGACCTGAGCCTCAATCCCCAGGATGAAGCCTTTCGCACCGAGGTGCGCCGTTTCTTCGACGAAAACCTGAGCGAGGACCTGCGCGAGGCCGGGCGCAAGACCGGTGGCGTGTTCGCCGAGCTTGCAGCCGGTCTGCGGTGGCACAAGGTGCTGGCCAGGCGCGGCTGGTCGGCGCCGAGCTGGCCCAGCGAGTACGGCGGCACCGGCTGGAGCGCCACCCAGCGCTACATATTCTCGCGCGAATCCACGGCGGTCGACGCGCCGCGCATCTTCAGCATGGGCATCCGCATGGTCGGTCCCGTGATCATGAAATACGGCACCCCCGAGCAGAAGGCGAAGTATCTGCCGCCGATTGTCGCCGGCGACATCGTGTTCTGCCAGGGCTACTCCGAACCCGGGTCCGGCTCCGACCTCGCCAGCCTCAGGACGCGCGCCGTGCGGGACGGCGACGACTACGTGATCAACGGCACCAAGATCTGGACGACCGGCGCCCACGTCGCCGACCACATGTTCTGCCTGGTGCGCACCTCGACCGAGGGCAAGCCGCAGGACGGCATTTCGTTCGTGCTGATCGATTCGATGGCTACGCCGGGTCTCACGGTGAAGCCGATCGTCACCCTGGCCGGCGACCACGAGGTCAACCAGGTGTTCTTCGACAACGTGCGCACGCCGGTCGCCAACCGCATCGGGCCGGAGAATGCCGGCTGGACGGTCGCCAAGTATCTGCTCGAGTTCGAGCGCGGCGGCGATGCCTACACGCCCAACCTGCATGCGCGCATCGAGGATGTGCGCCGCATCGCCAGGGAAGTGGCGGCCGACGGCAGCGGTCGGCTGATCGACGAGCCCGCCTTCGCCCAGCGTCTCGCCGAGGCCGAGATCTCGATCCAGGCGCTGGAGATGATCGAGCTGCAGGTGCTGTCCGACCTCAGCAAGGGCAAGAACCCCGGCGCCGTGTCGTCGTCGATGAAGATCAGGGGCAGCGAGACGCTGCAGGCGCTCGACCATCTCGGCGTCGAGGCGCTCGGCTGGTACGCGGCGCCCTTCGAGCCCGAGGCCCGCCTGCTCGGCCACAACCAGCCGACGGTGACGCCCGACTACGGCATCACGGCCATGCCGCTCTACCTCAACAACCGGGCCTCGACGATCTATGCCGGCTCCAACGAGATCCAGCGCAACATCGTCGCCAAGGCCGTGCTGGGCCTCTAGCCGGGGCCTTTCCGGGTGGAACATCCTCCCGACGGCGGCGTTTCAACCGCATGAGTGGTGAACCGCTGCCGCAAACGATGATGGGGTACGTGGTTCGCTGTTCGGGCCGCCACCAGATCGCGCTCGCCGCGCTGGCGGCAGGCGTGTTCGGCCTTTCGAGCGTGCCCCTCGAATTGCAGCGCCGCATCGTCAACGACGCCATCAAGAACGGAGCGACCACTACCATCCTGTGGCTCGCCGTCGCCTATGCCGGCGTGGCGTTGCTCGAGCAGGGCCTCAAGCTGGTGCTGAATGTCTATCGCGGCTGGGTCAGCGAAAGCGCCGTGCGCTCGCTGCGCCGGACCTTGCAGGACGTCGAGCAAACCGGCAGCGACGGGACCGGCACCCACACCGCCATGGCGGTCGCCGAAGCCGAGCCGATCGGCGGTTTCGTCGGCATGGCGATCTCCGAGCCGCTGCTGCAGGCCGGCATCCTGATAAGCGTGATCGGCTACATGACCTATCTGGAGCCATGGGCGCTGGTGCTGAGCGCGGCCTTTCTGCTGCCGCAGGTGCTCTTCGTGCCGACGATGCAGCGGGCGATCAACCGCCGCGCCGGCAGGCGCATTCGCACCTTGCGCCAGGTGGGCGACGACATCGTCGAGAGGGGCACGCCGGAAGACGAGCATATCGAGCGTGTCTTTGCGCTCAACATGGGCATCTACAAGATCAAGTACACGATGAACCTGGCAATGAACATGATGTACTACCTCGCCGTCGCCACGGCATTGGGTGTCGGCGGCCTGTTCGCCGTCGAGGGCCGCATCGACGTCGGCACGGTGGTGGCCGTGGTCGCCGGTCTCGGAAAGCTCAACGATCCCTGGGGCGATCTGGTCAGCTGGGGCCGCGAATTGTCGGTCGATAGCGTGAAGTATCGGCTCTTCGCCGACGCCGTGGGCCGCCGAAGACCCGCAGAGGGGCTTGCAACCGCCTGAAGAAGCATCACATTTCCGGGTTATGACCGACCCTTATGCCGTCCTCGGCGTGGCCAAGACCGCCTCCGGGGACGAAATCCGCAAGGCCTTCCGCAGGCTCGCCAAGAAGCATCACCCTGACCTCAATCCCGGCGACAAGGCCGCCGAGGCGAAGTTCAAGGAAATCTCGCAGGCCAACGAGCTGCTCTCCGACAAGGACAAGCGCCGCCGCTTCGACGCCGGCGAGATCGACGCGTCGGGCCAGGAGATGCCGCCGCGCGGCTTCTATCGCGACCAGGCGGGCGCCGCCGGTGGCGCCAAGTATCGGCGCGCCGGTGGCCACGAATCGTTCGTCGACATGGGCGGCGTCTTCTCCGAGATGTTCGGCGAGCGGCGCGGCTTCGGCGGTGACGGCTTCGATATGGGCGGCCTGCCGGTCACCTACAGCCTGCGCGTGCCCTTCCTGGTGGCCGCGCGCGGCGGCAAGCAGCGCGTCAACCTGCCCGACGGCAAGACCCTCGACATCGACATTCCCGAGGGTGCGACCGACGGTCAGACCTTGCGGCTGAAGGGCCAGGGCATGCCCGGCACCCAGGGACGTCCTGCCGGCGACGCCTATGTCGAGATCCATGTCGAGCCGCACGCCTTCTTCGAGGCGCGCGATAGCGACATCCACGTCGAGCTGCCGGTGACGCTGGGCGAAGCCGTGCTCGGTGCCAAGGTCAAGGTCCCCACGGTCGGCGGCCCGGTCATGCTGGCCGTCCCGGCCGGCTCCAACACCGGCGCGTCGCTGCGGCTGAAGGGCCGCGGCCTGCTCGACCGCAAATCGGGCGTGCGCGGCGATCAGTACGTCAAGCTCAAGGTCGTGCTGCCCGACAAGCCCGACGACAAGCTCAAGCAGTTCCTCGAGACGTGGGAGGACGGCCGCACCCACGACCCTCGCCAGGCGATGGAGCAGTTCACATGACCAGCCCCATGATCGGCCTCGCCGAGCTGCTGCGCCTGCACGGCCGCCTGACGACGGTCCATGTCGAACGCTGGGTGGCGCGCGGCCTGCTGCGTCCCGCGATACCACGGTCTGGCAGCAGCGAAAGCTGGACCTTCGAGCAGGTCGACGTGGCGCGGGCGCGCCTGCTCGCCGAGCTGGTCGACGATATCGGCCTCGACGACGACACGGTCGATACGGTGATCGCCCTGATCGACCAGGTGCACACCTTGCGCGGCCAGCTCGGTCTGCTCGCCCAGGCGATCGCCGAGCAGCCACCGGCGACCCGCGAAGCGATCGCGGCGGCGCTCAAGCGTCTGGGCGGCAGCTAGAGTCTTTCCGACGAGCATCGAATCGCATTTTTTTCCTCCCCAGCAGACTGGGGAGGAAAGGCTTGATGTCGTCTCTGTCGGAAAGACGCTAGAGGGTCAGGCGCCGGCCAGCTTTCGCCACGCCGCCGCGATGGCGGCCGTGCCCGCAGGATCGCCGATCATGCCGAGATGGCCCTCGTTCGGCACGACGGTGACGGCGATGCCGGGATTGATCGCCTGCATCAGCGGGGGGAACTGGTCGGCATTGAACAGCTCGTCGTTGGCGCCGA
The DNA here is from genome assembly GCA_945889625.1 of Asaia bogorensis. Classification (GTDB taxonomy): domain Bacteria; phylum Pseudomonadota; class Alphaproteobacteria; order Reyranellales; family Reyranellaceae; genus Reyranella. The sequence continues at coordinate 16,093 of CAMDCE010000063.1, read as the reverse complement.
CCACGATCTGGGTCGGGGCGCGGATGCTGGCCAGAACGCTGCGCCAGTCGAGGCCGAGCTGCAGGCTCGCCATCAGCCGGAAGGAATAGACCGGCGTGCGGTTGTCGTCGGCCTTGGCCGAGGTGGCGAAGTGGAGTGCCGGCAACCCCTGGAACCACGGCAGGCCAGCCGCATCGAGCAACGACAGGGCGATGATGCGCGGCAAGGCCACGCCGGCCCAGCCGCCGGAACTGGGTTTGTTGGTGGGCGAATCCTGCGCCACGTAAGGCGAGATCGGGAGATAGTCGTCGAACAGGGCGGCGTTGCGGCTGCCCGCGACGCGCAGCACCAAGCCGCCGCCGGAGGAGAAGCCCGCGAGCGTGCGGTGCACGCCCTGCTTGTCGAGGCCGAGGCCCTTGACGAGATCGGCCAGGTCGTCATCGAGCTGGCCACGGTACGACACGTCGCCGTTTCGCGTGCCGCTGCCGCCGTGGCCGCGCAGCGCGATGGCGTAGACCGTGGCGCCGGCCCCCTGCAGAGCCTGGGCCACTTTGTGCATCTCCCGTCCGGTGCCGGTGGAGCCGTGCACCAGCACGATGGCGCGGTCGGCGCGGCCGGGATAGAGGCGATAGTTGAGCGGCGCGCCGTCGCGCGCCTTGACGCTTTGCGGCCTGGGCACCTCGGCAAAGTTCCACTTGTCGATGCCGGGGATGGAATTGCCGGCGGCCAGCACCGGCGGCGCGCTGGGGGAATCGAGGGCGATGACGCCGGCGAAGGTGCCGACAACGATCAGGACAAGGACGCCGACGGCGATCAGTGTTTTGCGAAGCATGTCGCCATAGTCATCCAGACGATGCGGCCGATCCACGACATTTGCGCCAATGGACCGGCGTCTTTCGTGGAGCGCCTCACGAAGCGCGAATGACCCCCTCCGTCCGCGAAGACGCGGACACCTCCCCCGAAGACGGGGGAGGGTTAAGATGAAGTCAGTCCTCCCCCGTCTTCGGGGGAGGTGTCGCGGTAATCCGCGACGGAGGGGGTCAGGGACTTCGAATCGCCTGCCATACCTTGTGCGCCGTGATCGGCATGTCGATGTGGCGCACGCCGAATGGGCGCAGGGCATCGAGGATGGCATTGGCCAGCGCCGCCGGCGCGCCGTTGGTCGGCAACTCGCCGACGCCTTTCAGGCCCATGAAATTGTTGGGCGAGGGCGTGGCGATGGTCTCGACCTTGAGGTCGGGCACGTCGTCGGCGCGCGGCAGGGCGTAGTCCATCAGGGTGCCGGTCAGGAGCTGGCCGGTCGCCTCGTCGTAGACAGCCTCCTCCATCAGCGCGTTGCCCAGCCCGTGGACGATGCCGCCCTGCATCTGGCCCGCCAGCAGGCGCGGATTCACCACCACACCGGCATCGGCCACGGCGGTAAAGCGGTCGATGCGGCTGCTGCCGGTCTCCGGATCGACCTCGACCTCGCAGACCATGACGCCGGTCGGGAAGGTCTCGATCCTGTCGGCGAACAGGGCATCGCCCGAGAACGGCTTCCAGGCCGCCAGCTCGAACAGGCCGATGCGCCGATCGGTGCCGACGATCTCGAAGACGCCGTTGCGATAGGCGATGTCGGCCGGCGCCGTCTCCAGCCGCTCGGCGGCAAGGTCGCGGCCGCGCTCGATGACAGCATCGGCGGCGCGCCTGAGCGTCGTGCCGCTGATGATGGTCGAGGACGAGCCGCCGGTGCCGCCGCCGTGCGGGATGGTCCGCGTGTCGCCCTGGCAGAGCTCGATCTTGTCGACCGGCACGCCGAGCGCCGCCGATAGGATCTGGCCGAACACCGTCTCGTGGCCCTGGCCCTGGCTTTGCGTGCCGACGCTGGCCACCAGCCGGTCGGACTCGACCTCGACCACGACATGCTCGTCGGCGATGCCGCCGGTGCCGTGCAGGTGGCAGGACAGGCCGATGCCGCGGCGCAGGCCGCGGGCTTCGCTGGCCGCCGCCCGCGCGGCGAAGCCCGGTTCGTCGCCCGCTGCCAGCGCCGCCTCGAACAGCCCGGTGCAGTCGGCGGCGTCGTAGGTGTAGCCGGTCGCGGCCTTGTAGGGCATGTCGGCCGGCCCCAGCAGGTTCAGGCGCCGCAGCCCGGCCGGCGTGCGGCCGGTTTGGTGCGCCGCAAGGTCGACCAGGCGTTCGAGCAGGAACAGCGCCTCCGGCTTGCCGGCGCCGCGGATGGCGTCGACCGGCACGGTGTTGGTGAAGGCGCAGTCGAAGTCGATGCGGATCGCGGGGATGCGGTAGAGGCCGGAGATCACCTTGGCCAGGCCGGTGGTCGCGATGGAGGGCGCGAACATCGACAGGTAGGCGCCGAGGTTGGCCTCGGCCTTCACTCGCAGGCCGAGGAATTTTCCGCCGCCGTCCAGCGCCAGCTCCGCCGACGCCACGAGGTCGCGCGAGTGGCTGTCGGACAGGGCATGCTCGCCGCGCTCGGCGCTCCAGCGCAGGCCGCGCCCGAGCTTGCGCGTCGCCCAGGCGACCAGCGTCGATTCGGCGGAAATAGGATATTTCGGTCCGAAGCCGCCGCCGACGTCCTGCGTGACCAGGCGCAGCTTGTCCTTGGGCACGTTGAGCACGCGCTCGCACATCAGCCGGTGCGGGATCTGCACGCCCTGCGAGGAGAAGGTGACGGCCACGACGTCGTCGGCAGGGTCGTAGGACGACCACGCGGCGCGCGTTTCCAGATAGTGCGCGATCTGGCGCGGCGAACGGATCGACAGGCGGGCGACGTGCGCGGCCGTGGCGAAGGCGGCGTCGGCAGCGACGCCATCGCCACGCTCCCAGCGGCACATCAGGTTGCCCGGCACGTCGTCATGGACCAGCGGCGCGCCTGGAGCGAGGGCCTGCGCCACCGTCACGACGGCCGGCAGTTCCTGGTAGTCGACGGCGAGCGCCTCGGCGGCGTCGCGCGCCTGGTCGAGCGTGCCCGCCACCACCATGGCCACGATGTCGCCGACATGGCGCACCTTGCCGACCGGCATCGGCAGATGCGCCGGTTCGCGGTGGCGGTTGCCCGCGGCATCCTTGATCTCGCTGATGGTCGGTAGATGGCCGAGCCTGTCGGCCACGGTATCCTCGGCCGTGTAGATGGCCGCGACGCCGGGCAGGGACGCGGCCGCCGATTTGTCGACACGCTTGAGCAGCGCATGTGCGTAGGGCGAGCGCACGAACAGCACCGCAAGTGCGTCAACCGGCGCAGTGTTCTCGGCGTAGCGCCCGCGGCCGGTCAGGAACCGCTGGTCCTCGCGCCGTACGATCGACTGCCCTAGCTGGGCGGGAGCGTTCACTTCATGGGAGCGCGCCACCGCGGCGGAGTAAACTCCGCCTTGAGTAGCGCTCACGTCAGGCTGCGGTTGAGTCATTTTGCCAAGGATCGTCAGATGAGAGTCGGATCGTCTTTTTCCTCCCCAGTCTGCTGGGGAGGAAAGGCTTGATCCAATCGCCGTCGGAAAGACTCTAAGCCGCCATCACGTCGTTGATCACTTTCAGCGCCGTGTCAACGTCGGCGCGGCTGACGTCGAGATGGGTGACGGCGCGGATGCGGGTCGCGGTGTTGGCGCCGAGGCCGACGCCGCGCTCCTTGCAGGCTTCGACCAGCCGGGCCGCCGTCCAGCCCGGCTTCTTGACCTCGAAGAACACCAGGTTGGTCTGCATGCGCTCGACCTCGCACTCCAGGCCCTTGATGCCGGCGACGCCCGCGGCGAGGCGATGGGCGTTGTCGTGATCCTCGGCCAGGCGGTCCCAGTTGTGCTCGAGGGCGTAGAGCGCCGCCGCGGCGATCACGCCCGACTGGCGCATCGAGCCGCCCAGCATCTGCTTCTGCCGCCACGCTTCCCTGATGAACTCCTTTGAGCCGGCGAGCGACGCGCCGACCGGCGCGCCCAGCCCCTTGGTGTAGTCGATCCACGTCGAATCGACGCAGGCGGCGTAGTCCTTCGCCCTGGTCCCCGACTTCACCGCGGCATTGCACAGCCGTGCGCCGTCCATGTGCATGGCCACGCCCGCCGCGCGCGCCACCTTCTCGACGCCCTGCAGGGTGGCCAGCGGCCACACCGTGCCGAAGCCGCCGTTCGAGGTGTTCTCGACCGACACCAGCCTCGAGCGCGGGGCGTTGCGGCTGTTGGGATCGCGCAGGGCGGCCTTGACCTGCTCTCCCGTGAACACGCCGTTCGGCCCGTCGAGCATGCGGATCATGACGCCCGAATTGGCGGCGGTGCCGCCGGTCTCGGCGTTGATGATGTGCGCGGTCCGGTCGGCGATGACTTCGTCGCCGAGGCGACAATGCACCCGGACGGAAATCTGGTTGGCCATGGTGCCGCTCGGCAGGAAGACCGAATCCTCCTTGCCCAGGATCTCGCAGATCCGCTCGCGCAGGCGCTCGACCGTGGGGTCCTCGAATTTCTGCTCGTCGCCGACGTCGGCCTCGGCCATGGCCTTTCGCATGCCGGGCGAGGGCTTGCTCTTGGTGTCGCTGTAGAGATCGATGAAACGGTTTTGCATGGCGTGTCGTGTTCTCCTAAAAGCGCGATGACTTTCACTTGAATCGCACCGTCGGCCTGGCATGTGCATCGCTTCGCTGCGGGAGCCAGGCCGACGGTTGAAGCGAAAGCCATCGCGCTGTAAGTCACCATAGCAGCACCACCCTCCTCATTCATATGGGGAGGTGTCGCGGTCATACCGCGACGGAGGGGTCATGGCTTGATGCCTATGACCCCTCCGTCCGCGACTACGCGGACACCTCCCCATCAGAATGGGGAGGAAGCGGCGGAGGAACTCCATGAAATTCACCTGGTTCCACCTGATGCCGTGGCCGCACATGCCGGACGATTTCCGGCAGAAGCACCGCTCGGTCTGGGTCGATCTGCCCAGCAAAATGTACGAGCCCGAGCTTGGCCATGGCATCTATCACCAATATCTCGACCAGCTCGAATTCGCCGAGCAGGTGGGCTTCGACGGCATCGGTGTGAACGAGCATCACGCCAACGCCTATGGCCTGATGCCGTCGCCCAACATCATGGCGGCGACGCTGACGCGGCGCACGTCGAAGGCGGCACTTGTCGTGCTCGGCAATTCGATCGCGCTCTACAATCCGCCGATCCGCGTCGCCGAGGAGTTCGCCATGCTCGACGTCCTGTCGGGCGGGCGGCTGATCGCCGGTTTCCCGGTCGGCACGTCGATGGACACCAACTACGCCTACGGCACGATCCCGGCGCTGACCCGCGAGAAATACGCCGAGGCGCACGATCTCATCCGCAAGGCCTGGGCCGCCGACGAGCCCTTCGCCTTCAACGGCCGCTACACCAAGCTGCGCTACGTCAATTGCTGGCCCAAGCCGATCCAGAAGCCGGCGCCGCCGATCTTCATTCCCGGCGGCGGCTCGGTCGAGACCTACGACTTCTGCATCGACAACACCTATTCCTATTCCTACCTGAGCTATTCGGGCTACCTGCGCGCCAAGCTGCTGATGGACGGCTACTGGAAGCGGGTCGACGAGCGCAAAGTCGACGAATCGCCCTACCGCGCCGGCTTCGCCCAGGTGATCTGCGTCGCCGACACCGACGCCGAGGCCGAGCGGCTGTACGGTCCTCATGTGAACTATTTCTACAATCGCTGCCTGCACGTCTATCCGGGCTTTGCCGATGCGCCGGGCTATCGCACCGTCAAGACCATCCAGACCGGCGCGCTGTCGCAGTTCACGCAGGCCGCGGCGCGCGACTATCCCAACATGACCTGGAAGGACCTGGTCGACGGCCGCTACATCATCGCCGGCTCGCCCGAGACGGTGCGCCAGCAGATGGAGGAGCTGATCAGGAGCCTGCGCGTCGGCAACGTCTTCTGCCTGCTCCATGTCGGCAACATGCCCGACGACAAGGTCCGCCACTCGACGCGCCTGTTCGCCGAGAAGGTGACACCGCACCTGCGCAACCTGTGGCCCGAGTGGCAGAACCACGACGACCGGTTCTGGTGCCATCCCATGACGGACAATCGTGCGTCGTTGAAGGTTGCGGCAGAATGACGGCCCGTGGCCGTCACCCCGCGCGACTCGGGATGACACAATGAAATCCCGTTTCCTCACGCTCAAACCCTCCGGCGCGCGCATCGAAGTCGTCGAGGCCGGCCCAAGGAACAAGGGGGCCAAGGACCTGCTGTTCCTCCACGGCGCCGGTGGACACATGGCGAACGACCCGCTGATCGCCGCCCTTGCCACCAAATACCGCGTCACCGCACCATTGCTGCCGGGCTACGGCCGGTCGAGCGGCGAGGAGGACCTGCGCGACATGCTCGACGTCACGCTCCACTCGCTCGACGTGCTGGAGGCGCTCAGGCTCAAGGCCCCGATCGTCGTCGGTCATTCGATGGGCGGCATGATCGCAGCCGAGATGGCGGCGATCGCCCACACCGAGATCACCCGGCTCTGCCTGCTGGCGCCGGCCGGGCTGTGGCTGGACGACCATCCCGTGGTCGACATCTTCTCCAAGCTGCCGTTCGAGTTGCCGGCCTTGCTGTTTCACGACGCCGCGGCCGGCCAGAAGCTCATGACGGCCGGCGGCGGCAACATGGAGGATCCGGAGTTCCTCAAGCAGTTCCTGGTGATGAACGCCCGGCGCCTCGGCATGGCGGGCAAGTTGCTGTTTCCCATCCCCGACCGCGGCCTGGCTCAGCGCCTGCACCGTATAACCGCCAGGACCCTGATCGTGTGGGGCCGCGAGGACGCGCTGATCGCCGCGGCCTATGGCGATGCCTTCAAAAGGGCGATTTCGAAATCGAAATTGGTTAGGATCGCCAAGGCCGGGCACGCGGTCGGGCAGGAAAAGCCGGCCGCCGTGCTCAAGATCATCCGGGATTATTTCTGACGGGAGACGAGACCATGAAGAAGGCAGTTGCATCAGGTGCTTTGGCCACGTTCCTGTTCGCCGGCGCGGCCTACGCCCAACCGGTCGTCTACACCTGGACCGGGGTGGGCATCAACGTCGTCGGGACCTCGAAGTGCCCAACCTACAAGATGACGATCGAGGTCACGGTCGATGGCAAGGAGGTCAAGGGCAAGTTCCTGCAGGAGGGCCGGGTCGAGCGGTTCTTCCAGACGACCCTGGGCAAGAACGGCGCCATCAAGACCGCAGCGGCACTCGGTTCCGGCAACATGATCGATGTCGTCGGCGTCATCAACGAGGCTGAGTCCAAGATCAAGCTCGACGGCTACTGCAAGTTCGAGGGCCCGCTGACCAGGAAGGCGCCTGGTGCATGACGATTCTGGGGGAGTGAGACCGATGACGAGGATCGTTGCAGCGGGAATGTTGGCGGCTCTTCTGGCGGCCGGCACGGCTCATGCCCAGCAGGCCGCCTATATGTGGAGCGGCACCGGCGTCAACGCAGCCGGGGCCACCAAGTGCGGCAGCTATAAAATGAAGATCGACGTCACGGTCGACGGCAACGTCATCAAAGGCGTCTTCCTGCACGAAGGCCGCACGGAACGCCGCTTCGAGGCGGCACTGGCGGCCGGCGGCGCCTTCAAGACCAAGGCCAAGCTCGACGGCGGCAACACCATGGATGTGTCGGGCACCATCAAGGACGGCGCCAGCAAGATCCTGCTCGACGGCTACTGCAAGTTCGGCGGTCCGCTGACCAAGAAGTAAATCTGTCGTCCTGAGTCGCGCGAGGTAACCCCCGCGCTTAAGCGAAGGACCTAGGGTCTTTCCGATGAGAGTAGAATCGTCTTTTTCCTCCCCAGTCTGCTGGGGAGGTGTCGGCCTCATAGGCCGACGGAGGGGTCAGAAGCCCCGGTCGTGACTCATCACCCCTCCGTCGGCGTCAGACGCCGACACCTCCCCTTCGCGGATTCCGCGAAGGGGATGAAGGCTTTACATGACCACGGCGAGGCGGCCCGTGACGCTGCGCTCCAGCAGGGCGCGCATCGCTTCGGCGGCCTGGTCGAGGCGGAAGGTGCGGTCGACGTGCGGGCGGCAGAGGCCTGCCTCGCACCAGCCGCGGATGCGCTCCATCAGGGCGAAGGTCCGGCCGGCCTGCTCGAAGCGCGCGTCGTGCGGGCTCCAGCCGACGTAATAGCCGTAGTTGAAGCCGGTCACGGCGACCGACTTCAGTAGCAGCAGGTTGGCCGGGATCTGCGGGATGGTGCCGCCGGCAAAGCCTACCGGGCAGATGCGGCCCTCTATGGCGAGGCAGCGCAGCGACCGGGCGAACACCTCGCCGCCCACGGGGTCGTAGACCCGGTCGACGCCGCGGCCGCCGGTCAGCTTCAGCACCTCTTCACGGAAATCTCCGGTGCTGTAGTCGATGACATGGTCGGCGCCGTGCGCCTTGGCGAATGCCGTCTTGCGCGCGCCGCCCGCCGTGGCGATCACCGTGGCGCCCAGGACCTTGCCGATCTCGACCGCCGCCATGCCGACGCCGCCCGCCGCGGCATGGACCAGCAGGGTCTGGCCCTTCTGGACGTCGAGCACGAACGGCCAGGTGAGGGCGCCGGCCGAGGTCGGGTAGGAGATGGCGAGCGCGATCGCCTCGACGAAGCCGACATTCTTCGGCTTGGCGAAGACGTTGACTTCGTGCGCCACCGCCTCCTCGGCCAGCCCTCCCCAGTCGAGCACCGCCACGACCTCGTCGCCGACTTTCAGCCGCCGGCAGGCCGGATCGGCCTCGATCACCACGCCCGAGGCCTCGGTGCCGGGCGCGAAGGGCAGCGGCGGCCGGCGCTGGTATTTGCCCGCGATCACCAGCGTGGTGGCGAAGCTCACGCCCGCGGCATGGACTTTCAGGCGCACCTGGCCCGCCTTCAGCGCCACCCGCTCGACGTCCTCGAGCCGCAGCTCTCCCGGTCCGCCCCACTGGCGGCAGATCATGGCTTTCATATTCGTCCTCCTCCCCCGAAGACGGGGGAGGGAACATTAGAGCCAAACCGGCAGCCTCTTCACGCCGCGCAGGATCAGCGAATCGTGCCATTCCGGCTCACCGCCGGCGAGGCGGATGCTGGGGAGGCGCTCGGCGAGGCGGGTGGCGGCGATGCGGGCCTCGAGGCGGGCGAGCGGGGCGCCGAGGCAGAAGTGGATGCCGTGGCCGAAGGTCATGTGCGGGTTGTGCGCCCGGCCGATGTCGAAGCGCTCGGGATCGTCGAACGCATCGGGGTCGCGGTTGGCCGAGTTCACGAAGGCAAAGACACGCTGGCCCTCGCGGATGGTCTTGCCGGCCATCTCGAGGTCGGCGGCGGCGACCCGCGCCACCGCGCCCGACGGCCCGTCGTAGCGCAGATATTCCTCGACGGCAGAATCGGCCAGCGCCGGCCGGGCGACCAGCCGCTGCCACTGCTCGCGGTTCTTCATCGAATAGAGGAAGCCATTGCCGATCAGGTTTGTCGTGGTCTCGTGGCCGGCAAACAACAGAAGTATGGCGGTGCCGATGATCTCGTCGGTGCTGAGCGCGTCGCGGTCGTCGCGCGCCAGCACGAGCTGGCTGATCATGTCGCCGGTCGGCTTCGCGGTGCGCGCCTCGACCAGGCCGCGGAAATAGTCCGACATCGCCTTGGCGCCGGCTTCGGCGCGCAGGTACTTGTTGCCCGCGACCTGGGCGGTGCCGATGAACAGCGCGATGTCGTCGGACCAGACCTTGACGCGCTCGAGGTCGGCGCGCGGCACGCCCAGCAGGTCCATGATCACCGAGGCGGGCAGCGGATAGGCGAAGTCGGCGATGTAGTCGACGGCCGCGCCGCGCCGGGCCTTGGCCTGCATGCCGTCGATCAGCTGGCCGACGATATCCTCGATATTGGCCCGCAGGTTCTCGACGGCGGTCGGCGTGAAGGCCTTGGTGAACAGCCGCCGCAGTCGCGTGTGGTCGGGCGGATCGCGGAACACCATCCAGTGGTTGAGGTAGCGCACCAGGCTCGCGATCGAGCCCTGCTGGAACTCGGCATTGGTCCTGAAGAACGGCGTCAGCCGGTCGGCCGAGATCTGCCTGTTGTTCAGCGCCACTTGTCTCACGTCATCGTAGCGCGTGACGATCCACGCCTTCATCGCCCCCGACCAGTGCACCGGGTCCTCGGTCCTGAGGCGGGCGAACTCGGGGAACGGGTTGGCGTTGGTCGCCGGATTGCCGAGATCGAAGACGTAGCTCATGTCTTTGCTGGGAGCGCGGCACTCCAGTGCCGCTCATATGATGTTGAAGCGCGAAGAAAAGAGCGCCACTGGAGTGGCGCGATCCCGGCTATGAGCGCCCTCTGCTACTGCAGTGCCGCAATCCCCATCGCCTTGCCGAAGCGCCGGCTGCAGTCCAGCGGATCGCCGTACTTGCGATGACGCGCGGTGTGCTGGGCGGCGGCGAGCAGCAGGCGGCCGCGGTCGGGGCTGCGGTTGCGGCCATAGTCCTCGATCATGCAGCAGGCGATTTCCTGGTTGTGCGGATCGTTGCCGATGCGCGAGCAGGCCATGGCCAGCGCCCGCACCAGCGGTCCCGTGTCGTGGCCGGCATCGAGATAGGCCTGGGTCCAGCCGACCGCCTTGGGCGCATCGAGCGCGATCGTCGCCGCCTCGACCGCGGCGGCCATCCGCTCGGCATCGAGACCCGACGCGTTTGGTGGCTTCTCGATCTGCGGCGGCAGGAGCTCGCCGATCAGCTTCTGGTGCCAGGCGGCCTGGTTGAGGTAGGCCGCCGCGAGATAGAGCAGCTTGACCCGCTGCGGATGGCCGAAGCGGTCCCAGAACCAGGCCAGCGCATTGCAGTACTCGAAGCAGTGCTGCGGCAGCGAGAAGTTGAGGTCGCCGTGGGTCTCCAGCACGACCTCGGCGCTGCCGACCTGGATGGCGTCGAGGATCGAGCGCGGGTCCTTGCCGGCCTTCAGGAGCGTCGTCAGCTGCACGACGAACGCCGGCTCGGGCTGGCGCAGCGCCACCTCGATGAAAGCGTCAGACTCGGCCTTGCTGAGCGGCGTCCTGTTGTTGGCCAGGATCGCGCGTTCGGTCTCGGTCGTGCCGCCATAGGGCACGGCATGCAGGGTCTGGCCGTCGAGATGGACGGTGACGGCGTTGCAGGCCATCTCGTAGAGCGAGTACCAGCGCGGACCGACGGCGATGTCGAGCGCGCCGGCATAGAGCACGTCGTGCGCGGCCTCCCAGCCGACCGCGTCGCCGAGCTCGACCGTGGCGCGGGCGCGGAAGGCCTTGTGTCCCGTGGTGTAGGAGCGGTTCAGCACCGAGCGGTCCTGCACGTCGATCAGGCCGGCGAAGGCCAGCTCGCCGAGCGCCGCCTGGCGTTCCGCCGGATTTTCCATCAGCCCGAGGAAGACGCGATAGGCGTCGACCACCTGGCCGCGATGGACCAGCGTCGCCCAGTGGCCCAGCCGCTCCTTGAGCGGCCCGTCGAGCCCCAGCGGCTGCTGGTCGGGCCAGTGAACCACCGGCGCCGGCGGCGGTCCGTCGGCCACCTTCATGCCGCGCGAATAGTGGCCGGGCGCCTTGCCGATCTTCTGGTTCCAGATGTCGAGACCGGTCGGGATGTACCAGATGGTCTGCGCCAGCGGCAGGCCGGCCGCCTCGGCCGGCAGCAGCTTCGACAGATGCAGCGCGACGCGGGCGCTGAGCAGGCAATGGTCGTTGTTGACGAAGTTCACATACCCGTCGTCGACCCGCTCGTGATAGGGCACGTGGGTGTAGGGCCCATGGATGCGCACCGCCTCGCGCACCATCTCGGGCAGCGGCCGCCCGGCTTTCACCAGCCTGTAGTAGACCTCGCTCGCACCCTTCTGGTCGCGGTCGAGAACGCGCTCCTCGAGCGCGGCATAAAGGGGGTCGGAACGCTGAGCAACGGCTACAGAGTCAGGCGACATGGGGTTCCTCCGAACTCCCGTATTAGACGCCCGGCGAGCCGGCCTTCCAAGCCGGTATTTCCCCCAAGGTTCGTAGAGTGGCTTTCGACCCCCTCCGTCGCGGTTTGACCGCGACACCTCCCCCGCAGACGGGGGAGGAAAGGACTCATGAGCGTCATAACCCTCCCCCGTCTTCGGGGGAGGTGTCCGCATCTGCGCGGACGGAGGGGGTCGAGCTTTGCTGTTTAGTCGCGGCGCGAGCAGGGCCCTATCAGCCGCGTCTCGCCTTCTTGGCCGCGGGGCGGGAGCGCTGGCAAACAAGGTGCTGTCGAAGCGCGCTTGCCGGCTGTACCATTGAGTGGTACACGATCACAGATCGGGAGCGGCCTGGATGATCGCGAGCTTTCGGGACGGTTGGCTGGGTACGTTCTTCGTCGACGACGTGCGATCCCGCAACATCCCATCCGATATAGAAAGCCGGCTCTTCCGCAAGCTCCAGATGATCGATGACGCGACGACCGACCAGGACCTGCGGGTGCCGCCCAGCAACCACTTCGAGAAACTGCGCGGCCGTCTGGACGGCTTCCACTCGATCCGCGTCAACCGGCAATGGCGGCTGATCTTTCGTTGGAACGGCGAACGTGGCGAGGCCAGCGAACTCTATCTCGATGATCACAGTTACAGATGAGGCGAGGCAATCATGCTGATGACCAAGCGCAGGCCGGCGACTGTCGGCGAGATCCTGGTGGAAGAGTTCATGCAGCCGCTGCACCTGACCCAGGGCGAGTTGGCCAAGGCAATGGGCGTGCAGCGCAAGCACGTCAACGAACTGTGCAACGACCGCCGGAACGTGACGGCCGCGACCGCCCTCATCCTGGCACGCGTGTTCGGCAATACGCCCGACTTCTGGCTGAACGTGCAGCGGCGCGGCGATTTGTGGCAGGCAATGCACAGCCCGCGCCAGCGCGAGCGCATCAAGCGCGCCAAGCCTTTGCGGTTGGCGGCGTGACCGCATGCCAGGAGGCCGGGCATGGCTGAGGTGAAACCCATCCGCAGCGAGACGGACTACGAGGCGGCGCTGGCCGAGGTCGAGCGGCTGTGGGGGGCGAAGTCGGGCACGCCGCGCGGCGACCGGCTCGACGTCCTGGCGACGCTGATCGACGCCTACGAGAGCCAGCATCACCCGATCGACCCGCCCGATCCCATCGAGGCGATCAGAACTACCGAAGTGTGACGGGGGAGGAAGAGAAGCGGGACGCGCCGCCGCGAATGTTCCGCCCAGCGAGGCCGAATGTCGTTGCGTGGCTGCCTGGTTTGCGAAACCATCGCGCAACAGACGTAATTCGCATTTCCGGAGGAAGCCATGCCCGATCTCATCAAGACCGTCGAAGACGGCGTCATGAAGCTCGTGTTGAACCGCCCCGAGGCGATGAATGCGCTGAGCCGCGACATGCTGACCCATTTCAGCGCCGCGCTCGAGGAAGCGGCGGACTCGCGCGATATCGGCTGCGTCGTGGTGCGTGGCGCGGGCGACAAGGCGTTCTGCGCCGGCGGCGACGTGAAGGCCATGGCGTCGGGCGGCCGCGACCAGGAAAAGACCCACGAGGACAAGGTCCACGACATCCGCTCGCGCATGCATGTCTCGGAGCTGCTGCACGAGATGGGCAAGCCGACCATCGCCATGGTGAACGGTGTGGCGGCGGGCGCGGGCCTGTCGATCGCGCTGGCGGCCGACATGCGCTTCGCCGGCAGGTCGGCGCGCATGACGACGGCCTTCGCCAAGGTCGGCTTCTCCGGCGATTTCGGCTCGCATTATTTCCTGCACAAGCTCGTGGGCACCGCCAAAGCGCGCGAGCTCTATTTCACCGCCGACATCCTGAACGCCGAGCAGATCGAGAAGCTTGGCCTGGCCAACCGCATCGTCGACGACGCCAACCTCGAGAGCGAGACCATGGCGTTCGCCAAGAAGCTCGCCTCGGGCCCGCGCGTGGCGTGGTGGCATGTGAAGAAGAACATGAAGGTGGCCGAGGAGGGCACGCTGGCCGAGGCGCTCGATTCGGAGGCCGCCCGGCAGATCCGCACCGGCGAGACCGCCGACCACAAGGAAGCTGCCCGCGCCTTCGTCGAAAAGCGCGCCCCGGTGTTCAAGGGGCACTGACCCTCGCTCAGGCTCCTCGCCGCTGGCACGGGAGGGGAGTGGAGCCTGATTCTGAAGTGACCGGAGCCGGGTCGGCGCATTCCAGCGGCAGGGTATAATGCTTAACATACTACGGGAGCCGTAGTATGCTGAACCTGTGATCAGGTCGTTTGCGAACTCGGCAACGCGCAGATTCCATGAACTTGGCAAGGTTGCGGGCTTTGGCGGGCTCGACGCCGCCGGCGCCCATGAATTGCTCGCTGCCCTGGACGCCGCCACGAACCTGAACGAGTTGGGCAATTTGCGAAGCGTCGGGCTGCACAAGCTGAAAGGCGACAGACGTGGCCAATGGGCGATGACCATAAATCGCCGCTGGCGTCTGTGCTTCGAGTTCAGCAACGGTGACGCCTTCAACGTGGAAATCGTCGATTACCATAGGGGATAGACATGCCACCTGCCGTACATCCTGGGCGCCTGCTGCGCCGTGAAATGACCGCCCGCAAGCTGAGTGCCAACAGGCTTGCTCTGGAACTAGGCGTGCCTTCGGGGCGCGTTACGGACATCGTCAACGGCAAGCGCGGCATCACTGCCGACACGGCTTTGCGCCTTGGCCGCCGCCTGGGCACGTCGGCGCAATTCTGGATGAACCTTCAGACGCGATACGATCTCACTGTCGCCGAGGAGAAGCTTGGCCGGCGGCTGGCGATCGAGGTTCGTGCCGCCTGATTGCGCCCGCCCTTGGCCGGCGCCCCCGAGTGGCGCGGAGTAGGCACGGCCGCGAGGGAGGTCCCTCGCAAACAAGCGCGGAGGTTACTCCGCGCGACTCGGGATGACAGCCGCAGGCTGTCACGCGCGAGCTCTATTTCACCGCCGACATCCTGAACGCCGAGCAGATCGAGAAGCTTGGCCTGGCCAACCGCATCATCGACGACGCCAACCTCGAGAGCGAGACCATGGCGTTCGCCAAAAAACTCGCCTCGGGCCCGCGCGTGGCGTGGTGGCATGTGAAGAAGAACATGAAGATCGCCGAAGAGGGCACGCTGGCCGAAGCGCTCGATTCGGAAGCCGCCCGCCAGATCCGCACCGGCGAGACCGCCGACCACAAGGAAGCCGCCCGCGCCTTCGTCGAAAAGCGCGCGTCGGTGTTCCGGGGCAACTGACGCATATTCCTTCTCCATGAGCGCATGAACGTCAGAATCAGGCCCCTCTCCCCTTTAGGGGGAGAGGACGGGTGAGGGGGCGCAGGAATTCACGCTGTCGCCGACGTCCGCCAGCTCGGCTCCGATGGGCTATTCTACCACCCCCTTGGCTTGATGACGGGCGTGCCCGTCGTGCGCTCGAGCCGCGCCGGAAACTGCGCGGCGATCAGGTCGGCGCGGCCGACGTGCCGGACGAACGAGGCAGCGTTCGCCATGCCCCGATCCGGACGGCGACCATCGAGCCAAACCAGCCCGACGAGCTTGCCCACGCCTTTGCTGACCATGCGAAGCGGTTCGATCAGGTCGGTATCCTGGGACAGGACGAGGGCCACATCGAAATGGTTCGACCAGGCATCGTTGACGAGGTGGACCGCCAGGTTGACGTCGGAACCCTTCTCTTCGGTATCGAGCACCTCGACGAACCGGGTCGGAACGGCGGCCAGCGGCCGCCTCTTTGTCTTGGTCAGGAACGAGCCGAAATGAAATTCGACGTTCGGCACGGCGCCCAGCGCATTGAAATAAATCTGCTGCCGGCGCGGTGCATCGGGATTGCCGGACCGCGCCTTCACGCGTGCGGTGAAGTACCGGACCTTGTCGACGGTGGCGCCGGGGAGCACCAGACGCTTCGCCAGCAGATCGAGATTGAGCCACTTGTACGGCGTGCCTTTGAGCGCGCGGTAGAAGAGATTGAAGCCATCTACGTAGACATAGACTCGCACGGTCCGCCCCGTGCGCCGTCATAACAAAGGCCGCTGAAGCTTGCGCTTCATACGGCCTTTGAGCCGACAGCACGCTGCCGGCGGGTAGACTTTCCATATAGGTGCGCTCGACGATTTCGTCAAGGACTGCGGGGTTCTGGTAGCGGACGAATTGACCAAGCGCATGAGCCGTGGACTCTCTGTTCGACAGGCCATGCTATCGACGCGGCTATGG
>CAMDCE010000062.1 GCA_945889625.1 Asaia bogorensis | reverse complement strand
ATGTCCGCCTGAACCCGCTCGCGAAGGTCAATCGAATAAGGCTTTCCCATTCATGCCGGCCTCCATATCCCAGCCAGCATCTTGAATCAGACTTCCGATTCCTTGGGAATCCCCTTTCGATTCCTATTTCACGCTCGACGCTCTAGGTCCTTCTGGGCGTTTCGATGCTCGCACTCGAAAGCGCCTATTCGCCTCAGGACGACAGCAGGGCTAGATCGCGCGCGTCGCCTCGGTGAGCCAGGCGCGCGTGGCCTCGTCGACCTGCGGTCCCACCACCTCGCGGACGCGGGCGTGGTAGGCGTTGAGCCAGGCCTTCTCGGCGTCGGTCAGCAGGCTGGTTTCGATGCAGGCGAGGTCGATCGGGGCCAGCGTCAGGGTCTCGAATTCGAGGTAGTGGCGGTCGGCGCCGTCGATCTTGGCTTCCTTCACCGCGACCAGGTTCTCGATGCGGATGCCGTAGGCGCCGGTCTTGTAGTAGCCGGGTTCGTTGCTGATGATCATGCCGGGCTGCAGGGCCACGTTGTTGGCCATCTTGGAGATGCGCTGCGGGCCCTCGTGGACCGAGAGATAGGCGCCGACGCCATGGCCGGTGCCGTGGTCGTAGTCGAGCCCGGCCTGCCACAGCGCGTAACGGGCCAGCGCATCGAGCTGCGAGCCTGACGTGCCGGCGGGAAAGCGGGCGGTCGCCAAGGCGATATGGCCCTTGAGCACGCGGGTGAAGCGGTCGCGCATCTCGGGCGTCGGCGCGCCGATCGCCACGGTGCGGGTGATGTCGGTGGTGCCGTCGCGATACTGGCCGCCGGAATCCACCAGATAGAGCGAGCCCGGCTCGAGCGTGCGTTGGCTGGTCTCCGAGGCGCGGTAATGCACGATGGCGCCGTTGGGGCCGGCGCCCGAGATCGTGTCGAAGCTCAGATCGCGCAGCTTGCCGGTCTCCTGGCGCAGCGCCTGCAGCCGGTCGGAGGCCTCGATCTCGCGCAAGCTGCCGCTCTTGGATTCATACGCCAGCCAGCCCAGGAACCGGCTGACCGCGGCGCCGTCGCGGCGATGGGCGACACGGATGCCTTCGAGTTCGACCGGGTTCTTGCAGGCCTTGGGCAGGGCCACCGGATCGGCGTCACGCACCAGGGCGACGCCCGCCGTCTGCAGGCGCGTCGCCGCCCAATAGGGCGCGGAGGCAGTCTCGATCAGCACCCGCTTGCCCATCTTGCCCATGGTGTCGAGCGCGGCGCCCAGCTCGTCGGGCGGCGCCAGGGTCACGGCATTGCCCAGCCACGTCACGGTGCGGTCGGGGATCTTGCGGCGGTCCATGTAGAGATCGACATGGCCGTCGCTGTGCAGCAGCGCGAAGCCCAGCGCGAAGGGCGTGCGCGGAACGTCGCCGCCGCGCACGTTCAGCAGCCAGGCGATCGAATCGGGCGCCGTCAGGAGCGCCACGTCGGCACCCTTGGCGGCAATCGACTCGGCGATGCGCTTGCGCCGCGCCTCGCTGGTCTCGCCGGCGAACTCGACGGGGTGCGGCAGCATCGGGGCGAGCGGCGCGGCCGGACGGTCGCGCCACACCGCATCGATCGGGTTCTGCTCGACGGCCACGAACTCGCCGCCCGCGCGGGCCGCGGCGCGAGCGAAACGCTCATGGCCGTCGACCGTCTGCAGCCAGGGATCGAAGCCGAGGCGCCCGCCCTTGGGCAGGTTCTCGGCGATCCAGGTCTCGGGCGATTCCTCGGGGATCTGGCGCGGCTCGAAGGCGGCGGTATCGACCTGGCTGCGGACGGCGAGCGTGTAGCGGCCGTCGATGAAGATGGCGGCGCGATCGGCCAGCACGATGGCAAGACCGGCCGAGCCGCTGAAGCCGGTCAGCCAGGCCAGCCGCTGCGAGCGGCGCGGCACATATTCGCCCTGATGCTCGTCGGCGCGCGGCACGACGAAACCGTCGAGGCCGCGGCGCTTGAGTTCGGCGCGCAGCGCGGCGAGCCGCTCGGGAGGCGCCGGTGCGGCATCGAGCCCATCGTCGGCCGAGGCGAGTTCTGTTCGCCACGTGGTCAGCGCCTTAGTCAATTCAGCGTCAGCCTGAGGGTCGATCAGCTCGACCCATTCCGGCCCGGCCAGGCCCTCCGGGGCAGCGGCCACGCCACGCATCAGGGAATCGAGGTCGGACGGCTTCAGGTCGCGGCCACGCTGGCGGAGGAGGCTAAGGACGTCGTCGGGCGCTGAACTCATGGGGCGGCCGGACCCTACGCGCAGGGTGGGTGAGAGGCAATCTGAGCAATAATTGTTCGTTCGCAGTTGCGAAATGCCAAATTATCAGGCCTCATGCATTGGGCGCATAGCAGAAATCTCCAGCGCTTACTTATCGTTGTAACTCAAGGCCCTATATTTGCTTTGTGCAGATGCAGCGTAGCGTTTGCGTCGCACAATAGAAGGAGCTTTCCATGATGACCCAGCCGATCCAGATGTTTGAGAATCTGACCAGCGAAACTGCGCCGGCGGGGGGAAACGCACTCACCAAGCTCGGCTTTTCCTTTGATGACCATCGCCTGATCGAACGTCGGGCCCGCTATATGCGCGCAGCGATGGTGGCCGACAGCCTGACCGACGGCATCCTGTGGGTGCGCCGGCAGGTTCAGCGCTTCACCGCCGCGGTGAAGGCGGACTTCAAGCTGCGTGCCGCCGAAGCCCAGCTCCACCGCATGAGCGACCGCGAACTGGCCGATCTCGGCCTGTGCCGCGCCGAAATCTCGTTTGCCGTTCGCGAGGCTGTCGGCGAGACGCCGCAGTTCGGCATCGTGATCGAGCATGCCGATCCCGCCAACCAGAATTTGCGTCGCGCAGCGTAAAAACTCAGTAGCGTAAGCGTAAGCGTACAAAGGGCCGGCGAAAGCTGGCCCTTTTTCGTTTCAGGATTTGCGCAGCATCAACGTCCGCCACCAGGCGCCTCCGGATTCGAGGTCGACGCTGCGCTCGATCAAGAAGTCTTTTCGGCCGTATGCCGCGACGATGTCGTCGGCCTGCTCGACCAGTAGCCCACTTAGCAATACTCGCCCGCCGGGGCGGATCGCGCCGGCGAAGGAGTCGGCCAGCTCGACGAGCGGCCCCGCCAGGATATTGGCGACGATGAGATCGTAGGGCGCTCGGTCGGCGAGTTCCGGCGCCTGCAGGCCAGCCGCGGTGACGAAACGGCAGAGCGCGCCGACGCCGTTCAGCTCGGCGTTCTCGCGCGCGACACCGACGGCCTCGGCGTCGTTGTCGCCGCCGATCACTGCGCGACGCCACAGCTTGGCCATGGCGATGGCCAGGATGCCGCTGCCGCAGCCGACATCGACCGCACTGATCGCTTCTCCGGCATCGAGTGTCGCCAGAAGTTCAAGGCAGCCGCGTGTCGTGGCGTGCGTGCCGGTGCCGAAAGCCAGTCCTGCATCGATGCGGAGCGC
The DNA here is from genome assembly GCA_945889625.1 of Asaia bogorensis. Taxonomy (GTDB): domain Bacteria; phylum Pseudomonadota; class Alphaproteobacteria; order Reyranellales; family Reyranellaceae; genus Reyranella. The sequence continues at coordinate 22,619 of CAMDCE010000062.1, read as the reverse complement.
TATCGTGCCGGCCGGCTGTCCCACCATGACGTGCGAAGGGTGCACCCAGAAAGGGCCAACGGTGAAGGGCTGGAAGGAGCGCTGGTTCTCGGCCACCCAATCGATGTCCGGCAGGGACTCCCACTGCCAGGTGGAGTCGAGCCTGGGCTTCGCGCCTTCGCCGAAGACCTCGACACGCCAGGGGCCGTCGCGCGAGGTCTCGCGGCTGGTGACGACGATGCCATCCTCGCTCAGGGGCTCCAGCGCCTGTTCCTGTGCGGCTCGTTCGGCGGCAGGAACGTCGAGCCAGGCTTTCCAGCCGGTCACGCCGCCTCGATGAAGCTGTCCAGGACCTTCTTCGGGCCGGCCTTCTCGAACTCGATGTCGAGCTTGTTGCCATCGACGGCCATGATGCGGCCATAGCCGAATTTCTGGTGGAAGACCCGCTGGCCGACGCTGAGGTCGGGCTTGTCGCCTTCGATGGCACGGCGGTCGTCGAAGGTCTCGTCGCGCCAGCGCGTGCGCTTGGCGCCGACGCCCAGGCTGTCGTATTCGAAGCCGCTCGCCTGGTCGCGCAAGCCGCCGTGGTGGCCGGCGGAGTAGGTGGCGTAGAGCCCGGCGTCGCTGCTTTCGGCGAGATGGCCGATCGGCAGCTCGCGCAGGAAGCGTGAGGGGATGGCGGCCTGCCACTGATTGAAGATGCGCCGGTTGGCGGCGAAGGAGACATAGGCCCGCTTGCGTGCCCGGGTCAGCCCGACATAGGCCAGGCGCCGCTCCTCCTCGAGGCCGGCCAGGCCCTTGTCGTCGAGCGCGCGCTGGTTGGGGAACAGGCCTTCTTCCCAGCCCGGCAGGAAAATCGTGTCGAACTCCAGCCCCTTGGCGGCGTGCAGAGTCATGACGCTAACCATGTCGGTGTCGGACCGGTCGGCCATGTCGGTGAGCAGCGCCACGTGCTCGAGGAAGGCGGGCAGGGTGTCGAATTCCTGCAGCGCGTTGACCAGCTCCTTGAGGTTCTCCAGCCGGCCTTCGGCGTCGGGCGATCGGTCGAGGCGCAGCATCTCGGTGTAGCCCGACTCGTCGAGGATGGTCTCGACCACCTCGACATGGCTCATGCCGTCGAGCATGGCGCGCCAGCGGTCGAAGCTCTTGATAAGATCGCCCAGCGACTTGCGCTGGCGGCCCTTGAGCTCGTCAGTTTCGAGGGCGCGTCGTGTGGCCTCTAACAACGAGATCTTGTGGGCGCGCTGGATGATGCGTAGCGTGCGCAGCGCCGATTCGCCCAAGCCCCGGCGCGGTGTGTTGTAGATGCGCTCGAAGGCCAAGTCGTCGTCGGGTTGCACCGTGACGCGGCAGTAGGCCATGGCATCGCGGATTTCCTGGCGCTCGTAGAAGCGCGGACCGCCGATCACGCGATAGGGCAGGCCGAGCGTGATGAACCGTTCCTCGAACTCGCGGGTCTGGAAGCCGGCGCGCACCAGGATGGCGATCTGGGCGAGCTTGTGCTTGTCGCGCTGCAAGGCTTCAATTTCCTCGCCGATTGAACGGGCTTCCTCGTCGCCGTCCCACACGCCGCGCACCGAGATGCGCTCGCCTTCCTTCAATTCAGTCCACAGGGTTTTGCCCAGCCGACCCTCGTTGTGCGAGATCAGGTGCGAGGCGGCGGCCAGGATATGCGGCGTCGAGCGGTAGTTGCGCTCCAGCCGGACGATGGCGGCGCCGGGAAAGTCCTTCTCGAAGCGCAGGATGTTGCCGACTTCCGCGCCGCGCCAGCCGTAGATCGACTGGTCGTCGTCACCGACGCAGCAGACATCGACCGTGCCCTGGGCGAGCAGACGCAGCCACAGATACTGCGCCACGTTGGTGTCCTGGTATTCGTCGACCAGGATATGGCGGAAGCGGCGGTGATACTGCGCCAGCACGTCGGGATGCTGCTGCCACAGGCTGACGCACAGCATCACCAGATCGCCGAAATCGACGGCATTCACCTCGGCCAGCCGCGCCTGGTACTGGCGATAGATGTCGGCGGCCTTGCCGTTGGCGAATTCGCCCGCGTCGTCGCCCGAGACCTTGTCGGGCGTCAGCGCGCGATCTTTCCAGCGCTGGATGATGCCGCTCAGCACCCGCGCCGGCCATTTCTTGTCGTCGATGCCCTCGGCCTGCAGGAGCTGCTTGATCAGCCGCGTCTGGTCGTCGGTGTCGAGGATGGTGAAATTGCTCTTCAACCCGACCAGCTCGGCGTGGCGGCGCAGCACGCGCACGCCGATCGCGTGGAAGGTGCCGAGCCACATGCCGTCGGCAGCGCCGCCGATCAGGCTGGCGACGCGGTCGAGCATTTCGCGGGCGGCCTTGTTGGTGAAGGTGACGGCCAGGATCTGCGACGGCCGGGAGCGGCCGGTGATCAAGAGATGAGCAATACGCGTCGTGAGCACGCGGGTCTTGCCCGTGCCGGCGCCAGCCAGCACCAGCAACGGGCCGTCCTCGTGGATAACTGCCTTGCGCTGCTCCTCGTTCAGCCCGTCGAGATGCGCCATGGACGCCACGGCGCGTCGCGGCGGCCCGACTTCAGGCGCATTGGGGGCCGGAACGGGATCGTCTGTGATTTCGAACGGATCGGCGGGGGGCGCCATCAGCGTCATATAGCAATCGGCGCGGCGGACGCCTATCTTTCCCCAATGGACGCGCCGCATTCTGGCAGCGGAGGTATTCAAATGGCCCGAGGGTTGAACGGTTCGGCAAACGGCTCGAGCCAGTGGCTGAGCGGGCAGGGCGGCGTCGAGGCGCTGCGGCCCGGCAGCGAAGGCTCCAATCTTCCATCGGGCGTGGTGGAGGCGCTGCCGGCCGTGGTCGGCGTCCACACCACGATCCCCGAGAACCGCCGCTCGGCTCAGACGCTGGGCTCGGAGCGCGAAGGCCACGGCACGGTGATCGACGACGAGGGTCTGGTCGTCACCATCGGCTACCTGATCATGGAAGCCGATGTCGTCACCATCACCGACGTCGACGGCCGAAAGCTGCCCGCCACCATCGTGGGCTACGATTATGAAAGCGGCTTCGGCCTGGTGCGCACCGCCGTGCCGCCCAAGGTCAAGCCGATGCGCTTCGGCGATTCCGACACGCTGTCGCTGCGCAGCGAAGCCTATGTCGCGGGCCTCGGCGGCGAGAAGGCGACGCTCAAGGTCAAGGTTGCCGGCCGCCGCGAATTCGCCGGCTACTGGGAGTATCTGCTCGACAACGCGATCTTTACCGTGCCGGCCTACCCGCTGTGGGGCGGCTCGGCGCTGATCGGCATCGACGGCTCGCTGCTGGGCGTCGGCTCGCTGCTGGTGCAGGAGGCGCTGGGGCCCGGTGCGCCGGCCTTCCCCGGCAACATGTACGTGCCGATCAACCGGCTGAAGCCAATCTTCACCGAACTGGTCGAGACCGGCCGCCTGTCGACGCCGGCCAGGCCATGGCTCGGTCTCTACACAGTCGAACACATGGGCCAGCTTGTGGTCGGCGGCATTTCCGACGGTGGCCCGTCCGACCGCGCCGGCCTGCGGCGTGGCGACATCCTGCAGTCGCTGAACGGCGAGGTGCTGGACGATGTCGCGGACTTCTACAGGAAGCTGTGGGCCTCGGGACCGGCTGGCACGCCGGTGACCTTGCGCATGGAGCGCGACAACGATGCCTTCGAGGTCACGGTGCGCTCGGGCGACCGGTCGAAGTATCACAAGTACGGCTCGGACTGATGCTTTGACTACCCACCGGAGGGTTGCCTAGGGTCACGACACAAGAAGAACAATAGGAGATGAAGTCGATGGCCAGGGCCTTCGCCTCGCAGGCGGACATGGCGGAAAAGAAGATTACCTTCAGCCGCCTCTCCGAGCATGCCTACGCCTTCACCGCCGAGGGCGATCCCAACACCGGCATCGTGGTCGGCGAAGACGCGGTCATGGTGGTCGACGCGCAGGCCACGCCGAAAATGGCCGAGCAGGTCATCGAGCGCATCCGCACCGTCACCGACAAGCCGATCAAGTACGTCGTGCTCTCGCACTATCACGCCGTTCGCGTGCTGGGCGCCAGCGGCTACAATCCCGAGCACATCATCTGCAGCGAGGCGACGCGCGACATGATCGTCGAGCGCGGCGCGCAGGACTACAAATCGGAGCTGCAGCGCTTCCCGCGCCTGTTCCAGGCGGCCGAGACCATTCCCGGCCTGACCTGGCCCACGCTCACCTTCAACGACCGCATGTCGATCTGGCTGGGCAAGCTGCAGGTCGACATCATCCATGCCGGCCGCGGCCACACCAAGGGCGACACCATCGTCTGGCTGCCCGAGGAGCGCACGTTGTTCAGTGGCGATCTCGTCGAGTACGGCGCCACGCCTTATTGCGGCGATGCGCACTACAAGGACTGGCCGGAGACCCTACAGAAGCTGCGCGAGCTGAGGGCCGAGGCGCTGGTGCCGGGCCGCGGCGATGCGCTGGTCGGCGAGGGTGCGGTTGAGGAGGGTATTGCCGGCACGCAGCAGTTCCTGTCGGACCTCTACAAGGCCGTGTCGGCCAGCGCCGAGGCCGGCGACTCGCTGAAAGACGCCTACGACAAGGCGATGGCAGCCCTTTCGCCGCGCTACGGCAATTGGGTGATCTTCGAGCACTGCATGCCTTTCGATGTGTCGCGCGCCTACGACGAGGCCAAGGGCCTCGACCATCCACGCATCTGGACGGCCGAACGCGACATCGAGATGTGGGCGGCGCTGGAGAAGGGCGCCTGAGACGGAAGGTTGTCATCCCTAGGCCGCAAGCCGAGGGATCTTTCCTGATCCGCAAGGATCCCTCGCTTCGCTCGGGATGACATCTCGTGAGTTCCTACACCTACCGCCACTATCCCTATCGCCGGCCACTGGAACTCGACTCCAGGGGAGCGCGACGGCCGGTCGTGATCGTGGGCGCCGGCATGGCCGGACCGACGCTCGCCCTGTCGCTTGCCGCGCACGGCGTGCCGTCGCTGGTGCTCGACGAGGACGACGCGGTGAGCCTCGGCAGCCGCTCGATCTGCCAGGCCAAGCATAGTCTTGAGATTTGGGACCGCTTCGGCATCGCCCAGCGCATGGTCGACAAGGGCATCACCTGGGAGCAGGGCGAGGTCTATCTCCGCGACAGCGCGATATTCCGCTTCAACCTGCAGCCGGAGCCCGGGCACAAGTTTCCGGCTTTCGTGAATTTGCAGCAGTATTACGTCGAGGATTATCTCTACGAACGTTGTGCGGCCGAGAAGCTGACCGAGCTGCGCCACCGCAACAAGGTGGTCGGCGTGCGTCCGCTGAACGACGGCGTCGCCGTCGAGGTCGAGACGCCGGACGGACGCTACAGCCTTGAGGCCGACTGGCTGGTCGCCTGCGATGGCGTGCGCAGCGCGGTGCGGCATCTGCTCGGCCTGCCTTACCCTGGCGAGGTCTTCCACGACCAGTTCCTGATCGCCGACATCCGTTACAAGGGCGACCTGCCGAAGGAGCGCCGCTTCTGGTTCTATCCGCCGTTCCATCCCACCAACTCGGTGCTGCTGCACCGCCAGGCGGACAATGTGCTGCGCGTCGATTTCCAGCTCGGCCGCGACGCCGATTCGGAGGAGGAGAAGAAGCCGGAGAATGTCGACCGCCGCCTGCGCCAGATGTTCGGACCCGACGCGCGCTGGGAGCACGAATGGACCAGTGTCTACACCTTCACCTGCCGCATGATGGAGCGCTTCGTGCACGGACGGACGATCTTCGTCGGCGATGCCGCGCACGTCGTCTCGCCGTTCGGCGCACGCGGCGGCAATGCAGCGATCGCCGATGCCGACAACCTCGCCTGGAAGCTGGCGCTGGTGCTCGGGGGCCGTGCGCCCGTGACCCTGCTCGAGAGCTATTGCAGCGAGCGCCGCGCCGCCTCGCGCGAGAACATCCTGAATTCGACCCGCAGCACCGACTTCATCACGCCCAAGTTCGCCGCCTCGCGCGCCTTCCGCGACGCCACCCTGTCGCTTGCCCGGAACTTTCCCTTCGCCCGGGCCCTGGTCAACAGCGGCCGGCTGTCGGTGCCGACGGCGCAGACCGGCTCGCCGCTCGACACGCCGGACGTCGACACCGACTGGTCCGGTGGGCCGGCGCCAGGCCACGCGATGGTCGACGCGCCGCTGGCCGGAGGCTGGGTGATCGATCGTCTCGGCGTCGATTTCACGCTGTTAATCTTTGGTTGTCGGGTTGCGGTGCCTGCAGATGTTGCCGTCGTCGAAATCGGAGATGAAAAGTTGGCACTGCAGCGTTATGACGCGCAGCCAGGCACGGCCTATCTGATCCGGCCGGACCGCTATGTCGCCGCCCGCTGGCGGACAGTCGATCAGGCTCGTGTGACTGCCGCCGTCGCCCGCGCGATGGGCAAGGAGGGAACATGCTTCGGCGAACTCTGAATCTTGCGCGGCCCGACGACGTCTACAATGCGGTCGTCGACGCGCACAAAGGCCTCGACGACGAGCAGTGTCGCGCCTTCGACGCAAGATTGATCCTGCTGCTGGTCAACCATATCGGCGATGAGGCGGTGATCCGCGAGGCGCTGAAGGAGGCCGCGACATGAGCGATTCCCTGGTCGTCCGTCCCGCGACGCTGGCCGACGTCGATCTCCTGCATCGCTATTCGATCGATCTGGCAACCTATGAGGACGAGCCGCATGCGGTGACCTCGACGCCGCATACCCTGGCGCGCGACGGCTTCGGCAACGATCCGCAGTTCGCCGCACTGATTGCCGAGCGTGCCGGCAAACCGGTCGGCTTCGCGCTCTACACTTTCAACTATTCGGTTTGGACGGCGGCGCGCGGCATCTTCATCGAGGATATCTGGGTGGTGCCCGAGGAACGCCGCGGCGGCGTGGCCCGCGCCTTGATGGCCGGTCTGGCGCGCCACTGCCTCGCCAACGGCTACAAGCGCATCGACCTCAATGTGCTCGACTGGAACCCTGCGCGTGGCTTCTACGAGCGCATCGGTTTCAAGTGGATCAAGAACTGGTTGCCCTATCGCCTGAGCGGCGAGGCGCTGCACAAGCTCGCTACTTCTTCGCCAGCCCCATGACCCGGCCGGCCTTGGCCGGGCGTAGCAGCGAACGATGGGCCTGCCACATCGCCTCCAGGCGTTCGCCTGCCTGCATCGGCCAGGGGGCCGAACGGCGCGAGGCATAGTCGATGTTCATCACGATCGTCTCGTTGGTCGCGGCCAGATAGCCCTGTTCGGCGTGATACATTTCGTGGAAGAGATGGACCCGCTTGGCGTCGCGTTCGAGCAGCTGCGTGGTGAAGCGCATCGGCGCGCCTTCCCTCATCTCGCGGTCGTAGGTGACGTGGGTCTCCAGCACAAAGGTCATGCCGTGCTTGCCGTCGACATAGGGCCGGCCTAGCCCGATGTTGCGCATGAAGGCGCCCGACGCCTGGTCGAAGGCCGTGACGTAGAAGGCGACGTTCATGTGGCCGTTCCAGTCGACCCACTCCGGCAGCACCGTCGAGCGGTGGATATCGAGCGGCGCGCGCGTCACCAGCTCAGGCAGTTCGTACGGCAAGGTTACAAGCATGAACTCTACTTCTTCCGGGAAATGCCGATGAGGCGGCCGGCCTGCTTCGGCCTGGGCAAGGTGGCGTGGGCGGCGGCGAGCTTCTCGATGCGCTCCATGGCGAAGTCGGGCCAGGCCGCGGAGCGGCGGCTGGCGTAGTCGATGTTCATCAGCATCAGCTCGTTGGTAGAGGCGAGATAACCCTCGGTCGCGTGATACATCGCATGGATGAAGTGCAGGCGCTTGGCGTCGTGATCGAGGATCTGGCTGGTGAAGCGCAGCGGATCGCCCTCCTTGACCTCCTGGTCGTAAGTGACGTGGGCCTCGAGCACGAAGGTCATGCCGATCTTCTGCTTGGTGTATTCCCAGCTGCAGCCGAACTGCTCGCACAGCACGTCGGTCGCCTTGTCGAAGGCCACGACATAAAAGCCCACGTTCATGTGGCCGTTCCAGTCGATCCACTCCTTCTGGACAGTGGTGCGGTGACGGTCGAGCGGGGTGCCAAGATCGAGATCGATTATGGGGTAGGGAGGTAATTTCATGCGGGCGGACCGTAGCGAAGCTGGCCATCGCACCGCAAGTTCTCCCAAACCACTTTCCGCGGGGAATTCGCATGGCCAGGAATCCTAAGGCAGTCGTGTTGGGCGTCGGCGCGGAACGCGGCATCGGTGGTGCTGCGAGCCGCCGCTTCGCCAGGGAGGGGCATCACGTGCTGGTGGCCGGCCGCACCGCAGCCAAGATCGACAAGGTCGTCGATGCCATTCGCAGGAGCGGCGGCTCGGCGACCGCCGTCGTGGTCGACGGCACCAGGGAGGCCGAGGTGGCAGCCCTGTTCGACCGGGCGATGGCCGACGATGCCGACGGCTCGCCTGCCGATCTCGCCGTCTTCAACATGGGCAACAACGCCGCGGTCGATTTCCGCGAGATGACGGCACAGCATTTCGAGGACTCCTGGCGGGTCGGCTGCTTCGCCGGCTTCCTGTTCGGTCGCGAGGCGATGCGCCGGCTGGCGCCGCTGGGACGCGGCACAGCGATCTTCACCGGCGCCTCGGGCTCGCTGCGCGGCCGGCCGCGCTTCGCCGCCTTCAATGCCACCAAGGGCGGGCTGCGGCTGCTGGTCCAGTCGATGGCGCGCGAGTTCGGGCCGCAGGGCATCCATGTCGCCCATGTCATCATCGATGGCGGCATCGCGGGCGACCGGTTGCTGTCGCGCATGCCCGGCCGCCTTGAAAAAGCCGGCCCCGACGGCCTGCTGGACGTCGAGGCGATCGTCGACAACTACTGGCACATCCACCGCCAGCAGCGCAGCGCCTGGAGCCACGAGATCGACCTGCGGCCCTACAAGGAGACGTTCTGAGTCTTCTCGGCCCGCGCCCCTTCGTACCAGCGCGACATCAGTTCGATGGCGAACCACGTCAGGATCGAGCTGGCGAGCAGCGCGTACAGCGCATTCTGCCAGCCGACCAGGTCGACGATCAGCGCAAAGAGTGCCGGCGAGAAGGCATTGACCAGCAGGATCGGCGTCGCGATCAGCCCCAGCACCGCGCCGTAGCCCGCGGTGCCGAACAGCGCCAGCGGGACGGCGCCGCGCACGATGGTGATCACGCCCTGCGAGGCCCCGAGCAGCAGGGTGAAGGTGACGAGGAGCCAGAATTCGCCGCGCGCCAGCATGAGCAGCAGCAGCGCCGGCGGCAGGACGCCGATGGCGATGCGCGCCACGGTCATCGCCTTGAGATTGCGCCCGAAGAAGATCTCGACCAGCCGGCCGCCGAACTGGCCGTGGCCCTTGAGCGAGGCGACCCACACCGCCACCGCACCGGCCAGGCCCGCCGCCTCGAGCAGCGGCACGAGCTGGAGGGATATGACGCCGAACACGAAGCCGTTGAGCGACATGATGAGGGCGAAAAGCGCGATACCGACGGTCCGCCGGCGTCCCGTCAGCAGCGGACCGTCCGGCGATTTCTCGGGAGCCTTGGTCGCAACCGCTTCGTTTGCCGGCTCGCGCCGCGACAGGCCGAGCCAGTTGAGCGGCAGGCAGACGGCGAGGTTGACGCCGGCGAAGATGATCAAGGTGCCACGCCAGCCGTAGGACTCGTTCAGGTAGTGGCCGATCACCCAGAAGACCGTCGACGCATAGGCGCCATAAAGGGTGAGGTAGGAGATGGCGGTGCGTCCGCGGCTCGGCACCGCCTGAACAAGTGCTGCGAACGCAGCGTCGTAGAGGCAGCACCGCATGCCGACGCCGATTATCGCCCAGGCCGCCAGGTAGGGGACGACGTCGCGAACCTGCGACAGGGCGAGAAGGCCGGCGGAGACGACGACGGTGCCGATCGACATCACCGCGCGCGCGCCCACCCGGTCGATCAGCCGTCCGACCCAGGTCGAGATCAGGCCCATCACCACCAGCGCGACGCTGAAGCCGAGAAAGATCGTGCTGATGGCCCACTCGGTCTCGGCGGCGATCGGCTTTGCCAGGACGCCCAGGCAGTAATAGCTCGTGCCCCACGCCGTGATCTGGGTGATGCCGAGCGCATTGACCGAGAGGACCAGCGGGTCGCTGCGCCAGGAGCGTGGTGCCGAGATGCTCATCGCCGACGCTCGGGAATCTCCGACAGGTCGCGGAAGATCGTCTTTCCGAGCCTCTGGCCGGTGGCGACCATGTCGTCGGCGCCGGTCGAGGGCCCGCCGATTCGCAGCACAGCGTCGCATTTGCCGATCAGCTCGCGGGCGACGGGATGGAAGATCTCGTCGAACACTGCGTCGCCGATCTTCTTCGAGCCGGCGTGCTTGAGCAGCGGCAGGGCGAACCATTCGCCCATCACGGGCAGATGGCCGCGACGGAAAATCTTCAGCGTCATGTCCTCCATGGCGTCGACGTTGCGCTGGATCAGCACGGGATCGTCGTTGGTGCCGCCGCGATAGGGTCCGGCGACCAGGATCATCAGTTGCGCGCTGTCGTTTGCGCTCATTGCGGGATCTCCAGAAGTTCCCTTGCGACAAGATCGGGCGCGGAGATTATACAGTTGTGGCCGGCCTCGATGGGACGAAAGCGTATGTGGCTCATGGTCTGCACACGCTCGTGCATGCCGGCCGAAACAGGATAGCGCGGCTTGGTGCAGGCGATGTAGGTCATTGGTCGGCCATTGCCGGCGGGGTGGTTGAGGCGGATCGGCTTGGTGTAGCAGGCGACGGGATGCGGCGTGAGCTGGCGGTGCGTCCAGGCGGCGAGTTCGGGATCGTCGATGATCAGGCTGCCGACCGGCGCGAAGGGCAGCACTTTGGTGCCGTTCACTTCCTTCACCAGCGTTTGCCGCTTGGCCGCGATCTCCTTGGGGATGCGGCCGAAGATCGACTGGCCGTCGGTCGGGATGCCGCCATCGATGATGACGAGATGGCCGACACGGTCGGGCACACGGTCGGTGACCAGCCCGGCGATCAGGCTGCCGAAGCTGTGGCCGACCAGCACCACGTCGTGCAGCATCTCTTGCTCCAGATAGTCGATCGTGTCGGCCAGGAAGACGTCGTTGTCGATATCGGGCGTGAGCTCCGCCGCGCGCTCACCGACGCCGCGAAAGGGCAGGGCGCGCGCGTCATGCCCCGCTGCCTTGAGCCGTTCGAGGACGAATTGCCACGACCAGGCGCCCATCCAGGCACCGGGAAGACAGAGATAGGTACGCATTGCCCCTTGTGTTAGCACATCGGCGAAACAGGAGGACTCCATGGCCGACACCAATCGCCGCGTGTTGCTGAAGTCTCGCCCGCAGGGCGAACCGACCCACGCCAACTTCGACGTGGTCGATTCACCGATCCCCGAGCCTAAGGACGGCGAGTACCTGTCGCGCACCATCTGGATGTCGCTCGATCCCTACATGCGCGGGCGCATGGCCGAGACCAAGGGCTATGCCGCCAATGTCGGGCTGGGCTACCCCATGGTTGGCGGCACGGTCGGCCAGGTCGTGAAGTCGAAGAACTCCCGGTTCAAGGAAGGCGATTTCGTCGCCGAATATTCCGGCTGGCAGAGCTACGCCGTGTCGAACGGCGCCATGACCATGAAGCTCGACCCCAACACTGCGCCGCTGTCGCTGGCGCTCTCGGTGCTCGGCATGCCGGGCATGACCGCGTGGTGGGGCCTGATGTCGATCGGCAAGCCCAAGGCTGGCGAGACCGTGGTCGTCTCGGCTGCCTCGGGGGCCGTGGGCTCGGTGGTCGGCCAGCTTGCCAAGCTGCATGGCTGCCGCGCCGTCGGTATCGCCGGCGGGCGCGACAAATGCGACTACGTGGTGAAGGAGCTGGGCTTCGACGCCTGCGTCGACTATCGCGCCGCCGGCGCCAACCTGTTCAAGGAGATCCGCGCCGCAGCGCCCAAGGGCATCGACGTCTATTTCGAGAATGTCGGCGGCGCGGTGCAGGCCGCCGTCGTGTTGCAGCTCAACGACTTCGCCCGCGTGCCGCTCTGCGGCTTGATCTCACAGTACAACGAGATGCAGATGAATCCCGGCCCCGACTGGCGCCTGCTGCTGGTCAAGCGTGCCACGGTGACGGGCTTCATCGTGTCCGATCACTTCGGCCAGATGGAGGGCTTCTGGAAGGAAGTGCCGGCCGCGGTGAAGGCGGGCAAGATCAAATATCGCGAGGACATCGTGAAGGGCATCGACAAGGCGCCGGAAGCCTTCATGGGCCTGCTCAAGGGCAAGAACTTCGGCAAGCTCCTGGTGCAGGTCTCCGACGACCCGACGAGAAAATAGTTTTCCTCCCCCGTCTTCGGGGGAGGTGTCGTCGTCTTACGACGACGGAGGGGGGCGGAGAGTCATGACCCCTCCGTCGCGGTATGACCGCGACACCTCCCCAGAAGACTGGGGAGGGAAGCTTAGGCGCGCTTCTTCAGCGCCAGGCCCATCGTCAGCCAGGTCGCCCCGAAGAAGATCAGGTCGACGCCGAGGAAGATGCCGAGCACGTAGAAGCTCGAGGCCGGCCATTTGGCGATGATCATGGCGCCCAGCAGCACGGTGACGACGCCGGAGAAGGCGACCCAGCCCCATGGCGCTTCGTGCTTCATCCGCGTCGCCAGGAAGATGCGCAGGAGACCGCCGACCACCAGTGTAATGCCCAGGAACAGGGTGAGGATGGTGGCGGCCTCGAACGGGTTCTGCAGGCAGACGAAGCCCGCAAACACGTAGAGCGCGCCCAGCAGCAGCCAGAACAGGCGATGTCCCCAGTCCTTGACGTTGAAGGCGGCGAAGATCTCCGCGCCGCCCGCGATCAACATCATGATGCCCACGATCATCACCGCCGAGGCGGTCGCCATGACGACGCTGCCCAGTGCGATGACGCCGGCGATCATGGAAATCACGCCGAAGGCGACGACCCAGCCCCATTTGGCGCGCAGAGCCTTGATGCCGTCGGCCAGGCTGTGTGGACCAGATTTGTCTGTGGTGGACATGACGCCCTCTTTCTCTGCGGAACGGAAAGGCGAAGTCTACACCCGGGCGATGACACTGTCCCGGCATGTGTGGGACAGGTAAAGCGCGATGACTTTCGTTCAAATCGCGCCGTAGTGGGTCAGTTTGAATTTTGCCTATGCTGTTGGCCTGAAGGACGCAAAAGCGGAAGGTGAGATACCGTGGCTCTCTACGACAGCATCGGACGCAACTACGCGGACTTGCGGCGGCCGGATCGACGGATCGCGTCAATCATAGATACTACGCTAGGGGACGCTGTGAGTGTGGTGAACGTCGGCGCCGGGGCCGGTTCATACGAACCGCTCAGCCGAACCGTGCTTGCGGTTGAGCCGTCCGAAGTGATGATACGCCAACGTCCCGCCGGAGCTGCGGACTGTCTGCAGGGATCAGCCGAGGCTCTTCCAGTGGCAACGGCCTCAGTCGATGCGGCAATGGCGATTCTCACCGTTCACCACTGGACTGACCTTGAGCGCGGTCTTGTCGAGATGGCGCGCGTGGCCCGAAAACGCGTTGTTCTTTTGACGTGGGTCCCCGATGCTCGGCCGTTCTGGCTGACGGAGGAATATTTCCCCGAGATAGTGGCGAATGACCGCAAGATTTTCCCCGGCACTCCCGCCCTGACGACGACGCTGCAACGCATTATCGGGCCGGTGCATATTGCGCCGGTTCCTATTCCGCATGATTGCACCGATGGCTTCCTGTGCGCCTATTGGCGGAGACCGGAATCGTATCTAAGCACCGACGCTCGAAACGCTATTTCCGCGTTCGCAAGGATCGATACTGAACCCGGCTTGGCAAAATTACGCAGCGATCTTGAAAGTGGATACTGGGCGGAACGCAACCATCATCTTCTCGGTCTCGACGCGCTGGACCTGGGATACCGTATTTTCCGCTGCGAAATTGAGCCACAGGGAGGGACTCCAACTTCCCTTTAATAATCTGAATTTCAAACTGACCCCCTACCATGGGACACTCTGAGGACACACGAATGCAGGGAAAGATGAACGACACCAAGAAGGAACCTTCGCCGCCCCGTCCCGCCACGACCGTGCTGCTGCTGCGGCCGTCGAAGCGCGGCGACGCCGGCTCGTTGCTCGAAGTCTTCATGGTGGTGCGCCACCACCAGATCGATGCCTTCTCCGGTGCACTGGTCTTTCCGGGCGGCAAGCTCGAGGACGCCGATGGCGACAAGAAGTTGCGGGCCCGCTCGACGGGCGCGGCGTCGTTGTCCGACGACGAGCTGAAGTTTCGCATCGCCGGCATCCGTGAGGCCTTCGAGGAATGCGGAATCCTGCTGGCTCACAAGCGCGGCCACAAGGAGCTGATTGGCGCGGCGGCCCTCAAGCCCATCGAAGAGCGCTGGCGCGCAAGGCTCACCAAGGACGAGGCCAGCATCGTCGATCTGGTCGAGGCAGAGGATCTCGAGCTCGCCACCGAGTTCATGACGCCGTACGCCCACTGGATCACGCCGACCTTCGCGCCCAAGCGCTTCGATACCTGGTTTTTCCTCGCGGAAGCGCCGGCCGATCAGGTGGCCCTGCATGACGGTTCGGAATCTGTGGACTCGGTTTGGATCGGCGCCCAGGCGGCGATCGACGAGGCCAAGGGCGGCAAGCGCATGCTGGTCCATGCCACGCAGAAGAATCTCGAACTGCTGGCCGAAGGTGACACGGTTGCCGGCGCCATCGCCCAAGCGGCCAAGCGCAAGATCGTCACCGTGCAGCCGTGGGTCGAGGCGCGCGACGGCAAGCGCTTCCTGCATCTCCCGCCCGACGCCGGTTACCACAACCTCGTTCGGGAAATACCGCTGCAAGGTGGCATTCCGCAGACCGGAAGGTAGTTCCAGCCGAACGGCAGCCATGCCGAAAACCGGCTCGCCCGTCGCCGGCCGGCGCGCTAAGAGCCAATGAACGAGCGTTCATGAGCCGGTTAAGCGCCGGCCTTGCTGGAGGAAAGACAAGAATGGTCGGAATCGTCGCCTTCGGGGCTTATGTGCCGCGCCTGCGGCTGAACCGTCAGGCCGTCTACGACGCCAACAAGTGGTTCGCTGCCGGCCTGCGTGGCCTCGCCAAGGGCGAGCGCTCGATGGCCAACTGGGACGAGGATTCGATCACCATGGCGGTCGAGGCTTCGCGCGATTGCCTGACGAGCCACAAGGCCGAGGACGTCCGCAACATCTACTTCGCCTCGACGACGCATCCCTTCAAGGATCGCCAGAACGCCGGCGTCATCGGCACCGCGCTCAACATCGAACAGAACCTGTCGGCGGCCGACATCGGCGGCTCTCTGAAAGCGGGCACCTCGGCGCTGATCGCCGGGCTCAATGCCTCCAAGGATGGCGCGCCCAGCCTGGTCGCTGCTGCCGACAAGCGCATGACCCGTGTCGCCTCGAGCAACGAGCTCAACTACGGCGACGGCGCCGCGGCGCTGCTCTGCGGCACCGAGAACGTCATCGCCAAATTGGTTGGTCACCATTCGGTGTCGATGGATTTCGTCGATCACTTCCGCGGCGATGAGTCGGATTTCGACTATGGCTGGGAAGAGCGCTGGATCCGCGACGAGGGTTACTCGAAGATCGTGCCGCCGGCGATCAAGGCGGCCCTCGCCGCCTGCAAGATCAAGGGCAGCGACGTCACCCACTTCATCATGCCGAGCCTGATGCCGGCGGTGCCCAAGCAGATGGCCAAGATCTGCGGCGTCGCCGAAGGCGCGGTGCGTGACCTGCTCGGCGCTTCCCTGGGCGACACCGGTGCTGCCCACGCGCTGGTCATGCTGGTCGACGCACTTGAGATCGCCAAGGCCGGCGACAAGATCATGGTCGTGGCGTTCGGCCAGGGCGTCGATATCCTGGTGTTCGAGGTCACCGCCGAGAAGGACAAGTTGCCCAAGCGCAAGGGTCTGTCGGGCTGGATGGCGCGGCGCAAGGAAGAGAAGAACTACATGAAGTTCCTCGCCTTCAACGAGATGCTGCCGCTCGACAAGGGGATGCGCGCCGAGTTCGACAAGAAGACCGCGCTCTCGGTCCTGTGGCGCAAGCGCGACATGATCTACGGCCTGGTCGGCGGCAAGTGCAAGGTCTGCGGCACGGTGCAGTTCCCGCGTAGCCAGGTCTGCGTCAATCCCAACTGCCACGCCATCGACAGCCAGGATCCCTATGCGATGGCCGGGCTCGAATGTTCGGTGATGTCCTTCACCGCCGATTCGCTGGTCTATTCGCCCGATCCGCCGGGCTATTACGGCATGATCACCTTCGCCGAAGGCGGTCGCTTCATGGCCGACTTCACCGACAGCGACAAGGACCAGGTCAAGGTCGGCGCCAAGATGCGCATGACTTTCCGCATGCGCGACAACGACACGATGCGCGGCGGCTTCAAGCGTTATTTCTGGAAGGCGGCTCCGGTCTGAGCCGGCTCATATTCCTCTCCCCCTTGGGGGAGAGGTTAGGTGAGGGGGCCTCCGATCGGTGCGTAACCCCCTCACCCAACCTCTCCCCCTGGCGGGGGAGAGGAGTAAGATATCGGTAGAGTAGAATTCCAACCCCACTACAGGAGGCCTGCCATGGCTCGGGGCATCAAGGACAAGGTCGCTATTCTCGGTATGGGTTGCTCGAAGTTCGGCGAACGCTGGGACAGCGGCGCCGAGGAGCTCATGCTCGAGGCCTACAAGGAGTGCTTGAAGGACGCCGGCATCGACCAGAACCAGCTTCAGGCGGCGTGGTTCTCCACCGCCATCGATGAAGTGCATGTCGGCAAGTCGGGCATCCCGCTGTCGACGACGCTGCGCCTGCCCAACATCCCGGTGACCCATGTCGAGAACATGTGCGCCTCGGGCACCGAAGCCTTCCGCGGCGCCTGCTATGCCGTCGCATCGGGCGCGGCCGACTTTGCCCTCGCCCTTGGCGTCGAGAAGCTCAAGGACACCGGCTATGGCGGTCTTCCCGGCGGACGCGGCGGCCCGCTGCAGGCCCTGTGGAACGCCAGCGGCACGGCGCCGGGCAACTTCGCCCAGCTCGCCACCGCCTACATGACCGCGCATGGCGTCAGCGGCGAAGACCTCAAGAAGGCGATCGGCCACGTCTCGTGGAAGAGCCACCAGAACGGCGCCAAGAACCCCAAGGCCCATCTGCAGAAGGCCGTCGAGATGGAAACCATCCTGAACGCGCCGATGATCGCCTCGCCGCTCGGCCTGTTCGACTGCTGCGGCGTGTCGGACGGCGCGGCGGCGGCCATCGTGACCACGCCGGAGATCGCCAAGTCGCTCGGCAAGCACGACATCGTCTCAGTCAAGGCGCTGCAGCTCTCGGTCTCGAACGGCTCCGAGTCGGGCCACAATTCGTGGGACGGCAGCTACTTCCACACCACGCGCATCGCCTCGAAGAAGGCCTATGAAGAGGCCGGCATCAAGAGCCCGCGCGACGAGATCTCGATGTTCGAGGTCCATGACTGCTTCTCGGTCACCGAACTCGTCACCATGGAAGACCTGCACATTTCCGAGACCGGCAAGGGCTGGAAGGACGTGCTCGACGGCTTCTACGACGCCGACGGCAAGATCCCCTGCCAGATCGACGGCGGCCTCAAGTGCTTCGGCCATCCGATCGGCGCCTCGGGGCTGCGCATGCTCTACGAGATGTACCTGCAGATCCAGGGCAAGGCCGGCCCGCGTCAGCTCAAGAACCCGCGCATCGGCATGACGCACAATCTCGGCGGCGCGCCGCGCGAGAACATCTCGAGCGTGGCCATCGTCGGCCGCTACGAATAGCGCTCGCACGCGCACGGTGTCATCCCGAGCGCAGCGAGGGACCTTTAAGGCAACAGCAAAGGTCCCTCGGGCTTCGCCCTCGGGATGACAACTCGTGACCTAATGGAGGAAACATGCAGCTCGACAAGAAAGTCATCGGCCACGAATTCAAGGCTTTCAGCACCACGGTCGAGGCCGGCCGGGTGAAGCTGTTCTGCAAGGCCATCGGCGAGGAAGACCCGGTCTATGTTGACGAGTCGGCCGCCAAGGCCGCCGGCTACCGCGCCCTGCCGGTGCCGCCGACCTTCCTGCAGGCCATCACCAACGATGATCCCGAGAAGGGTGGACTGCTGAAGCTGCTCAACGTCGATATCGGCCTGATCCTGCACGGCGAGCAGCACTACGATTATTTTGCACCGGTGTTCGTCGGCGACAGGATCACCTGCCAGCAGAAGGTGGTCGACATGTACGACAAGAAGGGCGGAGCCCTGCGGTTCGTGGTCTCCGAGACCTCGATGAAGGATCAGGCGGGCAAGCTGGTGGCCAAGGCCACCGGCATCACCGTCGTGCGCAACCCCGATGCGGCCAAGAAGTGAGGGAGGGCATCATGGCAACCGTTCCCAAGTTCGATCAGGTCAAGGTGGGTGACCCGATCAAGCCGATCGTCCTGCCGGCGATCAGCCGCCACCAGCTTGCGCTCTATTGCGGTGGCTCGGGCGACCACAATCCGATCCATGTCGATCTCGACTTCGCCAAGAAGTTCGGTTTCAAGGACGTCTTCGCCCACGGCATGCTGTCGATGGGCTTCCTCGGCCGCCTGGTCACCAGCTACGCCCCGCGCGACCGCATCCGCAGGCTCGGCACGCGCTTCACCTCGATCACCTGGGTGGGCGACGTCATTACGCTCAGCGGCAAGGTCACGGCCAAGCGCGAGGAGAACGGCGAGAAGCTGATCGACCTCGAAGTCCGTTGCACCAACCAGAACGGCCAGGACACTCTGCAGGGCCACGCCACCGTGGCGGCAAGCTAGGAAAATGAAGACCCCCTCCGTCGCCCTATGAGGGCGACACTTGGGCGCTTTTGGCCGCACGGCGGCCAAAACGCCGACCCGCAGACGGGGGAGGGAGCGTCTTTGCCTCCCCGGTCTGCGGGGGAGGTGCCCCGCCTTCGGGGCGGAGGGGGTCAAGGATTCAAGAGGGAGAACGTCAAATGGGTCAGATGGATGGCAAGGTGGCGATCGTCACCGGCTCGGGCCGCGGCATCGGCAAGGAGATCGCGCTGCGCCTGGTGCGCGACGGCGCCAAGGTGGTGATCAACGACATCGACGACGCGCCGGCCAAGGAGACCGTGGCGGAAATCACCAAGCTCGGCGGCAAGGCCGTGATGTGCAATGGCGACGTCGCCAAGCCCGATTTCGGCGACCGCATCGTCAAGGCGGCGGTCGACGCCTTTGGCGACTGCCATGTCGTGGTCAACAATGCCGGCTACACTTGGGACTCGGTCATCCAGAAGATGAGCGACGAGCAGTGGTACGCCATCCTCGACGTCCACCTGACCGCGCCATTCCGCGTGCTACGCGCCTTCCAGCAGCATTTCCGCCAGGCCGTCGAGAAGGAGCGTTCAGAGGGCAAGCGCATCGTGCGCAAGGTCGTGAACATCTCCTCGACCTCGGGCGTCAACGGCAACGCCGGCCAGTCGAACTACTCTGCCGGCAAGGCGGGCATCGTCGGCCTCACCAAGACCCTGGCCAAGGAATTCGGCCGCTACGACGTCACGGTGAACGCCGTGGCCTTCGGCTACATCCAGACGCGCCTCACTCAGCCGCTGTCCCAGGGCGAGTCGGGCGAGATCGAAGTGCAGGGCCGCAAGGTCAAGATCGGCGTCCAGGGCGGCCGCATCGCCGCCATGAACCAGATGATCCCGCTCGGCCGCGGCGGCCTGCCGACCGAAGCCGCGGGCTCGGTCTACCTGTTCTGCAGTCCCGACAGCGACTACGTCAGCGGCCAGTGCCTGGTGGTGAACGGCGGGCTCTGATTTCTGCTCCCGCTCTCGAGGTCGGCGTCGTCGGGTGCGGCGTCGCCGGCCAGGCGGCCGCGACCTTCCTGGCTGACGCGGGCCATCGGGTCACGATCTTCGAACGCTTCGCTGAGCCCCGCCCGATAGGTGCGGGGCTGTTGCTGCAGCCTACCGGGCTCGCCGTGCTGCGCACTTTGGGGTTGGCCGACCAGGCCCTGGCGCTTGGCGCGCGCATCGGAGGACTCGAAGGCAAGACCCATCGCGGCCGGACCGTTCTCGATCTCAGCTACGCCGACCTGCATCCCGCTTCGCATGGGCTTGGCATCCATCGCGGCGCCTTGTTCGACCTGCTCCATGGCCGCCTGCGCCGCTCGCCGGCGCGCTTGGTCACGTCGGCGGAAATCACCGACATCGAACGCAAAGGCGCACGCGCCGTCGTCGTCGACAAGTCGGGTGGCCGGCACGGTCCGTTCGATCTCGTCGTTGTGGCCGATGGCGCTCATTCGGCATTGCGGGCGCGGCTGATGCCGAAGGCCCGGGCGCCGCTTTATCCCTGGGGCTGCATCTGGACGACAGTGCCCGACAGCGCCGCGCTGGGCGCCGCCGGCCTGCTGCGGCAACGGGTCCGGGGCACGACCGAGATGATGGGGCTGCTGCCGATAGGGCAGGGGCTGATGACCCTGTTCTGGAGCCTGCCCGTCGAGGCGCTGGCGGCGGACAGGACCATCGAACTCGAGGCGTGGCAGCGCACCACGCTCGCGCTGTGGCCCGAGGCGGCCGCCTTGATCGAGGCCGCGGCGGCGGCCAACACCTTCACGCGCGCGACCTACCGGCATGTCGCCCTGCCGCGCTGGAACGAGGGGCCGGTGCTGTTCATCGGTGACGCCGCCCACGGCACCAGCCCGCAGCTCGGCCAGGGCGCCAATCTCGGCCTGCTCGATGCCCATGCGCTTTCCGGGGCGCTGGCCGAGGCCGCCGACCTCGGCGCGGCACTGGCGTTGTTCGCCCGGCGGCGCAGCTCGGCCGTGCGCTTCTATCGCCAGGCCAGCCATCTGCTGACGCCGTTCTTCCAGTCGCGGCTGTGGCCGCTCGGCCTGCTGCGCGACGCCTTCATGGGGACTGTCTGCCATGTGCCGGGACTGCGGCCGATGATGGCGACCACCCTGGCCGGGCTGCGGCGCGGCTGGCTGTCGTTGGCCGCGCTCGATGCCGAGGGCCGCTATCTGCTCGACGGCTAGAGCCGGGTCATATTATTGCGCAGGGGGTGTGGTGGGAAAGTGGGAAGAATCGCCTAAAACCCTTATGTCATCGGCATCGGAGGCTTCCCATGTTGGTGGGAAGTTTGGGAAATGCCCTAGCCCGTCATGGCGCGGCGGTAGGCGTTGAGCAGCCAGACGTTGAACTGCTGCAAGGTGGTTTCCAGCGGGCCGTAGACGCCATCGGGCAGGAAGCGCGAGCGCTTCGCGGCTTGCATGCCGACGTTGATCGGCACGTCCTGCGCCCAGATCTTCGACCCGCCCTGGCTCACCGCCGCGCAGCGCGCCTGGAGGTCCGGCAGGTCGAGCGTGCTTTGCGGCAGCAGCCAGCCGCCGTAGGTCACACGGTCGCTGCCGGCCAGGGTCGCCTCGGCTCCCACGGGACGGATCAGCGTGTAGGCGATGGTGCCCGGCGCGAACATCATGGTCAGGCTGGGCGGCAGCATCGCGAAGGTGATGCGCGAGCGCTGCTCGGGCGGCAGCGTGGCGATCGCCGGGAACGCGGCATCGTCGCACCAGCCGCTGCTGTTCATGCCGCCGTCCGGCTTGCGCATCGGCACGCTGCGCACGATGGCATTGTCGTCCGGCGCCATTTCGGTGAAGCGCACGCCGTCGCCCGCCAGGACGCTGGGCGCGAAGTCGTGCGTGCCGATATGGACGAACTCCGGATGGTAGGCGTCGGTGAAGTTCTCGACCTGGACCTTCCAGTTCCACGGCAGGGGCTTGTCGCTCATCACTGGCGGCAGGGCCTTCAGTCCAGTCGCCTCATAGCCCGCCCATAGCGGCTCGAGCTTGCCGAGGGTCGGCCCGAGCGGCGCGGCGTCAGGATCGAGATTGATGAAGATGAAGCCGTGCCACAGCTCCAGCCGCAGCGCCGGCAGGCGCACCGTCTTGCGCAGCCGCAACGTCTCCTCGGCGTCGCCCATGCGCGGCGCGCCAGCCAGCCGGCCCTCGAAATCGTAGGTCCAGAAGTGGAGCGGGCAGCGCAGCGCCTTGCCTTTGTCCGGGCAGGGAATGATCTCGCCGCGATGCTGGCAGATGGCGCTCAGCGCCCGGATCGTGCCGTCCTCGCCGCGCACGACCAGGATCGGCTCGCCGGCCACCTCTGTCGCCAGGCAATCGCCCGGCTCGGCGACCTGTTCGATCCGGCCGACGCAGATCCAGGTGCGGCTGAACACCTCTTCCTGCTCGAAGGCGAAGAAATCCGGCGCGGTGTAGCAGCCGGCCGGCATCATGCGCTCCTGCGCCGCTGCCGCGTCCAGCGTGGCCACCTCGGCGAGCAGCGCTTCGACCACCGGAGAGCGGGGCTTGGCCACCTTGCCGCGACTTACGATCGACTGGTCCATGGTTTTTCCTCCCTGCGGGGGCCGCCATGCAAGATTCGGGCAAAATCGGGGGATCGGGCGGCGCGCTGGGCCAGCGCCGCCCAGCGCCCGGGAGTGAGGCCGAAACGTGCCGAAAAGTGCCGGGTAAGGTGGCTCTGGTCGGCGAAGCCCGTTGCCGCTGCCGCCTCGGACAAGGCCATACCCTTGGCGATCATCGCCCGCGCCCTGGCCAGCCGGCGGCCGACCTGGAAGCGGTGCGGCGAGGTGCCGAAGGCGGCGCGGAAATGGCGGGCC
>CAMDCE010000061.1 GCA_945889625.1 Asaia bogorensis | reverse complement strand
CGAAGCGGGCGAAGAACCGCTCCCCTTCCAGGATGATCGTCGCGCCTCGGCCGCGCTGGTAGGTGCATCCGCCAGAAAACGCCGGGCGCACCCGCCCTCGCGCGCTCCACCGTTCGAGGGCCGGGCGTGCTTTGACGTGGAACAAGCTACTGGCATCGGTCAAAGAGACCGTGGACCGTCTGATCGTCTAAAGGCGCCGTTCGTCATCGGCTCCAGGCTGGGCTACGATAGCCCGGCCAGTTCGGATAGCCCACGGGTGAGGAGACGCGAGCCATGCGCACGAGCTTTTCCGTCAACGACATGACCATCCACCGGATCGTCGAGCAGGAGAGCGGCTTCACACCGATGCTCGACTTCCTGCCGACATTGTCAAAAGAAGCGCTCGGCGAGAACCTCGCCTGGCTGGCGCCCGGCGGCTATGACAGCGCGAGCGGGAATGTCGTGTTGTGCTTCCAGTCGTATGTCGTCAAGACGCCGCACCATAACATCCTGGTCGATAGCTGCATCGGCAACGACAAGAACTTCCCGCTCCGGCCGACCTGGAACAAGAAGAACGACGGCAACTGGATGAAGGCGCTGAAGGCTGCCGGCCTCGGGGTCGAGGACATCGATTTCGTGATGTGCACGCATCTGCACGGCGATCACGTCGGCTGGAACACGCGGCTGGAGAATGGCCGCTGGGTCCCGACCTTTCCGAAGGCGCGCTACCTGTTTTCGAAAAAAGAATACACCTATTGGAGCGAGATCCATCGGAAGACGCCGCTCGACCAGATCACCGATAGCGTGCTGCCGATCATCGAGGCCAACCGGGCCGAATTGGTCAGGAGCGATCATGCGCTCAACGACCATATCCGATTGAGCCCGACCCCGGGCCACACGCCCGACCATTTCGCGGTCTGCGCCGGCAAGGGCGGCGACGCCGCGGTGTTCACCGGAGATCTGATCCATTCGCCGATCCAGGCCCGCTATCCCGAATTGGTCATGCGCGTCGACACCGACCGCGACCAGGCTGTCCGGACGCGCCGGAATTTCCTCGAGCGCTACTGCGACACCGACACGCTGTGCTGCACGATGCACTTCCCGTCGCCCTCGGTCGGCCATATCAAGCGCTGGGGCGACGGCTTCCGTCTGGAATACGCAAAGGTCTGAAGGCGCGGAACCGCCATGCTTGCACGGTGGCCGTGCGGTAACGAAAGTGTATAGCCGAAGTGGGCGAACGTCTCGAGCGCGATCTGGTCGCCGCGACGTCGCGATCGAGCAACGGCCTCAGCGTCCCGGATGCCAGCCTGCCGCGGCAGAGAAGCGGGTGAAGAACGGCTCCTCGTAGGCGTGATCGGGATCGTCGCGCACCATCCGGTCCATCAACTGCGCGTCCGATCCGACCAGGATGCGCCACTTGTCCGCCTTGACGCCGTCCAGGATGATCGTCGCCGCCTCGGCCGCACTGGTAGGTGCATCCACCAGAAAGCGACGGGCGCGTTCTGCGAGCATGGCTTTGATCTCCTCGTCCGACAGCGCCGACGCGTCCTTGCCCATCGAGGTGAGCCGCGCTCGTGCTTGGGCGATCTGCCGGGCATCCAGTTCGTCCGAATTGTTGTTGGTCTGGACCTTGAGCGAGTTGAGGCGAAAGCCGGTACCGATATGTCCGGGCATGACAACCGAGACCTTGATGTGTGGTGCATTCAATCGGAGATCGGTCATCAGGGCCTCGGTGAATCCTTTCACCGCGAACTTCGCCGCCGAATAGGCAGTGTGCGGCGCGCCGGGGCCAATCGAGGCCCAGAAGCCGTTCATGCTGCTGGTGTTGACGATATGCGCTTCGTCCGCCGCCTGCAGCAGGGGCAGGAAAGTCCGGGTGCCGAGGTAGACGCCGCCCCAGCAGATGTTGAAGGTGCGCTCCCACTCATCTCGGCTGTTGGCGACCATGCTGCCACCGCCGCCGATCCCGGCATTGTTGAACAGCAGATGGATACGGTCGGTCGCGTGCTGCTTTGCGGCTTCGTCGCGAAAGCGCATGACGTCGGCTTCGTTGGACACGTCGGCGAGATGCGAGGTGACGCGCAGGCCTTGCGGCAGCCCCGTAGCTTCGCACTGTCGTCGCGTCTCCGCCATGCCGTGCATCGAGACGTCGCACATGGCGACGTGACAGCCCTCGGCCACCAGCAGGCGTACCAGCTCGCGCCCCATTCCCGAGCCGCCACCTGTGACGACGGCAATCCTGCCGGAGAATTCTTTCATCGGATTCCTCCCTATGCTTCGAAGGGCCAGTTGTTCTTACCGCCTATCGAGACCCCGCTGGCGATATCATGAACATAGCCGGCGTTCGACCGGGCCATCCCTGACTCAGAACTTCACCCTAGCCAAGACCAGTATCGCCGCGTGGACTTCCCGGATTGTCTCTAGTCTACGGTGCTTCCGCCGCAGGAGGTTGGTAGGAGAGACTTGATTCGAGCACTAAGCATCATTTGTTGCTACATCAAGTAACGCCTCACAATCCCATAAAGACATGGAATCGGCATCGCTAGAATGTCCCGATTTCACGGCATTTTTCGGGCCTTCAGACATCAATGATGTTCGACTCCCGTCGGCGCGCGGAGTGCAGCAGGTGTGGGAGACGAGTTCGCAGCAACATCGGTTGGGGGAGGAGGCTGGATTCGAACCTCAAGGCTTGCTCGAGGTCCGCTATTCGCCCGATAGCGGACGCGCAGCGGGCGTCCTGCCATGTCGGCTTTGTGCCAAATGAGGCATCGGCACGCGGTTGCTCACTGCATCGGAGACCCTGACGCCGGGGGCAGGAAGATATGTCCGCTGGTCCAGGCAAGAGTGAGGCGGCACCTTGTTGGTTTTTGGCGCGTTCAAGTTTTTCAGGTGCAAGCCGTAGCCTGTGTAGGATTGTTCGGATCCAGACGGACTGGTTTCACCTTCGCTCGGAAGGCCAATGGCTGCGCCGCCCATTCGATGGCATATGTATACGCACTCATGGAGGTACGCCCTTGACTCGTCCGCACTCCCGACGCGACCTACTCGTCACCGGCGCAGCCATCGCCCTCATCGCCGCACCATTGGCCACGGGCGCAGTCCATGCGCAGGGCCAGACGGCCCCAACGTCTGCCCCGCAGAACGGCGCCGTACCCGCTGGCTGGAGTGACGGACTGGCGCATCCCATTCCTTACACCCCTGCGCTTGGCACGGGCCGGGAGCGCGGCCTTGTCCTGGGCGGTGGCGGCGTCTACCTCGTCGCCTGGATGATCGGCTACTTCTACGCCCTGAAGAAGAACGGCGTCGATCTGGCGCTGGCCGACATCGTTGTCGGTACGTCCGCCGGCTCGGTCGCAGGCGCCGTACTGACCGGCGGCAGATTGTGGCGGCTGACTGCCGAGCTCGACGTGTTCGGCGATTTCCCGAAGCTGTTTGCCGCCATGGTGCCAGCCGTAAAGGCCAACGAAAGCCAGCAGCGAGCACGCACGTTTTCAGTCGAGGCGCGCGACGCCCGCCCCGAGACCATCCGCGCGATCGGCCGCGCGGCCATGGCAGCGCGCAATCCCGACGACGCGGACCACTACTTCACGGCGATCGGCCGCCTGATCGGCGACGACCCTTGGCCCTCGCCGAAACTACACACCACTGCGAACGACTGCTACACCGGCGAGCGCCTGGTCGTGAGCCAGAGCGCGAGCATTCCGGTCAAGGTCGCCTGTGCCGCCAGTTCCTCACTGCCCGGGGCAATGGGGCCGACCTGGCTGAAGGACCGGCTCTGCATGGACGGCGGGATCTGCCAGACCAGCACGCATGCCGACGTGGTCGCCGGAGTGAAGCGCGCACTGATCATCTCCCTCACCGACGGCGGACCGCAGGCGGTAACCCAGGGCCTGCGCACCTCGGGCATGCCCAACACGCTGCAGCAGGAGGTCCGTGACCTCGAGGCGGGCGGTACACGCACCCAACTCGTGGTTGCGGGCCTGCTCCCCGGGGTGGAAAAGGTGGACAGCATCATGGACCCGAAATGGATCGAGCCGTTGCTCAAGTACGGGCATGAGCGCGGCTTGGCCGATGTTGCACGAGTAAAGCCCCTTTGGCTGTGACTGGCAGGTGTCGCCAGGATTGCAGCCCATTGGCGCCGGTCACCACGGATTTGGCCTTCGCCTCTCAGTAGAGGTTGACCTTGTAGTTCAGCGTCAGGCGCACTTCGTCGACCGTGGTGCTGATGTTGTTCTGGCTGGTGCGCGAGAGCCCGTAGCGCGCCCGCAGCCATAGCCCCGACAGGGGCTTCCAGTCCGGCCGCCATTCCAGATTGAAATCCCACTCGTCCTCGACCAATGGCGCGCCGGCGGCGGGAGCGCTCGTCCAGCCGCGGAAGTACTGAGCCGCCGCCGCAATGCCCTTCAGCCCGAGCGGCGTGAAGTCGTAGGATACGCCCAACAGCACCGCGTTCTCGCCGGCGCGCTGGAACGACTGGATCAGCCCGTCGGTGTAGAACGGATTGAAGCTCCAGGGATTCTGCATGGCAAAGCCCGGATCGACGACGGTGTAGGCCGCGGTGAGGATGCCGGTGTCGCGGCCCATCTGCAGCCGGGCGCCGAACTGACCGGTCGAGAATGAGGAGCCGTTCAGCAGATTGTCGCCGGTGCTGCGCTGGTCGGCGTATTGCAGGGCAAGCGCCGCATCGACGCCGAACGGCAGGCTCGTGCCGTACTTCCCTTCGCCGTAGGCGATGTTGATAATGTCCTGCGAGTAGTACTCGATGACGCCGAGTGAGACCGGCCCCCAGGTCATCAGGCCGCCGCCGGCACCGACGCCGCGGTCGACATTGGCGCCGGCGACCCGCGACATGGAGGTGAAGACGTCGGCGTCCCGGGGCTTCATCGCCGCGATGTAGCCGCCGCCATAGCGGAAGGACGGCCCCACTTCCGCGTCGCCGAACGTCCCCTGCAGCACGTAGCCGTAGAAGGTGTTGGGCGTCATCCGGTTGTCCTGCTGGTTGAGGAAGGGTGTGTCGTAGACGTAGCGGCCGGCGGTGAAGGTGTGCTTGTCCCCGAGGTGAAGCTGTCCGTAGAGCTGGCCGACCACGGCATAGCCTTGCTGGTCGGGTTGGAGCAGCCCGGTATTGCCTTTGCCGAACGGGGCGTAGAGCGGCAGCGACGTGTAGAAGACGGCGCCGCCGGAGATGAACTCGAACAGCCGGCCCGTCTCGACGGCGGCCCAGCCGCCCGCTGCCCACGCCTCCTGGACATTGGCGCCGGTCGGCTTGTTGGTGACATTGTCGCGGTAGTAGCTGCGCGCGTTTATCTCGACCTTGGAGTCGCGAAAGAATGCCGGCACGTCCGCCATCGTGCCGCGCGCGTCGGGAAACAGCGTCAGTGTCGGCGGCTGCACCGGGCTGAAGCTTCGCTCGATCGCCGTGAGGCTCTTTTTCTCCGTCGACGGAATAGGCTCAGCCTGCTGGAAACCCTGCGCCGCCGCCTCGCCGCCGATGTTCGCCGCAGCGGCGGCCACGGCGAACATCGCGACCAGTCTGCGCCGCCATGACGATCTGCGCATTTCTGAACATTCTCCGCCGCATCATCGAGCTCCTCTCGGGGTCACAGGTGCCCTCGCCCCTGGTTGCCCAACGAGGATAGAGTCACGCTGCTCTTGCAGGAAGTCTGGTGAACTCCGCGCCTGCACTCAGGCTCCTGCTGCTCCGGGCATTCGACGGCATATGTATGCACACTCTTGGAGGAAAGCCCGTGACCCGTCCGCACTTTCGACGCGACCTGCTCGCCATCGGTACATCTCATCTCACCCTTGCTTGGAATCTGCAGGTCGCCGTCGTCGGACGCCTTTAAGGAGTCCGACCGCCCCTACTTCATCAGTGCCTTCGTGCCGTCGACGCTCTTCGGGTAGGGCAGGGCGGAAACCAGCACCGACGCTGGCGTGTCCTGCGCAAAAATCTGGTTGAGATCGAGCGTCAGGTAGGAAGTGCGGTGATTGTAGTCGGTGATCAGCAGGCGGTTGCCGGTCAGATCCTTGATGGCAATCCATTGCGTGTAGTCGGAGACGACGTCGTTGCCGGCCTTCGACTGGGCGATGCCGAGCGGAATGTCGACAGTGTTCAAGATGTGACCCATGAGCTGGACCGCCTCGTCGGTATTCTTGGGCTTTGTGGCGTAGTGGCGCAGGAACGCCGCACGCACGAAGCGCGATGGTGGCGTGTAGTCGCCGGGAATGCCGACAAGACCGCCGCCCTGCCCGATCGCTGTCACGTCGGCTTCGCCGACGCGCAGCGAGGTCACGGCCATCGTCGACAGGTTGATGTAGTTGCGCACGTTGATGGCATGCCAGTCGTAGGTCGGCGAGTTTGTGAGGACACCCGCCATGTTGTCGTAGATACGCTGCTGGCCATTGACGAACTCGACGACGATACTGGCGCCGCTCCTGTCGATGAACGTGAAATGGACAGTCGGCGGCGTCGGTCCGCTCTGAAGCGTATTGTCCGCCCAAACCTTGATGCCGGGCAGCGCCTGCCGCAGCTCGCCGACCGTGGCGAACTGACCGAGCGCCCAGGCGCCGAAACCGAGGATCGAGACATAGGCCTTATCCTGCGGCGTCACGGTCTGATACTCCGTGAAGCCCGGGAGAAAGTTGCCGCTCATGCCGAGTCCGGCCGAGTTCTGGCCTTCCAGCAAAGTGTCGCCCGGAATGATCGCCGGCTTGATGCCCACCACCGCATACTTCGAGATGACGGTCACCGTCGGCAACTTCAGGCTGGGCGTTGCCGTCATGGCAAGACTTGTCCCCTTGGGCCGGCTGACGAGTGTCCATTGCATGTCGTAGGACCATTCCATGGTCCGCCCAGCGACGACGGATCCATCGGCCGCGACGAGGTCGACGGCGGTGCATGCCAAGGACGCATTGAAAGTCGCAGCGATGGACGCAGCGGCAACGATTGCTCTGAACATGGCGGCAGTCCCCTTGCTGAAGTCGTGGAAGTGAAGCGATCGGCTATTGGGATGGCCGCACTCAATGCGCTTGTACCAGAGAAGCAACTGCTGGCGTGCGTGCTGACGCAATTGTGCGCCGATCTGTAGGATCGCCTTCGAACCTTACGTCTGCGCCGAGTCGGAGCGCAATTGATCTCAACCCGCAAGGCAACGTCGAACCCGACAAATTGCAGTTCCTTGCGTTCCTGCAGCGCACTGCGATGACAAAACACTGCCAGCCGATGAGGCGCATGATCTGCGCCAAAGCGGCTGGCGCACGCGCCTCCGCCCAATAGACGGACGCGACAAGCAAGTCCATCCGACGATTCTCGAGAGCGATCCCTGCGACGTCGATCACTGCAAGAAGATGAACTTCGAGATAAGCGAGAGTTGGGTGGCCGGGGTGAGAAGGTGCGGTTAGGTTGCTGGGGGCGAGGTAGGTGGGGATACCGTCATGATGAAGAAGCAAATCCGTCCTTGCATTGCCGGGGCGGCATTTCTGTTCGCTGCACTGGGTATCTCTCCGCAGTCTTCGGGCCAGACCGCGTCGACGGATGCTGAGGACAAACCGGCCGCGGCGGCCGCCAAGCCTGCCGGCGACTGGTCCTTCACCTTCACGCCCTACGGGTGGGTAACCTTTTACACCGGCACCCAAACCGTCAAAGGCCGGACAGTCAC
Organism: Asaia bogorensis; assembly: GCA_945889625.1. Taxonomy (GTDB): domain Bacteria; phylum Pseudomonadota; class Alphaproteobacteria; order Reyranellales; family Reyranellaceae; genus Reyranella. The sequence continues at coordinate 19,170 of CAMDCE010000061.1, read as the reverse complement.
CGTCGACACCAACGTCTTCCAGCTTCTCGACAAGAGCGAGTCGCTGATTCCCTGGATGAGTTACTTCGAAGCCCGTTTCGAGGATCGCATCGGTCTCTTCGTTGACGTGATGTATGCCAACATCAAGGGTGCCAAATCGGCGGCCAAGGACTTCAGGATCGATCCGTATGTCACCGGGAGCGTCTCGGCTGCAGCTTCGGTCGATTATGAAACGCTTACTGTCCAGTTTGGTGGCGCCTACCAGTTCGCCAAGTTCGGGCCCGACAGAAGTGCAGACGGTCCCGGCATGGCCGGCGTTGGCCGGACGGCCTTCGACGCCCTGCTGGGCGGTCGTTACTGGTACCAGCGGGCCGATCTGACGCTGAATATCGACGGCACCCTCAACGTCGCCTATTACGACATCGATATATCGCGTGACCGCACCAAGGCCATTGCCCGGTCGGGCGCGGTCACGTGGGTCGACCCCTTCGTCGGCTTCAGGGTTCGCCACAAGCTGGCGCCGGCTCAGGACCTGTCGCTGGAAGCCGATATCGGCGGCTTTGGTCTGGGCAGCCGGATCTCCTGGCAGGCGCTCGGCGCCTACCGCTTCGAGTTCGCCACGACCGGCAACATTGGCTGGGCCGGTGTCGTCGGCTATCGGGCATTGTATGTCGACTTCGTCCAAGGTTCCGGCAACACGCTGTTCGAGATGAACCTGCTCCAGCATGGACCGCTGCTCGGACTCAGCGCGAAGTTCTAGAACCGTCGAAGTCAGTGTTGCGATTCGCATCGGGAATGCTCGCCCGCGCCAAAGAGGTGAGCGACGGTGAACGAGCAATGCTGATGGGCGGTGCCTGCATCAAGGTGTAACAGCCATGGCCGGGGCCTTCTTGAGGCCCATCCACTGCGTGTGACAGGCCTTCGGGACAGCGGACCGGATTCGAACGCCGGCATCAGCCGGATGCTGCGGGAATTGGAGTGACACCACCATCTCGACGCGCCAGAGACACATGGCCCAAAACGGCCAGTTGGCCAGGAATTTCAAGAAGATGGTTGGTCTCTCGTGTCACTAGAGGCCCGGAAAAGGGCCGAAGGACGCGGCTCTTTCCGGATTGTCTCTATCTTCACTATCACTACCGCGGGTGGCTGGTAGGCCCGGCAGGATTCGAACCTGCGACATAACCGTTATGAGCGGCTCGTTCTAACCACTGAACTACGGGCCCCGCCGACCGGGACGCCGGGCCCCGGAGCCGCCCTTATAGCGTCTATTCGGGTAACGTCTATTCGGTGGGCGGCACGAACATATAGCCGATGCCGCGCACGGTGCGAATGACGGTCGGCTTGTCGGGCGAGGGCTCTATCTTGCGCCGTATGCGGGTGATCCTGAGATCGATGGCGCGGTCGAAGGGATCGCGACTCCTGTGGCTGGTCGTCTCGAGCAGCCAGTCGCGCGACAGCGGCCGGTTGGGGTTCTCGGCGAAGATCTTCAGGATGTCGAATTCGCCGGCCGTCACCGCCACATCCTGGCCCGCATCGTCGCGCAGTTCGCGTTTGCTGAGGTCGAGCATGTGGCGGCCCATGCGCACCCGCTCCAGCCGCGAGGGGGTGGTCTTGTTGGCCGAGCGACGCAGCACGCTCTTGCAGCGCGCCAGCAGTTCGCGCGGCTCGTAGGGCTTGGCGACATAGTCGTCGGCGCCGCTTTCCAGTCCCAGCACCTTGTCCACCGAGTCGCCCGCGGCGGTCAGCATGATGATGCCGACCTTGGGGCTCGACTCGCGCAGCCAGCGGGCGAGCGCAAAGCCGTCGTCGTGTCCGGGGAGCTGCACATCGAGCAGCACCAGGTCGGGCATGGCCCGCGACACCTGTCGCCGCATTTGCGCGCCGTTCTCGACGGCAATGACCTTGAGGTCGTGATTCACGAGATAAGTCTCGGCCGCCTTACGCTGAAATGCGTCGTCCTCGACCAGCAAAATGGAGGGCTGTTGCATGACATATATCCAAAAATGAATTAGTTTCTAGTGCAGGTAAAATACCAAGCTTTCACAATGAATTATAGCTCTTTGTTAACATATTTGATACAGTATTGGGCCCTTCTGGCCACAGGCTAACCATATGTTGTTGTCACCCTCCGGAATGTGTGCCGGAGCCGATCGCAGCCTCGGTCTCATACCGCGGGCATTCCTTGGGGGAATCGGTCCGCAGCGAACCGGCCGCCGCGTCTCGGCGCGGATGAGGGACCATGACACTCGCGGTTGATCCGGCCACCGCCGCAAGGGAGGTGGCGAGCCCCGGGCAGCAGGAGGCCTTCGTCCGCGCCGAGCTGATCCGCCGCCTGTACGACGGCAGCCAGCAGTCGCGATACTTCTCCTTCGTGCTGTGGCCGGTGATCGCCGCCATCTATTGGCGCCAGCTCGACCTCCTGGACCTCCTGGGCCCTTTCCTGGTCTATATCTGCACCACCGTGGGCTTCGACGTCCTGCGGCGCAATTTCACCCGGGCCCAGCCGTCGGACGACGCGGTGATCCGCTGGGGCTGGTATTTCGCCGCCCTGTCCGCCCTGGCGGGCTCGTGCTGGGGCGTCGCGGGCTACACACTCGCCTCCAAGGACTACGAGCTGCAGCGCATGCTGCTGGGCCTGGTGCTGCTCGCCACCATCACCACGGCGGTGCCGATCCGCTCGGCGCACCCGCCGACCTTCTACACCTTCGCCGTGTCGACCACGGCGCCGTTGCTGTTCGTGCTGCTGACAAGTGTCGATCCGTTCTACCAGCTGGTCGGCATCGCCGGCGGCGCCTATGTCGGCCATCTCATGGCCTATGTGCGCGACGTCCATAGCTGGCAGTACGACAATATCGCGCTGGCCTATCAGAAGGAGGAGTTGGCGCAGCGCCTGCAGGTTGCCTACGACGAGGAACGGCTGGCCCGCGACGCAGCGCTCGTCGCGCAGGGCGAGGCCGAGCACGCCAACCAGGCCAAGTCGACCTTCCTCGCCACGGTGAGCCACGAGATCCGCACGCCAATGAACGGCGTGCTGGGCATGATCGACGTGCTGGAGCGCACCCCGCTCAGCGTCGACCAGCGAGATGCGCTCGGCACGGTGCGCTACTCGGCCTCCTCGCTGCTCAAGATCATCGACGACATCCTCGACTTCTCCAAGATCGAGGCCGGCCGACTCGATCTCGAAAGCATCGAGTTCTCGACCGTCGAGCTGATCGAGGGCACCGCCGAGACGCTCGCCCCGCAGGCCGCGGCCAAGGGCCTGAGCCTCGCTGCCTACGTGGCGGCCGGCGTGCCCGAGCGCGTGATCGGCGACCCGCTGCGCCTGCAGCAGATCCTGTTCAATCTCCTGGGCAATGCCATCAAGTTCACCGAGCAGGGATCGGTGCGGCTGTCGCTCGAGACGGCCGACGAGGGCCTCCTGCGCATCCGGATCGTCGATACCGGCATTGGCCTGACGCAGGAGCAGCGCGAACGGCTGTTCGAGCCCTTCGTCCAGGCCGACAGTACGACGACGCGCCGCTTCGGCGGCACCGGACTTGGCCTCTCCATCGTGCGTCGTCTCGCCGAAGCCATGCAAGGCAGCGTCGAGGTCGAGAGTGTGCCGGGCGTCGGCTCGACCTTTGTCGTCACCGTACAGCTGGAGGAGGCGCCGGCACGGCCCTCGCCGGTCGAGCCGCTGCTGGCTGGCCTGTCGCTGGTCGTGGCGCTGCCCGATGCCGAGGAAGGCCGCGCCATCGCGCGCTATCTCCGCGATGCCGGCGCAACGGTGACGCTGCAGGCGCCGGGCGCTGTGTTCAGGGGCGTTCGACTGGCCGGGTCGGCCGGCGTGCAGGTCGCGCTGCTCGACGGCACTTCCGTACTGCCCGGACATGACGGCCTGCCGCGACCGTGGCGGCGCGACATGTTGATCCGTGCCGTCGCCCGCGCCGCCGGGCGGACGGCCGAACCGGCGGCCCCCGTGCCGATCATCGCCAGCCCCGAGCGCCTGGGTGGCCGGGTGCTGGTGGTCGACGACAATTCGGTCAACCGCAAGATCCTGGCGCGCCAGGTCGAGCTCGCCGGCGCTTCGACCGATGCGGCGGCGGGCGGCGAGGAAGCGCTCGAGCTGTGGCGCAAGGGCCGCTACGACCTGGTACTGGCCGATCTGCAGATGCCCAGCATGGACGGCTTCGAGCTGGCGCGGCGGATTCGCCAGAGCGAGCAAACCGAGCGGCGTGGCCGAACGCCGATCCTCGCCGTCACGGCGAGCGCGCTGCAGGACCAGGAGCAGAAGAGCCGTGCCGTCGGCATGGACGGTCTCATCACCAAGCCGGTCGGCATCGAGCAACTGAGGGCGACGCTCGATGTCTGGCTGAAGAACGCCCGGGTGGAGCACACGACATGAGCCAGGCCGTAATGACCCAAGCCTACGACCGCGACAAGCTGGTCGAGCTGTTCGGCAGCGATCCCGGCACGCTGGCCGAAGTCGAACGCGAATTCCTCGACACCGCCCGCGAGGCTGCGCTCGAAATCGCCGCCACCGACGACCTCACCGTCATCGCCCGCGCCGCGCACCGGCTGAAGGGCGCCTCCGGCATGATCGGTGCTGCTTCGCTTCGCCAGATCGCCGAAGCCGTCGAACGCGCCGCCAAGGCCGAGGATCTGCACAGCGTGCGCCGCATGCACGACATCTTCAGTCGCGAGGTCAGGCGCGTCGCCGAGCAGGCGGGCCTGCCCGAGGATTAGTCTCCGTCGTCAGCGGCGGAGTAAACTCCGCCTCGAGCGCAGCGAAGGACCTCGCGGAACGATCCGATACGGGCCTTCGACATTGAGCGCGTAGCTGGTGTGAGATCCTTCGCTTAAGTGCGGGGGTTACCCCGCGCGACTCAGGATGACGAGGATTGCGGCCGGAGCTTGATCGTCGCCGAATAGGAGAGCAGCGGTCGGCCGTTCTGCTCCAGCAATCCCCGCAGGAAAGCCAGCGACTTGCCGTAGCGCGGCACTTCCACGCGCGTGGTGAGCGGTGCCGTGGCATCGCCCGCCGACAGGAACTCGGCGGCAAAAGCCACCGTCGAGGGCGCCATGCCGGTGGTCAGTGCGGCGGCGCGCGTGAGCGCCGAATCGGCGAAGCTCATCATGTAGCCGCCATGCAGCACGCCGCCGGAGTTGCACATGTGCGGGCTGGTCGGCTGGACGAGCGAGGCGCCGTCCTCCTCCTTGCGGCAATAGGAGGGGCCGATGTGGCGCGAATAGACGCTGGCATTGGCGAGCAATTCAAAGTCTGGCGGCACGGTCTGCATGGCGCTCGGCGCCGATGGCGCCGACGCCTGCTTGCGCGCCATCGCCTTGGCGCGCGCCACGTGCCGGCACACGCCCGACCACAAGGCGATCGTGCGGCCCTGCTGGGTGATGGTACCGCGCGCGAAGGCCATCCGCCCCGTCACCTGCAAGGGCTCGCCGGTCGCCTCCAGCGGCGCGCCGACGCTGCCGGCATCGAGGAACTCCACGGCGATGCTTACCGTCATGGCGAAGGAGCTGTTGGTGCCGCCGTCGGCGGCGCGGCCGGCCACCAGGCAGAGGGCGTAGTCGGCGAAGGTCAGTGTCGCGCCGCCATGGACGCCGCCGGCATAGTTGCCGTGTCGGGCCGCCGTCGGCAGCACGCAGTGCACGCTGCCGGCCTTACGCGCGTCGCCCGTGACCTTGAAGTAGAACGGGCCGGTATGATCCTCGAAGGGATCGGACGGCACGAAGACCGAGTAGCCGGCGAGGTCGATGGAATCGGGCATCCATGCTCTAATAGAAGGAATCACGGTAACCACAAAGAGCCACGGAGCGAAACGTCATGGCACCCACAGGGGCGTCCGCTGCGCACAAGGTCGATATCGCCTGGGACCGCCGGCCGGCGGGCGTGGTGGCGCATGTCGTGTTCGACAATGCGCGCCGACTGAACGTGCTCAACCCGCCGGCGCTGCTCGATCTCACCGAGGCCTTCCTTGGTCTCGCGCGCGAGGACGACCTTCGTTGCGTGGTGTTCTCGGGGGCGGGCGGCCGAGCCTTCATCGGCGGCGCCGACATCAACCACATGACGACCATGAGGCACCCCGAGGACGGACGACGCTTCCTCACCATGATCCACAAGCTCTGCCAGGCGATTCGCGACGTGCCCGTGCCGGTGATTTGCAAGGCGGAGGGCTATACCCTGGGCGCCGGCCTCGAGGTCGCGGTGTCCTGCGACATCCGCATCGCCGCCGACAATGCCGTGTTCGGCATGCCCGAGGTCAAGGTCGGCGTGCCGTCGGTCGTCGAGGCGGCGCTGCTGCCGCGCCTGATCGGCTGGGGCCGCACCTCGTGGATGCTGCTGACGGCCGAGAATATCGACGCCGCCACCGCCGACCGCTGGGGTCTAGTCGAGCAGGTCGTGCCGGCGACTGAGCTCGACGCGGCGGTCGAGCGCTGCGTGGCCTCCATCGTCGAGGCGACGCCCAAGGCGATGCGGGCGCAGAAGCGGCTGATGCGGCGCTGGGAGCGACTGTCGATCGACGAGGGCATCCAGGCCGGCATCGACGCCATGGCCCAGTCGGTCGCCGACGGCGAGCATCTCGAGCGCATGACGGCGTTCGTCAACCGCAAGAAGAAGGGGTGAGCATGGCGAAGACCGTACGCGTCGGCTGCCATTCGGGCTTCTGGGGCGACACCGAGACCGCCGCCGTGCAGCTCGTGCGGCATGGGCGCGTCGACTATCTGGTCAGCGACTATCTTGCCGAAGTCACCATGTCGATCATGGCGGCCCAGAAGCTCCGCAATCCGCAGGCGGGCTACGCCACGGATTTCGTCACGGCGGTGATGGGCCCGCTCGCCCGCGAGATCGCCGAAAAAGGCATCAAGGTCGTCACCAACGCCGGCGGCGTTAATCCGCAGGCCTGCCGCGACGCCGTGCTCAAGGCCTGCGAGGCGGCCGGCGTGAAACTCAAGGTCGCCGTCGTGCTGGGCGACGATCTGCTGCCCCGGGTCGACGAGCTGCGCGACCTCGGCATCAAGGAAATGGACAGCGGCGCCGAGTTGCCGGCCCGGATCGTCAGCATGAACGCCTATCTCGGCGGCTTTCCGGTCGCCCGGGCGCTGGCTGAGGGCGCCGACGTGGTGATCACCGGACGCTGCGTGGATTCGGCGGTGACGCTGGGCGCCCTGATCCATGCCTTCGACTGGAGCATGGACGACTACGATTCGCTGGCGGCCGGCACCCTGTGCGGTCACATCATCGAATGCGGCGCGCAGTGCAACGGCGGCAACTTCACCGATTGGCGGCTGGTGCCGGACTACGACAACATGGGTTTTCCGGTGGCCGAGGTCGCACGCGACGGCAGCTTCGTGCTCTCCAAGCCCGACGGCACCGGCGGCCTGATCACGCCGGCCACGGTGGCCGAGCAGATGCTCTACGAGATCGGCGATCCGCGCGCCTATATCGTGCCCGACGTGGTCTGCGACTTCACCGGCGCCACCTACAAGCAGGTCGGCAAGGACCGCGTGCAGGTGAGCGGGGCCAAAGGCCGGCCGGCCAGCGACACCTACAAGGTCTCGACCACCTGGCCCGACGGCTACAAGTTCGCCTCGATCTTCATGCTGGGCGGCCGCGAGGCGGTGGCCAAGGGCCGACACAGCGCCGACGCCATCATCAAGAAGACGCGCCGCATGTTCGCCGAAAAGAACATGGGCGACTATCGCGACGTCAGCATCGAGATCATCGGTGGCGAGGCGACCTACGGTCCGCATGCCCGCACCACCGAGAGCCGCGAGGTCGTGGTCAAGATCGCCGCCAAGCACGACCAGAAGGAGGCGCTGGCGCTGCTCGGCCGCGAGATCGCGCCGATGTCGACCGGCGGCGTGGTCGGCATGACCGGCAGCTTCGGCGCCGGCCGCGCCTCGGCCTCGCCGGTGATCCGCATGTTTTCCTGCCTGGTGCCCAAGACCATGGTGCCGGTCGCGATCGAGATCGAAGGCAAGCAGATTGCCTTGCAGGAAGGTGCGCGGAGCGGCGGCTTCACCGCGGCACAACTGCCTCAGGAGCCGCCGCCGGCGCCGCCGTTGCCGGCGAGCGCGACAGGGACGGTGCCGCTGGTGGCGCTCGCCTACGGCCGCTCGGGCGACAAGGGCGACAACGCCAACATCGGCATCTTTGCCCGCAAGCCCGAGTATGTGCCGATCCTCGATGCCGAGGTCACGGAAGAGGCGGTGGCGAAATACTTCGCCCACCGCATCGCTGGCGATCCGAGGGGCAAGGTCACGCGCTGGCGCCTGCCCGGCATCGGCGGCTTCAATTTCCTGCTGCGCCAGGCGCTGGGCGGCGGCGGCATGGCCTCGCTCAAGGCCGACCCGCTGGCCAAGGCCTTCGCCCAGATGCTTTTGGACATGCCGGTGCGGGTGCCGGTAGAGGTGGCCAAGACGCTTTAATGGCGAACGGCTCCTATTGCAGACAAGACGGTCATCCCGAGCGAAGCGAGGGACCTTTCCTTGCGCCACATGATTAAAGGTCCCTCGCTTCGCTCGGGATGACAGCTATCGGTTCTAGGCAGCGAACGCCCTGATCGAGGCCTCGGCGATCGGCTCGCCCCATTCCTGCAGGAAGTGGCCGCCTTCAGCGATCTGCAGCGGCGGCGGGCAGTTGCGGATCATCCCGTGCAGAACCCTCATCACCGGCGGGCCGAGGACCGGATCCTTCATCCCGATCGCCATCAGGCTCTTGCCCGTCCAGCGCTCGCGCCAGAAGTCGCGCGCCTCGCGCGACAGCGCTGCACCTGACGCGTTGGGTCCGTCCGGCACCAGGTTGGGGAAGCGTCGCACGCCCGCCTTGTAGGAAGCGTCGGGATAGGGGGCGGCATAGGCGGCGGCTTCGGCATCGCTGAGATGCGGGCAGGCGCGCTGCATCAGCCTGGCGATATCCATGTCGGGGTTGCGGTTGGAGAAAGCCCTCCAGGCGAGGAAGCCTTCGCCCAGCGGCTCGTCGCCCGTACCGAGCGTGGTGTTCATGACCAGCAGCGAAGCGAAGCGCTCGGGTGCCGCCATCGGCAGGGTGAGGCCGATCAGGCCACCCCAGTCCTGCACCACCAGCACGATGTTGCGCAGGTCGAGCGCCTCAACCAAGGCCAGCAGCGAGTCGCGGTGGAAGTCGAAGGTATAGACCGCCTCGTCGATGGGCTTGTCGGACCGGCCGAAACCCGGGAAGTCCGGCGCCACCACCCGGTCGCCAGCCGCGACAAAGACCGGGATCATGCGCCGGTAGAGATAGCTCCAGGTCGGCTGGCCGTGCAGGCAAAGCCAGGTCCGGGGCGCCGTCTGCGGACCTTCATCGACATAGTGGAGCCTGAGGCCGCCCATCCGATCCGAGGGTGGCCGCTCGAAATAGCGTGGCGCATAAGGCCAGCCGGGCAGGCCGGCGAATCGCTCGTCTTGGGTGCGCAGGACCTCGGCCAATGGTGTATCCTTCGCGGAATGAATGCCCCCTCCAAACCCGTCCCGCAGAAGGACGAACGCACCGAGCGGCTGGCTGCCGCTTTGCGGGAAAACCTCAAGCGGCGCAAGACGCAGGCACGGGTCAAGGCAGGGACTCAAAAGCCGGGGAACACCGGCAAGACCAATGGTTGAGCCGGCCCGCCCTCTCGTCTAGAAGCGCCCCCAATGACCATCCTTTCCGACCGCTGGATCCGCCGCATGGCGCAGGACAAGGGCATGATCGAGCCCTTCGTCGACGGCCAGAAGCGCCAGGGCGTGATTTCCTACGGCCTGTCGTCCTACGGCTACGACGCCCGCGTTGGCCGCGACTTCAAGATCTTCACCAACGTCGATTCGGCGGTCGTCGATCCCAAGAACTTCGCCGACAACAGCTTCGTCGACCGCACCGCCGACGTCTGCATCATCCCGCCCAACTCGTTCGCGCTGGCGCGCACCGTGGAATATTTCCGCATCCCGCGCGACGTGCTGGTGATCTGCGTCGGCAAGTCGACCTATGCGCGCTGCGGCATCATCGTGAACGTCACACCGCTCGAGCCGGAGTGGGAGGGCCACGTTACCCTTGAGTTCTCCAACACCACGCCGCTGCCGGCCAAGATCTACGCCAACGAGGGCGCCGCGCAGTTCCTGTTCCTGCAGGGCAACGAGCCGTGCGAAGTCTCCTACCGCGACAAGGCCGGAAAATACCAGGGCCAGCGCGGCGTAACCCTGCCCAAGATCTAAGGAGTCCCCGTCATGGATCGCATCAGGATCAAAGGCGGCCGGCAGCTCAAGGGCGAGATCATCGTCTCGGGCTCGAAGAACGCCTGCCTGCCGCTGATGGTGGCGGCGATGCTGACCGACAAGCCGCTGACCCTGAAGAACGTGCCGCGACTGGCCGACATCACGACCATGATCCAGCTGTTGCAGCAGCATGGCGTCGAGATCTCGGCGGCGCCCGGCGAGAACGGCCACAGCCACGGCACGACGCTGACGCTCAAGGCCGGCAAGATCACCTCGACCACGGCACCGTATGACATCGTGCGCAAGATGCGCGCTTCGGTGCTGGTGCTGGGACCGCTGCTGGCGCGCGAGGGCGAGGCGCGTGTCTCGCTGCCCGGCGGCTGCGCGATCGGCGCGCGTCCCGTCGATCTGCATATCGCCGGCCTCAAGGCGATGGGCGCCAAGATCGAGATCGACGGCGGCTACATGGTGGCGAGCGCGTCCAAGGGTCTCAGAGGCGCGCGCTACACCTTTCCCAAAGTCTCGGTCGGTGCCACCGAAAGCCTGATGATGGCGGCGTCGCTCGCCAAAGGTACGACCGTGCTCGACAACGCCGCGCGCGAACCCGAGATCACCGACCTCGCCGAATGCCTGGTGAAGATGGGCGTGCCGATCGCTGGCATCGGCACGGAGACGCTCACCATCGAGGGCGTCGAGCAGCTCAAGGCCGCCACCCATGCCGTGATCCCCGACCGCATCGAGACCGGCACCTATGCCATGGCGGTCGCCATGACCGCGGGTGACGTCGAGTTGGTCGGCGGCCGTCTCGACCTCATGGAGGCCGCGGCACAGAGCCTGCGCGCTGCCGGCGTGGTGCTGGAAAAGACCAATCGCGGCTTTCGCGTCAGCCGGGCCAACGGCCTGCACGGCGTCGACGTGATGACTGAGCCCTATCCCGGCTTCCCGACCGACCTGCAGGCCCAGATGATGGCCCTGATGACGCGCGCCGAGGGTGCGTCGATGATCACCGAGACGATCTTCGAAAGCCGCTTCATGCATGTCCCGGAGCTGGCGCGCATGGGCGCCAACGTCACCATCCATCACGAGTCGGCCCTGGTGCGCGGCGTGTCGAAGCTGCGCGGCGCCGACGTGATGGCGACCGACCTGCGCGCTTCCGTCTCGCTCGCCATCGCGGGCCTCGCCGCCGAAGGCGAGACGACGCTGCATCGCGTCTATCACCTCGATCGCGGCTACGAGCGCCTCGAGGAGAAGCTCGCCAACTGCGGCGCCGACATCGAGCGGCTGAAGGGCTGATCCTGGTGGATGACAAGCTGAAGCTCTCGGCGCTCGACGCCGACGATCTCGGCGTGATCTCGGCGGCGGTCCAGGACTCGCTGGTGGCGGTGCGCGACTGCGCCTGGTTCGCCGATGAGAAGCGTTTCGTCCTGTTGCTCAACCGCTTCCGCTGGGAAGGCGATCCGGGGGGTGACACGGCCCACTGGCGGACCCATTCCGCCCTTGTTTTCAACGAGGTGACGGCCGTCCACCACCACAATATCCCGCTCGGAAAGCCCGATCGGGTGCTGGAATTGCTGGCCGTGGCCATGGCAGGCAACAATTCAGTGACCCTGAGCTTCGCCGCCGACCGCTCCATACGGCTGGAAATCAGCCGCCTCGCATGCCATTTGGGAGATGTCGGGGAGCCTTGGCCCACCCCGTGGAAGCCCGCCCATCCGGTCGAATAGCCCGGTAGCGGGCATTTGTTACTGGAGCACTGTCGTGTCGAGCGAAGCCAACGAGAAGCTCATTCTGGCGATCCCCAAGGGCCGCATCCTCGATGAGGCGCAGCCCCTGCTGGGCCGCGCCGGCATCGAGCCCGAGGAGGCCTTCGCCGATCCCGATGCGCGCCAGCTGCGCTTTACGACCAACCATGCCGACCTCGACATCATCCGCGTGCGCTCCTTCGACGTCGCCACCTTCGTGGCGTTTGGCGCAGCACATCTCGGCATCGCCGGCGCCGACGTGTTGATGGAATTCGACTACCCCGAGATCTACGCGCCGATCGACCTCGGCATCGGCAAGTGCCGGCTGGCCGTCGCCGAGCCTGCCGAAATGGCGGGCAGCGACGATCCCAGGCGCTGGAGCCATGTCCGCATCGCCACCAAATATCCCGAGGTGACGCGCAAGCACTTTGCCGCGCGCGGCGTACAGGCCGAGTGCGTGAAGCTCTCGGGCGCCATGGAGCTGGCGCCGTCGCTTGGTCTCAGCCATCGCATCGTCGATCTGGTCGATTCGGGCCGCACGCTCAAGGAAAACGGCCTGGTCGAGATCGAGCACATCGCCGACATCACCTCGCGCTTCATCGTCAATCGCGCGGCGCTCAAGACGCGGCCGGAACGGATCGGCCAGTGGGTCGACCGTTTCCGCGAGCTTTCCCGTGTCGCCGCTTAGGCTCGATCAGGCGGCGCCGGGCTTCGAAAAGGAATTTTCGGCCTTCCTCGGGCGCAACCGCGACAACGACGAGAATGTCGACAGGATCGCGGCCGAGATCGTGGCCGACGTGCGCGCGCGCGGCGACGTGGCCGTCCTCGACTACACGCGCAAATTCGACCGCTTCGACAGCGACGCCAAGGGGCTGCGCGTCTCGGATGCCGAGCGCGAGACCGCCGCCGCCAGGGTGCCGATCGCGCAGCGCGACGCGCTCGCCTTCGCCGCCTCGCGCATAGAAGTCTTCCATCGCGCGCTACTGCCCAAGGACGTCGAGTTCACCGACTCGACCGGCACGCGGCTCGGCGCGCGCTACCGGCCGATCGATTCGGTCGGCGTCTATGTGCCCGGTGGGCTCGCGGCCTATCCGTCGTCGGTGCTGATGAACATCGTGCCGGCCAAGGTGGCGGGCGTCAGGCGCATCGTCATGGTCGTGCCGACGCCCGACGGCGTGCTCAATCCGCTGGTCATGCTGGCGGCCGGGATCGCCGGCGCCGACGAGGTCTGGCGGATCGGTGGTGCGCAGGCGGTCGCCGCACTCGCCTACGGCACTGAATCGATCAAGCCGGTCGACAAGATCACGGGGCCTGGCAATGCCTATGTCGCCGCCGCCAAGCGTCGCGTCTTCGGCCAGGTCGGCATCGACCTGATCGCCGGCCCGTCGGAAATCCTCGTCGTCGCCGACCGGCACAACGATCCCGCCTGGATCGCCGCCGATCTTCTGTCGCAGGCCGAGCACGACCCTTCCTCGCAGTCGGTGCTGATCGCCGACGATGCGGTGTTTGCCGATGCCGTGGTGCGCGCCGTCGACAGCCAACTGAAGACGCTGCCGCGTGCCGGGATCGCCGGCGCGAGCTGGCGCGACAACGGTGCCATCATCCTTGTGCGTGACCTGGCGGCCTGCGCGCCGGTCGTCGATCGCATCGCGGCCGAGCATGTCGAGCTGGCTATGGAGATGGCGCCGGCCGAGGCGCTGTCGCGCAAGATCGGCCATGCCGGGGCGATCTTCCTCGGCCGCCACACGCCGGAAGCCATCGGCGATTACGTCGCCGGCACCAACCATGTGCTGCCGACCTCGCGCGCCGCGCGCTTCTCCGGTGGACTGGGCGTCGCCGATTTCCTCAAGCGCACCTCGATCGTGGCCTGCACGCCGGAGTCGCTGGCGGCATTGGGTCCGGCGGCGCTGGCGCTGGCCCAGGCCGAGGGGCTGGAGGCGCACGGCCGCTCGGTGTCCATCCGGCTCAACCGCCAAAGCTAGCGCCGGTCATGGCTCCCGAGGCGTCCCAGGCGCGTCGCATCCTCGACATCGTGCTGGACGAGAAGTCGGTGGCCCGCCGTTCGCCCGAGGTCGAGCACGAACGTGCGGTGGCGCTGTTCGACCTCCTGGAAGACAACGACTTCTGCCTCGTGGGTAGCGTGTCCGGTCCCTACAGGCTGCATCTCGGCGTGTTCGAGCAGCGACTGGTGTTCAGCGTGCATGACGCCGGCGATTCGAAGTTGCGCGACATCGTGCTGTCGCTGACGCCCTTCCGCAAAGTCGTGAAGGACTACTTCCTGATCTGCGAGAGCTATTACGCGGCCATCAAGAAGCTCGGGCCCTCGCAGATCGAGGCACTCGACATGGGCCGACGCGGCCTGCACAACGAGGGCTCCGACCTGCTGCGCGAGCGGCTGGCCGGCAAGATCGAGGTCGACCACGACACGGCGCGGCGGCTGTTCACCCTGATCTGCGCGCTGCACATCAAGGCATGAGCGCTCCAGCCCCCAGCGCCCTGCCCCCCAGCGTGCTCTTCGCCTGCAGCCAGAATTCCGTGCGGTCGCCGATGGCCGAGGCGCTGGCCAAGCGGCTCTATGGCCATGCGACCTTCATCGATTCGGTGGGCGTGCGGGCAAGCGATGTCGATGGCTTTGCCATCGCAGCGCTGGACGAACTCGGCGTCGACGTGCATCGCCATCACGCCAAGACCTTCGAGGACGTCGACCCAAGCTCCTTCGACCTGATCGTCACGCTGTCGCCCGAGGCCCATCACCGCGCGCTGGAATTCACCCGCGGCACGGCAGCCGGGGTCGAGTACTGGCCGATCCCCGATCCCAGCGCCGTCGACGGCTCGCGCGAGACCCGCCTCGACGCCTACCGCCGCACCCGCGACCAGATCCTGGCAAGACTCAAGGCGCGCTTCGGGACGCCTACGGGGCCGACGCTTTAGCGATCGGCTCCGGACGGGGCCGACGCTCTGGCCGCCGGCAGCAGGCCGCAGTCGATCAGCAGCCAGATCGCGCCGACCAGCGGGACGAGAAGAAGCAGCGACCAGAAGCCGGATTTGCCGCGATCGTGGCAGCGCTTGATGGTGATGGCGCATTGCACCCAGACGAGCGGTGCGACGATGATCAGGGCGCAGGCCGAGCCCGCGAACACGCTGTAGGGAAACCACTGCGCCAGCAGGCGATCCATGTGCTCCTGATAGATCCAGCCCAGTACCAGGACGGGAATCTGAACGGCCCAGAAGGCCGTGCGACCGATCCGGCCCTCGAAGCCGAACAGCAGGTTACTCATGAAGCCCCTCCTCATCGTTCCCATAGTACCGGGAGATCGACAGGAAGGGGGAGAGGGCGCGGCTCTGCAGCTACTGTGCGCCGGCGTACCACGCGCCGCGATGCGAGGTGCGTCGCGCGATCGGCAGATTGATGATGTCGATGAACACGGTGGCCGGGCCGTCGGCGTTGGCGAGGTCGCCTTCCAGCACCTGCACGTCGAATGTGAGCCTGTCTCCACCCGGACCCGATTCCAGCTTGGGCGCCTTCAGGACCAGCACGACGTCCGCCACGGTGGCGTTCGCCTTGTTAAGCACCGACACCGTGGCGTTCGGCGGATCCTTGGCGAAGCTGTCGGGTGACGAGGCGCTCCACTCTTCCAGGAGGTGAGCCGTCAGCGCGTGTCCGGCGGCGCGGACCGGCCGGTCGGCGAAGACGATGGCGTTGGGCGACACGCCGTCGAGCGTGAGCTTCTGGCCGCCGAGCTTGGCGCCACGCGCATTGAGCACGATCATCGACGGCACGATCTGCGGCTGTTGCGGCGCGCCGATCGTCCTGGGTTGAGACTGCGCCGCGGCAAATCCCGACGTGACGAGGACTGCCGCAAGCGCGAGCGTGAGGCGACGCAGGAAAATGTTCATGATGCGCCTCAGAAGCACGGCAGGAGCGGCGGCAAGCCGCAGTTGGCTTTGTAGTTGTTGTTGTAGCGCTGGTTGACGTCGGGCGGCGCGTTCGAACCGTAGGAATAGGGCGACTGCCGCTGAGGCTGTCCGTCGGGCGCCGGGTTGGACCAGCCGGACATCGTGCTGGTGTCGGAGCGGCTGCCGATGGCGGGCGTGGTGCCGCCGGTTGTCTGGCTCTGGCCGAGATAGTGGAAGCCGCCCGAGCCGACCCCGAACCAGATCGTGTCGATGAACACCGAGGCTGGGCCGTCGACGTTGCCGAGGCTGCCTTCCAGCACCTGGACGTCGAAGACGACCTTGTCGCCGTCGCGCTTGGGCGACCGCAGGACCACCACGGCGTCGGTCACCTTGGAACCGTCCTTGGCGAAGGCCGAGACCGTGGCATTGGGCGGATCCTTGGCGAAACTGCCGGTCTTCCAGAGGTCGAGCAGCTCGGGCGTCGAGATGTGGCCGGCACCGCGCGCCGGACGGCTGGTGAACAGGATGGCCGAGGGCGACGCGCCGTCGAGGGTCAGCGTCTGGCCGGCGAGCGTGGCGCCGCGCGCATTGAGCACGATCAGCGACGACGCGTACTTTCTCGTCGACGGCGCGCCGATGGTCTTCTGCGCCGGTGCCGTGATGGCGTTGGGCAGAGGCGGAGGGCTAACGGCGGGTGCTTGCGCCAGGACCAAGCTTGGCAGAAGCAGCAGGGCGGCGGTGAGGCCGAACAGTCGGGCTGTGGACATGTGGCGCAATATAGGCCGAGAAGGTGGCGTTGGGGAGGGGCTGGCAAGTTGACTAACCCCCACTGGCGGCCCATTTTCCCGCCGCTTTGCCTTGATTCTATTGCTCAACACGGAGGTTGGATGGCCAAGGAAGATTTGATCGAGTTTAATGGCGTAGTCGACGAGTTGCTGCCGAACGCCATGTTCCGCGTCAAGCTCGACAACGACCATACGATCCTCGCCCACACTTCGGGCAAGATGCGCAAGAACCGCATCCGCGTGCTGGCAGGCGACCGCGTCACTGTCGAGATGACGCCCTACGACCTGACCAAGGGCCGCATCACTTTCCGCTTCAAGTAGGCTCCGCTGCCTCTGACGCTGGTCCTTGCGTCCGCCTCGCCGCGCCGGCTGGACCTGTTGCGGCAGATCGGCATCGAGCCGGGTGTGATCGATCCCGCCGACCTCGACGAAGCCCCTCTACCGCACGAAGAGCCGCGTGCCTACGCGCTGCGTATGGCCGGGGCCAAGCTCGCCGCCGTCATGGCGCGCCATCCCGCGGCGCTGGTGCTGGCGGCCGACAGCGTGGTGGCGGTCGGCAGACGGATTCTGCCCAAGGCCGAGACCGAGCAGGAGGCACGGAGCTGTCTTGCCCTGCTGTCCGGGCGGCGACATCGCGTGCTGGGCGGGCTTGCGGTCGGCGCGCCGGGCAACAAGCCACGGACGCGCCTGGTCGAGACCGCCGTGCGCTTCAAGCGCCTCGAGGCGGCCGAGATCGACGCCTACATCTCAAGCGACGAATGGCGTGGCAAGGCGGGTGGCTATGCCATCCAGGGCCGCGCCGCCCAGTTCGTCTCCTTCGTGTCCGGCTCCTACTCCAACGTGGTCGGCCTGCCGCTGTTCGAGACGGCCAGCCTGCTGAAGTCGATGGCTGCCCCGTGAGCCGCGTCGACCGCCTGATCTGCCACGTCCTGCCCAAGGCCTTCCTGCTGGCCCTGGTGGCCGACGGCCGGCTGGTCGAACTGCAGGTCGCGCGCCGCGACAGGCCCTCGCGGGTCGAGAGCCTGTTCCTCGGCCGACTCGAGCGGGTGATGCCCGACCTCGACGCCGCCTTCATCGATATCGGGCTCGAGCGCGCGGGCTTCCTGCGCGCCGAGGATCGCATCGACGACTGGCCGCCGCCCGGCGCACCGGTGCTGGTGCAAATGCGCTCCGAAGGCGATGGCGACAAGGGCCCGCGGCTCAGCATGAACGTCGCGGTGTCCGGCCGTTACCTCGTCTACCATCCGCTGGGCGAGGGCGTGAGCTTCTCGCGCCGCATCGAGGGCGAGTCCGAACGCGAACGTCTCGCCGGCCACGTCGCGAGCGTGCTCGAGGGCGGCATCGTGCTGCGCACCGCAGCGGCCGGGGTCGGACCCGACGTGCTGCAGGCCGATGCTACGCAGATCATGGAGCGCTGGGAGAAGATCCGCCGCCATGCGCTGGGCGTCCAGCCGCCGGCCGACCTGACGGCGCTGACGCCGGAGGAGCGCGACCCGATCGCCCGCGCGCTGCGCGACCATGGCGCGGCACTGGAAGAGGTGATCCTCGACGATCGCGCCATGGCGCGCGCCCTGCAGGACGAGATGGACCGCCGGCGCGAGAAGATCCGTGTGCGCTGGCATTCGGGTCCGATTCCCGCCTTCGACATCGACGACGTGGCGGGCCAGATCGACACCGCGCTGGCCTCGCGCATCGTGCTCGAAAGCGGCGTCGAGGTGCTGTTCGAACCGGGCGAGACGCTGACCGCCGTCGATGTCGACAGCGGCTCGGCCGGCGGCCGACAGGGCCGTGCGCCGCGCCGGCCGGTCGAGGTCAATCTCGAGGCCGCGCCTGCGATCGCCCAGCAGCTACGGCTGCGTAACATCGCGGGTGCGGTGGTGATCGATTTCGTCACCATGCGCAGCGCCTACGACCGCGACAAGGTGCAGGCAGCGCTTGCCGAAGTGCTGAAGGACGACCCCGTGCCGACCCAGCTCTACGGCTTCACGCGGCTCGGCCTGTTCGAGTTGACGCGCGCGCGGCGCGGCGCGACTCTTGCGTCCCAGCTCGAGGATCTCGAGAGGGGCGCTGGAGAAGAGCGATGACGACGCCTGACCGACCCAGCAATCCGCCGCCGCTGCGCGCCGTGCGCATCGCGGCCAAGTGCCCGACGTGCGGCAAGTCGGCCGACACGAAATACCGGCCGTTCTGCACCAAGCGCTGCGCCGACATCGACCTCGGCCGCTGGCTGAAGGAAGGCTATCGCGTGCCAACCCAGGAGGCGCCGACCGACGAGGAAGAAGGCGCGCCGCCGGGGGCAACTGGACAGCCGCGCTGACGCGTTTTATACAGCCGCCCGCCAGCCGAACGGTGTGCCCAGGTAGCTCAGTTGGTAGAGCATGCGACTGAAAATCGCAGTGTCGGTGGTTCGACTCCGCCCCTGGGCACCATTCTCCTGATCGCGCATCGAAAGCTCATCTCGTGACGCATGACGACAACTGGGGTTGGCGAGCCCGCATTGGACTGTTCATCGTCGGCAGCGAAGCCGTGCCGGAAGCCGAATGGTGGGCGATGGCGCCCAG
>CAMDCE010000060.1 GCA_945889625.1 Asaia bogorensis | reverse complement strand
CCATCACCTTCTTCCAGGCCTCGGCATCGCCACCGACACCCTTGCCCGAAAAGCCCTTGCCCATGGTGGTGCCGCCGCTGACGCCGCCGCCGTTGCGCGTCGAGGCGCCGACACCGAACTCGCCGCGCTCCAGCACCGTCACCTCGACGTTCGAGCGTGCCAATTCGAGCGCCGTCGACAGGCCGCCATAGCCCGCGCCGACCACCAGCACCTCGGTCTTGCGCGGCGGGTCCTGCGACAGCTCGTTCGATGGATGCCACCACTCCCACCACCACGGCATGGTCTTGAAGTCCTTGTGGAAGACGCTGTCGGCCATGGCGGTACTCCTATCTTGCCGTCGCGCTCAGCCCGCGGCCGAAGCGGCCGATCAGGACCAGCACGACAGAGACCAGCAGGATCTGCATCACCGACACGGCGGCGATGGTGGGGTCGATCTCCATCAGGATGTTGTCGAACATCTTCTTGGGGAGCGTCATGCGTGCGCCCGACAGGAACAGTGCCACCACCACCTCGTCGAACGAGGTGATGAAGGCCAGGAGCCCGGCCGACACCAGGCTGGGCCGCAGGATCGGCAGCGTCACGCGCCTGAGCGTGCGCCAGCGGCTGGCGCCCAGGCCTTCGGCCGCCTGCTCGAGCGCGCGGTCGAAGTCGCGCAGGCCGGCGACCATCACCAGCACGACGAAGGGCAGCGCCAGCACGGTATGGGCGACCACCAGACCGTACCATTCGCCGATCAGCTTCAGCTTGGCGAACAGACCATAGACCGCGACCGAGAGGATGATTGTGGGCACGATGATCGGCGCCATGGCGATGCGATCGAGCAGGCCGCGGCCGAGGAACTTGCCGCGCGCCAGGCTGAAGGCCAGCGGCACGCCGAGCAACAGGGCCAGTGTCGCCGTCGCACTGCCGATGTAGAGCGAGCGCCAGGTCGCTTCGACCCATTGCGGATCGTCGAGATAGCGCTCGTACCATTGCCAGGAAAATCCGGGCGGCGGGAACTGCATGTAGGGCGCGGAGCTGAGCGAGATCGGGAACACCACCAGAAGCGGCAGCATCAGGAAGAAATAGATCGCGCCGCAGACCGCGATCAGGCCGTGCCGTCCCCTCATGATCGGGCCTTCACGGGTTCTGCTCCGTCCGCATGGTCCTTTGCGCCAGGGCATAGACCGCCAGCGTCGCGGCCAGCAGCACGGCCGAAAGTGCTGCGGCAAACTGCCAGTTCAGCGCCTCGCGCACCTGCTGTTCGATCAGGATGGCGATCATGATGACGCGGCCGCCGCCCAGCAGCGCCGGCGTGATGAAGAAGCCGAGCGACAGCACGAAGACGATGACCGAGCCCGCGAAGATGCCGTTGAGCGTCAGCGGCAGATAAATGCGCCAGAAGATGCGCCACGACGAGGCGCCGAGCCCCTCGGCCGCCGCCACGATGGCCGGGTCGAGCCGCTTCACCGCGCCATAGATCGGCAGGACCATATAGGGCAGCAGCACATGCACCATGCCGATCAGCACGCCGGTGAGATTGTGCAGGAGCGGCAACGGGTCGGCGACGATGCCGGCGTCGATCAGCATGCGGTTGAACACGCCGTTGCGGCCGAGCAGCACCATCCAGGCATAGGTGCGCACCAGGACCGACGTCCAGAGCGGCAGCAGCACGAAGATGAAGCCGAGCGTCGCCCAGCCGGGCGTCGTGGTGGCGATCAGGAAACCGAGCGGATAGCCCAGCAGCAGGCAGAAGAACGTGACAAAAAGCGCGATCTCGAAGGTGTTCCAGAACACCTGCAGGTAGAGTCCCTCACCCAGGGCCTTGACGTACCAGTTGAGGTGTCCGTCCTCGACGCTGAAACCCAGCATGCGGATCACCGGGTAGAGGAAGAACACGCCCAGCAGCACGAGCGCGGGGATGGCCGGAGAAAAACCCTTAGAGCTCGAAAACATGGATCTCGTCCGGCTCGATGCCGACACTGAGCCGCTCGCCCGGTACGGGCAGCCCGCCGCGCGCCGGCTGACGCACGATCAGCTCGCGTCCCCCTGGCGTGCGCAGGCGCAGCTTGAACGACGAGCCGAGATAGACGGCTTCCACCACCTCGCCCGCGAACGGATTGGCCGCCGTCGCGGAAAACCGCTCCGGGCGGATGAGCAGTCCGACCTTCTGGCCAGCCGCGACGGAACGCCCGACCTGGAGGGCGCCGCCGCCCTCCATCGCGACAACGTTCGAACCCGCGCCGACGCCGTGCAGGATATTGCTCTCACCCACGAAGTCGGCGACGAAGTCGCTGGCCGGGCGTTCGTAGATCTCGGTTGTGGTGGCGATCTGCTGGATCGCGCCCTTGTTCATCACCGCGACTCGGTCGGAGAGGACCAGCGCCTCTTCCTGGTCGTGGGTGATGAAGATCGTGGTGAGGCCGAGCCGGCGCTGCAGGCGCCGGACCTCGAGCTGCATGGTCTCGCGCAGCTTGCGGTCGAGCGCGCCGAACGGCTCGTCGAGCAGCAGCAGACGCGGATTGAAAACGATGGCGCGGGCCAGCGCCACGCGCTGCTGCTGGCCGCCCGAGAGCTGGCGCGGCAGGCGGGCGTCGTAGCCCGCCAGCTCCACGAGCTCGAGCGCCTCCGAGACACGGCGCTCGATCTCGGGCCTGGCGACGTCGCGCATCTCCAGAGGAAAGGCGACGTTGCGGCGCACCGTCAGGTGCGGGAACAGCGCGTAGTGCTGGAACACCATGCCGATATCGCGCCTGGCCGGCGGCAGCGCCGTGATGTCCTGGCCGTCGACCAGCACACGGCCGCCGTCGGGCGTTTCGAAGCCCGCGACCACCTTGAGCAGCGTCGTCTTTCCCGAACCGCTGGGGCCAAGGATGGTCAAGAGCTCGCCGCGCGTCACATCGAGCGACACACGGTCGAGCGCCACGACCTCTCCGAACCGCCTGGATACGCCCTCGAGACGCAGCTCCGCCGATACCGCCGCCACGCCTTTAGGCTTTCTTGAGCATCCAGGCGTTCCACAGCTCCTGCGCCTTGGCGCCGTTGTCGGCCCACCATGAGTCGTCGATCCAGAACTGCTTGTCGATGTACTGCGTCGGCAGATACGGCTTCACCTTGGCGTCGACGAAATTCAGCGACTCGAGGTTGAGGCCGGGATAGCCGAGTTCGGTGGCGTAGACCGCCTGCTGCTGCGGCACCGACATCTCGTGCAGCATCTTGTTCGCCCAGTACGGGTTCTTGGCGCCCTTGGGGATGACGAAGCTGCCCTGCTTCAGCGCGCCCTCGTTCCACTCGATCTCGATCGGCGCGCCCTTCTTGATGATGTCGTAGAAGCGGCCGTTCCACCCCGTGGCCAGCACGACCTCCTTGTCGAGCAGGAGCTGCGCCGGCTGCTGGCCGGTCGTCCACCATACCGTGACGGCCGGCTTGATCTGATCGAGCTTCTTGAAGGCACGGTCGAAATCGATCGGATAGAGCTTGTTCATCGGCACGCCGTCGGCGATCAGGGCGAACTCGAGATTGTCGACCGGATGGTTGCGCATCGAGCGCGCGCCGGGGAATTTCTTGGTGTCCCACCAGTCGCTCCAGCTCTTGGGCTGCGTGCCGCCTTTGAAGACGTCGGTGCGATAGCCAATGATCGTGGTGTAGACCGACGAGGCGAACACGACGGGCGAGCGCGCCTTCTCGGGATACTTGGAGCGATCGACGATCTTGGCGTCGATCTTCTCGATCAGGTCCAGCTTGGTCGCGCGGATGGCGTCCTGTCCGCCGATCTCGGTGATGTCCCATTCGACGTTCTTGGCGTCGACCATGGCGCGCAGCTTGCCGAAATCGGCCGGGCTGGTCTCGACGACGCGGATGCCGTACTTCTTTTCAAAGCCGGCAAAGAAGGCCTTGCGCATGGCCGTGCCCATCGAGCCGCCGGAGTGGTTGACCACGATCTGGGCAGGCTTGGGAGGTTCGGCCTGACCGAAGGCCGGACCGGTGGCAGACAAGGCGGCAGCGCCGCCCAGCAACGATATCGCCTCACGACGGCGCAAACTCCGGATATTCATCTCAAGCCCCCTCTGCTGTGCCCCGACCAAACTCTAAGGGCGACGCCCGGAGGGGGCAACCGCCATACGGACGATCGCGACGCGGCATTCCAACCAGCAGTGTTAGAGTGCGCCGGCTGCCGCGCCGGGGAGACCGCGAACCATGTCGATCGTGTTGTCGGAGAATTTCCGGGCGCTGTTCTATGCGCCGTTCTATGCCGCCCAGGCGACCGGTGCCTTCGCTGCCGCCGGCGTCGAGGTGGTGCTGAAGCCCTCGGCCAGTCCGCCCGCCGCCGCTCAGGCGTTGCGCGCCGGCGAAGTCGACGTGATGTGGGGCGGGCCGCTGCGCGTGATGATGGTGCACGACAAGGAGCCCGGCGCCGATCTCGTGTGCTTTTGCGACGTCGTGGCGCGCGATCCGTTTTTCATCATTGGCGCACGGGCCCGTCCCGACTTCAAATTCACCGATCTCGTGGGCCTGCGGTTCGCCTCGGTATCGGAGGTTCCAACACCCTGGATTTGCCTGCAGGACGATATCCGGCGCGCCGGCACCGATCCCGGCCGCCTCAACCGAATCACCGACAAGACGATGGCCGAGAATGAGGCGGCGCTGCGTTCCGGCACGCTCGACGCCATCCAGGTTTTCCAGCCCTACGCCGAACGGCTGATCGCCTCGGGCGCCGGCCACGTCTGGAACGCCGCCGCGACGCGTGGCCTCACCGCCTATACGACCCTGGTGACGCGCCGCTCTGTGTTGGCCGGCCGCGCCGATGAGCTCCTGAAAATGATCCGGGCCATCCATCGCACGCTGGGCTGGTTCGCGACCACGCCGGCTAGCGAGATCGCCCGCGCCCTCCGGGAATTCTTTCCCGACGTCAGCCCGGAACTGTTTGCCGCCGCCATCGACCGTTACCGCAAGCTCGGCCTGTGGGGCGCCGACCCGGTGATCCGCCGTGAAGGCTACGACCGCCTGCACGCCGCCATGCGCTCCGGCGGAGCGCTGTCGCGCGACATCGCCTTCGAAGCCTGCATCGACACCAAGCTGGCGCAGCAGGCGGTGGCGGCCTAGGCTCGACGGAACAATAAACGGGGGAAGCCGATGCGCATGATGCGACGGACAATGGTCGGTGCGTTGCCGCTGCTGGCCAGCCTGCCGGCCGCGGCCCAGGACGTCTATCCCACGCGGCCGATCCAGATGATCGTGCCCTTCCCGCCAGGCGGCGTCGCCGACATCACCGGCCGGCCGACGGCGCATGTCATGGGCAGGCTGCTGAAGCAGTCGGTGGTCGTGGTGAACAAGGCCGGCGCCGGCGGCTCGGTAGGTGCTGCCCAGGCGGCACGCGCCACGCCCGACGGCTACACGATCCTGATGGCGCTGTCGTCGATCTCGGTGCTGCCGGTCGCTGACAGATTGCAGGGCCGGCCGCCGGCCTACGAGCTCGACCAGTTCGCACCGATCGCCCTGATCAGCGCCGATCCCACCGTGCTGGTGGTGAGGGGCGATGGTCCCTATCGCACCTTGAAGAATTTCGTCGATGAGGCGAAAGCCAAGCCCGGAACGATCAACTACGGCTCGTCGGGCGTCTACGGCACCCTGCATGTCGCCATGGAGATTTTCGCCGGCGCCGCCGGCATCAAGCTCTTTCACATTCCCTATCAGGGCGGTGGCCCGGCCGTGGCGGCGCTGCTCGGCGGCCAGATCGACGCGCTTGCCTCGGGTCCGTCGGCGGCGATCGGCCAGATCAAGGCGGGCAAGATGCGCGCCCTTGCGGTGTGGGGCGACAAGCGGCTGGCGTCGCTGCCCGACGTGCCGAGCATGAAGGAGCTGGGCTACGACGCCACCTTCTATATCTGGTCGGGATTGTTCGCGCCGTCGGCGACGCCGCCCGCGATCATGGCCATCCTGCGCGACGCGGTGCGGCGCACGGCCGAGGACCCCGAGTTCAAGGACGCCATGGCGAAAGTCGAGACGCCGATCGCCTATCTCGACGCGCCCGAGTTCAAGACGTTCCTCGACCGCGATGCCAAGAGGCTTGCCAGCGCGGTCGAGCAGATCGGCAAGGTCCCGGAGAAGTGACGCCGCTGTCTTGCTGAGTATCGCGCCAAGGCGGGACTCGCCAAGTCGCAGGAAGGAAGAGGTTTGCCATGGCATGGAAGCGCGTCGCACTGGAGATCGGCATGGGCACCGACATTCGCGGTGCCGACTACACCAAGGCCGCCGTGCGCGCCCTCAAGGACGCGTTGTGGCACAACTCGCTCACCGTGGCTTCAGCGGTCGGCAAGTCGAGCGACGACATGCGGGTCGAGATCCTGATCGGCGTGCCGCAGCCCGACAAGGTCGACAAGGCCCAGGTGCTGGCAGTGCTGCCGCACGGCACCGGTACGGTGAGCGTCGTCGAGGGTGGTCTCGAGATCGCCAACGAGGCGGGCACCGACAAGACGGTGATCGCCCAGGCCGCCGCCATCGTGCGGCTCGACCTCTGACGCGACGGAGAAGGACCATGCCCCAGAAGCGCGTCATCCTCGAGCTCGGCACCGGCAACGACCTGCACGGCGGCGACTACACCAAGGCGGCCCTGCGCGCCGTGCAGGACGCCCTGCATCACAGCTCGCTCGCCATGATCCGGACGCTCAAGGTCGATTCCAGGACCGGCATGTTCGTGAATGTCACGATCGGCGTGCAGCGGCCCGAGAAGGTCGACGTCGAGAAGGTGCGGGCGTCGCTGCCGCACGGCATCGTCACCGTGAAGGCGGTCAAGGGCGGACTCGATGTGCTCGATCCCGAGAACAACGACCCGGCGGTGATTGCCAGCGCCGCCGTGGAAGTCCGGCTGGAGCTGCCCTAGAAGCATGTTCCGTTCCAATGGATTGATGTCCCTGTGTCACGCTGCCGCCGCCCGGAAATAACCCTAAGTTTCTTCCGGGTTCTCACTGAGGTCCCACCGACTTCCCACTCCGATGGGACCAATCCGATGCCGATGGCATCGGCATTTTCGTCGGTTTGGTACCATTTCTCGCCACCCCCCTATTGGGGTGAACCCGAGGGTACCGAGGGGCGGACGTCTTGAGGTGAGGTGGCGTGGCTTTGTCTATTCGGGATCTGCGCTAGCCGCGGGCCTGGCGGCTGAAGAAGATCAATCCCGCGCCCACGACCACCGCGATGATGCCGGCCATGGCCGGGATCGGAATGATCCTCTGTTCGTCGGCCGTCACCTTGAGGGGACCGACGTCGATCACCGTCTTCCCCTCGGTGAAGGAGATATGGTCGATCGCAAGGCCCGCGACGCCGAGCGCGATCAGGACCGCGCCTATCAGGACGAGTGGCTTCATGCCTCGCAAACGCAGGACGCCGCCAAAGGTTCCCCTCAGCGGCGCAACAGCAGCCGGCAACCCTGTTCGATCGCGGTCCGGGCCATTGCCTTGAGGTCGGCGTCGGTCGCGCTGCTGACCGGATGGCCGATCGTGGCAAAAGGGTAGCCCGGCATGCCGAGCACGCGGCCCATCATCTCGGCGGCGCTCGCGAACCGCGTGGTCATCACGCTGAAGGCGGGAACGCCCTCTCGTTCAGCCGTCACTGAGTCGTGCAGACTGCACGATGAACAGCTGCCTCAATCCCCAAGTCCGGAGACAACGGCATCCCAGTTCCTGATCTCGGCGGCGATATGCGGATCGGCCGGCGCGCTGTAGTTGGACTTGGTGCGCATCACGACAGTCGCGACGCCATAGTCGTCCTTCAGCATCTTCTCCAGATGAGTGAAGAACCCCTTGGTGCCTTCCTTGCCGTTGGAGATGAAGCCGACGGTCTTGCCTTTCAGCGTATCGAGGCGCGGCGCCGGCTGGCCGACGGGAGCCGCCTTTTCGGTCGTGGGGTCGAGTACACGGATGATCATGGCGTACCTTTTTTACTTCTTCGGCGGTTCGCAATCGACGCAGGCGCCGATGGGCAAGGTCACGGCGTGGCTCTTGTTGCCGAGCCACGGCGGGATGATGGCTCCGAAGCCGCCGGCCGGCCCACCGGCCGCGATCACCAGGAGCTGGTCGGGCGATTCCATGGCCGGATAGACGCTGTCGCCCCGGTCGCGCACGACCGCGCCTTTGCCGACCTCGGCCCATTCGCGGCGGTGAATGCGTGCCCGCTCGTGGATGAAGGCCGCGACGTCGGTCTTGCTCCAGCCGGCCGCCTGCAGATGCTCGCGCAATTGCTTGGGAATGATCAGCGCATAGTTGCCGGGATGGATCGAGTAGTGCCTGAGGTTGGCGCGCATCTCGGCGGCGAAAGTTTCCAGGATCTCCTCCGGCCTGGTCGTCCATTCGTTCATGATCTGGCGTGGCGCGCCGGCCGCCATCACCGTGACGGCCGACGCCGCCCGTTCGACGCCGCGCTGCTCGCTGAGCGATTTCCACGACGAGTCTTCCTCATCCTCGGCCAGGCAATAGCTGAACTTGCCGGGATGACCCAAGGTCGAGCGATCGATGACGCCGGGTCGCACATCCATCAGATTGATCAGGCAAAGCCGGACGGCGCGGCCGATCACGGCCGTCGCCCTATCGCTGTTGCCCAGCGCATTGAAGGTGCCGCTGGCGCCGAGCTCCAGCCGGATCGGGCCGTTCAGCACCACCAGCACGGCGCAGCCACCGGTGCTCGCCGTAGCGCCGTGCATCAGGAATTCGTCCTGCATCATGGCCATCCAGGCCGTGATCACGACCGGGAAATGCATCGGCAGGCAGCCGGCCATTACCGCGTTGATCGCCAGTTTCTCGGCAGTGATGGCAAGGCCGCGTACCGGCTCGATGCCGATCAGCTGATCCGGCGGCATCATCGCCCACTGAAGGCAAGCTTCGACAGCCTCGGGCGTCGGCGGCACGATCGGCAGGCCGTCCGTCCAGCCGCTCGAGTGATAAAGCTCCTGGATCGCGGCGTGGTCGTCGAGGTCGTAGGCTTTGGACGCGAGCTGCACCGTATTTCTCCTAGGCCGCGAGCATGCGCTCGCGATTGCGTTCGCGCAGGATAGGCATCACCCACTTGCCGAAGCGCTCGGCCTCCTCGTCGTGCAGGTAGCCCGAGAGACAGAAGGAGTGGCAGCCGAGATCGATGAAGTTCTGCAACGTGGCGGCGCACTGCTCGGGGTTGCCGACCACGGCGATGCCGGCGCCCGGCCGTACCTGGGTGATGCCGGTCCATAGATGCGGCTCGATGGTCTCGCCGATCGCCGCCAGTTCGCGTACACGGCGATTGGCCTCGGAGGTGGCGAAATGCTCCTTCACGAACGCCTTCTGTGCGTCGGTGGCGTGGCTCACCAGCTCGTGCGCGAACTCCCACGCCTCCTTCTCGGTCGGCCGGCACACCACCTGCAGGCGCATGCCGAAGCCGATGTCGTTCTCGCGGCCGTGGCGCGCCGCCATCGCGCGGATCTCGGCCATGTTGGCGCGGATGCGCTCGTAGGTGTCGCCCCAGAACAGATGCACGTCGGAATGCTTGGCCGAGATCTCCCAAGCCTGGCGGGAGCCGCCGCCGAGATAGAATTTCGGATGGGGCTTCTGCAGCGGCTGCGGCCGGATCTGCGCGCCCTTGAGCTGATAGAACTTGCCGTCGAAATCGACCGGCCCACGCGCCGTCCACAGCGCCTTCAGGATCGAGACTTCTTCGTCCATGATCTCGTAGCGCTCTTCCTTGCCCCACTTGATGCCCTCGGAGGCATTCTCGGCCTCGCTTTGGCCGGCGATCAGGTTGATGCAGATGCGACCGCCCGAGAGCTGGTCGAAGGTCGTGATCATCTTGGCCAGCAGCACCGGATTGATGTAACTGGGCCGCGCCGCCACCAGCATGCGGATGCGCTTGGACCGCGCCACCATCATGGCCGAGGCGACCCACGCCTCCCAGCAGGCGGTCTGCACCGGCACCAGCATGTACTCGAAGCCCGCCGCCTCGGCGGCCTCGACCACGCGGTCGAACAGCGGCATCGAGGGTGCCACCAGCGCTGACGCAAGCCCGTAAGCCGTGGTGTCGCCCGCGGTCGGCAGGAACCAGCCGAATTCCAGTCTGCGCATGTCTCGATTGTCTCCCGGGCGGCGCTCCGGCGCAATTGGCGCTGGCCGCCCCGCCCGCGACGCGGCAGGATTCGCGCGGTTTTGGGGCCGCGCGGCCTTGTGGGGAGAGCATATGTTGCAGCACGGCAAGCGTCCGACGATCGCCTCGCGGCATGGCATGGTGGCCGCCGCCCATCCGCTGGCCGCCGCGGCCGGAGCACGCGTGCTGGGCAACGGCGGCAACGCCTTCGACGCGGCCGCGGCGACGGCGGCGGCGCTGAACGTGGTCGAGCCCTATATGTCCGGCCTCGCCGGCCAGGGCATGGCGACCTGCTACATCGCCGCGGAGAAGCGCGTGCGGTCGCTCAATTTCATGTCCCGCATTCCGCGCAAGTTTCCACTCGATAGGCTCAGCAACCGCGAGCAGATCCTGCGTGGACCGATCGCCGTCGGCTCGCCCGGCAATCTCGCCGGCTGGTGTGAGATGGTGGGCACCTACGGCACCAAGAAGCTGCCCGAACTGTTCGCGCCGGCGATCGGCATCGCGCGCGACGGCTTCGGCCTGATCGAGTTCAATGTCGAGGAAATCGGCGGCGTCGCACCCGAGCTGCGCGGCCAGGCCAAGCTCTACCCCGAATGGTCGCAGACCTATCTCGAAGGCATCGCGGGCGGCGGCCGCCCCGCGCTGGGTGCGGTGCTGAAGCAACCCAACCTCGCCAAGACGCTGGAGGCCCTGGCCGTCGAAGGTCCCGGCCTGATGTATGGCGGCGCGCTCGGCAAGAAAGTGATCGAGCGGCTGGTCGAGCTGGGCGGCTGCCTTACCATGGACGACCTGATGGATACCAAGGCGCAGTGGAACGATCCGGTGTCGGTGAGCTATCGCGGCCGCACGATCCATGTGCCGCCGCCGCCCTGCGAGGCATTCCAGTATCTGCTGGCCTTGCGCATCCTCGAAGGCTTCGACCTCGGCAAGCTGCCGCGCAACGGCACCGACCACATCGATACCGTGCTGCGCGCCATTCGTGTGGCGGCGGGCGTGCGCATCGCCAACGGCGTACCCTCGCAGCAGAAACTGGCCGAGCTTTTGTCGGTTGGCCATGTCGAGGGCCTGCAGGCGCGCGTGCGCGACGGCAAACCGGTCGACGGGCCGACCGAGCAGTGGACGGGCCCCGCTTCCGAAGGCCACACCACCTCGTTCTCGATCGCCGACAAGCACGGCAACATGGTGTGCGTGACCCAGAGTCTCGGCAGCGTGTTCGGCTCGGGCGTGGTCGTCCCCGGCACCGGGGTCTGCCTCAACAACTTTCTCTACTGGGCCGACGTCAATCCCGAGAGCCCCAACCGGGTGAAGCAGGGCGATGCCATGCCGATCTGCGTCGCGCCCTCGATCGTCACCCAGGACGACAAGCCGGTGCTGGCGCTGGGCACGCCCGGCAGCTACGGCATCCTGCAGACCCAGGTGCAGGCGATGGTGCAATACGTCGATTTCGGCCTGCCGTTGCAGCAGGCGATCGAGGCGCCGCGGGCCCGACTGAACGACGGTCGCGCGGTGCTGCTGGAATCGCGGGTCGATTCGAAGGTGCGGGACGAGTTGCGCGCGCGCGGCCACGATCTGATGAGCGGGCCGGAATGGACCATGAAGGTGGGCGGCATGCAGGGCGTGGCGCTCGATGCGGCCGGCACCTTCACCGGCGGTTGCGATCCGCGCCGCGACGGCTACTGCGTGCCGGCCTAGCGAGCGACCACCGTGCGTGTCTGCGAGCGCACGTTGGGTGCAAAACGCCCCCAGCCGCGCATCGCGGCGAATTCCTTCGTTTCGACCGCGGCGGGCGAGTCGAGCTCATAGACCGTCGTGTAGAGCTTGGCCCTCGTGCGTCGGCTCTGACCGCGCTCGCTTTCGGCGATCTCACCCACCGAGACATAGCGCCGGCCCGCCAGCACGCCCGGACAGGCCAGCGCGTCGGGCAGATGGACATCGTCGTACCAGCGGCTCCACTCGGCCTCGACCTCGGCGTCGACTTCGGCCGTCACGACCAGCAGGCAGTTGGGCAAGGCGCTCATTCGACACTCCTCTTCTACGGGATCGTCAGATATACGATAGACCAGGGCTTGGTGTTTTTGCCATTTGTCTCTGGCTGGGACGGAGTAGGCTTTCGCCATGAATCCTGCCGATATCGATCGCATCGCCGACTGGGTGATCCGCCGCGGGCTCGAGGGCGTGCAGGAGCCCGACCTGCTGCGCGCCTTCTGTGAGAAATGCAACGAGGCGGGCCTCGAGATCGGGCGTGCGCTTGCCGTTATCGACACGCTGCATCCCGTCCACGAGGGTCGTGTGTTCCGCTGGCGTGGCGATGGCACGGAGGAAAAAGCGGTCGTCGACTATGGCCGCACCGACCAGGGCGAGGCTGCCGAATCATGGCAGCGCAGCCCATTTTTCCATCTCCTGCAGACCGGCGGCGAGGAATTGCGCCGGCGCATTGGATTCGGCGAGCCGCCCGGTTACGACTTCATCCAGGAGATGAAGGACGAAGGGCACACCGACTACCTGGCGTTCGTCCACCGCTTCGCCAGCAGCGGTGTCATTGGCGATATGGATTGCGTCTACTCCTCCTGGTCGACGCGCCATCCGAAAGGATTCAGCGAAGCAGGGATCGCCGCGCTGCGGCGGCTGGTGCCGGCAATGGCGCTCGCCATCAAGAGTGCGGCGCTGGCCCGCGTAGCGGGCACCCTGGTCGAAGTCTATCTCGGGCGGGACGCCGGCAAGCGCGTGCTCGACGGCCGCATTCAGCGCGGCGTCGCCGACCGCATCGACGCGGTCCTGTGGTTTTCCGACCTGCGCAGCTTCACCACGATCACCGATACTGCCTTGCCGGGCGAGATCATCCCGCTGCTCAACGATTATGCCGAGGCCGTCATCACGGCCATCCATGAGGCCGGTGGCGACGTCCTGAAACTGATCGGCGACGGCACGCTCGCAATTTTCCGCGCCGAAAACTCGGCCAAGGCTTGCGCGAGCGCCCTGAAGGCGGAGGCCGAGATGCGCCGCAAGGTCAGGGCCCTGAACGAGCGACGCGGCGGCGAGGGCCGCGCGACCACCTCGGTCTATCTCGGCTTGCATATCGGCGAGGTATTCTACGGCAATATCGGCAGCACCGACCGGCTCGACTTCACCGTCGTCGGACCCGCCGTCAACGAGACCAGCCGCATTGCCTCGATGTGCCGCTCGGTCGATCGCCCCGTCCTGATCTCGTCAGCCTTTGCCGAGGCGCTGCCGGTCGACAAGCGGGCCGACCTCGTGTCGGTCGGCCGCTATGCCCTGCGAGGCGTCGGCCGCGCCCAGAACCTGTTCACCCTCGATCCGGCGACGCTATAGCGTCCAGCTGCTCGACGGTGCGCTGCAGAGCCTGCGCAAGCTCGGCGCACACCCAGCGAAACGCAAGACCTCCAGGCGAGCGCCTAGAATTTGGACTTTTCGACGACCACAAAAGGTTGATTCCGACGCGCGCCCGCGCGGAAAAATTCAACTCCCAGCTTGCGCCGGTTCCCACCCAACGCCTACGATGGCGCAAGAAGACTGCCATCCAAAGAGATGGTCGTCATCGGGAGGAAAAACATGGTTCAGACGAAGCGTCGCTACGTTCTCAAGCTCGCCGGCAGCGCGGCTGCCGTGGCGACCACCGGCATGGCCGGCATTCTTGCATCAGGCCGCACACCGGCCTTTGCCCAGCAGAAGACGGTTCACTGGCTGAAGTGGACCGACTTCGTCCCGGCGACCGACCAGATGTTCACCAAGGAGCTGATGCCGGAAG
This sequence comes from Asaia bogorensis, assembly GCA_945889625.1. Taxonomy (GTDB): domain Bacteria; phylum Pseudomonadota; class Alphaproteobacteria; order Reyranellales; family Reyranellaceae; genus Reyranella. The sequence goes on along the minus strand of CAMDCE010000060.1, from coordinate 13,177 downwards.
CCGAGAAGGCTCTGGGCGTCAAGATGAAGCTCGAGATGGTGAACGGCAACGACCTGCAGGCGCGCATTACGGCCGGCATCCAGTCGGGCTCCGGCGCCGACATCATCATGTCGTTCAACAGCTATACCCATCTCTATGCCAATAGCGTCGTCGACCTCAGCGCGCTGGCCGAGGAAGTCGGCAAGCGCGAAGGCGGCCTCTACCCCTACGCCAAGGCGATCTGCAGCGACGGCAAGATGTTCATGGGCATGCCGTGGGCGGTGATCGGCGGCATGATCGCCTACCGCAAGTCGTGGTTCGACGAGGCCGGCATCGCCAAGTTCCCCGATACCTGGGAAACCTACCGCGAGGCGGCCAAGAAGATGAAGGCCAAGGGCCGGCCGTTCGGCCAGACGCTGGGCCACACCTTCGGCGACTCGCCGGGCTTTACCTATCCCTACCTGTGGTCGTGGGGCGGCAAGGAGATCGATGCCAGCGGCAAGGTGGTGATCAACTCCAAGGAGACCATCGAGTCGGTCAAGTTCATGAACGGCCTGTGGAAGGACGGCATGGACGAGGGCGGCCTCGCCTGGGACGACAGCAACAACAACCGCGCGTTCCTGTCGCAGACCATCTCGGCGACCCTGAACGGCGCCTCGATCTACATCGAGACCCTGCGCAAGCCCGATCAGTACAAGACCGAGAAGGGCACGCCGCTGAACAAGGACATCCTGCATGCGCCCCTGCCCAAGGGACCGGCGGGACAGTTCGGCTTCCATCTGCTGCAGTCGAACATGCTGATGAAGTATTCGAAGAACCAGGATGCCGCCAAGGAATTCCTGAAGTGGCTCCACATGGAAGCCAACTACCGGAAGTTCTTCGAATCGCAAAAGGGCTTCGCCACACCGTGCACGGCGAAGTGGGAATCCGACAAGCTGTGGGACGTCGATCCGGTCATGACGCCCTACAAGGTGGCGGCTCGCCTTGGCCAGGCCATCGGCAATGCCGGACCGCCCAACGCCAAGGCCCAGGAGGTCCTCTCGAAGTACATCATCACCGACATGTACGCCAAGGCGGTGCAGGGCATGCCCGCCGAGGAATCGGTGAAGTGGGCCGAGAGCGAGCTCAAGAAGATCTACGTCTGAGCCGGAGCGGACCGCGGTGAGAGTGCGTAAATCATGGCGGTGACCGCCCTATCGGGCGCGGAGGGCAAACGGACCTCTCCGCGCCTGCGCAAACTGGAGGACGAGCGTTGGCTCGCCCTCGCCCTGCTGGCGCCGACGGCGATCCTGCTCGGCTTGTTCATCGCCTATCCCTTTATGGAGGGCGTGCTGTTGTCACTCACCAGCGCGCGCGTCGGCATCCCCGGTGAATTCATCGGGTTGAAGAATTTCGTCAAGATCTGGGATGACAGCATCTTCCGGACGACGGTCTGGAACACATTCTGGTACACGGGCGTCACCACGGTCTTCAAGCTGGCGCTCGGCCTGTGGCTGGCGATGCTGCTCAACCGGCATTTCCGGGGCAAGGCACTGGTCCGCGCCTTCATCCTGCTGCCCTTCATCATTCCCACCGTGCTGTCGACCTTCGCCTGGAAGTGGATGTTCGATCCTACCTTCAGCGTCATCAACTGGACGCTGTTCCACCTCGGCCTGATCACCACGCGCATCAATTGGCTGGGCGACCCCGACCTCGCCATGGCCTCGATCATCGTGGTCAATATCTGGCGCGGCGTGCCGTTCTTCGCCATCAGCCTGCTGGCTGGCCTGCAGACCATCAGCCCCGAGCTGAACGAGGCTGCCGCGATCGACGGTGCCCGGCCGTGGAACCGCTTCTGGTACGTGACCTGGCCGCTATTGCTGCCCGTCACCATGGTGGTGATGCTGTTCTCGGTGATCCAGACCTTCGCCGACTTCCAGCTGGTCTATGTCATGACCGGCGGCGGGCCGGCCAATGCCACGCATCTGTTCGCGACCTACGCCTATCAGCTCGGCATCGGCACCGGGCTGCTCTCGGAGGGCGCGGCGATTTCGCTCGCCATGTTCCCGTTCCTGTTCATCATCGTGGTGGTGCAGCTCCTGTACATCCGCCGAGTTGAAACCCGATGAGCTGGGAGACGGGCTGACATGATCGAGGGTGCGCTCTGGCGGAAGTGGGTGTTCTACAACATCCCGCTGATCCTGTTCGTCTTCGTCCTGCTGTTCCCGTTCTACTGGATGATCGTCACGACCTTCCGGCCGGACGGCGAACTCTACTTGCCGTGGAACGCGCCCAACTACATGCCGTTCTGGACCAACAACCCGACGATCGAGCATATCAAGTACCTGTTCGAGGAGACCAGTTTCGCGCGTTGGATGTTCAACACCATGTTCATCGCCCTGGTCTCGACCATCATCTCGCTGTTCTGCGGCGTGCTGGCGGGCTATGCGCTGGCCCGCCTCAACTTCCCCTATGCCGGCAGCCTGGGCACCGTGATCTTCGTCACCTACCTCGTGCCGCAGACCCTGCTGTTCATCCCGCTGGCCCAGGTCATCCGAAATTTCCAGCTCGGCGACACGCCGTGGTCGCTGATCCTGACCTACCCGACCTTCCTGATCCCGTTCTGTACCTGGCTGATGATGGGTTACTTCAAGGCCATCCCGAAGGAGCTCGAGGAGTGTGCGCGCATCGACGGCGCGTCGCGCTGGAAGGCCATGGTCTACATCATCATCCCGGTGGCGGTGCCCGGCATCCTGTCGTCCGGCATCATCGCCTTCACGCTGTCGTGGAACGAGTTCATCTACGCCCTGGTGTTCCTGTCGTCGCCCGACCAGAAGACCGTGCCGGTCGGCGTCACCTCTGAGCTGATCCGCGGCGACGTCTTCTTCTGGGGCCCGCTGATGGCGGGCGCGCTGCTGGGCTCGATCCCGGTGGCGATCGTCTATTCGTTCTTCGTCGAACACTACGTTTCGGGCCTCACCGGCTCGGTCAAGGGGTAGCACGTCATGGCCGAGGTCAGCCTCCACAAGCTCAACAAGAAGTTCGATCTCACGCACGTGGTGAAGGACGTCGACCTCAAAATCCACGACAAGGAGTTCATGGTCTTCGTCGGACCGTCGGGCTGCGGCAAGACCACGACCTTGCGCATGATCGCCGGCCTCGAAGCCGTCACCGCCGGCGAGATCCGCATCGACGACCGCGTGGTCAACGAAGTGCCACCGATGGATCGCGACATCGCCATGGTGTTCCAGAACTACGCGCTCTATCCGCATATGAGCGTCGCCTCCAACCTGGCGTTCGGGCTGAAGATGCGGAAGTTCGCCAAGGCCGAGATCGAAAAGCGCATCAACAACGCCGCCTCCATCCTCGGCATCGAGAGCCTGCTGCAGCGCAAGCCGCGCCAGCTCTCGGGCGGCCAGCGCCAGCGCGTGGCGCTCGGCCGCGCCATCGTGCGCGATCCCAAGGTGTTCCTGTTCGACGAGCCGCTCTCCAACCTCGACGCCAAGCTGCGCGTGCAGATGCGCGTCGAATTGAAGAAGCTGCACGAGCGGCTGGCCGTCACCTCGGTCTACGTCACCCACGACCAGGTCGAGGCCATGACGCTGGGCGACCGAGTGGTGGTGATGAAGGACGGGCTGGTCCAGCAGGTCGGCGAGCCGCTGGAACTCTACAACACCCCGGCCAACCGCTTCGTGGCGGGCTTCATCGGCTCGCCGGCCATGAACTTCGCCGACGTGACCCTGGTGGAAGGAGGCGGCAAGCCCGCCGCCGAGGCGCCGGGCTTGCGGATCGGACTGCCCGGTGAACTGGCCTCGCGGGCGCGCTCCAAGGTCGGTCGCGCTGCAACGCTCGGCATCCGGCCGGAGGACATCCACATCGCAAGCGCCGCCGATGCCCCGGAATATTGCTTCGATGCCGTCGTCGAGGTGGTCGAGCAGCTCGGCTCGGAGATCCTGCTCGATACCCGCGTCGGGCCGGCTCTGATGGTGGCGAGCGTCGAGCCGACCTTGCGCGTGCGCGCCCACGACAAGCTCAAACTGGCACTCAAGCCCGAGCGCCTACACCTGTTCGACGCCGAGAGCGAAGCGGCGATCTAGCGCGTTCATACGCGCTGGCGGGCGGCAGCGCCTTCTGAGGCGCGAGAGCCCGCACCGGGCAGAAAAAAGTTTGACGTGGCACCGCGAAGAATTAAGAGGCGGGCCTGGAGGCCCGCGGTCCAGAAGACTACTGCTTAGGCCCGCTCCAGCCCTCGAGGACGTCCCACTTGGCCTTGCGCTGCTCCTCGCGCGACTTCTTGAAGTCGTGGCCGAACGCCGCTGAATCGAACGAGCCATAGGTCGGATTGGCGATCACCAGCCAATCGCGGCCCCAGCGCGCCTTGTTGTCCTCGAAGGCCTTCAACCGATCGGCGTCGCTGCCGCGGTAACGGTCGTCGAAATCGCCGAAATTGTCGCCGAAATTCAACAGGACGCGATAGTCCTTGGCGATCACGGCGCGACGCGTGCTCTTGGCACTGCCCCAGTCGGGCTTCTCGTTCTGCGTCAGGAAGGTGTCGACGTTGCCGCCCATCGGGAAGCCGAGCTTCGCCATGTTCTCGCGCGTGTCCTTCTCGGTGTTGGCGCCGCGATTGGAGATGTAGAAAACCTTCACGCCCTTGGACTCGGCGTACTTGGTGAATTCCAACGCCCCGGGGATCGCCGTCGAGACCTGGGCGGCACAGAACTGGTCCCACGTCTTGACGCTGAAACTCTGGTTGTTGCGCAGCATCCAGACCTGATAGCGCGAGTTGTCGAGCGCTGTTTCGTCGATGTCGAGAATGACGGCGGGCGGCAGGTTCTGGTAGTCACCCTTCTGCTCGCCGGGCGCGGCGGTCCAGTTCTTGTCGGCCAATGCCTGGTCGAGCCGGATGTGCCCCAGCGCATAGATGGCAAGCGCATTGCCCTTGAACTCGACCGAGCGCTGCGTCCACAAGGTCGCCAGCAACAGGTCGCTGGCTGGCGGATCGTCGGCCCGCGCCGCGCTGGTGAAGAACGCGATGGCGACGGCGCCGAGCGCCAGAGACTTCCTTGTGATCATGGCTTGACCCCCTTCAACAATCGCCGCTTGGTCGCCTCGTCGGCGAACGATGCCTCGATCGCCGTCCGCGTCAGGCGGCCGAGCGCGGCCTCTCCCAGACCCGCCTGATCGTACTCCGCACCGAGCGTGGTGTGGAAGAACGGTGGGTCGTCCGAATTGAGCGTGACGCGGACGCCCGCCTCGATCAACCGGCGCAGCGGATGGGCGTTGCGGTCGGGATACAGCCCCAATGCAACGTTGCTGCCGGGACAGACCTCCAGAACCGTGCCACGACGGGCGAGTTCGGCCACCAGAGCCGGGTCCTCGATCGAGCGCACGCCATGACCGATGCGGGTAACCGGCAGGTCGCGGATCGAGGCCCAGACGCTCTCAGGGCCCAGAACCTCTCCAGCATGGACGGTGCAGCCATAGCCCTTGTCGCGCGCCAGCCGGTAGGCCGGCGCGAAATCGGCCGGGGCGAACTTGGCCTCGTCGCCGCCCATGCCGAAGGCCACGACGTAGGGATGCGGCTCGGCAATCATGGCGCGGGCCAGGACGAGCGCGCGGTCGGGCCCGCGCTGGCGGATGCAGATGATGATGATGCGGCCGGTGATGCCGAAATCGCGGCTGGCGCGGTCTATCGCGTCGACCAGCGCGGCCTGCCAGTCGGCATAAGGGATGCCGAGCGCCTCCGGTCGTTCGGGCGAGCAGAACATCTCGACATAGACTGCCCCTTCGGCAGCGGCCCCCGACAGGTAGGAATACAGCACGTCGCCGAAATCGCGCGCCGTGCGCATGACGCCACAGACCCGGTCGTAGGCATCGAGAAAGCTCAAAAAGTTGCGCCAGACATAGTGGCCATCGGGGCCGAACAGCCCGTCGGGCAGCTCAAGGCCGTTGCGGTTCGCCAGCTTGCGCGCCAGGGCGGGGGGAATCGAACCTTCGAGATGACAATGCAATTCGGCCTTGGCGATCACTCAAAACCCCTTCAGCGGCAGGTCGGACCGCTGCAACCAGTTGTCGGCAGCATACTCGGCACGCCCGTCGATCAGATGCAAGGCATAGGCATGGCGCGGCTTGGCCGACCGGTTGGGAGCACTGGCGTGCGGCAGCAACCCGTGCAGGACCACCAGGGTGCCGCGTCGCGCCTCCAGCGCCACGGGCTTTGTCTCCGGCCACGGCGTGGCATCGAGCGTCACGGTGACCAAGCCGTCGCCGTCGCGCCGAAAGCGCTGGCGCAATGGCCCGCGATGCCCGCCGGGCAGGGCCATGAGACAGCCGTTGTGGCGGTCGGCATCGTCCAAAGCGATCCAAAAGCCCGTTACCGTCGACGGACTCGTATGCAGATAGGCCGCGTCCTGATGCCAGCCGACCTCGCCGCCGATATGCGGCTGCTTGAAGAGATACATCGACTGCAGCAGTCGCGGCTCGACAAAACCCAGGGCGCGCGCGAGCCGCGCGATGCCCGGCTGGCGCGAGATACGGTCGAACACCGGATCGAGGTCGTGCAGGGCGTGGCCGATCTTGTTCAGCGCCAGCGCGACCGGCTGGTCGGTCGCCGCCTCCTCGAAGAAGAAGCGGATGGCGCCGCCCGACTCGCGGAAATAGCGGTCGCGGTCATGACCCTGGTCTTGCGTCGAGAACACCGTCCGTACCGGACCAGGATCGAAGCTCGCCACCAACTCGGCGGCGCGCGCCTGCAAGGCATCGCAGTCGGCGGGTGGCAGGAAATCCTCGAGGACCAGGAATCCATCGCGCGCATAGGACGCCATGTCGGACGCCGTCATCGGACGACGCGTTCCATGATGACGGGTTTGTCGACCGGCGGCGCCGCGCCGATGCGAATGGCCCGGCGCACGATGGCGATCGCGGCGTCGGCGTCGCTTTCGCTCGCGGCATGCACGATGCAGAGCGGACTGCCGGGGCGGACCTGAGCGCCGACATCGATGAACTCCGTGAAACCGACCGATGGATCGATCGCATCGTCGGCGTGGCTGCGGCCGCCTCCCAGCCCGACCACGGCGAGACCGACTTCACGGGCATTCATGCCGACGACATGACCCGGCCGCTGCGCCGTACACGGCCTGATGACCGGCGCGTGCGCCAGATAACGGCGGGGATGGTCGAGAAAGTCGTCGGGACCGCCGAGTGCGGAGACCATACGGGCGAATTTCTCCGCCGCGCGGCCGTCCGCCAGTGCCGCCTCGGCACGAACGCGCCCCGCGGCGGCACTCCGCGCAAGGTCGCCCAGCGCCAGCATCTCGCCAGCCAGCGCCATGACGACCTCGTGCAGGCGCGGATCGCGCGTGCCCTCACCCTTCAGGTAGGTGACGGTCTCCATGACTTCGAGCGCATTGCCGACGTCGCGCCCCAGGACGCGGTCCATGTCGGTGATCAGCGCGGCGGTCGACAGGCCCGCCTGGTTGGCGACGGCAACCAGGCTCTCGGCCAGGTCGCGCGCCATCGCCTCGGTGTCGCAGAAGGCGCCGGAGCCGCATTTTACGTCCATCACCAGCCCGTCGAGACCGGCCGCGACCTTCTTGGACAGGATCGAGCTCACGATCAGCGGGATCGATTCGACGGTCGCGGTGACGTCGCGCACGCCGTAGAGCCGGCGGTCCGCCGGGGCGAGATTGTCGGTCTGGCCAATGATGGCGCAGCCGACCTCGCGCACGACCCGGCGGAAGGTCGCGATCTCGGGCTGCGTCTCGTAGCCCGAGATCGCCGAGAGCTTGTCGAGCGTGCCGCCGGTATGGCCCAGGCCACGGCCGGAGATCATCGGCACGAAGGCGCCGCAGGCGGCGACGATCGGCGCCAGCATCAGGCTCACCTTGTCGCCAACGCCGCCGCTCGAATGCTTGTCGATGATCGGGCCAGGCAGATCGAGGTCGTTCCAGTCGAGCGTCACGCCGGATCGCACCAGACCCAGCGTCATGGCGACCCTCTCGGGCGTGGTCATGCCGCGAAAGAACACCGCCATGGCGAAGGCTGCGACCTGTCCTTCGCTCAGGCTGTTGTCGGTAATACCGCGGGCGATGAAGGCGATCTCTTCGCCGGTAAGTTCCTGTCCGTCCCGCTTCTTGCGGATGATCTCCTGCGGCAGCATGACGACTACAGCACGATGACTTTTGCTTCGGCCGTCACGAGTTGGGCCGACGGAATGATTTGAATGAAGGCCATCGCGCTTCAATCGTAGCCCTCGAGGAAGGCCCGCAGCAGGCTGCGCACCCGGCCCGCCGCCTCGCGCGCCACGGCCATGGTCTGCTCGTGGCCGAGCTTGTCGTGCGACATGCCGGCGGCATAGTTGGTCATCAGTGAAAGACCGACGACTTTCAGGCCGGCATGGCGGGCCAGAATCGTCTCCGGCACGGTCGACATGCCGACCGCGTCGGCACCCAGGACGCGGGCGGCGCGGATCTCGGCGGGCGTCTCGAAGCTCGGGCCGCTGAACCAGATATAGACGCCTTCGTGGCAAACGATGTTGGTCGCTTTCGCCACCGCCAGCAGATGCGCCACCATCCTGGGGTCGTAGGCATCGACCATGTCGACGAAGCGGCCGTTGCCCGCTGCACCGAACAACGGATTGACCCCGGTGAAGTTGATGTGATCGGAAATCGCCATCAACGAGCCCGGTGGCATGTCGAGTCGCAGGCTGCCGGCGGCGTTGGTCTGCAGCAGGGTCTCGCAGCCGAGCTCAGCCATGGCGCGGATGGCGCCCGCCATCTCGTCGGCCCGGCCGCGCTCATAATAGTGTGCGCGGCCCTGCAGGACGGCGACAGGGGTCTTGCCGACATGGCCCAGCACCAGCCGGCCGGCATGGCTGCCGACGGTGGTCTGCGGGAAACCCGGCAGCTCGCCGTAGGGGATGGTGGCAACGACCCTGACCTCGTCGGCGAAGCTGCCGAGGCCCGAGCCCAGCACCACCGCGACCTTGGGCTTGAAGCCTGGCGCTTTGGCGGTAATTGCGTCGATCATGGTTTTCCAATGTGGTGCGGGCCAAAGGACTGCGGCAGGAGCTGTCCCAGGGTCACCGTGCGGCGCAGCCCGTCGGGACCGCAGAGATGGATCTTTAGATCGTCCGAAGCGAACTCGCGCAGCTTCTGGCGGCAGCCGCCGCATGGCGTGATCGCTTCGGGGCCGGGGCCGATGACGAGGCATTCGAGGACGCGCCGCTGGCCGGCCCCCACCAGGGCCGCAATCGCCGACGCCTCGGCACACCAGCCTTGAGGATAGGCGGCGTTCTCGACGTTGCAGCCGCCATGGATCGAGCCGTCCTCGCCGCGCACCGCTGCCCCGACGTGGAACTTCGAATAGGGTGCATGGGCCCGCACCATCATGGCGCGCGCCAGGCGGAGCAGATCGTCCATCTCAGCGCTCCTTCTCGTACGGGATGCCGGCCGCCTTGGGCGCCACGGCGCGGCCAATGAAGCCGGCCAGCAGGAACATGGTGAGAAGATAGGGCAAGGCCTGGATCAATTGCACCGGGACTTCGCCGATTCCCGGCAGCCGCACGCCCTGCAGGCGGATGGCGATGGCGTCGAGCAGGCCGAACATCAGGCAGGCGCCCAGCGCCGGAAACGGCCGCCATTTGCCGAAGATGATGGCGGCGAGCGCGATAAAGCCCTGCCCCGCCGTCATGTCGCGGCCGAAGCCCGCGCCCTGGGCAACCGACAGATAGGCGCCGGCGAGGCCGGCCAGCAGGCCGCACAACAGCACCGCGCGATAGCGCAGCCAGGTCACGGAAATCCCCGCGGCGTCGACGGCGAGTGGCATTTCGCCCACGGCACGAAGCCTCAACCCGAAGCGTGTGCGCGCGATGATCCACCAGGTGAGCGGCACCGACAGCAGCGCCAGATAGACGATGACGTTGTCGCCGGCGCGGGGAAAGAACAGCGATGTCAGGCGCTGATCTCCGACCAGGGCCGGGGTTTGGCCACCGCGCGCGAACCACGCGTTGCCCAGCACGACGGTAAGGCCCGCCGCGATGATGTTGATGGCCACGCCGCTCACCACCTGGTTGCCGCGCCAGGTGATGCAGGCAAATCCGTGCAGCAGCGCCAACACTTCGGCAGCAACGATGGCGGCGGCGATGCCCACCCAGGCCGAACCGCTGACCGCCGCGGTCGCCGCGCCGAAGAAGGCGGCCATCAGCATCTTGCCCTCGAGGCCGACATCGATGATGCCGCTCTTCTCGGAGAACAGCCCGCCCATGGCGCAGAGCACCAGCGGCGTTGCCACGCGCAGCGTCGCCGCGGCCATCAGAAAGACGAAGGAGAGGACCTCGTCCATCACGAGCCCCGGAGCGCCAACAGCGACTGCAGCCAGGGTCGCGGCAGATGCGCCAGCGCGCCCGAGAACAGGATGACCAGACCCTGAATCACCACCACCATCTCGCGGGTCATGGCCGGGATCTCGAAGGCCAATTCGGCACCGCCCTGCTGCAGGGCGCCGAACAGCAGCGCCGCCAGCACGATGCCGAAAGGATGGCTGCGTCCCATCAGCGCCACGGCGATGCCGGCAAAGCCGTAGCCCGCCGGGAAATCGAGCACGATGCGGTGATGCACGCCCATCAATTCGTTGACGCCGACGAAGCCCGCCAGCGCGCCGGAGAGGCACATGGCGAGCATGGTCATGCTCTTGAGATTGGTCCCGGCATAGACCGCCGCCTCGGGATTGTGACCCATGGTGCGAAGCGCATAGCCCCACGGCGTGTGCCACAGGAACACCCAGACGCCGACGCAGCACAGGATGGCCAGCAGGATCGACAGGTTGAGCGCCGAGGGCGCCATGGTGATGCCCATGGCGCCCAGCACGTCATGCATGGACGGGATCTTGCCGGCGGGGCCGAAGTTGCGGCTCTGCGGCGTCATTGAACCGGGCGCGATCAGCACGTTCACCATGAGGTAGACCATCAGCGCCGAGGCGACGAAATTGAACATGATGGTGGTGATGACGACGTGGCTGCCGCGCCAGGCCTGCATCCAGGCCGGCACGGCGGCCCAGGCGGCGCCAAACAGCGCCGCTGCGGCTATCGCGAGCGGGATCAGGATCCAGGCCGGCAGGTAGCGGTCGAGGGCGAGCACCGCCAGCCCGCAGCCCAGGCCGCCGATATAGGCCTGACCCTCGCCGCCGATGTTGAACAGGCCAGCGTGGAAGGCCACGGCAACGGCCAGTCCGGTGAAGATGAAATTAGTCGTGTAGTAGAGCGTGTAGCCGATCGATTCGGAGGAGCCGACCGCGCCACCGATCAGCAGCTTCAACGCATGGAACGGATTAACGCCGATCAACGCCACCAGCACGCCGACCGTGAGGAACGCCAGCGCCACGTTGATCACCGGCAGGAGCACGATGTCGGCCCACCCTGGGAGCGGACGGCGCGCTACCCTCATGCCGCCCCTTCGACTGCGCTCAGGGCAGGCCCTTCGGCGGCGCTCAGGGCAAGCTTTGCTCCCGTCATCATCAGGCCAAGCGTGCGCTCGTCGGCGCGGCCGCCTTCCACTTCGCCGACGATGCGGCCGGCGAACATCACCAGGATGCGGTCGGCAAGCGATAGGATCTCGTCGAGTTCGACGGAGACCACCAGTACGGCGCAGCCGGCGTCACGGCTTTTCACCAGCTCGCGATGGATGAATTCGATGGCGCCGATGTCGACGCCGCGGGTCGGCTGGCCGACCAGCAGCACCTTCGGTTGCTGCGCCATCTCGCGGGCCAGCACCAGCTTCTGCTGATTGCCGCCGGAGAAGTTGCCCGAGAGCAGGCCGGGCAGGCGCGGACGCACGTCGAATTGCTCCATCAGCTTGGCGCAATGCGCACCGACGGCAGGATTGCTGAGAATGCAGTTGCGGCTGAACGGCGGCTCGTGGTGGTAGCCCAGGACCGACGTCTCCGAGGCGCGGAAGGCTGCCACCATGCCCTGCCGATGGCGATCTTCCGGCACGTGGGCCAGCCCGAGGCCGCGCATCTTGCCGGGATCGCTGGGGCGCGCGGCGTCGACTGTGCGGCCGCACACGGTGAAGCTGCCACCGGTCGGCGCGCGGATGCCGGCCAGCACCTGCAGCAGCTCGGTCTGGCCATTGCCCGAGACGCCGGCGATGCCGACGATCTCGCCGGACCGCAACTGCAAGTTGATGTCGTCGAGCAGGCGCACGCCTCGGAAATCGACCAGCGACAAATGTTCGACCTCGAGCCGGACCTCGCCGCGCCGGGGTGCTGCCTTGTCGAGCTCCAGGCGAACCTTGCGGCCGACCATCAGCTCGGCCAGCTCCTCGGGATTGGTGTCGGCGGTGCGCCGCTCCGCGACGACCTGGCCCTGGCGCATTACATAGACGCAGTCGGTGGCGGCCATGATCTCGCGCAGCTTATGGGTAATCAGGACCACGCTGACGCCGCGCTCCTTCAGCGTCGCCAGGATGCGGAAAAGCTGGTCGGTTTCCTGCGGCGTCAGCACCGCGCTCGGCTCGTCCAGGATCAGGATGCGGGCGCCGCGGAACAGCACCTTCAGGATCTCGACCCGCTGCTGCTCGCCGACCGACAGATCGGCCACCCGCGCATCCGGGTCGACGGTGAGCCCGTATTCGCGGCTGAGCCGCAGCAGCTCGGCCCGCGCCGCCGCCAGCCCGCCGGCCAGCAACGGCCCGCCCTCGGCGCCCAGCACCAGGTTCTCCAAGACCGTGAAGGTGTCGACCAGCATGAAATGCTGGTGGACCATGCCGATGCCGCGGGCGATGGCATCGCGCGGGCTGTCCATGGGAGCAGGCTCGCCTTCGACCAGGATCTCGCCGGCATCGGCCCGGTAGAGGCCGTACAGGATGCTCATCAACGTCGACTTGCCGGCGCCGTTCTCGCCGACGATGCCGGTGATCGCGCCCTTCTCGATGACGAGCGACACGCCGCGCACGGCGTGCACGCTGCCGAACCTCTTGTCGATTCCCCGAAGCTCGATCGCCGGAACGGCCGTCATCGCCGGCACGACATCACTTGCAGGCGTTGTTGCTCATGTAGTCGTGGACGACGATCTTGCCCGAGATGATGTCGGCCTTGGCCGCGTCGATCTTGGCCTTCATGTCCGGCGTGATCAGTTTTTCGTTGTACTGATCGAGCGCCCAGTCGACGCCGCCTTCCTTGAGGCCAAGTACCTGGACGCCGGCCTTCCACGCGCCATCGT
>CAMDCE010000059.1 GCA_945889625.1 Asaia bogorensis | reverse complement strand
GCGCTCGGACGGCGACGTCGTCGTGGGGGATTTCTGTCTCATCTCGTTCCTCTCGGGGTAACGATGAGCCGGAAATCCTCCCTTCCTCAAGACGTTAAATCTGTATCAGTGGTCCTGACGCCGGACAGACCGGTCGGACTCCTGGTGCGCGAGGAGGCGACGGTCCGCGACGCGCTACTCGCGCTGATCCGCTACATCCGCCTGCACAACGAAGCGCTCGACCTACGGCTGGAGGAAGATGGCGGCGAAGCGATCATCAGCGCCGAGATCCGCATCACACGGCCGATCCCGGTCCGCCAGAGTGTCGAACTGGCGGTTGGCGTGCTCTACCGCGTCTTGCGCTCGCTGCTCGGGACGCAGTGGCGCCCGCGGGTGTGCTTCACCCACGACGCTCCGCGGATGAACGACACCCATCGCCGTCTGTTCGGCGGGCGCGTCCACTTTGCCCGCGATTTCAACGGCATCGCCTCCAGCACGAGCGACCTCGATCGAACGATACCCGCCTCAGACCCTACGCTCGCGCGCTATGCCCGCCAGCATCTCGAAGCGCTGCTGGCCCGCCCCAACACCAGCATAGCCGACAAGGTGCGTGAACTCGTCTGGCTGCAACTTGCCTCTGGCCGTTGTGCCGCCGAACATGTGGCGGAACAACTCGGCATGGACCGCCGGGTGCTCCATCGCAGGCTCGCAACGGAACAGCTGACCTTCTCGGCGATCGTCGAAGCGGTGCGCACCGACATCGTCACCCGCACGCTGCCGAGCCGAGAGCGCACTCTTGGTTCCGTTGCCGACATGACGGGCTTTGCCAGTCTCAGCACCTTTTCTCGCTGGTTTCACAGCCGGTTCGGTGTCAGTCCAACAACCTGGCGAGTGCGTTTGTCGGCGTAAGCCAAACGTGCCGACGACAGACAAGAAGGCCTGCCGACGGAATGTCGGGGTTTCAGGCAGCCCCAGCAAGCGGCTCGTCACACTTTGGCCAATATGCCCCTCGGTGTGTGATATGACGACCGGACCATGATGCTTCTCGCAACATTCGTCGTTCTCGGCTTTGCCTATAGCCTGGTATCCCGCCGGCTGGACGCGACGATCGTCACGGGGCCGATCGTCTTTACCCTTGCGGGCATTGCGATGCCGGCAATTGCCCCCGTCGAGTTCGGCGTCGGCGACACGAAGATCTTCCTTCACCTGGCCGAGGTTGGCCTGGTTCTGCTGTTGTTCAGCGATGCCGCGCACACCGACCTGTCGGTGCTGTGGAACATCCGCAACCTGCCGGCGCGCCTGCTCGCCATCGGGTTGCCGCTCACCCTGGCGGCAGGAGCGCTGGCAGCCTGGCTGATGTTGCCGGGCCTCGGCCTGTGGGAAGCCGCCATCCTGGCCGCTATCCTGGCGCCAACCGACGCAGGTCTCGGCCAAGTGATCGTCACCAGCCCGCGCGCGCCACTGAAGGTGCGTCAGGCGCTCAATGTCGAGGCCGGCCTGAACGACGGGCTGTCGGTGCCCTTCCTGCTGTTTTTCATCGCGCTGGCGGCGGTGAGCGAAGGTGCGCCCGCGAGCCTCGGGCGGTATGTCGTCGAGCAGCTCGGTTACGGCGTAGCCGTCGGCGCACTCATCGGCCTCGGTGGCGGCTGGCTGCTGGGCTGGGCGTCGCGTCGCGACTGGATCTCCGAGGCCCTCAAGCCGGTCGGCGTGGTGGCGCTGCCGTTCCTCTGCCTGCTGGTCTCCGAGGCGGTCGCCGCCAGCATGTTCATTGCCGCCTTCGTGGCCGGCCTCGCAGTTCAGAAGGGATACAGAGCCGCCGGCAAGCTCAGCGTGGCATTCGGCGAGACCTGGGGGCAACTTGTCAATCTGTCGGTGTTTTTTCTGTTCGGCATGTTGGTGGCGCGCAACTGGCATGAGATCGACCTGGCCATCGCGGCTTATGCAGTCGTGAGTCTAACGGTGGTGCGCATGCTGCCGGTTGCGATCGCGCTGATCGGCACGGGCCTTTCCCGTCCGACCGTCCTGTTCATGGGCTGGTTCGGCCCGCGCGGGTTGGCCTCGATCGTTCTGGGGCTGGTATATGTCGAGAGCGAGATCAACTTGCCTGGCGAGTCGACGATCCGGGTAGCGGTCCTCGCCACGGTGTTGCTGAGTATTTTCGCTCATGGCTTCAGTGCTCAGCCCGGTATCGGACTCTATGCCCGCAAGGTCGACAAGCTCGGCCAGGGCACGCCGGAGCGGCGTGATGCAGACTGATCTTCGGACTAGGGACTAGCGTCCCGAAGTGGGCAAAACGTGCCCGGATTGTGACTATGACCGCTCCAGGCCACGCCGCCATGCAGAGGCGACGCGACCCGCGCCAATGACCCGGAAGCGAAGTGTCCTTCGGATGTCCACGTCAGGCACAAGACGGACCTCTCGAAATGTCCGCACTTTCGGCGACGAGCACCTGGCCAGCCAACCCGCAACGGAACGTTGTCAAATCGTTTCAAAAATTGGCCGCCTGGTGTTGAGGGCTACGTGCATCACGTCGGAGTCGATTTGGGGGCACCCAGGGGCACGGTCGGGATTGCATCGGGCGACCGACGCGATCTCGTTCCTCTCCCTTTTGCCGGCAAAGTCGTTCGTCGGTCGCCTCGGCGGTCGCGAATGTCGCCGTTCAGTTTTTGGGTGCGCAGATTCTGGCCAGGTGCTGCGCCAAACGATTCCGGCGACCGTCACGCATCGATGAATGTCGCCTGCCTCCTGCGCTTCGAGGTGTAGGCGCGCGGTGTAGCGGAATGGTGGGTACGATGGCGGGTAGGAAATGGCGGAAAGGAAGTCAGCGCCCTTGAAGCACGTCTTCGCGCCCGTATG
Organism: Asaia bogorensis; assembly: GCA_945889625.1. Classification (GTDB taxonomy): domain Bacteria; phylum Pseudomonadota; class Alphaproteobacteria; order Reyranellales; family Reyranellaceae; genus Reyranella. The sequence continues at coordinate 26,512 of CAMDCE010000059.1, read as the reverse complement.
AGGACGATCGCATCCCGGCGTTGGCCGCTCTCTTTTCGCGCCTCGCGTCACGATGACTCAGAGATTCAGCGCTGACGTCTGGGCTATTGGACAGACGTTGGATATTCGCGATGGGTTCCTGGCAGCGGACTCGCAAAACGTTGAAGAGACTGGCGTCCCCAGCGGGATTCGAACCCGCGTCGCCGCCGTGAAAGGGCGGTGTCCTAGGCCTCTAGACGATGGGGACAAGGCCGCAAGAGCGGCTGCTTTTAGGGGCTGCCGCCGGTGAAATCAAGCAAGCATGGCGCCGCACTTCGGGTGCGCCGGACTGCCTTTCTAACGCAGCGGCGAGAATTTCGCCGGCACGGCAAAAGTGCTCGTCTGGCGGTGCAAGACCACGTCTGCGCCGCGCGGCGGCGGCCAGTTCCCCGACCCCGTCGCCTGGGCACGCAGGCGCTCGCGCTCGCCCATGTTCTTGTAGGCCCAGACATGGACCCACTGGTTGAGCGGGCCGATGTCGGTGAAGCCGGCGAAGACCAGCGGCGAGATGGCGGTGCGCGCCTTGATGCGCGGGCTCCAGGCCTCGATCACTTTGGGAATGGCGCCCGCTCCGTAGGTGTAGGTGCGGAACTCGTAGATGCCGCCATGCTCCGCCGGATCGAAGGACGGCGAGAAGGGCGCGGGATAGAGGATCTTGGCCTCCATCTCGAGGACGTGCTCGGCGATCTTGGGCGGCCAGACTTTCGCAGCGATCGCTTCGGCGCGGATGCGGTCGCGTTCGGCGGTGTTCTCGTAGGGCCAGACATGGATGATCTGGTTGAGCGTGCCGACTTCGCTGCGCCAGTAGCCGCCGAGCCGCGACAGCTTTACCCGGCCGGGCAAGGCGGTGGCAAACGCCTCCTCGACCTGGGGCGGGGTACCGGGCTTCAGAAGGTAGGTGCGCATTTCAAAGATCATCGTTCTCTCCCGTCGTGAAGGTGGTCGTCAGGCCAGCACCGAGCCGGTCGCGGCCGCGGCGTTATTCTGCCCAAGGGCTGATGACATCCAGGCCGCAGTCGGCGAAGTCCGCAACATTCCGGGTTGCCAAGGCGGCGCCGCGCGAGCAGACGATGGCGGCGATCTGAGCGTCGGCCTGGGAAATTGGACGACCCGCGCTACGACGGCCCGACATGATCCGCGCATATTCTCGTGCGGCCGCACTGTCGAACGGCAGCACTCGCCCGGCAAAATCCTCTGAAAATGTCCGCCCTATCTCGGTCTCGAGAGAGTGCCGGCGGCGACCGCTCGGCAACAGCGCCGCCCCGTAGAGCAATTCGGCCTCCGTAATCACCGTCGTGAACAGCGCCGCCGCCGGTTGAACGCGCATCCAGGCGACCACGGTTGGCGAGGGCCTCGGCCGCCAGCTCTCGGACAACACGTTGGTGTCCAGAACGATCACTTGAAGTCGGGCGGATCGCGCGCCGGCCCGCGCGGCGGCAGGTCGAGTTCGACACCGCCCAGCGGCTCGAAACGCTTGCGCATGGCGTCATAGAGATTGCCCGGCTGGACGGGCTCCTGGGCCAGCGCGGCACGCAGGATGTCGCGCGCCTCGTCTTCCATGGAGTGATTGCGGTGGGCCGCGCGCAGCCGCAGCTTGCGCTTCAGCCGGTCATCGATTTTGCGGATGGTGATGCTGGCGATGACGGCCTCCTGAACCATTTGCCATCAATGATATCAAAATAGTCATTGCAGGCAAACAGCGCAAGACGCCGCGCAAGTCACGACAGCACCGAGCCGGTCGCGGCCGCGGCGTCGTCGATCTGCAGGCGTACCGTATCACGGCCATTGTAGCGGTCGATCTTGAGCGTGCCGGCGACATGAATGACGGGCCTGGCGGGATCGAGCAGCGCCGGCCCCAGGGCCGTCTGGCCGGCCCGGAAGGCGATCGCCTCGACGCGCCCGCGCTCCTGGCCCACCAGGGTGCAACGGACGTGCCCGTCACCCACCGGCTGGGCGTAGCTGACGCGCACCGAAGGCAGCACGAAGCGCGGCAGCGCATTGCCGGCGCCGAACGGGCCGGCGCGCTCGATCATTTCGACCAGCTCGCTGGTCGCCGCGGCCGGCGCAAGGGCTGCATCGATGCCGAGTTCGCGCACCGGCGGCGCCGCACCCAGTTGCGACGCGATGCGGTCGTCGAGGAATTTCGCGAGTTCCGGCAAACGGTCGCGCGCCACGGTGAGTCCGGCCGCCATGGCATGGCCGCCGCCGTTCACCAGGAGACCCGACTGGCGTGCGGCGATCACCGCGGCGCCGAGATCGACGCCCTTGACCGAGCGGCCCGAGCCCTTGCCGAGCTCGCCGTCCATGCCGATCACGAAGGCTGGCCGACCATAGCGCTCCACGAGCCTGCTCGCCACGATGCCGATCACGCCGACATGCCAGCCCTCGCTCTCGACCAGCAGCGCCGACGGCAGGCCCTTGCGATCGGGCCCGTACAGCCCCTCGATGCGGGCGATCGCCTGGTCGAGGACCTCGCGCTCGATGGCGCGGCGCTCGGAATTGAACTCGTCGAGTCGGAGCGCCAGCGCACCCACTTCCTGCGGATCGTCGCTGGCCAGCAGCCGCGCGCCGAGATCGGCCTGCCCTACCCGGCCGCCGGCGTTGACCCGTGGCCCCAGCAGGAAGCCGAGATGATAGGCGGCCGGCGGCTCGCGCAGGCGCGCCACGTCGGCCAGGGCTGCCAGGCCGACATTGCGTCGTTCGGCCATGACCTTGAGGCCCTGCCGCACCAGCGCGCGATTGACTCCGGTCAGCGGCACGACGTCGGCCACCGTGCCCAGCGCCACGAGATCGAGCCACTGGCGTAGATCGGGCTCGGGCCGCCCCCCTGCGTCCGCTGCCGAATACCAGCCGGCCTCGCGCAGCGCGCGATTGAGGCCGACGCAGAGCAGGAAGGCCACGCCCACCGCCGCGAGCTGCTTGTGCGGGCTGTCGTCGTCGACCCGGTTGGGATTGACGATCGCCACCGCCGGCGGCAGCACGAGCTCGCCCTGGTGATGGTCGATCACGATCATGTCGAGGCCGGCCTGCCTGGCTGCGGCCAGCGGCTCGTGGGCGGTGACGCCGCAATCGACCGTGACCACGACGCCGGCGCCTTCCTTCTTGAGGCTGAGCAGCGCCGGCGTATTGGGGCCGTAGCCTTCCTTGCGCCGGTCGGGAATGTAGACGGCGATCTTGGCCCCGACGCTGGCGAAGAAGCGCGCCAGCAAGGCCGAGGACGTCGCGCCGTCGACGTCGTAGTCGCCGAACACCACGATGCGCTCTGCCCCCTGCACGGCGCGGACCAGGCGCGCGACGGCTGCGTCCATGTCCTTGAGGTGCGACGGATCGGGCAGGAACTTGCGCAGCGTCGGCTCGAGGAAGTCCGGCACCGCATCGAGCGGCACGTCTCGCGCCGCCAGCAGGCGGGCGATCGCATCGGGCAAGCCGTGACGCTGGGCGATGGCCAGCGCCGCACGCTCGTCGCCCAGGCGCTCGGCCCAGCGCCGTCCGGTCAGCGACCGCTCGACGCCGAGGAAGGCCGCCCGCGCGACACGTGCTTCAACCGACATGGCGGCACTCTAGCGCAAAGACCTGGGGACGAACCGGCGATGTTTGGTGTTACGATACCCCATGCAAAGGATCGCTCTCCTTTTTCTGTCGCTGCTCGCGTTCGCCATGCCCGCCACCGCCCAGACCACCAGGGACTGGCTCACCAGCCTGCCGCGCGAGACCATTGCCGTGAAGGCCTGGCCGGGCGGCAAGAAGGTGGCGATCTGCTTCATCTTCCACGCAGAAGTGTGGGGCGAAGGCCACGGGCCGAACACCCGCAACGACACCGTCAGTCGCAAACCCGATATCGTCAACGATTCGTGGCGCCAGTACGCGATCGACCTGGGCCTCGCGCGTGGCGCCAACCTGTTCAAGGAGCAGGGTGTGCCCGTCACGATCTCAATGAACGCACTGTTCCCCGAGACTTATCCCAAGGTCTGGCAGACACTGCGCGGCATCCAGCCGAAAGCGCCCATCATCGCCCACGGCGTCAACAACACGACGCAGCTGCTGCCGTTGGCCGCCGGCCTCGAGGCGCAGCGCGCCTACATCAGGCAGTCGTTCGACATGATCGAGAAAGCGACCGGCACGCGCCCGCGCGGCTGGTCGAGCCCCAATGTCGAGGGCAATGCCGAAACCTTCTCCGCCGCCTCGGCGGAAGGCGCCAAATACACGCTCGACGCCATGGACTCCGACTTCATGTCGGCCTTGGCCACACCCTCGGGTAAGCTGTGGCTGATCCCCTATCCGGTGCAGACGGTCGACATGGGCCAATTTCTGGCACGCCTCAAGGAATCGACCGACCTCGAGAAGTACTGGATCGACTATGTGAGCGAACTGGCGCGCGAGGCGGCGGCCGATCCCGACCGCGCGCCGACCATCGCCGCCATCGGCCTTCATCCCTTCATCATCGGCACGCCGGCCGGCGCCGCCTCGTTCCGCCGTGTCCTGGAGGCGCTGAAGAAGCAGCCGCTGGTCTGGCTGACCGATGTCGAAACCGCCCTCACGGCGGCCGGCCAAAAACTGAACTAGCTCACCACATTTTCCTGCACGGCGATGTGATGGTACGGTTTCCCCATGAGAACAATCGCCCTCACCCTCCTGTCACTGGTCGCTTTCGCGACGCCCGTCGCCGCCCAGACCACCAAGGACTGGATCACCGGCTTGCCGCGCGAGGCGATCCGCGTCAAAGCTTGGCCCGATGGCAAGAAAGTCGCCATCTGCTTCATGCTCAACGTTGAGGTCTGGGGCCATGGCAAGGGGCCGAACTTCCATCCCGAAATGGCCAGCCGCCGCCCCGACCTCGTCGACGAGGGCTTCCGGCAGTACGCCATCGAATGGGGCGTGCCTCGGGTCGGCCGCCTTTTCAGGGAACAGGACGTGCCGCTCACCATCGGGCTCAGCGCGCAATTTCCGCAGCAGCATCCGGGGGTGTGGAAGCAGCTTCGGGCATCGGTGCCGAAGGCGCCGATCGTGGCGCACGGACTCAACAATTCGAGCGACGGTCTGCCGCTCGAGAAGGGCGCCGACGCCCAGCGGGCCTACATCAAGCTCACCCTGGACAAGATAGAAAAGAGTACCGGCGTGCGTAGCGTCGGCTGGTCGAGCCCGCAGGTCTATCCCAACGCCGACACCTTTGCGGCGACTGCCGCCGAAGGCATCCGCTACACGCTCGACGGCATGGACTCCGACGTCCTGTCTCGTCTCGCCACCCAGCCCAAGCCGCTGTTGATGGTGCCCTACCCATCCCCCGTGGTCGACATGGGCCAGTATCTGGTGCGCTTCAAGGAAGCGACGGACCTCGAGCGGCTGTGGATCGACTATGTGAGCGAACTGGCGCGCGAGGCTGCGGCCGATCCCAACCGCGAGGCCACCGTCGTTGCCATCGGCCTTCATCCCTTCGTGGTCGGCTCGCCGGCCGGCGCCGCCGCGATGCGCCGCGTGCTGGAGAACTTCAAGGGCCAAAAGCTGGTCTGGCTGACCGACGTCGAAGCGGTGCTGAAAGCGGCGGGCGAAAAGCTTTGACGGGTAGCCGAGCCCCTACCACCGCCACTCGAAGGCCCGGATGCGGATGACCACATCCTACCATCGCGATCACGCCCAGCTCGGCAGGCCCGTCTTGATCGAGAAATTGTGATGGGCGGAAATCCACCGCACCGTGCCGGTCTTGGAACGCATGACGATGGAATGCGTCTCCGCCCCGTTGTGGAAGCGGCGCACGCCCTTCAGCATCGATCCCGAGGTGACGCCGGTTGCCGCGAACATGACGTCGCCCTTGGCCATGTCGGTCATCGAGTATTTGCGGTTGAGATCGGTGATACCCCACTTGCGCGCGCGGCCCTTCTCGTCGTCGTTGCGGAACAGCAGCCGGCCCTGGATCTGGCCGCCGATTGCGCGTAACGCCGCCGCGGCCAGCACGCCCTCCGGCGCACCGCCCGAGCCCATGTAGATGTCGATGCCGGAATCGCCGGTCGAGGTGGCGATCACGCCCGAGACGTCGCCATCGCCGATCAGCATGATGCGGGCGCCCGCCTCGCGCACCCTGGCAATCAGCTCGGAGTGGCGCGGCCGGTCGAGGATGCAGACCACGAGATCGGCCACCTCGACCTTCTTGGCCTTGGCGAGATCGGCGAGGTTCTTCGCGGGCTTCTTGTCGAGATCGACGATGCCGTCAGGCAAGCCGCCGCCGACCGCGATCTTGTCCATGTAGACGTCGGGCGCGTTGAGGAAGCCGCCGTGCTCGGCCATTGCCATGACGGCAAGCCCGTTGGGCAGGCCCTTGGCGGTGATGGTGGTGCCCTCGAGCGGATCGAGCGCGATGTCGATCTTGGGCCCGCCCGCGCCGACCTTCTCGCCGATATAGAGCATCGGCGCCTCGTCGCGCTCGCCCTCGCCGATCACCACGGTTCCTTCGATCGACAGGGTGTTCAACGCACTGCGCATGGCATCGACGGCCGCCTGGTCGGCCGCCTTCTCGTCGCCGCGTCCCATCAGCTTGGACGCCGCCAGAGCCGCCGCTTCCGTCACCCGTACCGCCTCCAGCGCCAGATTGCGGTCCATCTTGCCTATGTCGGCCATCGCTTCCTCCGTCGGCGCCCCTCTTTGGTATATTGGGCGGCGCCTTGCTAAAACGTCTCGATCCTGATCAGGCAGGGCTCTTCGGCCACTGCGGCAAGCTTGGCGATGCGCGCCACGGCGCGGCGCATGCGCGCTTCTTCCGTCTCGTGCGTGGTCAGCACCACCGGCACCTCGCCCGACTGGGAGCGCCCGCGCTGCAGCATCGATTCGAGCGAAATGCGCTCCCTGGCCAGGATACCTGAAACGGCAGCGATCACGCCCGGCCGGTCCTGCACCATCAGACGCATGTAATAGGCGCCGACATGGCGATCCATCGGCGAGGCCGGCCGGTCGGTGAGGTTCGCGGCCGGCACGACGAAGGCCGGCATGGTCCGCCCGCGCGCCACGTCGACCAGATCGGCAACGACGGCCGAAGCGGTCGGCCCCTGCCCGGCGCCGCGGCCCTGGAACATCGTCGTGCCGACGAAATCGCCGTCGATCACCACGGCGTTGAACACGCCCTCGATATGGGCGATCGGCGCATCCTTCGGCACCATGCAGGGATGCACACGCTGCTCGATGCCGTATTTGGTCTCGCGCGCCAGACCGAGCAGCTTGATGCGGAAGCCGAGTTCCTCGGCGAACTGGATGTCCATCGAGGTCACGCGCCGGATACCCTCGACATGGATGCCGGGGAAATTCACCTTGGCGCCGAACGCCGCGCCGGTCAGCACGGCAAGCTTGTGGGCGGCGTCGACGCCGTCGACGTCGAAGCTGGGATCAGCCTCGGCGTATCCCGCCGCCTGCGCCTCGGCCAGCACGACGTCGAAGTCGCGGCCGGTCTCGCGCATGGTGGTGAGGATGTAGTTGCAGGTGCCGTTGAGGATACCATAGAGCCGGCGCACGCGATTGCCGACCAGCCCCTCGCGCAGCGCCTTGATGATCGGGATGCCGCCGGCGACGGCAGCTTCGAAAGCGAGGATGCGGCCGCGCTTCTCGGCCAGTGCTGCGATCTCGGCGCCATGCATGGCGAGCAGCGCCTTGTTGGCGGTCACGACATGCTTGCCCGAGCGCAACGCCGTCTGCACCAGCCGGCGCGCGATGCCGCCGGAGCCGCCGATCAGCTCGACCACCACGTCGATGTCCTTGGCCATCGCCAGCGCCAGCGCATCCTTCTCCCAGCGCACCTTGCCGAGATCGATGTCGCGCTTTTTGGTCCGGCTGCGCGCGCTCACCGCAACGAGCTTGAGCGGCCGGCCGCCGCGCAGCGCCAGCAGGCGGTTGTGCTCGGCCAAAAGCTTGACGACGCCAGCGCCGACGGTGCCGAGGCCGGCAATGCCGATTTTGAGGGGGGAAGTCATGGACGCCTGATACGACAGGATTGTTTCAGGCGCGAGCCTTCAATGGCGTGACGTTGTCGCCAACGCCCCGCAGGTAAAGGTCGATCGAGCGGGCTGGATCGGCCAGGACCTGGCGGATGTTGCGGACCGCCTGGCGGATGCGGTGCTTGTTCTCGACAAGGGCGACGCGGACATGGGCATCGCCATGCTCGCCGAAGCCGATGCCGGGCGACACCGCGACGTTGGCCTGGGTCAGCAGCAGCTTCGAGAAAGCGAGCGAGCCCAACTCGGCGAAATCCTTCGGGATCGGCGCCCAGGCGAACATGCTGGCCGACGGCGCCGGCAGGTCCCAGCCGGCGGAGGTCAGGCCTTCCATCAGCACGTCGCGGCGCTCCTTGTAGGTGTTGCGCGCGTCGACCACGCAGTCCTGGGGGCCGTTCAGCGCCGCCGTCGCCGCCACCTGGATCGGCGTGAAGGCGCCGTAGTCGAGGTACGACTTGATGCGGGTCAGCGCCGTGATCAGCGTCCTGTTGCCGGCGGCAAAGCCGATGCGCCAGCCGGCCATCGAGTAGGTCTTGCTCATCGAGGTGAATTCGACGGCGATGTCGCGCGCGCCGGGGATCTGCAGCACCGACGGCGGCGGCACACCGTCGAAATAGATCTCGGCATAGGCAAGATCGCTCAGGATCCAGATGCCCTGGCGTTTGCAGAAATCGACGATCGCGCCGTAGAAGTCGAGATCGACGACCTGCGCCGTCGGGTTCGACGGATAGTTCAGCACCAGGGCAAGCGGCTTGGGCACGGTATGCTGTACAGCGCGCTCGAGCGCCGGCAGGAACTCCTCGATCGAGGTGCTGCCCGGCACCGGAATGTGGCGCACCGAACCGCCGGCGATGATGAAGCCATAGGGATGGATCGGGTAGCTGGGGTTGGGCACCAGCACGATATCGCCCGGCGAGGTGATGGCCTGGGCAAGGTTGGCGAGGCCCTCCTTGGAGCCCAGCGTGACGATGATCTCGCTCTCGGGATCGAGATCGACGCCAAAGCGGCGGGCATAGTAGGCCGCCTGCGCCTTGCGCAGTCCGGGAATGCCGCGCGACGAAGAATAGCCGTGGGCGCGCGGATTGCCGGCGGCCTCGGCGAGCTTGGCCACGATGTGCGGCGCGGTCGCAAGATCGGGATTGCCCATGCCGAGATCGATCACGTCCTGGCCGGCGGCGCGGCCGCGCGCCTTCATGGCGTTCACCTCGGCGAACACATAAGGCGGCAGGCGCTTCAGCCGGTGGAATTCCGAATCGTCCATCTATCTCTTCCTTAGTTTCTTCCTTGGTCTCTTCCTTGGGGCCTCAGAGGTCGAGGTAGACTTCGGCGCGCCGGTTGGCGGCGGTGCCGCGGGCCGTGTTGGTGTCATACTTCGGCTCGCCGTCGGAGGCAGCCTCGGCGATGATGGCGCTGCGCGGCACGCCGTGCCGCGTCAGGTAGCTGACGATCGCCAGCGCCCGGCGGCGCGAGACTTCGTAGTTGCCGCGTTCGATGGCGGCGGCCGACGTGCCGGAGACGTCCTTGGCGGCATGGGCCACGATGCGCACCCTGCCGCCGTTGCGCCGCTGGATCTGCGCCACCCGCGACAGCACCTCGGCGTCGTTGCCGCCGAGGCCCGAAGAGTTGAAGCCGAACTGGATGACGGCGACTTCCATCTGTCCGCCGAACGGCGGCGACTTGATATCCTTGAACGGCACCTCGCCGGAGCGCGCCGTGGCGATGTCGGCCTTGACGGTCACCGGCGGCGTGGGCGGCGGCATCGGCGTCGCAACGACCGGCGGCGGCTGAGGCGCTGCCGGGGGCAGCGGCGTCGCCACGACCGGCGCGGGAGCTGGCGATGGCGCAGGCGGCGGCGCCGCGGCGGCTTGCTGGGTGACAGGCGGCGCGGGCGGCGCCGTCGACGCCGGCGGCGTCCAGCCGGGTGGCGGATCGAAGGCCTTGTTCGGATTGGCAGACCGTGCAGGTGCCGCGGCGACGACTGCCGGGGGCGGCACGGGCGTGGCCGCCGGCGGCGGTGCTGCCGCCATCGTCGTCATGGCAGGCGGGGGTGTCGGCGGCGGAAAGGACGAGGGCGGTACTGCAGACTGCGCCGCACCGCCGGTCTGAATGACCGGCACGACGGGGGGCACGACGGGCGGCGGTGGCGCGGCGGCAGTCTGGACGACAGGCGCGCTGGGCGGCGCCGCGGGCGCGGCCTGGCCCGGCGGCACCCAGCCCGGCGGCGGATCGAAGGCCTTGTTCGGATTGGCAGCCGGCACGGGCGCCTGGGCGACCGGCGCAGCCGGCGCCGCGGCGACTGCGGGCGGCGGAGGTGCTGCCGCCATTGTCGTCATGACAGGCGGCGGCGCCGCAGCGGTCTGCACGACTGGCGTACCGGGCGGTGCGCCGGGAGGCGCGTTGGCGACTGCCGTGGTCTGACCGGGCGGCACCCAGCCTGGTGGCGGCTCGAAGGCTTTGTTGGGATTGGCGGGCCGGGCCGGCACAACCGGCGCGGCGACGACCATGGGCGGCGACTCAGCGGCCGGCGGCGGCGACGCGACTGAGGTCGTGGTGACGACCGCCGTCGTGACGACGGGAGGTGCGGCGACGGCGGTAGTCGTAACGGCGGGCGTCGACGGAGAGGCCGGCGGCGCGTCGGCCGACGTCACGACCGGCGCGGTCTGGCCCGGCGGCACCCAGTTCGGCGGCGGCTCGAAGGCTTTGTTGGGATCGGCGGGCCTCGCCGGCACTGCCGGCGCGGCAGCGACGGCCGGCACCGCTTCGGGTACCGCCGCAACCGGCGCCTGCGCAACAGTCCCCGGAGTCGCCGGCGCTTCCGTCACCGGCGCGGGCGGCGGAACGGCGGCAGTGGTGACCGACGGCGACGGCGCCTGGGCAGACTTGGCGGGCTCCGCGGCCTTCTCCGCCGCGCGCCGTTCGGCGTCTTCGCGGGACCGTTCGCGCGCCTCGGCGTCGAGCTTGGCTGCTTCCTTCTGAGCCGCTTCCTGCTGTGCCTTCTGACCGCCCTTGGCGGCGACGATGGAGCCGATCTGCGGGCCGCTGCGCGTCTCGTCGACCGGCGCGATGCCGGCATCGTACTGGCGGCCCGTGCCGGCCGGCGGCAGGCTGGGGCCTGCTGCGATCTGGCGCTCGGCGCCGGGCCGGACCTTCTGGGAATTGAGAGGTGCGTTGCTATCGCAAGCGACGAGCAGGGCAAGTGTCGACACGCCAAGCAAACCGTAGCGCCGGCCGCTGCCGATCGTCCTGTCCTTGTCTGCCCGCATCATCGCCATCCATCTGAGACCGCAGCCCGCCCGCCTGTGTAGCGGAGGGCGACCGGAAGTTTGACCCGTCTGTTGTCGCAGCCCACCCAAAATGTACTTGGCAGCCTGGGAAAACCCGCACAAGGTATAGTTACCGGGGCCATGAAAGTACCGTAAGAAACGCCTCAAAGCCAATGATTTTAAAGGGGAAACGTATGTCGGACGCTCCCACCCCCACCGGCGCACCAGCATCCATTCCTGGCCTCAGCGCAGCCGAGTCCGAAAAGATGCAGGCGGCTTTCACCAACATCGCCGAGCGCAGCCAGAAGCTCCTGGCCGAGTTCGCCGAGCGCTATCAGGCCGACGGGCCGCAGCCCGCCGACCCGCTGAAGCTGACGCAAACCTTCATGGATTTCACGGCCAAGATGCTGGCCGATCCCAACAGGCTCGTGGCTGCGCAGATGGAGCTTTGGCAGCAATACATGCAGCTCTGGCAGGCGACGGCCCAGCGCATGATGGGTCACAAGGTCGAGCCGGTGGCCGAGCCGGCCAAGGGCGACAAGCGATTCACCGATCCGGCGTGGAAGGACGAGGTGGTGTTCGACTACCTCAAGCAATCGTATTTGCTGACCGCGCGCTGGCTGCAGGGCACCGTCAAGGAAGTGGAAGGCGTCGACGACAAGACGGCGCAGAAGGTCGAGTTCTACACCCGGCAATTCATCGACGCGCTGTCGCCCTCGAACTTCGCGATGACCAATCCGCAGGTTCTGAAGGCCACCGTCGAGAGCAAGGGCGAGAACCTGGTGAAGGGCCTGCAGAACCTGCTGACCGATCTCGAGCGCGGCAAGGGCCGCCTCGCCATCCGCCAGACCGACATGACGGCCTTCAAGGTCGGCGAGAACGTCGCCACCTCGCCGGGCAAGGTGGTGTTTCAGAACGAGCTGATCCAGCTCATCCAGTACGCGCCCTCGACGGCCGAGGTCTGGCAGATGCCGCTGCTGATCGTGCCGCCGTGGATCAACAAGTTCTACATCCTCGATCTCAAGCCGCAGAACTCGTTCATCAAGTGGGCGACCGAGCACGGCTACACGGTGTTCGTGATCTCCTGGGTCAATCCCGACGAGCGCCTCACCAAGCTGGTGTTCGACGACTACATGCACCTCGGTCCGCTGGCTGCCCTCGACGCCATCGAGAAGGCGACCGGCGAAAAGAAGGTCTCGGCAATCGGCTACTGCATCGGCGGCACGCTGATGGCCGCCACGCTGGCCTACATGGCGGCGCGCGGCGACGAGCGGATCGCGGCCTGCACCTTCTTCACGGCGCAAGTCGACTTCACCGAGCCGGGCGAACTGGGCGTGTTCATCGACGAGGGCCAGATCGCCGGCATCCAGGAGATGATGGCCAAGAAGGGCTACCTCGAAGGCAGCGAGATGGCCACCACCTTCAACATGCTGCGGGCCAACGACCTCATCTGGTCGTTCGTGGTCAGCAACTACCTGATGGGCAAGGACCCCTTCCCCTTCGACCTGCTGTTCTGGAACGCCGATGCCACGCGCATGCCGGCGGCCATGCACTTGTACTACCTGCGCAACATGTACCAGAAGAATTTGCTGGTGCAGCCCGGCGGCCTGGTGATCGACAACGTGCCGATCGACCTCCGCAAGATCTCGATCCCGACCTACATCCAGGCCGGCAAGGAGGACCACATCGCGCCCGCCAAGTCGGTCTACAAGGCGACGCAGATCTACAGCGGACCGGTGCGCTTCATGCTGGCGGGCTCGGGCCATATCGCCGGCGTCGTCAATCCGCCATCGGCCAAGAAATACATGCACTGGCTGAACGAGACGGGCACCAACCCGCCGACGCTCGACGAATGGCGGGCCGGCGCGACGGAATTCCCCGGCTCGTGGTGGAACGACTGGGACAAGTGGCTGTCGGAAAAATCCGGCCCGAAGGTGGCCGCGCGCGTGCCCGGCCAGGGCGGCCTGCCGGCGATCGAGGATGCGCCGGGCAGCTATGTGAAGGTGCGTCTGATCGACTGAGTTTCTCGACGGCAACCGACAGAGCAGTTGCACCACACAAAGGGAGCGCGATTCCATGGCCGGCGAGTGCCAGAGTCTTGCAGGACTGTCGGCCATTCAGGCACTCGACTACACGGTCGTTCGCGTGCGCGACATGGAAGCGATGCGCGCGTTTTACGGGCGCACCTTGCGCTTTGAGTTCGTGCGCGAGCTATCGCCGAACTGGATCGAGTATCGCATCGTCCCGAACATCCTGGCCCTGGCGCGCAACTTCAGATTCGTCGAGAACCCGACGCTTGCGGCAGGCACCGCCTCGGTGCAGCTCGCGTTCCGCGTTCCCTACGATGCGGTCGACGCCTGTGCCGCGGAACTGACGGCGGCCGGCGTCCCCCTCCTGTCGCCGCCGACCGACCAGCCGTGGCGACACAGGACGCTCTTCTTCCGCGATCCCGACGGCAACCTCCTGGAAATCTACGCCGACTTGTGACGTCGTCGCTGAGGCGGCTACTTGTAGGACTTCGCCAGTTCGACGTAGTCCGAGATGACGCGCCTGAAGGACTCGAAGTCCTTCTCCGTGAGGTCGCGCATCTTCTGCGCCGGATTGCCGGCCCACAGCTCGCCCTTGCGCACGATCTTGCCCGACGTCACGACGGCGCCGGCCGCGACCATGGCCTGGCTCTCGACCACCGCGCCGTCGAGGACCGTCGAATTCATGCCGATGAAGGCACCGTCCTGGACCTCGCAGGCATGCAGCAGCGCCCTGTGCCCGACCGTGACGTCGCGGCCGACAACGGTCATCAGGCCGCGCTTGGCGACATGGACGACCGTGCCGTCCTGCAGGTTGGAGTTTTCGCCGATGCGGATGCCCGGCCCGTCGCCGCGCAGGATGCAGCCGAACCAGATGCTGGCGTTGGCCGCGATCTCGACATCGCCGACCAGCGTCACGTTGGGCGCGATGAAGGCCGAGCTCGCGACCTTGGGCGTGAAGCCCTTCACGGGAACGATGAGACCGGACACCGACTGCCTGCGAAATGACGAAGGGCGCCCATGGGGCGCCCTTCGAAGACAACCCAACCGCGTCTTAACGCTTGGAGAACTGGAAGCGGCGGCGCGCACCGGCGCGGCCGTACTTCTTGCGCTCGACGACACGGCTGTCGCGGGTCAGGAAGCCGCTGCTCTTCAGCCCGCCACGCAGGCCGGGCTCGAACTTGGACAGCGCCTGCGAGATGCCGTGGCGCACCGCGCCGGCCTGGCCCGACAGGCCGCCGCCCGAAACCGTGGCGACGACGTCGAACTGGCCGTTGCGCTGGCTCACGTCGAACGGCTGCTGGATCATCATGCGCTGGGTCGGACGGGCGAAGTAGACCGTCTGGTCGCGGCCGTTGACGGTGATCTTGCCGGTGCCGAGCTTGACCCAGACGCGGGCGACGGCGTTCTTGCGCCGGCCCGTGGCATAGGCGCGGCCCTGGGCGTCGATTTCCTTGTCGCGGGCGACGGCGGCGATCTGCACGCCGGGCGTGCCGCCGGCGGCGGGAGTGCCGGCCTTCTTCAGTTCGGCAAACGACGAAAGTTCAGTGGCCATCAGCCGATCCTCGAATTCTTGCGGTTCATCGCGGCGACATCCAGCTTCTCGGGCTGCTGGGCCTCCTGCTCGTGCTTGGGTCCGGCGTAGACGCGCAGGTTCTTCATCTGCGCGCGGCCGAGCGGCCCGCGGGTGATCATGCGCTCGACGGCCTTGATCAGGACGCGCTCGGGGAAGCGGCCTTCGAGGCGCTTGCCCAGG
Organism: Asaia bogorensis; assembly: GCA_945889625.1. GTDB lineage: Bacteria > Pseudomonadota > Alphaproteobacteria > Reyranellales > Reyranellaceae > Reyranella. The sequence goes on along the minus strand of CAMDCE010000059.1, from coordinate 11,478 downwards.
GTCTCTCCCTTGATGCCGCCGGGATGGCCGGTATGCCAGTAGAAGACTTCGCGCTCGGCCTTGCGGCCGGTCAGGCGGACCTTCTCGGCGTTGATGACGACGATGTTGTCGCCGCAATCGATGTGCGGCGTGAAGCTGGGCTTGTGCTTGCCGCGCAGGCGCGAGGCGATGATCGAGGCGAGCCGGCCGAGCACCAGCCCATCGGCGTCGATCAGCACCCACTTCTTCTGCACGTCGGCCGTCTTGAGACTGGCGGTTCGGTTGCTGAGGGTTTCCATGGTTCTTTCTTCCGTGAGCGAGCGCTTATGGGGGGCTGGGTCGGGCTTGTCAAATCACCCGGAATTCTTGCGGCATTTCAATAGTTTATGTGCACGGTATTATGATACCGCGTTGCTAACACTATGAATTCCTTGGTGAAATTGAATAGGTCACGGTGGCATGCGCCACCGGCTCCTTCTTGCCCTCGCTCCAGATGGTGAAGTCGCCCACCGCCAGGGTCTTGCCGAGCTTCAGCAGCCGGCCCTCGCCCAACAGGTCGGCGGGCTCGGGCTTGCGCATGAAATTGATGTTGAGATTGGTCGTGACGGCCTGCGCTACCGGCCCCAGCCGCCCGAGCAGCAGCAGGTAGAAGCCGTGATCGACCAGCGCCATCAGGGTCGGGCCGGAGATCGTGCCGCCCGGCCGCAGATGGCGGTCGTGCGTCGGCTGGCGGACACGAATAGTTGTGTCGTCGAGATGCTCGATCTTGAGGTCGGTCGGCGCCTGGGGGAAATGTTCCTCGAAGAATTTGCGCAGATCGGCAGGAGTCATCGCCGGCATGACGCGCTCCCCCTGCCCCGATAGAATGACACCATGTCAGCCGCTCCCAACGAACCCGTCCTGTTGCGCCGCGATGATGGCCGGGTCGCCATCCTGACGCTTAATCGACCGCACGCCATGAACGCTCTTTCGGGCGAGCTTATAGACGCGCTGAAGGCGGAATTCGACAGGCTCGCCAAGGACAGGAACATCCGTTGCGTGGTGATCGAGGCCACGGGCCGCGCCTTCTCGACCGGCCACGACCTGCGCGAGGTGGCGTCGAGCCGCGACCATGGCTTTCATCACGACCTGCTGACGCGCTGCTCGGCCATGATGATGGCGATCCATCACCTGCCCCAGCCCGTCATCGCCAGGGTCCAGGCGATCGCCACCGCCGCCGGCTGCCAATTGGTCGCCGCCTGCGACCTGGCCGTCGCCTCGAGCGACGCCACCTTCGCCACCTCGGGCATCAACAACGGCCTGTTCTGCGGCACGCCGTCGGTGGCGGTCGGCCGCAACGTCGGCGCCAAGCGTGCGCTCGACATGCTGTTCACCGGCCAATCGATCGACGCTGCGACCGCGCTGCGCGACGGGCTGGTGAGCCGCGTCGCGCCGCCCGACAAGCTCGACCACGAGACGATGGCGCTTGCCCATCACATCGCCGCCCAGCCGCCGCAGCAGATCGCCGAGGGCAAGGCGATGTTCCACAAGCACATGGCGATGGACCTGGCGCCGGCCTACGCCTACGCCACCGAGTTCATGGCCGGCGCGATCCAGAGCGAGGACGCCAAGGCCGGCATCGACGCCTTCGTGAACAAGAAGCCCAAGCCGGACTGGAAGGGGCGTTAATTTCTTCCGGACTGCGCCACTTCAATTTGTCATCCTGAGGCGAAGCCGAAGGATCTAACGCCAACCACAACGAGGTGTGCTTACTCGGGCGTGAGGTCCTTCGCTGCGCTCAGGACGACAGGAGCGCCTACTGCCGCCAGTCGCTGCCCTTGCCTTCGATCTGGCGGCAGGCCGCCTTCCAGTCGGCCATGCCGAATTCCGGTGAGGCGCGCTGGGCCTTCGCGCGCTTGGCATAGCTCTCCATGACCTCGGGCTCGATCGGGTTGGGCTCCTCGCCCAGGCTGCGGGCGATGATCTCGACCTCGCAGGCGCGCTCGAGCATGTACATGCGCCTGAGTGCCGCCGGGATGGTCGCGCCGACGGTGAGCAGGCCGTGGTTGCGCAGCACGACCGACTCGCCCTGCTGGCAGGTCACACCCAGTGCGTCGCACTCTTCCTGGGACGCCGGCATGCCGTAGTCGTGGTAGGCGAGCTCGTCATAGACGGCGAGCACGTCCTGGCTGATCGGACGCAAGCCCTTCTTCAGCACCGAGACGCCGGTGCCGGCCCGCGTATGGGTGTGCATCACGCAGTTGCCGTCGGGCCGCGCCTTGTAGACGCCGCTGTGGATGGTGAAGCCCGCGGCGTTGAACTTGCCGTCCTTGGCGTAGACGTTGCCGTCGAGATCCATCTTCACCAGGCTCGAGGCGGTGACCTCGTCGAACAGGTCGCCGTAATTGTTGATCAGGAAGCACTTGGGCTCGCCGGGAATGCGGACCGACAGGTGGGTGTTGATCGTGTCGGTCCAGCCGTACAGGTCGCAGATGCGATAGAGCGCGGCGAGTTCGCAGCGCACCTGCCATTCGGCCTCGCTCATGTTGACACGATCCTGTTGAACGACGCTGTCCATCTAATGCTCCTGTGATCACCCGGGCTTTGCGGGATTGTAGAGCAACTGGCGGGCCCGTGGTACCTGCCGGCCGACGGTCAGGCATGCGGATGGCGCCCATCCCGGCTTCCGTTCGCCCCATCCCGGTACAATAATTGCGCCTTGATCAACCCGGACCCGCCTGTGGCCGGCCTGCCGAGGGAGCGTTCCGTGACTGCCAAGCCGTTTCACCTTGCATGGTTCCTCCAGGGATCGAGCGCCCAGGCCTGGGGACAACCCTGGACCGGCCATATCGGCACGACCTGGATGGAACCCGAGTTGTTCCTGAACATGGCGCGAACCCTGGAACGCGCCTGCTTCGACTACATCCTGCTCGAGGACTCGTCCTATGTCGGCGAGAGCTTCGGCGGCTCGACTGAGATCTACCTCAAGAACGCCATCGCCGTGCCGCGCCAGGATCCCTCGGTCATCGCCGCACTGATGACCCAGGTGACGTCGCGCATCGGCATCGTGCCGACCTTCGGCACCTACGCCTATCACCCCTATCTCCTGGCCCGCCTGGTGGCGACGCTCGACCAGGTGTCGGGCGGGCGCATCGGCTGGAACGCCGTCACCGGCAGCTCCGACTTCGCGGCGATGAACTTCGGCATGCAGGGCATGCCCGAGCACGACCTGCGCTACGACATGGCTGACGAATACATGGAGGTCTGCCGCGGCCTGTGGGGCTCGTGGCAGCCCGGCGCCATCGTCGCCGACCGCAAGAGTGGCGTGCTGGTCGATCACACCAAGGTTCACGCCGTCAATTACCAGGGCAAGTATTTCAGCACCCGCGGTCCGCTGAATTCGGGTCCGGCGCCGCAGGGCCAGCCGGTCATCGCCCAGGCCGGCGGCTCGCCGCGCGGCCGCAAGTTCGCCGCCACCCACGCCGACACCATCGTCGTCAACGCCAAGGGCATCGACGCCATGCGCACCTATCGCGAGGACGTGCACAAGCACATGGTGGCGCAAGGCCGCAAGCCGTCCGACTGCAAGGTGCTGTACCTCATCAACCCGATCCTGGGCGAAACCATGGAGGAGGCCGAGGCGCGCAAGAAGAAGCGCATCGCCATGGCCATGGAGCGCATCGACGAGCGGCTGGCCCACTTCGGCAAGGTGACCAACATCGACTTTGCCCGCTTCGATCTCGACAAGCCGCTGCCCGATCACGTCACGACCAACGGCCATCAGCTCAACCTCGAGCAGTTCCGCGCCATGGCCAAGGGCCGTTCGATCCGCGAGACCATGGCGAGCTTCAACGCCGTCGACCTGTCGATCGATCTCGTCGGCACGCCCGACTCGGTGGCGGCGCGCATGGGCGAGGTCATGCAGGAGGTCGGCGGCGACGGCTATCTGTTCTCGATGCCCAACGTCAATCGCCGCACCCTGGCCGAGATCGAGGACGGGCTGATCCCGGTCCTCCAGGACCGCGGGCTCATGCGCAAGGCCTACGAGCACAAGCAGTTCCGCGACAATCTTCTGGCGTTCTAACCCGGGCAGGCAGGCAGGCCCACCTGACCCTGGCTTAGCCGCCGGACATGCCTTTCATGTAGGTCGAGGGCACCACGCTCTTGACCGATTGCGCACGCTTGGCGAGCCAGTAGGCCTGCGGCGGCGGCACCGAGCCGAACTGCTTGTCGACGCCGAGCTTTTGCGCGGCGTCCATCGGCCAGTTCGGGTTGTAGAGAAGCTCGCGCGCGAGCGCGATCAGATCGGCCCTGCCCTGCTGCAGTATCTGCTCGGCTTGATCTGCGTGGACGATCAGCCCGACCGCCATGCTCATGATGTCGGCGTCCTTCCGCAGGCGCTCCGCGTAGGGCACCTGGTAGCCGTAGGTCACGGGCCCGGCGCTCACGACCGGCGAGCCGCGCATGCCGCCCGAGCTGCAGTCGATCACGTCGACGCCCTTGGGCTTCAGGATCCTGGCCAGGGCCACGCTCTGGTCGGGACCCCAACCCGAATCGTCCTCGACCGAGAAGCGCACGAACAACGGCTTCGACGCCGGCCAATGGGCGCGCACGCTTTCCACCACCTCGATGGCAAAGCGCATGCGGTTGAGCTCGCTGCCACCATATTCATCGTTGCGCACGTTGGAGAATGGCGAGAGGAACTGGTGGATCAGGTAGCCGTGCGCCATGTGGAGATCGAGCACCTCGAAGCCCGCCTCGTGGGCGCGTCGCGCGCCCTGGCCCCAGCGCTCGATCACTTGCGGGATCTCCTCGCGGGTGAGCGCCCGCGGCGTCGGATCGCTGTCGGGCGAGTTGATGCCGCTCGACGAGACGAGTTCCCAGCCGTCCCAATCCCAGACGTCCGGCGACGGCTTCAGAGGCGCGCCGCCTTCCCACGGCCGGAAGCGCCGCGCCTTGCGGCCGGAATGGCCGAGCTGGATGCCGGGCACCGAATTGTGCAGGCGAATGAACTCGACGCAGCGCCTGAGGCCGGGAATGTGGGCATCGTCCCACAGGCCGAGGTCGCCGACCGTGCCGCAGCCGCGGCGCTCGACCTTGGTCGATTCCATGATGACCAGGCCCGCGCCGCCGGCGGCGTAGCGGCCGGCATTCATCAGGTGCCAGTCGGTGGCGAAGCCCTTGTCCGCCGAATATTGATGCATCGGCGCCACGACGACGCGGTTCTTCAGCGTGACGTCGCGGATCGAAATCGGTTCGAAAAGCATCGGCCCGGCCATGTATACTCCCCGCATGAGCGCCCCAGCCGCGACCAAGGCCGTCGCCCACGACAGCTACGACGATCTCTATTTGCGCCGAATCCTGCGCGAGACCAAGACCATCGCCATGGTCGGCGCCTCTGCCAACTGGAATCGACCGTCTTTTTTCGCGATGAAGTATTTGCTCGACCGCGGCTACAAGGTCATTCCGGTCAACCCCGCTGCCGCCGGGCAGGAAATCATGGGCCAGAAGGTCTACGGCTCGCTCGGCGAGCTGCCGCAGAAGGCCGACATGGTCGATATCTTCCGCAATTCCGAGGCCGCCGGACCGATCACCGACGACGCCATCAAGCACGGCGCCAAGGTGGTGTGGATGCAGCTCGGCGTGCGCAATGACGCCGCCGCCCAGCGTGCCGAGGACGCCGGGCTGAAGGTCGTGATGAACCGCTGCCCCAAGATCGAGCATTCGCGGCTGGCCGGCACCATCGAGTGGCACGGCATTGCGAGCGGCGTGATCACCAGCAAGAAGCGGGCGCTCTGAATGACCATCGCGCGTCGGCACCTTCTGCTCGGCGGCACGGCTGTGCTGGCCGGCGCATCGCCGCCCCGAGCGGCCTTCGCGCAGAATGCCTCGCTTCGAGGCGAGTACGCGATCTTCACCGAGTTCTCGCCGGCGTCGAAGCTGATGACGGCCGGTTGGAACAGGCGCGTGTTCACCGACACCGACGCCCGAAAGGGAAGCGCGATTCAATGCGATTTCGCGACCGGGATCGTGACGCTGGCGCCGGGCGCGTACCGCCTCACCGGCTTCTCCATGGTCAGCTACAGCAGCGGTAGCGAACCGGAGACGACGACCATCCGCTCCCCCGCCTCGGCGGGCTATTGCCGGCTGCGTGTTCACAATCCGGCAGTCGCCGTGGACGATGCCAACCTGAAGGCGCTCGACAACGCCGATCCCTCTGTCATCTGCATCGGCAGCCCGGGGACGCCCAACATGTCGCCCAGCCTGTTCGACGCCACCTACGAGACCGGACGGACCGCGCAGATCCTTCTGGAACACCAGTCGGGAACCAAGCCGGAGCAAATCTACCTGCGGGTCTTCGTGCAGAATTCTAAATGGCATGCGTTCGCGCGGCTCAGCATCCGGGGACTCTGAAATGAAGTTCGGCGTCTTCGATCACATGGACCGCGCCGGCGGCGATCTCGGCCGGCAGTTCGACGAGCGCCTGCGCCTGATCGAGCTCTACGAACGTGCGGGCTTTTACGCCTATCACCTGGCCGAGCATCACGCGACGCCGCTCGGCATGGCGCCCTCGCCCAGCGTCTTTCTCGCCGCGGTCGCCCAGCGCACCAAGACGCTGCGCTTTGGCCCCTTGGTCTACACCGTGAACCTCTATCATCCGCTGCGCCTGATCGACGAGATCTGCATGCTCGACCAGATGAGCGGCGGCCGGTTGGAACTCGGCGTCGGCCGCGGCATCTCGCCCTATGAGGTGGGCTACTACGGCGTCGATCCGGCGACCGGGCCGGAACGCTTCGCCGAGGCGCTTGATGTCATCCTGAAGGGTCTCACCGAGAAGCGGCTGGATCACGCCGGCAAGTACTTCACCTTCAAGGACGTGCCGATGGAAATGTGGCCGGTGCAGCGCCCCCATCCGCCGCTGTGGTACGGCGCCAATTCCCTGGAAAGCGCCGATCGGCTGGCCGAACAGGGCCTCAACGCCGTGGTCGGCATGAAGGCCGAAGGCGTCGGCCAGTTCTCGGCCCGCTACCGCGCCGCGTGGAAGTCACTCGGCCGCGAGGAGGCTGCGATACCGCTGATCGGTCTCAGCCGCCATATCGTGGTCGGCGACACCGACCGCGAGGCGCAAAGCGCCGCCAAGCGCGCCTTTGCCCTGTGGTACGACGCCCTGATCTATCTGTGGCGAGCCCATGGTGTCGGCCTGCCGCGCCAGATGATCCCGGCCGAGTTCGAACCGGCGCTTGACGGCGGCTACATCATCGCGGGCTCGGCCTCGACGGTGCGCGACCGTCTGAAGCGCGACAACGAGATCGCCGGCATCAACTACTGCCTCTGTCGCCTCGCCTTCGGCGATCTCTCGTTCGAGGAGTCGGCCCGCTCGGTCGCGTTGATGTCCAAGGAAGTGATGCCGGCTCTCTAAACAGGAGGCCCGCGGCCCCACTTACGCCTGAGCCGCGAGCCTCCGCCCCCGCGTGACACGCCCTTCGCCTTTGCCGGTCGAAGTGGCGCGCCTCCCAACTATTGCACCCTTCCGCTTCGCGCTGCGCGCGACGCTCAGGGCAGGTACGACAAAGCCGGCGATGGTGGGGCCACCGCCGGCTCGCCGTGAGGGTTGAGTTACGCCGCCCGGGGAGAGATAGCGACATACCTCGTCATGCCCTCGCGATAGACTTTCATCAGCACCGGCTTGCCGGCCTTCTTGGCTTCCTTGAGCTTCTCGGCAGCCATCTTCGGGCTGTCGACCGCGTCACGTCCGACCTGCTGCAGGACGTCGCCCGCCTTCAGGCCCTGGTCGTCGGCCGGGCTGCCCGGCTCGATGGCGGCGACGATCGCGCCCTTCACCGAGTCGTCCAGCTTGAGCTCCTGGCGCGCTTCCTTGGAGAGCGGCGCCAGCGACATGCCGTAGGACATCGGCTCGGCCTTCTTGTCGGCCGGCTTCTCGGCGTTGGCCTTCATGATCGCGGCCTCGACCTTCTGGTCGCCGACCTTGGCGGTGACGGTCATGTCCTTGCCGTCGCGCCACACGCCGAGCTTGACCGAGCTGCCCGGCTTCATCGCCGAGATCATGCGCGTCAACTCCTTGATGCCGTCGACCTGCTTGCCGTCGACGCTCTTGATCACGTCGCCCGACAGGATGCCTGCCGCCAGCGCCGGGCTGTCCGGCTGCACCTGGGCAACCAGCGCGCCCTTGTCGCCGCTCATCGACAGGCTCTGGGCGAGTTCAGCCGTCACCGGCTGGATCTGCACACCGAGCAGTCCGCGTTCGACCCGGCCCTTGCTCTTGAGCTCGGCGACCACCGGCTCGGCGAGGCTCGCCGGGATGGCGAAGCCAAGCCCGATGTTGCCGCCGGTCGGCGAGAAGATCGCGGTGTTGATGCCGATCACCTTGCCGTCCATGTCGAACAGCGGGCCACCGGAGTTGCCGCGATTGATCGCCGCGTCGGTCTGGATGTAGTCGTCGAACGGACCGGAGTGGATATCGCGGCCGCGCGCCGACACGATGCCGGTCGTCACGGTGCCGCCGAGGCCGAACGGGTTGCCGACGGCCATCACCGCCTGGCCGACACGGATCTTGGTGGCGTCGCCGAACGAGACGAACGGCAGCGCCTTGTCGCTCTCGACCTTGAGCACCGCGAGATCGGTCTTGTCATCGCCGCCCAGCAGCTTGGCCGGCAGCTTGCGGCCGTCCGACAGGGTGACGGTGATCGACTCGGCTTTGCCGACGACGTGGTGGTTGGTCACGATGATGCCCGACGCATCGACGATGAAGCCGGTGCCGACGCCCTGGCCCTTGGGGCCCGGACGCTGCTTGCCCTGCGGCATCTGCGGACGGCCCTGGCCGAAACGCTCGGCGAAGCGCTGCATGAACTCTTCCATCTGCTGTTGCTGCTGCGAGCGATCCGACATCTGGACTTCGTCGTCGTCAGCGGCGCCGGCCTTCATGGTCACGGCGACATTGACGACTGCCGGGCTCACCTTGGCGGCGAGATCGGAGTAGTCCTGCACGACCTGGCCCGCGATCGCGGCAGGCGCAGTGAACAGCGGATAGATGAGGGCGGGTGCCGTCAGCGCCGTCGTCAGCGCCAGCGCGGTGAAAATGCGGGATTTGGTCTTGGTCATTTGATACTCCTCGTAGACCGCGTGTTGGGTCGCGAGGAATATGGGACCCGCCCGATGGCACCCCCATGGCCGCAACATTGAATGTTTGTATAGTTGGGGGCACTGGCAAAACTGTTCCTCCCCCGTCATACGGGGGAGGTGGCCGAAGGCCGGAGGGGGAAGGCCACCAATTGCTTTCCCCCTTCGGGGCACCTCCCTCGAAGACGGGGGAGGAAGGGTGAACTGGTGAAGCTCCTCCTCATCGAAGACGACAAGCAGACCGCCGATTACATCGCCAAGGGATTGCGCGAGCACGGCCATGTCGTCGATCGCTCCGACAACGGCCGCGACGGGCTCTATCTGGCGACCGGCGAGCCCTATGACGTCATGATCGTCGACCGCAACCTGCCGGCCATGGACGGCCTGTCGCTGGTCAAGGCGGCACGCGCCTCCAACGTCAGGACGCCGGTGCTGTTCCTCACCACCATGGGCGGGGTCGACGACCGTGTCGCCGGCCTCGAGGCCGGCGGCGACGACTATCTCGTCAAGCCCTTTGCCTTCGCCGAGCTGCTGGCCCGTGTGAGTGCGCTGGCCCGCCGGCCGCCGATGGTCACTGCGACCGCGCTACGCGTCGGCGATCTCGAGGTCGACCTGCTCGCCCGCACCGTGACGCGCGCCGGCAAGCGGCTCGAGCTCCTCGCCCAGGAGTTCAGGATCCTGGAATATCTGATGCGCCACGCCGGCGAGATCGTGACCCGCACCATGCTGCTGGAGAAGGTCTGGGATTTTCATTTCGATCCAAAGACCAATATCGTGGAAACCCACATCAGCCGGCTGCGCTCCAAGATCGACAAGGGCTTCGACAAGCCGCTCCTCCATACCGTCAGGGGGGCTGGCTATGTCATCCGCGCTGACTAATCAAGAAAGCCAATAAAAATAGGCTTTGGTGAATCGGAATTCTTTCGTACCCACCAATCTACCCGCCAAGGAACTTGTCGGCGGGCGCTGCGAAGGCACCGACTATCCGCGCTTCAGCGGAAGGTATTGTTACGGCAGATCACCTTGAGGGCCTCCCCTCCAGCCAACCCGTGGAGATTTGCCGAGCCGCGACCTGGCAGAACTCAGGCGCCCTTCCCGGCCAAAATACGAATCAAAGCGCAATCGCCACACGCTTGCCGGAAGCGATGAGCGCAGACAGATAGGCGCGAGTCTTGCCGATGCCGGTGCCGCCTTCGAGCAACAACGGGCCATCGGCCTTGTCGATGTGCGCCGCCACGAGAGCGGCGAAGTTCGCCTGTTCGGTTGATCTAAACATCACGCGCTTTCGATGCCTTAAGAGCGGTATCCACTAGTCACCACCCGTTTCATGGGTGGCTTCACCAGACCTTCCACTGCCGGGGCTTGGCCTTCAGTTTCAGTAACCACCCGTTTCATGGGTGGCTTCACCGACGGCAGGGCAGGACCTGAAAGACGTGACGTTTCAGTAACCACCCATTTCAGGGGTGGCTTCACCGCGCTCGGCGGCCTCCCAGCGCTCGCCCTCGTTTTAGTAACCACCCATTTCAGGGGTGGCTTCACCAACCAGCGCGTCGAACTCATGCTGCGAGCAGTTTTAGTAACCACCCATTTCAGGGGTGGCTTCACCCCCACTCCACAAGGCAACCTTGCCGCCTAGTTTTAGTAACCACCCATTTCAGGGGTGGCTTCACCTTCAGCACCCCAGTAGTCAAGCAGGCTTGTGTTTTAGTAACCACCCATTTCAGGGGTGGCTTCACCCATGACACCGAAGGGCCTGGTACGCTCGCGGTTTTAGTAACCACCCATTTCAGGGGTGGCTTCACCCGCCCCTTGCCGCCTTCTCCAGCCACACAGAGTTTTAGTAACCACCCATTTCAGGGGTGGCTTCACCCGCGAGCGCAAGTCGGCCCTGGCATCGATCGTTTTAGCCCCTATTGTCTCCGCGCTCGCCACTCCCACGGCGGCAGGCAGTCCGCCCAGAGATCAAAGAGGCAGTCAGCGGTCAGCTAGGGAACCCCGGCGCGCATCGTGCCGGCCATGACCGATGCCCCCATGCAGGCGCGAGGCGTTAAGACGCCGCGCGGTCGTGGCGACTGGCAGCCCGTCCAGGTGGCGAGGTTGCTGGCGGCGTAGCCCGCGCAGGACAGGCTGCTCAGAGGTTGCCGCGCTGCCGGCCGTCCCGCCTCATGCACCCGCATGAAAGCAGGAGGCACAGCACCGCCGTCAGCGGTTAGCTACAGCGTGAACACGGACATGCGCAGTGTTCGCAGAGAAAGCGGCCCCCTCCGCCCGATCGAGCGCCTCGTCGGACAGCTCGTCGGTGAAGTCTTCCACTTCGGCTTCGGTCTTCATTTCAAGTTCGGACATGATGTCCTCCTGTGCAGGGCGCAGTTACAGAAAGCA
>CAMDCE010000058.1 GCA_945889625.1 Asaia bogorensis | reverse complement strand
ATCGAAGCTTGCACCGAGACCGACGCCGGTCAGTGCTTCGATCAGGCGTGGCGAGATATGTTCGCCGATGCTGCTGAGCAACATCGCGGCGCTGTTGGCGTAGCAGTACCAATAGCTGTCGTGGAAAGTGCATTCCCGTCCGCTCACGGCCATCATGCCCAGCCGCCGGCATGTGGCAGCACGTGACCGGTGATGAAGCCGGCGCCGTCGGAGCAGAGGAAGCACACCGCGGCGCCCAGCTCCTCGCCCCTGCCGAGCCGCCCCAGCGGGATCTGCGCCGTCATCTTGGCCATCGCCTCCCGGTCGGCGAGCAGTGCCGGCGGGAAATAGTCGGGGTTCTCGACATAGTTCGAGCCCACGGCGTTCACCGTGATGCCGTCGCGTCCCAGCTCCTTGGCGAGCGATGACACGAGGCCGTTCGCCGCGGCGCGCGCCGAGACGTAGGGCGCGTAGTTGGCAATGCCGCGCAGCGGCGCGGCCGACGACACGAACACGATGCGTCCCGATTTGCGCTTGCGCATCGCCGGCGCCACGAGCTGGGTGATGCGGAACGGCGCCACCGCCATGGCCTCCAGGGCGGCGCGATAGTCCTCCAGCCTCGCCTCGCCCAGCGGCGAACGCAGCGCCGGGAAGGCGTCGTTGTTGACCAGAGCGTCGATGTGTCCGTGACGTTTCAGCGCGAGTTCGACCAGGGTCGCCGGCTCGGTCGCCGACAGTGCATGGGCGCCCTGGAACTGGGTCTCGTACTTGCGCCGCGCGCTCGGCGCCTCGAACGAGGGATCATGGGCCAAAACCGTTGTGCCCTGGGCCAGGGCGACGGTCGTGGTGCCGTGGCCGGCGAATTTCTCGACATTGGTGATCAGCATCACCCGGTCTTTCAGCAGCATGGCGGTTCCTCTAAGTTGCAGCTCATGACCGACGCCCCCGATCCTAGCGCAACCGCCCCGGCGGGGCAGGCCCCGGCTGACCGTGCATCGTTTGGTTATCGCAACGTGCCGGCAGCGGACAAGGCCGGCATGGTGCGGCAGGTCTTCGAAAGCGTGGCGCCGCGCTACGACCTGATGAACGACCTGATGTCGGGCGGCGTGCACCGGCTCTGGAAGAACGCGCTGATCGACCAGGCAAACCCCCGGCCGGGCGAAAGGTTCCTCGACGTGGCGGGCGGCACCGGCGACATCGCCTTCCGGATCCTGAAGCGGCAACGGGAACGGGCCGACGTCACGGTCTGCGACATCAACCCCGCCATGCTGGCGGTCGGGCGCGACCGCGCCGTCGATCGTGGCCTGTTGCAGGGACTTAACTGGACGACGGGTGACGCCGAGAACCTGCCGTTTCCCGACCGTTCGTTCGATGGCTACACGATCGCTTTCGGGCTGCGCAACGTCACCGATATCGACAAGGCGCTCGGCGAGGCCTGGCGGGTGCTGAAGCCGGGCGGCCGTTTCTATTGCCTGGAATTCAGCAAGGTGACGTCGGCGCCGCTCGGGCGCGTCTATGACGCCTACTCGGCGCGCGCGCTGCCGTTCTTCGGCCGCCTCGTCGCCAAGGACGCCGAGTCCTACCGCTATCTGCACGAGAGCATCCGGCGCTTTCCGCCGCAGCGCGAGCTGGCCCAGCGCCTGCGTCGAGCGGGCTTCGCCAACGTCACCTGGCGCGACATGACCTTGGGTGTCGTGGCGCTGCACTCGGGCTGGCGCATCTAGATGCTGCGAGCGCTGCGCAATAGTTGGCGACTCTTCCGGGTGGCGCTGAGCTTCGCTCGCCACGATGCACTGTTCCCCCTGGAGACGCTCGGCATTGCGCCGGCGTTGATCGCCTGGGCGCGTCTGTTTCGCGGCCGGCGCGATTCGCGTCGGCCGGGCGAGCGACTCGCCGCAGCCCTGCAGGAGATGGGGCCGTCATTCATCAAGCTTGGCCAGGCGCTGTCGACCCGCTCCGATCTGTTGAGTGAAAGCGTCGCCACCGATCTTGCCAAGCTGCAGGATCATCTGCCGGCTTTCTCCGGCGCCGAAGCGCGGCGCATCGTCGAGACTGAGCTCGGCCAGCCGGTCGATGCGCTGTTTTCGAGCTTCGAGGACCTGCCGGTCGCCGCCGCTTCGATCGCCCAGGTGCATTTCGCCGTCACCACCGACGGGCGCAGCGTAGCGGTGAAGGTGCTGCGGCCGGGGATCGAAAGGGCCTTCGCGCGCGACCTCGATCTATTCTACTGGATGGCCGAGTTGGTCGAGCGCACCCAGCCCCGCTTTCGCCGCCTCAAGCCCATCGAATCGGTGGGAGCCTTCGCCGACGTGGTGCGGGTCGAGATGGATCTGCGCATGGAGGCGGCGGCGGCCGAGGAGCTGGGCGAGAATTTCCGCGACGACCCCGGCTATCGCGCGCCCAGCATCGACTGGGATCGCACAGCCCAGCGCGTGCTGACGCTCGAACGCGTCGACGGCATTCCGATCGGCGATCGCGAGGCCATCGTGGCGGCCGGCCACGATGCCGACGCCGTCATGAAGAAGTGCGCCGAGGCGTTCTTCTATCAGGTGTTCCGCGACGGCTTCTTCCATGCCGACATGCACGGTGGCAACGCCTTCGTCGATCGTGAGGGCCGCATTGTGCCGGTCGACTTCGGCATCATGGGCCGCATCGACGAGGACACGCGCGGCTACCTCGCCGAGCTTCTCGTCGCCTTCCTGCGCCGCGACTATCGTGCCGTGGCCGAGGTCCAGTTCCGCGCCGGTTACGTGCCGTCCGATCAATCGCTGGAAATGTTCGCCCAGGCCTGCCGCTCAATCGGCGAGCCGATCTTCGGCAAGCCGAGCCACGACATCTCGATCGCCCGCCTGCTGGCCCAGCTGTTGCGCGTCACCGAGCAGTTCGAGATGGCCGTCCAGCCGCAGCTCCTGCTGCTGCAGAAGACCATGCTGATGGCCGAGGGCATGGGCACTCGCCTCAACCCCAAGGTCAATATCTGGGAGTTGGCGCGTCCCCTGATCGAGGAGTGGATGCGCACCCATTTCGGGCCGCGCGCCACCCTGGGCCGCACCGTCGAGGACCTGGCTCAAGGGCTGCGGCGTTTGCCGCGCCTGATCGACAGCCTGCACGTCGTGGCCGAGAACGAGCGGCGCATCGCCGAGCGCAACGCCGAGCAGCCGCCGCCGCCGGTCGTCACCCGCACGCGGCCGCGCATCGGTTTCGCCGAGATCATCGCGGTGCTGGCTTTGATCGCCGCTGTCGCGGCGTGGTGGCGTTGACCACTTTTTCCTTTGAATCATGACCACGACGGAAATCGTCTTCGGCTTGGCCGTCTTCCTGCTCGCCGGCACCGTCAAAGGTCTGGTCGGGCTGGGCTTGCCGACCATCACCATCGCGCTCACCTCGCTGGTGCTGCCGCTGACGGAAGCCGTCGCCCTGATCGCGCTGCCGACCATCTTCACCAATGTCTGGCAGGCCGCGGTCGGCGGCAAATTCTGGGTCATCCTGCGCCGCCAAGGACCGCTGATCGTGCCGCTGATGGTGGCGCTCTATGTCACCATGTGGCTGGTCGGGCAGAAGGGCCCGCCTTGGGCGTTCCTGGTCCTCGCGGCGGTCTTGATCATCTACAGCGGCCTTGGCCTGTTGCGCATCCGGCTCCGCATCCACGCCGACCTGGAGAAGCCGCTGGCGCCGGCGATCGGTCTCGTCTCGGGCTTTGTCGCGGGCCTCGTGGGCGTGCCCATCATTCCGCTGATGCCCTACCTGCAGGGGCTCGACATCAAGCCCGCAGAGCTGGTGCAAAGCCTGGGGGTCGTGCTCTGCGCCACCTCGCTCACGCTCGCTGCTTCGCTGCTCGTCTTCGGCCTGCTCGACGGCCAGCGCGCCGTCGTGTCGGCGGCTGCCGTGGTGCCGGCGCTGGCCGGCATGTGGGTCGGCCAGCAGATCCGCAACCGCCTGTCGGTCGAGCAGTTCCGCCTGGCCGTGTTCTGGGCGCTTTTGCTGACAGGCCTCTATACTTTCGCCAGCCGAGTGTTGTGGTAATCTGGCGGCCATGCTGAACGGCAAGCGGATCCTGCTGATCGTCGCGGGCGGCATCGCGGCGTTCAAGTCGCTCGAGCTCATCCGACGGCTGCGCGAGCGCGGCGCCTCGGTGCGCTGCGTGCTGACGGATGCCGGCGCGAAATTCGTGACGCCCTTGTCGTTGCAGGCCCTGTCCGAGGATCGCGTCTACTCAGACATGTTCTCGCTGACCGACGAAAGCGAGATGGGCCATATCCAGCTCTCGCGCGATGCCGACCTCCTGGTCGTGGCGCCGGCCACGGCGAACATCCTGGCGCGCATGGCGGCGGGCCTCGCCGACGATCTCGCCGCCACCGTTCTTCTCGCCACCGACAAGCCGGTGCTGGCCGCGCCCTCGATGAACGTCCGCATGTGGACGCATGCCGCGACGGTCGCCAATGTCGAGACGCTCAAGAAGCGCGGCATGACTTTCATTGGCCCCAACGACGGCGCCATGGCCTGCAACGAGCACGGCCCGGGCCGCATGTCGGAGCCGGAAGAGATCGTTGCGGCCATCGAGTCGATGCTGGCTCACGACCGCCCGCCCCTCGAGAAGATCTTGGCCGGCAAGCGGGCGCTGGTGACGGCCGGGCCGACGCGCGAGGCGATCGATCCGGTGCGCTACATCTCCAACCATTCCTCGGGCAAGCAGGGCCAGGCCATCGCCTTGGCGTTGGCGCGTCTTGGCGCCGACGTCACCTTGGTGAGCGGGCCGGTGGCGCTGGCAGATCCGCCGGGTCTGCGCGTGGTCCATGTCGACTCCGCCGACCAGATGCTCGCGGCGTGCCTGGCCGCCGGCGCCGTCGATGTCGCCGTCTGCGCCGCCGCCGTCGCCGACTGGAAGGCCGCCCGCCCGGCCTCGGCCAAGATCAAGAAGAAGCAGGGTGCCGCGCCGCCGGCGCTCGAGCTGGCCGCCAATCCGGACATTCTGGCGACGCTCTCCCGACCCGGACCGAAGCGGCCGGCGCTGGTGATCGGCTTTGCCGCGGAGACCGAGAGCCTGATTGCCAATGCGCTGGAGAAGCGCAAGCGCAAGGGCTGCGACTGGATCGTGGCCAACGACGTATCGCCCACGTCCGGCACGTTCGGTGGCGAGCGCAACACCGTGCATCTGATCAGCGACAAGGGCGTCGAGGATTGGCCGACCATGGCCAAGGGCGATGTCGCCACGCGGTTGGCCGGCCGCATCGCGCTCCATCTCGGCCAGCCGCGCAAGGCCCAGGCAGCGGAGTGATCGGCCGATGAAAGGCGTCGAAAGCGTCGAGGTCCAGATCGTCCGTCTGCCGCACGGCCATGACTTGGCGCTTCCCGACTACGCGACCGCCTCGGCCGCCGGCGCCGACCTGCTGGCCGCCATCGATCAGGATATCGAGCTCGGGCCGCTGGAGCGCCGCATCGTGCCCACCGGGATTTCGCTGTCGCTGCCCGTGGGCTTCGAAGCCCAGGTGCGGCCGCGCTCGGGCCTGGCTGCCAAGAACGGCATCACCGTGGCCAACGCGCCCGGCACCATCGATGCCGATTATCGCGGCGAAGTGGGCGTGATTCTGATCAATCTGGGCAAGGAACCCTTCCGGATCACCCGCGGCATGCGAATTGCACAGCTCGTGGTGGCGCGGCATGCCCGGGCGGTATGGCGCGAGGTGTCCGAGCTCGACCAGACGGCGCGCGGCGCCGGCGGTTTCGGATCGACGGGCGGTACGGCGGGGTCGGTGCAGAAAAGGGCCTAAGAGGAAACGACGGGATGCCTCGGCTCAGCAAGAAAACCATGTTCGCGATCGAGGCCGTGCTCGACGTCGCCTTTCATGTCGGCGAGCATCCGGTGCGCAGCGGCGACATCACCGAACGCCAGCGCATCCCCAAGCGCTACCTCGAACAGGTCCTGCAGCATCTGGTGCGCGCCGGCATCCTGTCGGGCAAGCGCGGTCCGCGTGGCGGTTATCGCCTCGGCCGCGAGCGACGACGGATCACCCTGGGCGAGGTCGTGAGGGTCGTGCGCAAGCTCGAGGCCGAAACCGAACCGAACGATCCCTCGGTCGGCTCGCCGCTTGCGCATGAGGTGGTGTGGCCGCTGTGGGAGAAGCTGCGCGAGGATATGATGAAGCAGCTCGATACCGTCACCATCGAGGATCTCTGCCAGCGCGCCCGCGACAAGGGACTGGTCGTTTCTCCGAGGCCGCAGGCCGGCGCCACGCCTCCCTGAAAATCCTCGCCAGGCGCGCTATGGTTTCCCGTCTCATTTGGACGGAGGAACTAGACGATGGCCAAGACCGCGAAAGCCAAGCCCAATCCGCGCAACAAGAAACTCTACGACGACGGCATGAAGATGCGCAAAGCCGTGCTGGGCCCCGCCTATGTCGACAGCTCGATGGCCAGCGCCGACGACTTCATGATGTCGTTCCAGGATGTCACCACGGAATACTGCTGGGGCTATGTCTGGACGCGCCCGGGCCTCAGCAGGAAAACGCGCTCGATGCTCAATCTCGCCATGCTGGCGGCGCTCAATCGCGGGCCGGAGCTCAAGCTCCACGTCAACGGCGCGCTGACCAACGGGCTCACCAAGGAAGAGATCAAGGAGATCTTCCTGCAGGTCGCGATCTATTGCGGCATTCCGGCGGGCCTCGACGCTTTCAAGACGGCGCGCGACGTCTTCAAGGAACGCGGCGTCTAGGCCGCGATGATAGCCATTCGCGCGGCGCAGAGCGGCGAGGCAGCGAGGCTGACCGCGCTCTGCGTCCGCTCGAAGGCGCATTGGGGTTATGATGCACGCTTCATGGCGATGAGCGCCGCGGCGCTCACCGTCCATGAGCACGACATCGAAGCCGGCCGCGTGCTGGTCGCGGTCGACGGCGACCGGCCGGTCGCCATGGCCTGCGTGCTGGGCCAAGGCGACGCGGTCGATCTCGACGCACTGTTCGTCGACCCCGATGCCATGCGCAGCGGTGCCGGACGCGCCTTGTTCGAGGCCGCCGCCGCGCTTGCGAAAAAGCTCGGCGCCACCACGCTCACGATCCTGGCCGACCCCAATGCCGCGCCGTTCTACGAACGCATGGGTGCGCGCTTCATCAAGCACGCACCGTCCGACGCTGTTCCCGGCCGCACCCTGCCGTTCTATGAATACGACCTCGCAGAGGAGGGGGCGTCATGAGCAAGCCATTCTCGCTCGATTCGACCTATGTAAACCTGCGTCCCGATGACAGCGCCACGACCCTGAAGGTCGACGCGCGGTTCTGGGCCACCATCGAAAAGCGCACCGATCTCGACAGCGGCCGCCTGATGGGCATCACGCCGCAAAAGGCCGATTGGCCGCACTGGGAGCGCCATCCCGGAGGCGACGAAATCCTCGTCATGCTGTCGGGCGAGATGGACCTTGTGCTGGAAACCAGGTCCGGCAAGCGGCGGACGCGGCTCAAGGCCGGTCAGACCTTCGTGGTGCCGCGGGGCGTCTGGCACTGCGGCCTCGCGCGCAAGCCGGGCCGGCTGATGTTCATCACGCCCGGCGCCGGCACCGAACATCGTCCGGTAACCCTTTGACAGGGGCCGGTGTCGTCCCTATATAAGCGCCACCTCGGGCCCCTGGCGCTGCCTCCCGGCGGTGATCGACGGGGCCCATTCTAGAACGACACAACGCCGATTTTTCACAGTGACCGCCACCTGGCGGCTGTGGCGTGTGCGTTATTTTCCAACCACAGAAGACCCATGAACCTCCAAGACCTCAAGATAAAGAAACCGCCCGAACTCCTGGCCTTTGCCGAAGAACAGGGCGTCGACGGCGCCGCGCAGATGCGCCGCCAGGAGTTGATGTTCGCCATCCTCCAGAAGGTCGCCGCCGCCGAACAGGCGATCTTCGGCGTCGGCACCATCGAAGTGGCGCCCGACGGCTTCGGCTACCTGCGCTCGATGGAAGCAAGCTACCTGCCCGGCGCCGACGACATCTACATCAGCCCGACGCAAGTGCGAAAATTTGGCCTGCGCACCGGCGACACGGTCGAAGGCGAGATCCGCGCACCCAAGGACGGCGAGCGTTACTTCGCCATGGTGCAGATCAACAAGGTCAACTTCGACGACCCGGAGATGCTGCGCCATCGCATCAACTTCGACTCGCTCACCCCGCTCTATCCCGACGAGAAGCTGAAGCTCGAGATGGACGGCGCCGGCGTCATGGCGCCCGCCGTCAAGGAAGAAGAGGGCGGCGCGCGCGCCACCTCCTCAGGCCGGGTCAGCACCGGCCGGCGCACCACCGGCACGCTCACCAAGAAGGCAAGCTCGACACCGCAGCAGCAGCTCGATATCTCGACCCGCGTGATCGACCTGATCGCGCCGATCGGCAAGGGCCAGCGCGCGCTGATCGTGTCGCCGCCGCGCACCGGCAAGACGGTGCTGCTGCAGAACATCGCCCACGCCATCACCGCCAACAACCCCGAGGTCTTCCTCATGGTGCTGCTCGTCGACGAGCGGCCCGAGGAAGTGACCGACATGCAACGCACCGTGAAGGGCGAGGTCGTGAGCTCGACCTTCGACGAACCGGCCAGCCGCCACGTCGCCGTGGCCGAGATGGTGATCGAAAAGGCCAAGCGCCTGGTCGAACACAAGAAGGACGTGGTGATCCTGCTCGACTCGATCACCCGCCTTGGCCGCGCCTACAACACCGTGGTGCCGAGCTCCGGCAAGGTGCTGACCGGCGGTGTCGATGCCAATGCGCTGCAGCGGCCCAAGCGCTTCTTCGGCGCCGCCCGCAACATCGAGGAAGGCGGCTCGCTCACCATCATCGCCACGGCCCTGATCGACACCGGCAGCCGCATGGACGAGGTGATCTTCGAGGAGTTCAAGGGCACCGGTAATTCCGAAATCATTCTCGACCGCAAGGTCGCCGACAAGCGCACCTTCCCGGCCATCGACATCACCAAGTCGGGCACCCGCAAGGAAGAGCTGCTGGTCGACCGCGCAACGCTATCGAAGATGTGGGTGCTGCGCCGCATCCTGATGCCGATGGGCGCCGTCGATGCCATCGAGTTCCTGCTCGACAAGCTGCGCACGGCGAAGACCAACCAGGATTTCTTCGGCTCGATGAACCAATAACGGCGATGGCATGAAGGCCCTCGTCGTCGTCGGCCATCCTGCTGCCGGAAGCTTCAATCGCGCAATCGCCGAAGCGATCCGGGCGACTTGGCAATCGGCCGGCTGCGACGTCTGGTTTCACGATCTCGTCGAAGAGAAATTCGACCCCTGCCTCAGCGCCGGCGAGGCGCGCGGGCAGGCATCGACCGATCCCCTGGTCCAAACCCACATTGCGCAGCTGCGGCAGAGCGATCTCCTTGCCGTGGTCCATCCCAATTGCTGGGGCGCGCCGCCGGCCATCGTGAAGGGTTGGATCGACCGCGTTTTCGCACCTGATGCGGCCTACGGCTTCGCCAAAGGTGTCGATCAGGGCGACGTACCGATCGGCCTGCTGACGACCAAGGTGGCGCTCGTCGTCAACACCGGCAACACGCCGCCGGAACGCGAGCGCGCCGTGTTCGGCGATCCGCTGGAGCGCATGTGGCGCGATTGCATCCTGGGCTACTGCGGCGTTCGGCACGTCACTAGGTCGCTTTTCGGCGTGGTTGCGACCAGTTCGGACGATGAACGCCGCGGCTGGCTCGCCGAAGCCAGTAGCCTTGCGAACAAGGCGGTCGAGTTGGCGAAAACTTAGCCAGCCGGCCGGTCGCCGCTTCTGGCAAACACGGCCGAGGCGTGCACGATGCGTTCGCCGTTGCAGATCAGATAACAGTTGGCGAAGGCCAGCCGCCCGCCGACCTTGTGTACGTCGACATGGGCCTCGACCCAGTCGCCGACCTTGGCGCCGCCCGCGAAGTCGGTGGTGACGCTGGCCGTGGTCAGCATCGGCGACGGCGTTTGGCTGCGCGTCGTGCGATAGCCCAGCGCGATATCGCACATCGTCATCAACAGCCCGCCGTGCGCGCCGCCGCGGCCGTTGGCGTGCTTGGGTTGGATGCGCAGTCCGATCACGAACGCGCCATCGTCGGTCCCGCGGTAGAAGAACGGCCCGTTGTTGTCGAGGAACGGACTAGAGCGGAACAGCGGCTTGAAGCCATCTGGTGGATTGCTTTCAACGGTCATGCGGCCAGCACCACGGCGCGCTGCTCGGCGCTCACGGTGACCTTGTGGCCGAACCAGGCTTCGAAGCCCAACCGGCCCTGATGCAGCAGCATGCCGAGCCCGCCGATGCAGCGGTGACCGCGCGCCTTTGCGCGGGCCAGCAACTCGGTTTCGAGCGGCACATAGACGATGTCGTCGACCGCCGCGCCGAGCGGCAGGCGGGCAAGGTCGAGGTCGAGCGGCGGCTGGCCCGTCATGCCGAGCGAGGTCGTGTTGACCAGCAGGGTTGCGCCATCGAGGGCGGCGGCGCGATCGTCCCAGCGCTCGATGGCGATCCGCCGTCCGTCCTTGGGCGTGAAGGTCACGCCGAGATCGATCGCCGACGCCTGGGTGCGGTTGACCAGGCGGAGTTCGGGCACGCCGGCATCGACCAGCGTCGCCACAACGGCCCGCGCAGCGCCGCCTGCGCCCAGAACCACGACGGGACCTGATGCGGCGCGCCAGTCGGGCGCGCCTTCCTGCAGGGCGGCGAGGAAGCCGAAGCCGTCGCTGTTTCGGCCCTCCAGGGTGCCGTCGGGTTGCTTGATCACCGTGTTCACCGCGCCGATGCGCGCCGCAGCGGGATCGATGCGGTCGAGCAGCGGCATGATCTCGACCTTGTGCGGCAGGGTCAGGTTGCAGCCGCGCGCGTTGGGCGTGCGTCTGAGGAACGCCACCAGCGCCTCCAGCGCCTGCCGGTTGGGTTCGACCGGCAGGCGGCCATAGTGGCCGGCGACGCCGTGCTGCTTCAGCCAGAAGCCGTGCAGGGCGGGCGAGCGCGAATGATTGACCGGCCAGCCGACGATGGCCGCAAACGGACGCCCGCGGGCTTCCTGGAGAAGCGTTTCGTAAGCGTTCATGCCGCCTGCTCGAGGCCAATACCATGGCCCGCCAGGAACGACAGCAGCGGCAGCAGCGGCAGGCCGAGGATGGTGAAATAATCGCCGTCGACCCGGCTGAAGAGATGCGCGCCCAGGTTTTCGAGCTGATAGGCGCCGACCGAGGCCAGCACGCAGTCGCCGGCCCGTGCCAGATAGGCGTCGATGAAGGGCTCGCTGAACGGGCGCATGGTAAGCCGGGCGCGCTCGTTCCAGTGCCACAGCCGCACGCCGCCCTGCGCCACCACTACCGAGGAGAACAGCTCATGCGTCTGGCCGCTGAGCGCCAGCAACTGCTTGCGCGCCAAATCGAGCGTCGCGGGCTTGTCGAACAGGCGACCGTTGCAGGCCAGCGTCGAGTCGCCGCCCACCACCATGGCCGCGCCATGCCGGGCGGAGACGCGGAGCGCCTTCATCTCGGCCAGCGCCTCGGCGATATCCTGCGGCGTGGCGCGTACGGTCAGCAAGCTGCGCTTGGCTTCGTCCTCATCGATGCCCGAAGGCTCGACGTCGAAGGTGAGACCGGCACTGACGAGTAGCTGGCGGCGCGACGGACTGGCCGAGGCGAGGATCAATTGCGGGGAGGGCATGGTCTGGGCTTACGCGGGCTCCAGGCGGAACAGTCCGCCGTCGTCGCTGTGGGTGACAAGATAGAGGAACCCGTCAGGTCCCTGACGCACGTCGCGGATATAGGGAAGACGGTCGACGAGCAACCGTTCCTCGCTCCTGTAGCGTTCACCGTCGAGCTCGATGCGGAACAGCGCGTAGTTCGACAGCGCGCCGGTGAACAGCGAGCCCCTCCAGCCGGGGAAGCGGTCGCCGGCATAGAAGCAGAGGCCACAGGGCGAGATCGACGGCACCCAGACGCGCACCGGATCTTCCATGCCGGGCAGGCTCTTGTTCGGGCTGATGATGGCGCCGCTATAGTCGGTGCCGTGGGTGGCGAGCGGCCAGCCGTAGTTGGCGCCGGCTTTCAGGAGGTTGAGTTCGTCGCCGCCGCGCGGGCCGTGCTCGGCCAGCCAGACGCGGTCGGTGTCGGGATGTACCGCCAAGCCCTGCGGATTGCGATGACCCCAGGTGAAGATCTCCGGCCGCGCGCCGGCGCGCCCAACGAAGGGATTGTCCGAAGGCACCGAGCCGTCGTCCTTGAGCCGCACCACCTTGCCGCCAAGATCGCCCAGCTCCTGGGCGCGGCGCATCTGGTAGCGCTCGCCCGCCGTGACATACATCAGGCCGGCGCGATCGAAGGCGATCCGCGAGCCGAAGTGAAGTCCGCCCGAGGTGCGCGGCAGGGCCTCGAAGACCCGTGTCCCGCCGCGCAGGCCGCCGTCGCCAAGCTCGGCCCGCGCCACCACTGTCGCGACGCCGCCCTCGCCTTCGCTGGAATAGGACAGGTAGAGCACGCGGTTTTGCGCAAAGTTCGGATGCAGGCAGACATCGAGCAGGCCGCCCTGGCCGCGGCTATAGACTTTGGGCACGCCGGCCAGCGATCTGCGTTCCAGTTTGCCGTTGGCGAATACCCTGAGGCGGCCGGGCCGCTCGGTGATCAGGATCCGCCCGTCCGGCAGGAAGGCCAGGCCCCAGGGCTGTTCGAGGTCCCTGGTGAGCGTCACCAGCCGATACGATGCCTTGGCGCTTTTCACGACATCCTGCGCACGGACGACCGCCGGCGCAGCCAAGGCGGCGGTTGCGGCGATGACGAAACGGCGTCGATTCATAGACCCTCCTGGCTATAGGGGCGGGCGACAAGGGTGCGCCGGGCTGGCGCGCGGAAGGCCGGCCACTATACTCGACGGTCGCAACCCGGGGGCATGTTCCTTGATCGACCGCTATCTGCGTACCGGCATCTTTTTGGCGCCGTTCCACGCACTCGACGAGAATCCGACGCTCGCCATCGAACGCGACATGGAGCTGGTCCAACATCTAGACCGGTTGAACTACCATGAGGCGTGGATCGGCGAGCATCACTCCGGCGGCTTCGAGATCATCGCGTCGCCCGAAATGTTCATCGCCGCCGCCGCCGAGCGCACGCGGCATATTCGGCTCGGCACCGGCGTGGTGTCGCTGCCCTATCACAATCCCTTCATGCTGGCCTCGCGCATGACCCAGCTCGACCACATGACGCGCGGCCGCGCCATGTTCGGCGTCGGTCCGGGCTCGCTGGTGCACGATGCGGCCAAGCTCGGCATCAAGCCCGCCGACCAGCGCAGCCGCATGAACGAATCGCTCGATGTCATCGTCGACCTGATGGCCGGCAAGTCGGTGACGCGCAAGACCGACTGGTTCGACCTCAACGCCGCGCAGCTTCAGCTTCTGCCCTACAGCCCGTCCGGCATGGAGATGGCAGTGGCGAGCTCCCGTTCACCGGTCGGCGCCGTGGCCTCGGGTCGCCACGGCATAGGCATGCTGTCGATCGGCGGCACGTCGGACGACGCGCTGAAAGCACACGCTGCCAACTGGGGCGTCTATACCGAGAACGCCCGGCAGAACGGCAAGACCGCCGACCGGTCGAAGTGGCGCATCGTCACCTTTGCCCATGTCGCGGAAACGCGCGAGCAGGCGCTCAAGGACGTCAAGTTCGGCATCGATCGCTTCGCCCAGTATTTCACCGATGTCGCCACCTTCCCGATCGTGCCGCCCGGCATCACCGATGCCGCCGAGTTCCTGACCAAGGAAGGCCTGGCCTGTATCGGTACGCCCGACGACTGCGTCAGGCACTTCGAGCGCCTGTGGAAGGGCTCGGAGGGCGGCTTCGGCGCGGTCCTGCTGCTCGCTCACAACTGGGCCGACTGGCCGGCGACGCAGCGCTCCTACGAGCTGATGGCCCGCTTCGTCCATCCGCATTTCCAGCGCGGAGCGATCGCTCCGCGCCAGACGAGCTACGACATCGCCACGGCCAACCGCGGCACCTATTCGGCGCAGTCGCAGGCCGCCGTCCAGGGCGAGATCGACAAGTACACGGCCGCCAAGTCAAAGCGCGCCGCCGAGTAAGCAACACACCAAGGGGAGAATTGAGATGTCCAAGTCGATCCTGATGCACGAGAACGGCGGCCCGGAGAAAATGCAGCTTCACGACGTCGAGGTCGGCGCGCCCGGCCCCGGCCAGGTGAAGATCAAGCACACCGCGATCGGCCTCAATTTCATCGACATCTATACGCGCAGCGGCCTCTATCAGACGCCGATGCCCAACGCGGTCGGCCGCGAAGCGGCTGGCGTGATCGTCGCAGTCGGGCCCAAGGTCAAGGGCTTCAAGAAGGGCGACAGGGTCGCCTATTGCGGCGTGCTCGGCGCCTACTGCCAGGAGCGCCTGATGGGCGTCGACCAGCTCGTGCATGTGCCCAAGGGTGTAAGCGACGAGCAGGCCGCGGCCATCATGCTCAAGGGCATGACGGTCGAGTATCTCGTCGACCGCTGCGCCGACCCGTGGCTCAAGAAGGGCGACACGATCCTGTTCCATGCCGCCGCCGGCGGCGTCGGCCTGCTGTTCGGCCAATGGGCCAAGGCGCGCGGCTACAAGGTGATCGGCACGACCTCGTCGCCGGAAAAGGCCGCGCTGGCCAAGAAGAACGGCTACAAGTGGGTGATCGACTACACCAAGGAAAACGTCGTCGAGAAGGTCAAGAAGATCACCAAGGGCAAGGGTGTGCCGGTGGTGTTCGACGGCGTCGGCAAGGACACATGGATGGCCTCGCTCGACAGCTTGCGGCCGCTCGGCCTGCTGGCCTCGTTCGGCAATGCATCCGGCGCCGTGGCGCCGCAGCCGCCGGGTATCCTGAATACCAAGGGCTCGCTCTACCTGACCCGGCCCAGCCTCGGCGCCTACAACGCCACCCGCAAGGAACTCGAGGCCTCGGCCAAGACGCTGTTCAAGATGGTCAAGAGCGGCAAGGTGAAGATCGCCATCGACCAGCGCTATCCACTGGCCGAAGCCGCCCAGGCCCATATCGATCTGGAAGGCCGCAAGACAACCGGCCAGACTGTTCTGGTGCCCTAGGCCGGAGACCATCATGGCGGCGGAAGACGAAGACAACAATCGAAGCCAGGCCGCCGACGGCGACCAGTTCAGCGAGACCACGCAGAAGTCCTGGCTGCAGCGTATCGTCCAATCGTTCGCCGGGGTGATCTTCGGCTTCCTGCTGATCATCGCTTCCTGTGTGCTGCTGTTCTGGAACGAGGGCCGCGCGGTGAAGACCGCGCAGTCACTGACCGAAGGCGCGGGCCTCGTGAAGACGGTGGCGGTCGCCACACTCGATCCGGCCAACGAGGGCAAGCTGGTCCACGTCGTGGGCACGCTCACGACCGCGGGCCCCGCGACCGACAACGAATTCGGCATGAAGAGTTCGGGCATACGCCTGATCCGTCATGTCGAGATGTTCCAGTGGACCGAGGAATCGGAGTCCGAAACCAAGAAGAACGTGGGCGGCAGCGAGACCACCAAGACCACCTACAAGTACGCGCGCACCTGGACGAACAAGTCGGTCGACTCCAGCAAATTCAAGGAGCGCACCGGCCATACCAACCCGCAGATGACCTACCGGGACCGCAGCGCGCTGGCGCCGCAGATCAAGCTCGGCGTCTTTGCCGTTCCCGACGGTCTGGTGCGCGGCTTCGGCACCGAGGAAGCCTTGCCGGCCACCGACGATCAGGCAGCGGCGCTGGCGAAGCGGATCAACAAGCCGGTGCAGGTCGCCGACGGCATCCTCTATATCGGCAAGGACCCGGCCCAACCCACGGTCGGCGATTTCAAGATCGCCTTCACCGAAGTGCGCCAGCAGCCGGCGAGTATCGTGGCCGCCCAGTCGGGTTCGAGCTTCATACCCTACCGCACACAAGCCGGCGGCTCCGTGGAGTTGATCTCGGCGGGGCAAGTGCCAGCGGCCGACATGTTCAAGCAAGCGCAGGACGACAACCGCATGTTGACCTGGCTGCTGCGGGCCGGCGGCGTCGTGGCGATGTTCCTGGGCTTCGGCCTGATCATGGGTCCGATCGGCGTGCTGGCCGATTTCCTCCCGATATTGGGCGACGTCGTGCGCGCCGGCACCGGCCTGATCGGTCTGTTGTGCACGGCTGTGATCGCGCCGGTGGTCATCGCGGTCGCCTGGTTCGTCTATCGCCCGTTCGTGGCGGTCGGCGTGCTCGTGGTCGGCGCCGTCATCGTCTATGGCGCGATCCGCCTGTCGCGCGTGCGGGCGGCGGCGCGCAAGGCCGCCCAGGTTCCGAAGGCGGCCCCCGCCACCTGATGGTCCATTCTGAATGGTACCCATCTGAATGGTCATAGTCGGCCTGACCGGCTCGATCGGCATGGGCAAATCGACTGCAGTGGCGATGCTGCGCAGGATGGGGGTGCCGGTTTATGACGCCGATGCCGCCGTCCACGCCCTCCAGGCACCCGGTGGCGTAGCGCTGCTGCCGATCGAAGCGGCCTTTCCCGGCGTCGTGAAGAACGGTGTGCTCGATCGCCAGGCGCTGGGCGGCCGGGTGTTCGGCAACCGGGACGCGTTGCGCAAGCTCGAAGCCATCGTGCATCCCCTGGTCGGCCAGCGGCAGCGCGCGTTCCTCAAGCGGGCAGCGATGCGGCGCGAGCCGCTGGTCGTGCTCGACATCCCGCTGCTGTTCGAGGGCCGCGGCGAGCGCCGGGTCGATGCCATTCTGGTCGTGAGCGCACCGGCTTTCCTGCAACGCCGCCGCGTCATGGCGCGGCCCGGCATGACGGACGACAAGCTCGACGGCATCCTGCGCCAGCAGGTGCCCGACGCCGTGAAGCGGCACAAGGCAACCGTCATCATCCCGACCGGACTCGGTCGGGCGCCGACGCGCGCCGCACTCGAAAAGGCCATCGCCGCACTCAAGGCCCGGCCGGGCCGCTTATGGCCGTCCAATCCGTGGCGCGAGAAATTCACAGCCCAGCTCGCGCGCGCCGGTCGCAAGTAGGCTACAAGGCCGCGATGCGTGAAGTCGTCCTCGATACCGAAACCACGGGCCTCGACCCGCTCGTCGGCCATCGCGTTGTCGAGATCGGCTGCATCGAGCTCGTGAACATGGTGGCCACCGGCCGGACCTTTCAGGTCTATCTCAACCCCGAACGCGACATGCCGACCGGCGCCCAGGACATCCACGGCCTGAGCGAGGAATTCCTGGCCGACAAGGCCCTGTTCGCCGACAAGGTCGACGAGCTTCTTGAGTTCATCGGCGACGCCCAGCTGGTCATCCACAATGCCCAGTTCGATCTGGGCTTCCTCAACGCCGAGCTCGAGCGCGCCGGCCGGCCGAAGATCACCAACGCCTATGTCGACACCGTATCGATGGCGCGCCGCAAATTCCCCGGCCAGCGCGCCAGCCTCGATGCCCTGTGCGAGCGCTTCGGAATCGACAATACCGAGCGCACCAAGCATGGCGCGCTGCTCGATTCGGAGCTGCTGGCCGAGGTCTATCTCGAGCTGAGTGGCGGCCGGCAGCGCGATCTCGGGCTGGCGCCGGAAATGGCCGCGACGGGACTGGGTGGCATGTCGACGGCGACCGGCCGCGCGGTGCGCCCGGCTCGGCCGTTTGCGGCGAGTGCGGCGGAACTCGCTGCCCACGCGGAATTTCTGAAGAAGCTCAGCGACCCGCTCTGGCTCAAAGCTTGACCTGGAATGGGGCGTTCCACACCTGGAACGCGGAACGATTCGTCGAAAACCCAGGTTTTATCGATATCCAAGCCGTTCCAAGGTGGTGGAACGGCGCGGAGCGATTTGCAACGATTTACGCAATAAAGCTACGCTGCGCCGTGGCCGCCTAAGCGTGCCCGACCGGCCCGCTCGGCACGCCCGGGATCTGGCCGCCATGGGCCTCGAGCTGCTGGCGGTAGAGCGCCACGAAATCGACCGGCGCGATATTGAGCGGCGGGAAGCCCGCCTCGCGCGTGGCGTTGGCGATGACGGCGCGGGCGAAGGGGAACAGCAGGCGCGGCGTCTCGATCAGCAGCAGCGGGCCGTACGCCTCCTGCGGCACCTCGCCCAGGCTCACGGTACCGGCATAGACCAGCTCGAGCATGAACAACGGCTCCTTGGCTGGCGTCTGGGCGCTCGCCTCGACCGCCAGCGTGACCTCGAAGGTCTTGGTGTCGAACTGCCTTGTATTGACCGTGACGTTGAGCGTGAGCTGCGGCTGGGTCTGCTCGATCAGGCTCTGCGGCGCGCGCGGGTTCTCGAAACTCAGATCCTTGATGTACTGGCCATGGATGGTGAGCGGCCCGGTCGACGTCTGGGGTGCAGCAGCAGCAGGATTGGGCGGAGGCGTTGTCGTCGTCATGGCGCACTTTCAGTAGTTGGACGGGCAAAAAGCGGGGCGGCGCGGGCGGTACCATGCAGGGCTGCACTGCACAAGGCGCGGGCGGGCGCTGATGCGCCGCAATTGCCAAGAGAGCGCCCGTTGGCGATGATAAACCCTTCTATTTGCAGGGTTCGGCAGGATATGGATCGGTCTTCTTTGCGGCCTCTGGTGGGCGTTTCTGCCTGTCTCAAGGAAAACGGCCGGGGCGGCTGGCATCACACCGTGGGCGACAAATACGTCCAGGCGGTGATCCGCGCCGTCGGCGCGCTGCCGGTGCTGATCCCGGCCATGGGGCCGGAGCTGGGCGACAATGCCACGACCGAGGCGCTCGACCGCCTGCTCGACACGCTCGATGGCGTGCTGCTGACCGGCAGCCCATCCAATGTCGAGCCGCATCACTATGGCGAGGAGAGCCGGCCGGGCACGGCGCACGATGCGGCGCGCGACGCCACCACCCTGCCGCTGATCCGCCATTCGATCGACCATGGCGTGCCGCTGATCGCCATCTGCCGCGGCCTGCAGGAAGTGAACGTGGCGCTGGGTGGCACGCTGCACCAACTGGTGCACGAAGTCGGCGGGCGGCGCGATCACCGTTCGCCCAAGACGCCCGACATCGACTCCAACTACGCGCCGGCGCACAACATCGACATCGTCGAGGGCGGCCTGCTGCATCGCCTGCTGGGCGAGCGCCGCGTGCTGGTGAACTCGCTGCACGCCCAGGGCGTCGACCGGCTGGCGCCGCGCGCCCAGCTCGAAGCCACCGCCGACGATGGCCAGGTCGAAGCCTTCAGCGTGCCCGACGCGCCAGGCTTCGCGCTCGCCCTGCAGTGGCACCCCGAGCACAAGGCGCTGGAGAATCCGGTCTCGATGAAAGTGTTCGCAGCCTTCGCCGAGGCCTGCCGCGCCCGTGCGGCGGCGCGGCTCGGCCTGCCGCTGCGCGCTGCCGCCGAATAGTGACGCCGTGAGCGCACCCGCTACCCGCAACAACGCCCGCCGCGATTTCTACGAACGCATCGGCAGCCTTTCCATGGCGCCGTTGTGGGAGTCGATGCATCAGCTCGTGCCGCCGCAGCCGTCGCCCAAGTACCGACCGGCGCATTGGGACTACGCCAAGGTCCGGCCTTTCCTGATGGAATCGGGCGCGCTGATCACCGCCAAAGAGGCGATCCGGCGCGTGCTGATCCTCGAGAATCCAGCGATGCAGGGCAGCGCCTGCATCACGCCGACGCTCTATGCCGGCCTGCAGCTCATCCTGCCGGGCGAGGTGGCGCCCAGCCACCGCCACACCCAGTCGGCGCTGCGCTTCATCGTCGAAGGCGAGGGCGCCTACACTGCCGTCGACGGCGAGCGCACCATCATGCGCGAAGGCGACTTCGTCATCACGCCGACCTGGACCTGGCACGACCACGGCAACGACTCGAAGAAGCCGATGGTGTGGCTCGACGGTCTCGACATTCCCCTGGTAGCGATGTTCAACGCCGGCTTCTCGGAAAGCGGCGAAGAGGACGAGCAGGTCATTACCGCGCCCGAGGGCACGTCCGACGCCAAATATGCCAGCGGCCTCCTGCCGGTCGACTGGAAGCCCGCCCGACAGACCTCGCCGATCTTCAACTATCCCTATGCCCGCACGCGTGAGGCGCTCGCCGGCCTCGCCAAGGCCGGCCCACCCGACGCCTGTCACGGTTACAAGCTGCGCTACATCAATCCCGCCAGCGGCGGCGCGCCGATTGCCACCATGGGCACCTTCATGCAGCTCCTGCCCAAGGGCTTTACGACTGCACCCTATCGCAGCACCGACGGCACCGTGTTCTCGGTGGTCGAGGGTTCGGGCGAGACCAAGGTCGGCGATACGGTGATGCGCTGGAAGAAGCGCGACCACTTCGTGGTGCCAAGCTGGGCCAAGGTGGTGCACAAGGCGGCCGGCGAGGCGGTGCTGTTCTCCTTCTCCGACCGTCCGGTGCAGGAGCGGCTCGATCTGTGGCGCGAGGATCGCGGCGGCAAGTAGTCTTCTAGTTGCCGAGCCAGCCTGCTTCCTTCACTTGATTGCGAAAGCTCTTGCTTACCGGCACACGCAAGCCGCTGCGCAGGACAAGCCTGCTGCGGCCGGCGTCGCGCTCTGCTGAGGCGACTGCGCCTTCGGCCACCCACCACGAGCGATGGACCTGACGACCGCGCTCGGGCCCGAGCTCGCTGAGTGCGTCGCGCAGCCTGAGCAGGATGAGGTCGCTGCCCAACGCGGTGTGAATGCGCAGGTAGTGATCCTCCATTTCCAGCGCCAGAAGATCGCGCCCCAGCGCCGGCGGCACGCGGCGGAAGAAATCGGGCGGCGCCACGCCTTGCGGGCTGGCCTCGGGCATCGACGCCACGCGCGCCCGCTCGGCGTCGGCCAGTGCATGCAGGCGGCGTTCGAAGAAAAGGCCGATCACCACCGAGATGACCACGGTCAGGAAGGCTGTCTGCGGGAAAATATACGGTGCTGCGTGAAGCGGGATCGGCTTCACCAGCCAGCTATGAAGGGCGATGATCTCCAGCGTGCCCGGCACCGAGGCCAGCAGACCGGCGAGCGCCATGCGGGCCGTCGTCGACCAGCGGTCGAACATCTCAAGGCTGGCCAGCAGGATCGCGAAACCGATGACCTGCAGCCAGATCAGCGTGGCGGTCAAAACGAAATAGAGAATCCGGATTCCAAAACCCATGGTCTCGTACACGCCGAACGGCCCGATGACGCCCATGACCAGGCCCAGCCCCAGCACCCACGGCAGGTGGCGAGGCATAGCCTTGAGATAGGGCAACTCGCGCATCGTGAAGCGATGATTGCCGGCAGATCGCGAAAAACGCCAGCACTTCCACGTAACGACGATGGATCGGCCGCGGCGCCCCGTTGAAGGTTATGGCTCCCATCTGCCTTTGCGAGCGCTTCACCATGCCGTCACCTTTCCAGATCGTCGCCAATACCCCGCTGTGGGTGTGGCCGCTCATGGCTTTCGTCCTCTGGCTGGGCTGGCGGGGCCTGCAGCCGCGCACGGTGCCGCTGTGGCGTCTGGCGATCCTGCCCCTGGTCAGCGTCGGCACCTCGCTCGGTGGCGTCGCACAATCGGTGCAGCCAGGCCTGGCGCTTGCCGGCTGGGCCGTGGCTTTGGTGGCCGCCCTGCCGCTGGGGATGGCCATCGGTAGCCGTCGTGTCGCGCGGTGGCGTCCCGAGGACGGAAGGCTGGAGATCGACGGCGGCTGGTTCACGCTCTGCTTCGGCATCTCGATCTTCGCCGTGCGCTACGCGCTGGGTGTCCTGTTCGGCGTCCTGCCGGCGCTGCGCGTCGAGCCGCTATGGATCTGCTTGTCGGGTGCCGTCGGCGGCGCGGTGGCGGGGATCGGTATCGGTTGGCTGGCGAACCTGTTGCTGCGTGTTCGCCGCGCCGCGCTCGCGGAGGGCTGAGCCGTGCGTTTTATGATCGCTCTCGTGCTGGCATCCTCGATGAGCCTCGTCGTGCTCGCCCAGCAGCGCTTCGACGTCAAGGTCCGCGAGGATATGTTCGCCGGCTTCGACGGCGACACCGCCGCCTTCGACCGCGCCATGAAGTTGATTGCCGAAGCGCTTTCTGCCGATCCCAACCATGCCGAGGCGCTGATCTGGCGCGGCGATGGCCAGCTGTTCCTCTCCGGCCAGGCGTTTCAGCGCGGCGAGATCAGCGAAGGCGAGGCATTGGCGGCTCAAGGCATGGCCGACATGGAGCGCGCCGTTTCGCTCGCGCCGACGGATATCGCCGTGCTCACTCCGCGCGCCACCGGCCTGATGCCTTTCGCGCGAGCGATTCGTCCCTTCAATCGCCCCGAGGCGGACCGCCTGACCAGGATCGCCGTCAGCGATTTCGAGTTCGTGGTGGCGGCCAGCGCCGCGAATTGGAGCAATCTCAAGGAGCACGGCCGCGGTGAACTCCTGGGCGCACTGGCCGATGGCTGGCTACAACTCGGCGCCGTCGCCAAGGCCAACGTCTATCTTGACCGTATGAGCGCCGAATTGCCCGGCACGCCCTACGCCCGCAACGCCGTCCTGCGCCGTGCCGATCCCGAGGCGCGGGCGGCGCTTACCTGCCTCGGTTGTCACTGAGATGCGTCGGCGTCTGTTCGCTGCCTTGGCCGCCATCGCCATCACAACGACGGCGCAGGCCAAAGGCGAGTCGGTGAGGTTTCAAGCCGGCGACTACGCGGACTTTCGCCAACTCGTTTCGCGAGAGGCGGCAACTTCGACGATCATCGTCAGCGGGACGTTGGCCTTTCCCGTTGAAAAGCGCGAGCGCTATCCTGCTGTCGTGATCGCCCACACGATCGGCGGTTATCAGGAATCGAACGAGGGTTGGCACGCCGACCAGTTCCGCAAATCCGGCTTCGCCACCTTGACCTATCAAAGCCCGACGGCACGGCGCATGGCCGAGGCGCCGGCTTCGAGCGGCGCTCCACCGTGGGCCGCCGCCGTGGCGGAGGCCTATGCGGCGCTGCGAATGCTGGCCGGCGACCCGCGGATCGACCCTGCCCGGATCGCCATCGTCGGATTCTCCTTCGGCGGCGAGGTCGCTCATCTGAGCGCCTTCACGCGGGTCGCCGGCTCTCTCGCGCCGGGCGACATCCGCTTTGCCGCCCACATCGCCTACTACCCGGCCGGCGTCTATGGCGCGATGGCGGAGCAGGCGGCATATGCCGGTGCGCCGCTCTTGATGCTGCTGGGCGAGAAAGACGACAACCTGCCGATTGCGAAGGTGCAGGAATATCTCAGCTACGCCAGAGGTGCAGGCGGTGCGCGGTCGATCGACGTGTCGATCTATCCGGGCGCCTACCATGCATGGACGGTCTCGAGCCTGGGTGCGCCACGCTTCTACCCGCAATACGCCAGCACGCGGAAATGTCCGTATCTTCTCATTGGATCAGCGCGGCCGGCTCTGCTCGTCGATGGTCAGGAAAAGCCGTTGGATCCGAACGTCATGCAGAGCTGTCTGAAGGAAGGCCGCGGCTACTCGATGGGTTACGATGCATCCGCACGGGCGCGGTCTACCGACGAAGCCTTAGCCTTTCTTCGCAAGAGCCTCGGGCCTTAGCCCAGGCAACGGGTCGTTTTCGATGCGCCTACTTCCAGACAGCGACGTCGATCAGCTTGCCGTTCATGCCCTTGATTGCACCGATCGACGTGGCCTTGTCCGTCGCGAGGTCGACCGTGTAGAGCGTGCCGCCGGCGATCAGATAGGAGGTGTTCTTGCCCTCGGCTTCATTGTCGATATCCATCACGGCATCGCCCAGGCCACCCACGCCCACTGCGCCACGGGTCTTGAGCACGCCGTCGTTTGGCGGGTTCTGCAGGACCAGCGAGCTGGTGCCGCCATCGACATGGAACAACTCGGTGCCCTTGGCGCCCTTGGTGGAGTTAGTGTAGGCACCAGCCGCGATTGCGGGCTTCTTGCCGGTGTTGGCGTCGGTGGCGTCGAAATTCAACGGCTTGTCGACGGTCGCGGCACCGGTGTCGACGTTAATGCGCAGGCTGACGCCGTCGGCGCAAATCACGCGCAGCCGGTCGGCCACCGGGTTGAAGTCGACGATCGGGCGTGGGCCCAGCACGACCTTCTCCGACAGCATGCTGCCGGGGCTCGCCTTGCCGCTCATGTGGTCGATGACGACCAGTTGGCTGGTTTCAGTGAGGCCGTAGAGCTTGCCGTCGGCCGGGCGCAAGTCGATGCCGACGATCCTGTCGGCGCCTGAGATCGCCATCAGAGCCGTTGCAGCCATCGTCGACGTGTCGATCTTCACCAGTTTGTTGTCGGCGGTGAGCCCGACCAGTGTCGCGGCCTGGGCCGAGGCCATGCCGACCATCAGCGCCAGCAGCGAAGTGCCGCCCAGGCGCGCAAACTTGCTCTCGAGAATCATCCGCTCCTCCTGTTCCCGCTACAGCGCGGTCGCACAGGACTTAGACGCAGTGAGAGCGCACTTCAGATGATCGGTTCACGGAGTCGCGAAGACAGCGAGGCGTGGTTTCAGGCGAAGCGTCGCTTCTGCGCCGCGACGGAGCCGGCGCAGGCGTCGACGGGCAGCGGTCGTAAGTGAAGATCGTAGGCGTCGGCGAAGGAGGCGCGCGGCGCTGCACCACTGGCGCCATAGAGCGAGACGAACAGGGTGCAGGCGTCGGACTGGTAGCGCAGCACGCGCGCCGGCCCGTCCTTGCGGTCGAGCACGGGAGCGCCGAACGTCGTCGCCAGCTGCTGCTCGTCCATGCCTTTGATGCGATCGAGTGGGATCGGCCGGCCGGGATTGGCCGAGCTGAACACGCCGGTCTCGCCGCCACTCAACGAATAGCGTGGTCCGGAATCCGTGACGCAGCCGCTGAGCAGGAGGACGAGCGCGAGCGCCCCGAACGCCGATTTCATCTGGCGATCTTACCGCTGCCCGGGCGGCGGAAGAAAGGGTCGGCTGGGCGCAGACGGTGGCTTGAGCCTTTGTGCCACATGCACCATCGCGGCCATGCCCAGGACCGGGACGATCAGGTTCAGGATTGGGATGGTGCCGAAGAAGACGATGGCGATGCCGGTGGCCCACAACACGCCGCCGTTGGCCTTGCGCCAGGCTTTCACCTCGGCCGGGTCGAGGCGGCGCAGCGCCACCTGTTCGTAATATTCCCGTCCGGTCAGCCAGCCGTTGATCCCGTAGAACAGGATCGCGCCGAGGCCGGCCACGAACAGCGCCACCAGATAGAGCGGCAGCATGACGAGGTTGAGCGCCACCAGGGTGAGCAGGAACACGATGCCCGACCAGATGCCGGTCCATAGCGGAATACCGCGCGCCTTGCCCAATGTCGGGTAGTGCTCGGCCTCGACGATGTCGGCGATCTTTTCCATGAAGATCGAGATCACGACGCCGAAGCTCGCCGGAAACAGCATCAGCGCCAGAACCGTGACCGCGCCGCCGCCCAGCCAGCGGATGGTCTCGTTCACCCAGTTCCACTTGAAGGTGGCCAGCGACTGCAGCGCCCACCAGGCGAGCGCGCCGATCGCGATCTGCAGCACCAGCGACAGCAGCAGCGATTGCCAGATGACGCCGCGCAGCCTGGGATCGCTGAGTTGCCGGATCGCCAGCTCGAAGGCGCGGATCACTTGTCCCGAGCCTCAAAGGCGAGGGATTCTTGCGGCCCGGGAAAGCTCCCTCGCTTCGCTCGAGACAAGGTCACTGCGGCCCGACGATCCCCGCCGCCTTCAGTTCGCCGATCTCCTTCGATGAGAAGCCGCGTTCGGTCAGGACCTCGTCGGTATGCTGGCCGCGCTTGGCGGCGGGGCCCTTGACGCTTTCCTTGGTCCGCGAGAAGCGCGGCGCGGCCGCGGGCTGCGGGAAGCCCGAGACGTCGACATAGGCGCCGCGCGCCTTGGCGTGCGGATGCTGCGAGGCCTCCTTCATGGTCAGCACCGGCGCGAAGCAGATGTCGGTGCCCTCCATGATCGCGCACCACTCGTCGCGCGTCTTGGTCCTGAAGATCGCCTCGAGCCGGCTCTTGAACTGCGCCCACGCCTTGCGGTCCATCTGCGCCGGCAGGCTCTCGCCCTTGAGTCCGGTCTTCTCGAGCAGCAGGTCGTAGAACTGCGGCTCGATCGAGCCCACCGAGACGAACTTGCCGTCCCTGGTCGCATAGGTGCCATAGAAGTGCGAGCCGCCGTCCAGCAGGTTGGTCTCGCGCTCGTCGTTCCATAGGCCGGCGCCGGCCATGCCGTAGATGCCGCCGAGCAGGAGCGCCGCGCCATCGACCATCGCGGCGTCGATCACCTGGCCCTTGCCCGACTTCTGCGCCTCGAGAAGCCCGCACACCATGCCGAAGGCCAACAGCATGCCGCCGCCGCCAAAATCGCCCACCAGGTTCAAGGGCGGAGAAGGCTTCTCCTTGGGTCCGATGGCGTGCAGCGCGCCAGTGAGCGCGATGTAGTTGATGTCGTGGCCGGCCGCCTTGGCGAGCGGGCCTTCCTGTCCCCAGCCAGTCATGCGGCCATAGACCAGCTTCGGATTGCGCTGGAGGCAGAGGTCGGGCCCGACGCCCAATCGCTCGGCGACGCCGGGGCGGAACGGCTCGGTCATGCCATCGGCCTTGTCGATCAGGCGCAGCACGACCTCGATGCCTTCCTTCTTTTGCAGGTCGACCGAGACCGAGCGCCGGCTCCGGTTGTGCACGGCGTATTTCGGATCGGCCAGGCGATCCATGACGTGGCTCTTGGTGCGGTCGACGCGGATCACGTCGGCGCCCATGTCGCCCAGCATCATCGAGCACATCGGGCCCGGCCCGATGCCGGCCAGCTCGACGATCGTCAGTCCCGAAAGTGGCCCTGCCATGTCTTTCCTCCTGCGGAATGCACGTTTTGTTGGGGATGATGGTAGCCGATGGGTTCGGCGTTACAAAATGTATCGCGCGGTCTAAAGTCCGCGCCGCGAGAAAGGTTCGGAGGAAAGGAATGGGATTGGGGCGGATCCTTGCGTCGACGACGCTGGCGCTCGCGTTGGCGGGCGGCGCGCTGGCGCAACAGGCCGCTCCGCCTGTGCCTCCGCCCGCTCCGCCCAAGGAATATACCCAGCAGTTTCTGGTCCCGGGCTCGTGGTTCCATGGCGTCCACGGCCTTGCCTTCAACAAGGACGACCAACTCTTCGCGGGGTCCGTGATCGGCCAGACGCTCTATCGCGTGCAGGTCGATTCGGGCGAGGTCGATCGGGTCATCGATCCGCCGACCGGCATGGCCGATGACATCGCCTTTGCCGACGACGGCACCATGGCCTGGACCGCCTTCCTGCTGGGCAAGGTCTATGTCCGGCGCGGCAACAAGACCATCGAGGTCGCCCACGGCATGACCGGCCCCAACTCGCTGGCCTTCGGCAAGGACGGGCGGCTGTTCGTATCCGAGGTCTTTCTCGGCGACGCGCTCTATGAGATCGATCTTAAGAACGTCGACAAGCCCGAGTTCAAGTCCTTCCCGCGCAACGACCTGCGCCGCATTGCCGAGAAGCTGGGCGGGCTGAACGGCTTCGAGGTCCACCGCGACGATGGTTTCCTCTACGGGCCGCTGTGGTTCAAGGGCCAGGCGGTGAAGATCAACCTCGAGACCGGTGCGGTCGAGGTGATCGCATCGGGCTTCACTACGCCCGCCGCCGCCAACATCGATCCGCAGAATCGCGACAATCTCTACGTCGTCGATACCGGCACCGGCGCGGTGTGGAGCGTCAGCCTCACCAGCAAGGCCAAGAAGCTGGTGGCCTCGATGAAGCCCGGCCTCGACAATCTCGCCTTCGATTCGCGCGGACGGCTGTTCGTCACCTCGATGACCGACAACGGCATCTATCTGGTCGACAAGCACACCGGTGCCTTCAAGACTATCGTCGAGGGCAAGCTCGCGGTCCCGAGCGACCTCGCCGTGGTGTCGGAGAACGGCAAGGACACCGTGCATGTGGCCGACGTGTTCAGCTATCGCACGGTCGACGGCCAGAACGGCACGGTCAGCGACGTGCTGCGCGTGCATGGCGACACCCACGCCTATCCGATCGGCATCTCGGTCGGGCCCAAGAACGTGCTGCTGTCGAGCTGGTTCTCCAACACCGTGGAGAAGGTCGACCGCAAGACCGGCAAGCTGGTCGCCACGCTTGGCGACTTTGCCGCACCCGTCGACGCGATCGAAGCGGCCGACGGCACGATCTATGTCGCGGAACTGGCGAGCGGCAACCTCGTCAAGGTGAGCCCCGACGGCAAGACGCGCAGCACTTTGGTGAAGGAGCTGCGCGGGCCGGTGGCGCTGGCGCAGGGGCCGGGCAACGTGATCTACGTCGCCGAGATCGCCGCCGGCGCGGTCAGCCAGATCGATACAGCGTCGGGTGCGCGCAAGGTGGTGGCCGATGGCCTGGCCGGTCCCGAAGGCATCGATGTCGGACCGGACGGCCGGATCTTCGTCGCCGAGGTTGGCCAGAAGCGCGTGGTCGCCATCGATCCGGCCTCGGGAGCGAAGACCGTGATCGCCTCCAATCTCGATATCGGCTTGGCGCCGTTTCCCGGCGGCCCGCCGGCGCTGGTGCCGACCGGCGTCGCCGTCGGCAAGTCCGGCACCGTCTATGTCAGCTCCGATCTGCGCAATGCGCTGTACAAGTTAACACCGCCGTAGCGGTGTTAATCCCGAGCGCAGCGAGGAATCTACCACCTAAAGATCCTTCGCTGCGCTCAGGATGACAAGAAAGGCCCTGATAAGTTCCATGCCCAGCATTCCCTTCATCAAGGATTTCAAGTTCGACTACGGTACGGCGATGGAGGTGACTCCGCTGATCCGCCGTGTCGTGGCCAACAATCCCAGCCCCTTCACCTTCAAGGGCACCGGCACCTATCTGATCGGCCACGGCAAGGTGGCGATCGTCGA
Source organism: Asaia bogorensis (assembly GCA_945889625.1). Taxonomy (GTDB): domain Bacteria; phylum Pseudomonadota; class Alphaproteobacteria; order Reyranellales; family Reyranellaceae; genus Reyranella. Next base: position 643 of record CAMDCE010000058.1, on the reverse strand, counting down.
TCCCGGCCCCGACCAGCAGGATCATATCGACGCCGTGCTGCGCGCCGTGCGCGGCGAGACCGTGACGCATATCTTTGTCACCCACACCCACATCGACCATGTGCCGGCCACGCCCGCCATCGCCAGGGCGACCGGTGCCAAGGTCTACAGCTACGGCCCGCATCCCAAGCCGCCGGGCGACGAGAAGCCTGAAGAGGCAGGCGACCTCTCCTTTGCGCCCGACATCAAATTGAACGACGGCGACGTGGTGCATGGCGACGGCTGGAACGTCGAGGCGGTCTACACGCCTGGCCACATCTCCAACCATCTTTGCTTTGCGGTGAAGGAAGACAAGGCGCTGCTGTCGGGCGACCACGTCATGGGCTGGTCGACGGCGGTGATCTCGCCACCCGACGGCAACATGGCCGCCTACTTCGCCAGCCTGCGCAAGCTCCTGCCGCGCGACGAGGCGCTCTACATTCCCACGCACGGCGCGGAGATCCGCAATCCCAATTCGTTCGTGCAGGCCTATATCGAGCATCGCCTCGGCCGCGAGGCGCAGATCATGGCGCGGCTCAGGGAAGGTCCGCAGACCATCCCGCAGATGGTCGCCAAGAACTATGCCGACACGCCGGTGCACCTGCACAAGGCCGCCGGCCGTTCG
>CAMDCE010000057.1 GCA_945889625.1 Asaia bogorensis | reverse complement strand
ATGGCTGCCAATGCCACTTTCGCCTTGAAGGCCGGGCTATGGTTCCGGCGCGATCGTCTGCTCATGCTCTCTCCTGGTCTCGGCTTCCTTGGCCGTCGTCAGGCAGAAAGTCCACTTAGCCCACTGTTCAAATTTCCTGAGCCACCTCTATTACCTTGGCGGGGCCGCTCCACCCGTACCGTTTCTGGATCTCCCGATTGATCCTCGAGGCATCGTTGGATCCGATGGTGCAATCGAGAAATACGATCCCATTACTAGAATTGGCTCCTGGATTCTCAGCATGGCGGGAAATGATCTCGGTGCACTTTATTCGAGCGCGGGCGATCGATTGTTCGCCAGGAACATTCGTGGTTTCCTAGGAGAGAAAGGAATCAACGAGGGTATTGCAGAAAGCCTCAGTCACCGCCCTGGAAATTTCTGGTATTTCAATAATGGCGTGACAATAGTTTGTGACTCCGCACGCAAGAGCGCGGAAAGAGGCAAGGCGGTTCTTCGTGTGACGAACCCTCAAATTATTAACGGACAGCAAACGACGAGAACGCTAAGTCTACACCAGCAGAAAGCGAGACATGCAGCCGTCTTGGTTCGTGTCATCAGCGTGCCCCGAGATGGAGACAAAGGGCAAGAGCGGTTCGAGCATCTCGTATCCAATATCGTAGCCGCAACCAATTACCAGAATGCAATTCTAACCTCTGATCTCCGAGCTAATGACACCCGCCAAGTTCTGCTTGAGCGAGAATTTGCCAAATTCCGATATCAGTACGTTAGGAAGCGTCAGAGCAAGAAGGAGGCCCGTCGAATACTGAGGAATCAGCACCAGTTTTGGGTGAAGAAAGACGAGCTAGCGCAAGTCGTAGGTGCTTGCGAACTTGATCCGTATGCTGTCCGAAGTGGCAAAGAAGGTCTCTTCAAGGAACCGTACTACGATAGAATCTTCGATAATCGTACGGTTCGTGATTATTTGGCGATCTACTGGGTAGGCCGTACTGTAAAGTACGTGGGCTCCGGTTATCCAAATCGTGCATATGCCAAATGGCACGCGATGCACTTTCTTTGGAGCCACGTTGAACCTCTTGTTCGAAGCAAAGCGGTGTCTGATCAATTCAGACAAGCGTGCGAACGCAACCGGCGCCCAGCTTCATTTGAAAGAGCAACCGGCCACGTCTTCGACTGCCTGCTCAGCTTCTTCCGAGCAAAGCGGGGCAAGGGGGGACAGGCGATCGACATTTCGAACTTTTTCTACAGGCCTAGAGTCCATCTGGACTTCAAGAAATATTGGCAACGTTCAGCCAACAGACACCGCTCAAAGTTCAAGAAGCAATTGCAAGTATTTGCCGGGGAATTGAGGCGTGGTCTTGAATAGATAGCGGGTGTTACGCATTCGGCCTGCTGGGCTAACCGCTGACTGGCGAACGCTGAGCCTCCGAATTCGAGAACTGCCTAAGAGTTGCCAATATCACGCCACTTCATGGCCCCCTCGCCTCTGAAATCCTTGCCTACCAGCGTTTTGAGCTGGGGACCGTACACCAAGCCGTACACCAAAAGCGGCCCCTTCTCTGAAAGCCCTGTCTGTTAGCGTTTCAGTCGTGTCACATGGCGGAGGCCCAGGCCTCCATTGATTTCGAGCCGCACCACCCCACTTGCGTGCACGGGGATGCCCTGTCAAAAGACCGCGTCTTCGCGCGTGGATACCGCCGCCGCGACGAGTTTCTATTCCGAAGTAGCTCAGCGGTAGAGCAGGCGACTGTTAATCGCCGGGTCGCAGGTTCGATCCCTGCCTTCGGAGCCAATTCTGGGGCCGCTTCCTTCGGGGAGCGGCCCTATTTGCACGCGGAGTCCTCGACCATGACCACGCCTCCCCTGCCTGATGAAAAGGTCGAGCTGGTCGGCCATGAGGTGGCATTCCAGGGATACTTCCGTATCGGACGGTACTTCTTCCGTCACAGCCTTCACCAGGGTGGCCAGAGCGACGTCATCAGCCGCGAGGTCTTCGAGCGCGGCCAAGCGGCGGGTGCCCTGCTCTATGATCCCAAACGGGACGAGGTGGTGCTGATCCGCCAGTTCCGCGCCGGCGCCTACGTCGCAGGGCGCCATCCGTGGACCTGGGAGATCGTCGCGGGAATCATGGAGAACGCCGAGTCGGCGGAAGACATGATCCGCCGCGAGGCGATCGAGGAAGCCGGCCTCACGGTCGACGCCGTGATGCCAATCCACAATGTTCTGCTGACGCCCGGCGCCTGCTCCGAGGCGGCCCGCATGTTCCTCGGCCGCGTCGACACGACCAATGCCGGCGGCGTGTTCGGCCTCGCGGCGGAAGGCGAGAATATCCTGGTCAAGACAGTATCCTTCGCCGAAGCGCGCGGCATGCTCGACCGCGACGAGATCGACAACGCCGTCACCGTGATCTGCCTGCAATGGCTGGCGCTCCATCGCGACGAGGTGCGAAAGCGCTGGGCTTGAAGCGTGATGACTTTGGCATTTCGCGTCGGCCCAGCAGCGCGCAATGGCTCTTCGAGCCATTGCGCGGACTCGCAGCTATGGCGCGATGGTTCGCCATCGCGCCCGAGCGGCGCCCGTGCTGGGCCGACGGGTGAGTCAGTCGAAAGTCATCACGCTCTAATCGGTTGCAGAGCGGCCCCCTCCCTGTCTACCGTCCGAACGGGAGCGCAGGGTTCGGAGAACGACAAAATCATGAATGTCCGGTCGGGTTTCATCGACAGCATCGGCAACACGCCGCTCATCAAACTGCGCGCCGCATCCGCCGCGACGGGTTGCGACATCTACGGCAAGGCGGAGTTCCTCAATCCCGGCGGCTCGGTGAAGGACCGCGCCGCTTTGGCCATCATCGAGGATGCCGAGAAGAAAGGTCAGCTGCGACCCGGCGGCGTCATCGTCGAGGGCACGGCCGGCAACACCGGTATCGGCATCGCCCTGGTCGCCAATGCGCGCGGCTACCGCTCGGTCATCGTCATGCCCGAGACGCAGAGCCAGGAAAAGAAGGACATGCTGCTGCTGTGCGGCGCCGACCTTCGGCTGGTGCCGGCCCTGCCCTACGCCAATCCCGGCAACTACGTGCGCTACTCCGAGACGCTGGCCAGGGAGATCGCGGCCAAGGAACCCAACGGCGCGATCTGGGCCAACCAGTTCGACAACGTCGCCAACCGCGACGGTCACTATCGCACCACCGGCCGCGAGATTTGGGAGCAGACCGACGGCAAGGTCGACGGCTTCACCTGTTCGGTTGGCAGCGGCGGAACGCTCGGCGGCGTGGCGATGGCGCTGAAGGAGCGTAACGCCAGCGTCAAGATCGCGCTCAGCGATCCCATGGGCTCCGTGCTCTATGGCTGGAAGACCAGGGGCGAGTTGAAGGCCGAGGGCAACTCTGTCACCGAAGGCATCGGCCAGGGGCGCGTGACCGCCAACCTCGAAGGCGTGCCCATCGACACCGCCTACCAGATCACCGACGAGGAAGCGCTGCCGATCTTGTTCGACCTGATCGAGCACGAAGGCCTGGTGCTCGGCGGCTCCACCGCGATCAATATTGCGGGCGCCATGAAGCTCGCCAGAGAACTCGGGCCGGGCAAGACGATCGTCACTATCCTGGCCGACGGCGGCAGCCGCTATCAGTCCAAGCTGTTCAATCCGGCGTTCCTGCGTGAAAAGAAGCTGCCGGTGCCGCACTGGATGAAATGAGTCGCAAATGCTTCCCGCCTTGAGCGAGGTGGCGGCACTGGATGCAGCCGACCCCTTGCGCAGCCTGCGCGACCGCTTCCACTTGCCGCCTGGCGTCATCTATCTCGACGGCAACTCCCTGGGACCGGCACCCAAGTCGGTCTTCGCGGAACTCGAGCAGGCGGCGCGGCAGGAATGGGCCGAAGGCCTGATCCGCAGCTGGAACGATGCCGGCTGGTTCACTCTCACCGACACGATGGGCGACCGGGTGAGTCGTCTGATCGGCGCCGCGCCCGGCGAGACGGTTGTCACGGATACGACGTCGATCAACATCCACAAGGCCCTGCACGCCGCACTCGCCTTGCGTCCCGCACGCGGCGTCATCCTGGCTGAAGCCGCAAGCTTTCCGACCGATCTCTATATGGCAGAAGGAGTAGCGGCGTCCCGCCCTGGTGCATCGCTGCGGCTCGCGACCGATCCCGCGACGCTCGCCTCGCTGATCGACGACCGAACGGCGGTCGTGCTGGTCAACCACGTCGACTACCGAACTGGCGCGCTGCGCGACATGGCTGGCCTGACCGCGCAGGCACACGCCGTCGGTGCAGTCGTCATCTGGGATCTCTGCCACAGCGTCGGCGCGCTCGCCATCGACCTCAATGCCGCCAACGTCGACTTCGCGATCGGCTGCACCTACAAGTACCTGAACGGCGGGCCCGGGGCGCCCGCCTTCATCTTTGCCGCCCGCCGCCACCACGACCGTCTGGTCCAACCGCTGTCGGGCTGGTGGACGCACGCCCAACCCTTCGCGATGGAGAATTCCTACCGTCCCGCGCCAGGCATCAGGCGGCTGCTGTGCGGCACCCAACCCATCCTGTCGCTGCGCGCCCTGAAGGCGGCGCTCGACGTGTTCGACGACGTCGACCTCGCCGCTCTTCGCGCCAAAAGCCTGGCAATGACTGGCCTGTTCATGGAACTGATCGAGCCGATCTGCACCGACTTCGGCTTGCGGATCGTGACGCCCCGCGACGAAGCCCTGCGCGGCAGCCATGTCTCGATCGAGCATGAGCATGGCTACGAAGTCGTTCAGGCACTTATCGCGCGCGGGATCATCGGTGACTTTCGCGCGCCTGACATCATGCGTTTCGGCTTCACGCCGCTTTACCTGCGCTATCGAGACGTGTTCGATGCCGCGACGGCCTTGCACGACATCCTGCGGACCGGCGCCTGGAAGGAGGCCCGCTTCGCGACCCGGGCTGCGGTGACCTGATGAGCCGCGTCGTCGTTTGCGGCAGCCTCAACATGGATGTCGTGGTACAAAGCGCGCGCCGGCCGGCCACCGGCGAAACTCTGCTGGGTGCAAAGGTCACTTTCCTGCCCGGCGGCAAGGGCCTCAACCAGGCCGTGGCGGCGGCGCGACTCGGCCTTCCGACGGCGATGCTGGGCGCGGTCGGCCACGACGCCTTCGGCGACAGCCTCCGTGGCTTCCTGGCCAATAACGACGTCGACACGACTGGCGTGGGAGTCGTTGACGGTCATGCCACCGGGATGGCGCTGATCCAGGTCGCCGGGCGCGACAACGCCATCACCGTCGCTTCCGGCGCCAACCTGCACTTCACCATGGCGATGGTTCGCGACACGCCGCAGCGCGACGAAGTCTGGGTCGCGCAGTTCGAAACGCCGGTCGCCACGACCGCAGCCGTGCTGCGTACGGCGCGGGCGGCCGGCGCACGAACTGTCCTCAATCTCGCGCCGCTCGTCCCACACCCTGCCCACCTGTTGAAATACGTCGATGTCGCCATCCTGAACGAGATCGAGTTGTCTCAGGCGGCTGGAACGAAACTCCGGCCCACAAGTCCATCGCGCACCATCGTCGCGGCTTGCGAGAAACTGAGCCGCCGTGGCGCCCTCACGGTCGTGGCCACCTTGGGCGGCCGCGGCGTCATCGTCGTGACCGCCGACGGCGCCACGACGGTCCCTGCCTTCAAAGCCCGGGTCGTCGATACGACCGGCGCCGGCGACTGCTTCGTCGGCGCCTTCGCAACGCAGTTGGCGGCGGGTGTCCCGCCGGTCGAGGCCGCCCGCTACGCCAATGCCGCAGCGGCCTGTTCCGTGGAGCGGTTGGGCGCAGCACCGTCGATGCCGACCTTCAAGAAAGTTGCGGCGCGTCTGGCGAGAGCCTAAATCCCCTCCATGATCGAAGAACTTTTCCGTCAGGACGCCTATCTCAGGGAAGCCGACGCCACGGTGACTGCGCTCGACGAGCGTGGCGTGCGGCTCGATCGCTCGATTTTCTATCCGACCGGAGGTGGGCAGCCCGGCGACACCGGCCTGCTGCGCTGGGACGGCGGCGAGGCCAGGATCGTCGACAGCGTGAAGGCCGACGGCGGCGACGTGCTGCATGTGCTGGCGCCCGACGCGCCTCGGCCAGCCGTCGGCGGCAAGGTACATACCGTGCTCGACTGGGATCGCCGCTATCGTCACATGCGCATGCACACCGCCCTGCATGTGATGTCGGCGGTGATCAAGGGTGACGTCACCGGCGGCCAGGTCGGCGCCGACAAGAGCCGGCTCGACTTCAATCTGGAAGGCGACGTGCCGACCAAGGAATGGGTCACCGAGGAGATCAACAAGCTCTTGGTCGAGGATCGCCCCGTGGTGCCGCAGTGGGTCACCGACGAGGAGCTGAACTCGCGGCCTGAGCTGGTGAAGACCATGAGCGTGCGCCCGCCGATGGGCGCGGGCCGCGTGCGCCTGCTCGCCATCGAGGGTATCGACCTGCAGGCCTGCGGCGGCACGCATGTCGCACGCACCGCCGAGATCGGCCGCGTCGAATGCACCAAGATCGAGAACAAGGGAAAGATGAACCGGCGCTTCATCATCGCGCTGCCGTAAAGGAAACACCGATGGACTACGCAAGACCCGACGCCCTCGTCAGCACCGAGTGGCTGGCCAGCCGCCTCAATGCGCCCGATGTGCGCATCGTCGACGGTTCGTTCTATCTGCCGGCGCAGAAGCGCGATCCCAAGGCCGAGTTTGCCCAGCAGCACATTCCCGGCGCAGTGTTCTTCGACATCGACGAGATCGCCGACACGACGAGTTCTCTCCCCCACATGCTGCCGGCGCCGGAGAAATTCTCCGCCCGCGTGCGCAAGCTCGGGCTGGGCGACGGCAACAAGATCGTGGTCTACGACACCACACCGATGACGGGAGCGTCGCGCGTGTGGTGGATGTTCCGCGCCATGGGCCACAAGGATGTCGCGGTGCTGGACGGCGGCCTGCCGAAGTGGATGAGCGAAGGCCGTCCGGTCACCGACGATGCCCCGCTGCCGCGCGACCGCCACTTCACCGCCCGGCTCGACAACACCCTGGTGCGCTCGATCGACGATGTGCGCGGCCTGCTCGACAGCAAGCGCGAGCAGATCGTCGATGCCCGCGCCGCCGGCCGCTTCCGCGGCGAAGCGCCCGAGCCGCGCGCCGGCCTGCGCTCCGGCCACATGCCGGGTGCCTTCAACCTGCCCTACAACGAGCTGCTCGACCCCAAGACCGGCACGATGCTGCCGGCCGACAAGCTCGCTGCCCGCATCGCCGCCTCCGGCATCGATCCCGCGAAGAAGGTGACGGCGAGCTGCGGCTCCGGAGTCACCGCCTGCGTCGTAGGCCTCGGCCTCTATCTCACCGGCGCGCCGGAAGCGGCGATCTACGATGGCTCATGGACCGAATGGGGCGGCCGCGCCGATACCCCGATCGTTACCGGCGCGTGATCGACGGACATGCTATGGCGGTCGTCATGAAGAGACTGGCAGCTGCCGTGATTGCCCTGCTCGCCATCGTCATCCTGACGGGGTGCGCTGATGCGCCCGCCCGCGACGGCCGATATGCCACCCACGACGGGGGCCGAGGCAACATGTTCTATTAGGGGGCACAAGCAACCGCGGCTCTTCCTTGCCCTTCGCGAGACTTGAATATTGTCCCCAATGCATTGCCGCCGCCATCATGCCGACAGGCCAATCGTCACCGGTGCCTAATCTGTTCGACCATCAGCCGCCGCCGCACGCCGATGGGCGACTTGCGGTCACGATCACGCATCTCGAACTTTTGGCTGCCGACTGGACGCGGCGCGGCGTGCCGCCCGACATGTCGGTCTCGATCGTGTGCGAGGGTATGCCGACCGTCGCGTTGTATCGCGATCTATACGATGAGGTTGGCCGGCCGTGGCTGTGGTACGAGCGCCGGCTGCTATCCGACGCAGCGCTTGGCGCCTTGCTGGCCGGCCCAAGCCACGAACTGCACATCGCCCGCCATGACGGCGAGCTGGTCGGCTATTTCGAATTGGACGGCGAGGAGATCGTCTTCTTCGGTCTGACGTTGCCCTATCTCGGGCGGCGGATCGGACCATGGCTGCTCGACCGCGCCATCGAGCGCGGATTTGCGCGCGGCTCGAGGCGCTTGATCCTCAACACCAACACGCTCGACCATCGCCGCGCGCTCAACACCTATCGCAAGGCAGGGTTTCACGTGGTGCGTAGCGAAACCAAGCAATTGCAGGACCCGAGGATGCTGTGGCCCGAGGTCTATCGCTGGCCGCCGGCGTAAAGCCTGTGCCATAGTGCAATTCATGACCTCGAAGAAAACCTATACCAGACCCGACACAATACTTGCCGTGGCCGGGCGCGATCCCGACAACAATTTCGGCATCGTCAATCCACCCGTCTATCATGCCTCGACCATCCTCTCGCCGACGATGGACAAGTTCGAGAATCGTATCCCGTTCGAAGGCTACGGCTACGGCCGCAACGGCACGCCGACGCAGAAGGCGCTGGAGGACGCGGTCGCCGCGATCGAGGGCGCCCATCGTTCCATCGCCGTGCAGTCGGGCCTCGCCGCCGTCACCGGCGCGATCGTCGGCTTCCTGAAGACCGGCGATCACATGCTGCTGACCGACAACGCCTACGGTCCGGCGCGGCGCTTTTCCAACACGACACTGAAGGGCTTCGGCGTCGAGACGACCTTCTTCGATCCGATGATCGGCGCCGATGGTCTTGCCCGGCTGATGCGGCCCAACACCAAGGTGGTCTATCTCGAGGCGCCGGGCTCGCAGACCTTCGAGGTCCAGGACGTGTCGGGCATGGCCGCGGTCGCCAAGAAAGGCGGCGCGGCGGTGCTGATCGACAACACCTGGGCGACGCCGCTCTACTTCAAGCCGTTCGAGCACGGCTGCGACCTCTCCATCCACGCCGGCACCAAGTACATCGTCGGCCATTCCGACGCGATGATGGGCATCATCTCCTGCGCCACCCGCGCGATGTTCGAGACGGCCAAGACGGCGTGCCAAAACTTCGGCTTCCACGCCGCGCCCGACGATTGCTATCTGGCGCTGCGCGGCCTGCGCACCATGGGCGTACGGCTGCGCCATCACGAGAAGAGCGGCATTCATGTCGCCAACTGGCTGAAAGCGCGACCCGAGGTCGACAAGGTACTGCATCCCGCCCTGCCCGACTGTCCCGGCCACGATAACTGGAAGCGGATGTTCAAGGGCTCGTCGGGCCTGTTCTCCTTCACGCTACGCGACGGCTACAGTCGCAACGCCGTCGCGGCCATGCTCGACGGCATGGACATCTTCGGCATGGGCGCGAGCTGGGGCGGCTACGAGAGCCTGCTGATCCCCGCCCATCCCGACCAGTACCGCACCGCCGTGCCGTGGCCCAAGGGCAAGCACCTGCTGCGCGTCCATATCGGACTCGAGGACGTCGAGGACTTGAAGACCGACTTGGCGGAAGGCTTCGAACGGCTGAACCGGGCTCATAACGCGTAGTTTCTTCCCCTTCGCGGACTCCGCGAAGGGGAAGTGCCCTCGTCATACGAACGCGATGGGGTTCATGAATCATGATTCATGACCCCTCCGTCGGCGTAAGACGCCGACACCTCCCCCGAAGACGGAGGAGGAATTTACTTCCGGCAATCCGCGCAGGTACCGGTCACTTCCAGTGTCATGTCGCGGGCGGCGAAGCCGCGGCGGCTGGCGGACGCCGCGATCGAATCGGCGACGCCGCTGCTGTGCAGCTCCTCGGCATTGCCGCACTCGCCGCAGATCAGGAAGAAACCGCGGTGCGTCTCGCCGGGATGGCTGCAACCGATGAAGGCGTTCATGCGTTCAATGCGATGGATCAGGCCGTTCTCGATCAGGAAATCGAGCGTGCGATAGACGGTGGGCGGCGCCGAGCCGAGATCCTCGTCGCGCAGCTGGTCGAGCAGCGCATAGGCGCCGACCGGTTTGTGGCTCGACCACACGAGTTCGAGCACCCGCCGGCGCAGCGGCGTGAAGCGCAGGCTCTTCTGCGCGCACAGTCTCTCGGCCGCCGCAACGGCATCCTCGATGCAGTGCTGATGGTCGTGGCTGCGGGCCGCCGCTTTCGCCGATTTCTTCACGAGATCCCGATTTGCCAAGCAGAAACAGGACGACTATACGCCCCGTTCCGCATCGAGGCCAAGGCACGCCCCCCATGTCCCAGCCCATGTCCCCTGCAGCGCCCATCACCGCCGCCACCACCTATCCAGCCGCCGCGATCGACGAGATGGTCACCGCCATCCAGTTCGACTCCCAGGGCCTGGTGCCTGCCATCGCCCAACAGCACGACACCGGCGAGGTCCTGATGATGGCCTGGATGGACCGCGACGCGGTGACCGAAACCATGCGCACCGGCCGCGTCTGCTACTGGTCGCGCTCGCGCCGAGGTCCGTGGCGCAAGGGCGACACGTCGGGCCATACCCAGATGCTGATCGACTTCCGCGTCGATTGCGACGGCGATACGCTGCTGGTGCTGGTCGACCAGACCGGCGTTGCCTGCCACACCGGCCGGCAAAACTGTTTCTTCAGGGCGATCCGCGGCGGCGAACTGGAAACCATTGCGCCCGTCGTGGTCGATATGGACAAGATCGGGAAGGATTGAGTTTGAACCAGCGTAGCTTTCGCCGGCGTGCGTTTTTCGGTGCCGCCGTCGTCCTCCCTCTCGGAGGGTGCGTCCAGATCTCCGACATGTTCGGTCCGCGCAAGACCTACACGCTGACGCCGCGCGGCGACCGCATGGTGCGCTGGCTTCAGAACAGCGGCAAGGACGTCATGATGGCGCCCGAAGCGCCGGCCCTGATGGGCATCACCAACGAGGGCCGCGACATTCCGGTGAAGCAGCTCGCCGAGAACGGCAGCGACGGTCGCTATGTCATCAGCCTCACCAACATGCGCAAGATCCACGACCTCATCCTGCACCGCAAACAGGGCGAGACACTGCTGATCCTGCATCTTTGCGACACCAAGTTCGCGCGCCTGGTCAGCGTGCGCTACCCGCGCAACGGCAAGCCGAGCATCATCACAGACACTGCGATGGCCGAGGCCGACTTCCAGCAGCAATTGACCTTTTGGTTCGACCGCATGCCGGGCCGGTAGTAATGTGACGGTGAGATGACTGCCGTCGCTTCGACCGCCCCCTCTTCGGCCCGGAAAACCCTGGCGGTGTGCGGCGGGGCACATGCGCTGCACGACGGCTTCACCGACCTCCTCAACGTCCTCTACCCCCTGCTGCAGAGCCAGTTCGGCCTCAGCTACGCCGCGATTGGCGCCCTGAAATCCGTCTACTCCGGCGCCATGGCGAGCGGCCAGATCCCGTCGGGTTGGCTCGCCAAACGCTGGGGCAGCGTGCGCGTGCTGGCCTGTGGCACGACGCTGGTCGCGGGCGGCTATTGCCTCGCGGGCTTCACCGGCTCGCTCTATGGCGTGATCGCGGGACTGCTGCTCGCGGGCCTCGGCGGCAGCACGCAGCATCCCATCGGCTCCAGCCTGGTGTCGGCGGCCTTCCCCGGCCTGCGCTCGCGCACCGCGCTCGGAACCTACAATTTCACCGGCGACCTCGGCAAGATGGCGCTGCCTGCCGTGTTCGCCGTCGTTGCCGCCTGGCTCGGCTGGGAGCAGGCGCTGATCGTGACCGCCGCGCTGGCAGTGCTGGGCGCCGGCGTCATTCTCGCCAGTCTTCAACCCGTCGAACCCCACGCCACGACGACGGCCGATGCCAAGCCGGTGGCAGGCCAGGACCGGCCGTGGGCCTACTGGCTGCTGTTCTCCATCCACATCGCCGACGACCTGGTGCGCACCGGCTTCCTGATCTTTCTGCCCTTCCTGCTGCGCGACAAGGGTGCGGACCTGCCGACCATCGGCCTCGGGCTGTCGCTGCTGTTCGCCGGCGGCGCCGCGGGCAAGCTGGTGATGGGCTGGGTCGGCTCAAAGCTCGGTGTTGTGCCCTCGGTTGTGCTGACCGAGGTGGCGACGACCGTGCTGATCCTCGCCCTCCTGCCGCTGTCGCTCACATCGGCGCTCATCCTGCTGCCGCTGATCGGGCTGGTGCTGAACGGCACCTCGTCGGTGCTCTACGGCACGGTGCCGGAATTCGTCAGCCCCGAACGGCGAACCCACGCCTTCGCCGTGTTTTACACCGGCGGCTCGGTGGCCGGCGCCACCGGCCCGTTCCTGTTTGGCCTGCTCGGCGACCAGATCGGCCTCGCGCCCGCTCTGGCGATCGTCGGCTGCGTGGCGCTTACGACGGTGCCGTTGGTCTGGGCGTTGCGGCCTGCGTTTCGCTCGCACTGACTCATTGCTGGCGCATGCACTCCAGTGGCACGATTCCGTCATCCGCGGCGGGGTAACCCCCGCCTCGAGCGCAGCGAAGGATCTCACGCTGCCAGCAGAATCGTTGTTCGCTCAGCTAGGTCCTTCGCTTCGCTCAGGACGACAAGATTGACGCGCCACTCAAGGCGGAGGTTACTCCGCCGCGGTGGCGCGCCCCCAGCAAAGACCTAGGCGCCGTTCCACACCGGGCCCATCGGGCGGAGCCTGATGCCCTTGCGCAGGTGCTTGTAGGGCATCTCGACGGGATCGGTGATGTGGGCGCCGGGCGACTGGACGACGAGAATCGTCTCGGCGATCGGCTGGAAGTCGGCGCGGAAATGCACGGTCGATTTCAGCGCCAGGATCGGCACCTTCGACGGCTCGACGCCGACGTGGCGGAACATCTCCTGGTCGGCGGCCTGGATGCGCTTGGCGGCCAGCACCGCCGACACGCCGCTCGCCTCGTCGGTGACCAGCGCCATCGGGCCGATCTGGAACTTGGCGCCGCCATAGAACGGTCCGGTGCCGGTGAAGATGCCGTTGCCGATCTTCACCACGCGCCAGTCGGCCACCACCGGCGTCTCGCCGGCATAACCCACCACCGCGCCGATGCCGCGATGCATGATATTGCCTTCGCCTGTTTCGACCGCGGCCGTGGCCGCGCCTTCATCGACGATCATGCCGATGACGGCGCCTTTGGCCTTGTGTCGCATCAGGGCGGCCAGCAACCCGACCGTATCGGACGTACCGCCGGCGCCGGGATTGTCCTGCACGTCGGCCAGCACGATCGGCTTCTTCGCCTTCTTCGCAAGCTCGATGGCGCGCAGCGCCGCCGCGTCGGGATCGAGCAGCTCTCCGGCGAAGGCCTTCTCCTGCGCCTTCACTGTCGCGGCGAGCTTGTCGGCGGCCGCTTCGACCGCCTCCTTGTCATGGCCGTAGACGACTAGCGCGGGGCCGCATTGCGCGATGTCGGCGGGTGGAAAGCCCGGCGTGTGGGTGACGCTGACGATGCCCTGGTTGTGGCTCTTCTCGCCCGCCTCCAGTTCGCCCACCAGGTCGAAGATCGCCTTGGCCGGCTCGATGAAGGTGCATTGCCAGACCAGCGGAATGAGGAAATCGAGCTGGCGGTAGGCGCGATAGACCGGCCGCTTTTCCCGCAGCAGCCTGTCGAGCAGCTCGACGGCGCGCTTGCCCGTCACCGCCATGTCGATGTGCGGATAGGTGCGGTAGCCGACCAGCGCGGTCGCCAGCCGTGCCATCTCAGGCGTCAAATTCGCGTGATAGTCGAGGCTCGCCACGATCGGCAGGTCGTTGCCGACGACGCCGCGGATGCGGCGCAGAAGCTCGCCTTCGCCGTCCTCGGTGTTCTCGGCCACCATGGCGCCGTGCAGGTCGAGATAAACGGCGTCGAACGGCCCGAATTTCCGTAGGTCCTCGTCGAACAGCGCCCACATCTTTTCGTAGGCGTCCTCAGTGACATAGGACGCCGGCGCCGCCGCCGCCCAGGCCAGCGGCACGATCTCGTGGCCGAGCTCGGCCAGCCGCTTCACCGCACCGGCGATCGGGATGTTGAAGCCCTCGACGCCGGCGATCATCTCCGGCCCGCGCAGCAACGGCGGCCAGGCGTCGGCGCGCTCGAATTCCTCCCAGGTCGCCTGCTGCGGCGCAAAAGTATTGGTCTCGTGCTGAAAGCCCCCCACGGCGATACGCGCCATCTACTCTCTCCCCTTCACAATTCGGCCATCAGGCGCGACCATATCACCGTCATGCGCAATCTTCTGCCCATTGCGTTGCTACTGGGACTGGCCGCCTGCGGCCCGCTTCCGCATTGGGAAAAGCCGGGCGTCGACCAGGCCACCTCGTTGCAAGACATCGCCCAGTGCCGCAAAGCCGCGCAGCAGGAGGCCTTCCGCTTCTACACGACGCCGTTCCCCATCTACGGCTGGGGCTACGGCAGTCCGTGGCGCTGGCCGGGAGGTTTCTGGCAGTCGAGCTTCGACACCGACCGGGCTTTTACCGAGAACCGCCTCGCCGCCTTCTGCATGCGCAGCCACGGCTACGAGCTGGTGCCAACCGAGAGGCCGCAGACGCAGGCGCCGCCACCTGCCGAAAAGTGATCCTTGTCGTCCCGAGCGCAGCGAAGGACCTCACGCCCGTTACACACCCGAAACATTTCGTGTTTCGATCGGTCGATGAGATCCTTCGCTACGCTCAGGATGACAGTTACTTCTTCACCCCGTCTTCGATCGCCTTGAGCAGTACCGGCCAGTATTCCTTGGCGTAGCCGAGCTCGCGCGCCCGCTCCATCACCTCGCGGGCCACGTCGGCGCCGAGCGCCGGCACGCCCTTCTCCTCGGCCATCGCGATGGCGTAGGAGAGATCCTTAAGCGCGTAGTCGGTGGAGAAGGCGCGCTCGGGGAAGGCGCCGGGCAGCATCGCCTTCATGCCGTGATTGCGCAGCGCGAAGGAGTCCGCCGAGCCCTTGGTCAAGGTTTCGAACAGGACCTTGCCGTCGACGCCGTGCGCGCGGGCGATGGTGAGCGCCTCGGCCAGCGCCACACCAGTCTGGAAGATGATCATGTTGTTCAGGATCTTGACGGCCTGGCCGGCACCGGCCTCGCCGCAGTGCGTGACCTCACTCGCCATGTGACGCAGCAGCGGCTCGATGCGCGTGAAGCAGGCGGACGTCGCGCCGACCATGATCGACAGCGTGCCGTCGATCGCCGCCTGCCGGGTGCGCGCCACGGGGGCATCGGCAAAGGCTGAGGCCCTGCCCTCGAACTCGGCGTAGAGCCGGCGGGCGAGTGCCACCGGCGCGGTGCTGAGGTCGATCACCGTCCAGCCCATCTTGACCCTCGACACCAGGCCACCGTCGCCGAGGCAGACCTGCTCGACCTCCTTGCCGCCGGGCAAGGAGAGAAAGATCGTCCGGCAGCTCGCGGCGATCTCGTCGAGCGACGCGGTCTTGACGCCGTCGGCTACCAGGCGCTGCAGCGGCGCCGGATCGCGGTCGGCCGCGAGGATGGTGGCGCCGCTCTTGGCGGCGAGGTTGCGGCACATCGGCTCGCCCATGGTGCCGACGCCGATAAATCCAATCATGTCTGGCATTTCAATCCACGATGAAAAGTTTGGCGCCGATCTCAGTGTACGACCGGTGCGCAAGATCGCCGTCGGCCACCTGGTAGCTCTGGCCCGATTTCAGAACGACGGTGCGACCGTCGGCCAATTCAGTTTTGAGTTCGCCCTCCAGCACCAGCAGGACATGGCCCTTCTGGCACCAATGATCGGCGAGATAACCCGGCGTATACTCGACCATGCGCACCCGGATATTGTTGAAGTTGCGCGTACGCCAATAGGCCTTGCCGGTCTCGCCGGCGTGCTCGGTGCGCGCCACGTCGCTCCAGTCGGTCGTGCCGAACGGTATGTCGAACATCAGCATGGTGTCGATCTAGCATGATTTCCGGACGCAAAGTGCCTGGAATTTGTGCCCTGCGTCGCGCCGGTCGCCTCACAACAAAGCGGCCACCTTGCACATGATGTCGCGAATGTTCGGATTCACTATTTTTGGAGTCGTCGGGTCGAGTGCGGCGGCCGATACGCCCGAAGCCGCGACGGCACTCGCGATATCGCGTTGAAAGGGAAAACGGTAGCCCTGAAGGAGCTTCGAACCAGGTGCCAGGCGAGTGGCGAATTGCCCCATCAGCGCCTGCGATCGCGCCGCCCACCGCTCGCGCTCGGCCGGCGACTGCACGACGGGGCCCTTCAGCCGCCCTGCGGGCAACAGCGACAGCTCGGCATAGAACAACCCCAGTCCGTAATCGGCGATCTGGAACTGGCTCGCCGATCCCTCATCGGCGGCGGCGACCGCCGACAGCGCGGCGACGCGGCCATAGAAGCCCTCGATCAATTTCAGGTCGCCGTCGGAAACGAACCACGGCTTGTCGGCCTTGGCCGCCAGGAACACGTCGACCGCCCAGTTGTAGAAGATGTTGGCCGTGAAGGCGGCGTAGCAGGCCTTGGTGGCCGGATCCTGTTCGGCGTCGACCTTGCGGAAGAGCAATTCCATCAGCCGGCGGTCGCCGGAGTGGCGGAACAGCCACTTGGCCGAATCGTTGGCCGATGCGGTGCCGGATAAGGCATCGGCGAACACCCGAGCGAGCGTCGCCTCCGACAGCGGCAGAGCGACGGGAACAGGCGGAGCGAGGACGCCGTTCCGCGCCGCCGCTGCATCGCGCGCAGTGCCGATCGCCAGCCTCATTGCCTCATAGGCCGACCAGCGGCCGCGCAACGTGGCGCTTTCCTCGCTGCGACTGACGACCGCCTCGGCGATGGCGGCGTAGTCGGCAGACGAGAGCAGCTTGTCAGCGAGTTCCTGGATTGCCACATCGCGGACCTTGAGAGACGGCGATTCGAGTCCGGCAACGATGGTCGACCTGGTCCATGCCATCGACGGTGCCGATTGCGCATAGGCAGCAAGCAGACCCGGGAACCCGACGCTGGCGAATCGGGTGCCCGTCGGCCTGTCGGCGCGTTTGGGGTGACGCGGCGGGCGCTTGAGCACAAAGCTGTTGGCGCCATGCGCCAGGGAATATTCGGGTTCGCCGTTGGCAACCATGTTTACCTTGAAGGCGAGCCTTATCTCGCCCAGCAGGGCCGCCGTACCGATCTTCTGCAGCTCGACTTCGGTAATGTATTCGTCGTCCCGCGAAGAAAAAGACAGGTTCAAGGTGCTGCGTCCCGCCGTACCCTCGGCATCGCGGATGACGAAGGCGAATGTCCTCACCGGCGCTCGATCCTTGGTCCGCTCCGAGAGGAAGAAGACGGCCGCCGTGTCGGCATCGAAGGTCGACACGCTCATGGTATTCGGCACGTCCACCAGCGACCCGCGGATATATCGCGAGTGCGAGAGGTACGGCCCGATCCAGATCCAGACGAAGGCGCTCAGCGCGACGATCCCGATCACCCAGCAGCCGGCGTAAGCTCCTACCGTCGCAACCTTCATGCGTGGATCGTCGGCTGCAGCACGGTACGGCGCGACCTTGGTCTGGCCGAACCAGATCAGGAATAGGCCGACTGCCGCCGGTCCCAGCGACCAGAAGAAGTCCTGAATGTCCTTGGGTGTCCAGTTGTCCATGGTGAGCCCCGCCGTCCGCAACTAGAGGTGGAAACAGTACTCCCCTTCCAGTGCTTTGACGATAGCCGCCAGCGGTTCCGAATGTGCGAAACGCCACAGAAATGCCGGCCGCTCGGGCGGCGCTCAGGCGCCGCTCTGCCGGCGGCGTCAGCCCCAATGCGCCAGCGCCTGCTCGAGGCTTTCCGGCCCGCGATAGAGCATGGCGCGCCAGCCGCACATCCGTGCACCGTCGACATTGGCGGCCTTGTCGTCGACGAACAGTATCGACTGCGCCACCGCCACGCCCATGCGCGTCTGCGCATTGGTGTAGAAGACGCGATCGGGTTTGCAGACGCCCAGCGCGCCTGAATAGATGATCTCGTCGAAATGGGCGCCCAGCCCGACCTGATCGCGCAGGTAGGCAACGCGATGATGCTCCTGGTTGGAGGCCGCGAAGCAGCGCCCGCCGGTACGTTTGCGCCAGGCCTCGGCCTGCGTCAGCACCGCGCGATCGATCACGGCGTCCTTATCGAACCAATAGGCGACGAACTCCTCCATGCGGTCGGCCAGTCCCTTGGGCTCGAGATATTCGTGCAGTGCGACGTAAAGATCGAGGCGGCCACGCAGCACCTCGCCGAACGAGGCGAGGAAGAAATCACGCTCGATCTCCTCGTAGTCGAGGCCGAGATCCTGCTTCAGCGTGGCGTGCCAGGGTTGCGCCGAGCCCGGCTGGGCAAGCGAAACGACACCGTCAATGTCGAGAACGAGAACGGGGCTGGAACTCATGGGCGGCTATGCTACAGCAACCGGCCCCGCGCCGGAAAAGCCCATGCAACTCGTCGTCCCCTCCCTCGATCGTCTCGACGCCTATGCCGACGCACTGCGCCGGGGCTTCTGGTCGGACAATATTCGCCGCGAGGAATCGGCGCGCGAGGAACTGGCAAAGATCGCCGGGGATCCGGCAGCCTTCGTGGCGTCCTTGAACGACCGCGAGGCCAAGGCAGGCCCGATCACCCTGCCCGACGGCTCGAAGGTGCTGCGCCTGCCGGGCTATCGGCGCTGGATGTGGGAAGATGGCGACCCCGGGGAGTTCTGCGGCCAGATCGGCTTTCGCTGGCAGCCGGGCACCGCGACGCTGCCGCCGTACGTGCTGGGTCATGTCGGCTATGCGGTAGTACCCTGGAAGGAAGGCCGCGGCTATGCCAGCCGGGCGCTTGCGCTGCTGCTGCCGGAATGTCGCCGCGAGCAGCTGGAATACATCGAGCTGACCACCGACCCCGACAATGCGGCGTCGCAGAAGGTCATCACCAAGAATGGCGGGACGCTGATCGCCCGCTTCACGGCCGACCGCTACGGCAAGGACCAGCTTCGCTTCCGCATTCCGCTTTAGTGTCTTTCCGTCTGAGACAAACTCCCCTCACCCTGAGGAGCGACCCGAGGGTCGCGTCTCGAAGGGTGGGAACGAGCACCACGTTGTTGGCCCATCCTTCGAGATGCCGCGCTACGCGCGGCTCCTCAGGATGAGGTGGAGGTGGTTCCGCAATTTCAGAACGCGCTCCAGTCAACCGCGCCGCGCCGCCTTGATCGCGGCGACGTCGATCTTCTTCATGGTCATCATCACCTCGAAGGTGCGCTTGGCCTCATCGCCGCCGATCTGCATCGCCTCGGTCAGCACGCGCGGTGTGATCTGCCAGTTGACGCCCCACTTGTCCTTGCACCAGCCGCACGCACTCTCCTGGCCGCCATTGCCGACGATGGCGTTCCAGTAGCGGTCGGTCTCCGGCTGATCGTCGGTGGCGATCTGGAACGAGAAGGCTTCGCTCTGCTTGAACGCGGGACCGCCGTTGAGGCCGAGGCAAGGGACGCCGGCAACGGTGAATTCGACGGTCAGCACGTCGCCCTTCTTGCCGGATGGGTAGTCACTGGGTGCACGGTGGACGGCACTGACCGCGCTGTCGGGAAAGGTCTTGGCGTAGAAGCGGGCAGCAGCCTCGGCGTCCTTGTCGTACCAGACGCAAATCGTGTTCTTTGCAATTGCCATGACGTGTCCTTTCGCTTTGGAGCCAAATTCCGGCCTTATGTCCCCGCTCTCTTCTGAGTTCCGGCCCCTCTCGAGACAGGGGCAACACATAACCAATGGGTTAAGTGTTAGCAAGGGTGCACAAGCGCCTTTCTCCACCCCGGAAGAGAGGACGCGCTTTAGTCGGGCACGCGGCCCGAGCGCACGACCGTCTCGGCCATCGCCGCCAGTATCGCCAGACTGCGCGCCTTGAGCACCCGCGAGGATTCGCGCTCGCCGATCTGGCTCTCCAGCACCAACGTGATGAAGCCGTGCACGGTGGCCCAGGCGAAGTCCGACATGCGCACCTTCACTTCGGCCGCAGCGTGCGGAATGGCCGTCTCGACGGCGGCAAAGTGCAGCTCGCGGGCGGCCTTGGCGGCCGCAGCCAGCGCCGGCGTCTCGAAGTCGTCGGTCTCGCGATTGAACATCAGCCGGAACAGCATGGGATTGGCGGCGGCAAATGCCATGTAGCCAAGCCCCTGGCCGACCAAGCAGGTCGACGCGTCACCGCCAGCCCGTCGCGCCTCGGCCGACATAGCGGCGGCCAGCTCGCCGAAGCCACGCGTGGCGATCTCCGCCAGGAGATCGTTGATCGAATCGAAATGATGCGCGGGTGCAGCGTGCGAAACCTCGGCCCGCCGCGCGCACTCGCGCAGGGTGAAGCCGCGCAGGCCTTTCTCCTCGAGAAGCTTGCGACCCGCCGCGATCAAGGCCTCGCGCAGGTCTCGGTGATGGTAGGGAGTCTGCTTTCGGTTCGCTGCCATGCCGAAGTGTCCAATCTGTCAGCAGCAAGATTAAGGCGATCCAATCTTGCTGCTGTCAAATTAAGCAGATTTGGCTGACTAACCCCTTTTGCTGAGGCTATATCGAGCCATGACCATCGAAGCTTGGGCGGCCTTCGCCGTCGCCTCCACCATCCTGCTCATCATCCCTGGCCCGACGGTCCTGCTGGTCGTGTCCTACGCGCTGGGCCAGGGCTGGCGCACGGCGTTGCCCATGGCGATCGGCGTGGCCTTGGGTGACTTCACCGCCATGACGCTGTCCATGCTGGGACTGGGCGCGCTCCTGGCTACTTCAGCGACGCTCTTCACCGTCCTGAAATGGGTCGGCGCCATCTATCTGGTCTGGCTCGGCATCAAGCTGTGGCGCGCCGGCGGCACGCTCGACGCGGCGCCGCGGACCGACGTCGTCTCGTCGGCCAAGATGCTAGGCCACGCCTGGCTGGTGACGGCGCTCAACCCCAAGAGCATCACCTTCTTCGTGGCCTTCC
This sequence comes from Asaia bogorensis, assembly GCA_945889625.1. GTDB lineage: Bacteria > Pseudomonadota > Alphaproteobacteria > Reyranellales > Reyranellaceae > Reyranella. Next base: position 9,479 of record CAMDCE010000057.1, on the reverse strand, counting down.
TGCCGGCCTTCCTCGATCCGCAGGCCGACTTCCTGACCCAGATGGCGGTCTTCGAAATGACGTTCCTGGTGCTGGCCTTCGCCAATGCCTTCGGCTACGCGCTGGTCGCCTCGAAGGCACGCGGCATGGTCGGCAACCCGCGAGCGATCGGCATCATCAACAAGACCGGCGGCGGCCTGCTGATCGGCGCCGGCGTGGCGACGGTGACGCTGAGCGGCACGCGGAGCTGAAGAGCGGTCGGAACAACCTCACCCTGAGGAGCGCCCATAGGGCGCGTCTCGATTAGCGCGGAGTAACCTCCGCGCCTTGGTGGGAACCAGTCTTGGTGCTGCCCATTCCTTCGAGACACCGCGCTGCGCGCGGCTCCTCAGGATGAGGTTGTGCCGGATGCTTCAACTTCGGTCGGAAAGACTCTACCGCCAGCCGATCCTGTCGCGCAGGAAGGCGTAGCCCAGTGCCGAGAAGGTCGCGCGTTCCCTGTTGTCCTTGCCGTAGCCGTGGCCGCCCGCCGCCGGCTCGTAGAACCAGGCATCGGCGTAGCCCATGGCCTGCAGCTTGGCGGCCATCTTGCGGGCGTGGCCGGGATGGACGCGGTCGTCACGCTTGGTCGTGGCGATCAGGATCGGCGGATATTTCTGGCCCGGCACGGCCTGGTGATAGGCCGAATAGGACTGCAGCCACGCCCATTCCTCGGGCTTGTCGGGATCGCCGTACTCGGCGATCCAGCTCGCGCCGGCCAGCAGCTTGCTGAAGCGGCGCATGTCGATCAGCGGGATGGTGCAGAACAGCGCGCCGAAGCGCTCGGGATAGCGGGTCAGCATGTTGGAAATCAGGATGCCGCCGTTGGAGCCGCCTTCGGCCGCGATGCGGCCGGGCCGCGTCACGCCGCGCCGCACCAAGTCGGCGGCAACGGCGGCGAAGTCGTCGTGGCTCAGCCGCTTGCCCGAGAAGCGGCCGGCCTCGTGCCAGCGGGTGCCGAACTCGCCGCCGCCCCTGATGTTGGCGGTGACGCCGGTGCCGCCGCGCTCCAGCCAGATCTTGCCGATGCCGGATTGATAGTAGGGCATCGTCGGTATGGCGAAGCCGCCGTAGCCGGTGAGATGCACAGGCGCGTCGCCGGTCTCCGTGGCGGGACCGGTCTGCACGTAGGGAATGCGCTCGCCGTCGACCGAGATCGCCTCGTGGCGGCTGACGACCAGACCCTCGGTCGAGAAAGACGCTGGCGCGCGCTTGAGCACGACCGGCCCCTGCCCTTTTGGCATAATCAGCAACGACGGCGGCGTCAGCGGGTCCTGCACGCTGGCCAGCAAATCGCCGTTGCTTTCCTCCGGTTCGGCATCGAGCGCGCCGACACCGACGACGCCGACGGTCGGCAGGCCGGCGAGCGCGGTCCTGCTCCAGCCGCCGTCGGACGGCGTCGCGATCTCGAACACCGGCTGAAGATTGTCGAGGATCGACAGCACGAGCCTGCCGGCCACCCAGGAGAAGCCCTGCAGGGCGCGTCGCTCGCCCGGCTCGAACAGCACCGCGAAGTCGCGGCCGCCGGCCAGGAACGCATCGAGTCGCAGGCCGAGCAGCGTGTCGCCCGGATGGGTCCGGCCGCCCACCGTCCAGGCGGTGCGACGCTTGACCGCCATCCAGTCGCCATGGAGCAGGAGCTGCACGTCGGTCGGCAGGTCGAGCGGGATCTTGTCGAGCCAGACCTTGGCGTCGAAGAAGCCCGTCATGTCGTAGAACCAGACGCGCGGCGGGGAGTGCGTGCGGTCGACCCCGGCGCCGGCCGCGACGCTCCCGGCCGGCACCTCGAACAGCACCGGCGCGGCGGCCGGGTCGCTGCCGCGCTTCCACAGCCGCACGGTGCGCGCATAGCCCGAGGTCGTGGCATGGCCACCCGCCTCGCCCCCCCAGGCACTGATGAGCAACAGCGTGTCGCGGTCGAGCCAGGCCGTCTGGCCCTTGGCCTCGGACAGGGTGAAGCCGTCGGCGATGAAGGCTTTGCGCGCGATATCGAACTCGCGCAGCACCACGGCGTCGCTGCCGCCGCGCGACAGGCGCAGGATGGCGCGGTCGTGGCTACCCGGCAGAGTCGAGGCGCCGCCCCAGATCCAGTCCTCGCCTTCCGCCGCCGCCAGCGCGTCGACGTCGAGGATCGTCTCCCACGCCGGCGCGTCGCTGCGATAGTTCTCCAGCGTGGTGCGCCGCCACAGGCCGCGCGGGTGCTGCCCGTCCTTCCAGAAATTCTGCACGAACCGCCCACGCCGCACGATGTAGGGGATGTTGTCGGGCCGGTCCCAGATCTCGGTCAGCGTGTCGCGGTCGGCGGCGAACCGCGCCGTGCCGAACCTTGCCAAAGTACGGTCGGTCTCGGCCGCCACCCAGGCCAGCGCGCGCGCGCCCTCTATCTCCTCGAGCCAGAGGTAGGGGTCGTCGTCTGGCGTATCGACCGTCGGTCTCGCTTCGATCATGCGCCTTCTTACTAGCGCGAAGGCTCACTCACAAAGGCCACCTTGCTCAAGCCCGCCTTGGAGGCGTCGGCGAGCATCTCCGCAACATGGCGGTAGGCAACGTTCTGGTCGGCGCGCAGGAAGACCTCGGGCTGCGGCCGCTTCTGGCCGGCCTCGGTGAAGCGCCGGACGGCGTCCTCGCGCGTCAGCGGCTCGCCGTTCCAGAACAGCGCGCCCGTCGCGTCGATCGCGAACTCGATCTTCTCCGGCTTCTGGATGTCGGCCGTCGAGGTCGCCTTGGGCAGGTCGAGCTTGACGGCGTTGGTGAGGAGCGGCGCGGTCACGATGAAGATCACCAGCAGCACCAGTACGACGTCGATCAACGGCACCATGTTGATCTCGGCCATGGGCTGCTGGGAGGATTTCCGGTCGAAGCTTGCAAAAGCCATGATGGTTCTCCTCGCTTGTTATTGGACCGCGGCGAGCGCGACGCCGGGCTTGAGCGTGCGTGTCTGCGAGGAGGCCTGCAGCGCCTTGCCCATCGACAGGAAGGTCAGCAGCTCGAAGGCGAAGGCGTCGAGCTTGGCCGACAGCACGCGGTTGGCCCGGGTCAGCCAGTTGTAGCCCATGACCGCCGGCAGGGCGACGGCAAGCCCGATGCCGGTCATGATCAGCGCCTCGCCGACCGGGCCCGCCACCTTGTCGAGCATGCCCGAGCCGGTCATGCCGATGGCGACCAGCGCGTGATAGACGCCCCACACCGTGCCGAACAGGCCGACGAACGGCGCGGTGGCGCCGATGGTGGCCAGCATGGTCAGCCCGTTCTCGAGCGACGTCGTCTCCTCGTCGAGCACCTTCTTGATGGTGCGGGTCAGGAACTCCTGCTCGCTGCCCGCCTCCTCGAGCTTGGCGGCGCCGAACTTGGCATGGTGCGCCTGGGCATGCAGCGAATGCGCCGTGAGATGGCCGAACGGCTCGCGCACGCCATGGACACTCAGCTCGTGCTGGACGGCTTCGAGCGACGTGGCGCTCCAGAAGAAGGTCAGAAACTTCTGGCTGCGGCGCTGGCGCACGACATGGCTGATGCCTTTCATGACGATCAGGTACCAGGAGATCGCCGACATGACCGTCAGCACGACGAGCAGGACGGTCGCCACGATATCGGCATGCTGCAGGAAATGGCCGAAGCCGAGGGCCGACGTGTCACCCATGCGTCACCTTTGATCCATCAAGTTGAAAACGGCGGGAATGACGACCCAGACCGCCCGCGGCACACCGCCTTCGGCATAGGGCCTGAACCGGGCGGCGCGCATGGCGCGCAGCGCTTCCGCGTCGAGCGCCGCAAAGTTCGAAGACTTCTGCAGCGAAACCTCGGCGGGCCGCCCGGCGACGTCGATCAGCACCAGCACGAGGGCGGTGCCCTTCTCGCCGTCGCGCCGCGAGCGTGCCGGATAGACCAGCCTGGGCCGGTCGAGATAGGCGATCTGGTTGGCAGGCACGGCTTTCGGCGCGGCGGCGGACGGCGCTGCCGCTTGAGCCGTGGTGTCGACCGGAGCGGCCGGCGCCGGTCGTGGCTTGGGCGGCGGCGGCTTGGGCTTGGGTGGCGGCGGCGGTGCGTCGACGGGGAAGACCGGCGGCGGCAGATCGGGCATCGGCGGCGGGATCATCGATTCGAGTTGCGGCCGGGGTTCGGGCGGCGGCGTGTCCTCCGGCAGCGGCGTTTCGAGTTGCAGCGGCGGCGTCTCGGGCTGCGGCGACGCCGGCTGGGCGGCCGACACCATGCGGACTTCCATCGCCGCCGCCTCGCCCACAACCAGCTTGCCCGGCTCGACCTGGGTCAGGGCCCAGCCGATACCGACATGGAAGAAGACGACCAGCGCCAGCAGGCCGCCGCGCACGGCAGGCGACAACAGCTGGCGGCCGGACTCCTCAAGATCCGCGCCGAGCGACGGCGCAAAAGAGGCGGGCGACGTGGTCACGGGCCTGTCCTCAAAACTGAAGCGGGGGATAGCCATAGAGGCTATTGATAGTCATTCGCAATATTCCAGTAAACGCAAATCATTCGCAAATATGCTCGGCCTTACCCGCGCCTCATGTGCCGGGCTGCCGAAAACAGGCACAACGCCCCCACGACCATCATGATCAACCCGCCTGCGATGCCGAACTGCGTTTGCCATTGCTGCTCGGGTGCGTCGTCGACGATCACCGGCCGCGCCTGCGGGTCGTCGGGGCGGTAGCGCATCGCCGTCCGGCGGACCGCCAGCTCGCCGTCGCGCGTGATCTTCTTCCAGAAAGCCTCGCTGATATGCGTCGGTCCGAAATGGTGCACGGCGCCCTGCCCGTCCTTCCAGGCGAGCCGCACCGTATAGGACGTGCGTCCGCCGTCTCCGGGACGCGCCGCCACGTCGATGATCTCGGCCGTGGCGTCGATGCCGCCGGCGGCGATGGCATCGGCCGAACGCGCGTCCGTCCAAGCATAGAACGCCATGAGTCCGCCGCCGAACAGCATCGCCAGGCCGAGCAATGTGCGTCTTGGCGGAATGTCGATGGGCGGCGAGGCCGCGCCGGCCTGCGGGCTGTCCCCGCGCCGCCAGCGCAAAACCGACAAGCCGGCAAAACCCGCCCAGGCCGTCAGGGCGATGTAGCCCGAGATGGTGGTCCAGGTTTGCAACGAGGCCAGCCGTGCCGTCGTATCGGCGGTGATGACCGGCACCGACAGCTCGTCGTCCAGCAGCTTGACCGGCACGGCGATGAGGCGGACCTGATCGCCCGACACGATCGTCCGGGCGAAGGCCTCCGAAACAGGCACCTTCTTGAACTCGCGCGTCTTGCCGTCCTTGCCTTGCCATTTGAGGTCGACCGAAATGTCCTGCTCGACGAACCGTGGCCGCCAGCCATCCGCCGTCAGCGGCATGTTCCGCTGGAACTGCGCGCCGGTGATGTCGGCGGTCGTGACGTAGCCGTGCGCGAGAACGTGCTCGATCTGGCGGCGATTGTCCCAGCAGGCCAGCACGACGATCGTCGCGAGAAAGGCGGTCAACAGGAGCAGGTTGCGGCCTGTCGTTCCTCCGAAAGTCACTCGGGCTCCTTTTCCGGCCGCAATGGCGACCCCGGCGTGACTCGAACACGCAACATCCTGCTTAGAAGGCAGGTGCTCGTCATCACACCGTTGATCACGGTGCTTCACCGGATGCCACAAATCGCTGCCGATTGGTACTATGCGATGATTGTCTACTACGACAGCTTGTCACCGAGACTCACCGAACTACATCAACCGTGCCTGCACGGTGCCCGCAGGCCTAGTCCAAGGTCCAGCCCACACCATGCTCAACCAACGTTCCCTCGATGCCGCTCGGAAGCGTCGCATGCCCTGTCACCTGTGGGCGTCCTCTCCCACTGGGTTCGGTGCCCGCATCATGGCCACCGGCGCAGCATCCTTCATCCTCAACTACCGCGCTACCTCGGGTCGATCAGGTCGGAAGCGCACAATGACCATCGGCAACGCCAATAATCTCGCAGTCGAAGAGGCTCGGGCCATCGCCTTGAAACATGCAGCGGCCGTGGCGGCGGGCCGTGATCCTGCCGCCGAGCGAGACGCGGAACGTGGGCGTCAGGCAGCGGCCAAGGGAGAAACCATCGCGATCCTCGTTCCGGCTTTCATCGAGCAGCATCACGAAGCACGAGGCCATCGGCGAGCTTATGAGGTTCGTCGCGCCCTGAACGTGGATGCCGTCCGGCGTTGGGGGTCGAAGCCCGCCCGCGATATTACGCCGACGGAAGTTACCCGACTGATCGGCGAAGTCCTCGGACGCGGGGCACCCGCCCAGGCACGCAGGCTGTACGTGGACTTGGGCCGCTTCTTCAAGTGGTGCGTGGAGAACCATTTTCTCCAGAGTTCGCCGATGACGGCGGTAGCCAAGCCCAGACCGCCGCGAGCCCGAGATCGAGTCCTGTCGGACAGTGACCTTCGACTGCTCTGGCACGCCTGCGATAGCATCAACCCCGCATACGCCGGGTGTGTGCGGTTGATGGTACTGACGGGCTGCCGTCGCAACGAGGCCGCCCGTGCAGTCTGGGAGGAATTCGACCTAGACGCGAAGACTTGGAACCTTCCGGCGAGTCGCAGCAAGAACAAGAGACCCCACACAACACACTTGCCCGAGCAAGCGATCCGACTGCTCCGAGGCCTGCCCCGTCGCGGCGAATTCGTATTCACCATGAATGGCAACCGACCACTGACTGCCTTTTCCAAGCTGCGCGCCGCGTTGCAGAAGTCCATGGTTGCTCGGGCAAAGATCGACCGCTGCGAGCCTCCGGAAGACAGCTGGGTCTTTCACGACCTGCGAAGGTCACTCGTGTCGTGGCTGGCAGCAAGTGGTGTCCCTGTTCACGTTGCCGATAGGCTCTTGAACCACGTGAGCGGGTCGTTCAGTGGTGTCGTTGGCATTTACCAGCGTTACGAGTTCGTTCCGGAACGACGCAACGCCTTGACTGCCTGGGGAAATCATATCGAAGCGCTGGCCGCTGGAGTACCGTCTCCCAGCAACGTTGTGAACTTGCACGCGGCGTAGCTCCATGGCGACGATGCGATCTCGCGGCCGACCGCCACGTCCCCGCCCTATAGGGATTGTCGCCCTGCACTACCCTCATGAGGCTGAGGCTCGTTTCGTGCTTGCTGTCCGGATACTTCTGGAAAGTCGATCTGCCAAACGAGCCAATCGGGCCGCTTCGCTCAATGAGATATGGCGCGACCTTGCCGCCGGCATCCTGCCACGACAGAAACTTCCGGAACCTTGGTGTGCGATCTCAACGGCAGCCGGGCTGAAGAAGAGTTGGGAGCGACTTCCCCTCGCTGTCCGGTCTCGACCGGGCGACTTCATCTATCGCAGTCAGAAAAAGAAATAGCGGCGACAAAATTCGCCGCCCTATTCCCTGTCGGCCCACGCGATGCGACTTGGTGCACCAGAGTAACGCATCACGCAGTGAGGCCACATGCAGCATGACACGCAATTCCTTAACGTCCGACAGGTCGCCCAACGTCTCGGAATTTCCTGCTCTCTTCTGCACAAGTTGAAGCGCATGGGGGCCGGACCGACGTTCTATCGGTTCGGCCGGTCGGTACGCTATGCCGTGACCGACGTTGACGACTGGGCCAAGAGTCGTCCTTGGAAGTCGATCCGCCGTCGGGCTGATCCGGCAAATCCGGGCAGCGCAATCGCGCATCCGTAGACCAAACGAAAACGCCCCAACCGAGCCAACGGTGGGGCGTTCGTGGTTCCAACACCGCTCCATGACCGGAGCAGCAGCTCAACGCAAACGAGATTGGATCAATGGACAATACCTCTCGCCCCGTCAGCGGGCAATCAGACGGCACCACCCAACTCCGGTACGAACGTCCCTCATGGGAAGAGGAGGAAACTCCTCCGACCGCACCGCAGCGTGCCACGCCGCGACCCGAAGAGACCGCCACGGCCAGTGGGCCGGCAGGTGACTGGCCCAAGATCGATCCCGCTCTGATCCAAGGTGGGCGAGGCAAGGTCCCGCCGTTTCCCGTGCAGGTGTTGTCACCGGCTTGGCGCGAGTGGGTCTTCACAACCGCCGAAGGTACGGGCGCACCCATCGACTACGTCGCGCAAGGATTGCTCGCCTGTGTTGCCGGTGTGACCGGGTGCGGCGTGCAGGCAGAGGCAACAGCCTCGTGGCGGGAGCCGCTCGTGCTGTGGATGGCGGCCGTTGGTGCGCCATCGACGGGCAAGACCCCCGCGTTGACTGCTGCACGGCAGTTGATTGATGCCGTCGAAAGAGGTGCCAAGGTAGGCGACGATGTTCGCCAGCGCGAACATGAGACCAAAGTCGAAGCGACTAGGATTGCGGCAGAGCGTTGGCGTACCGAACTGGCCGACGCCGCCGAGATGGATGCCGCCCCGCCCGTCAAGCCGGCCGCTGCATGCTTTGCCGGACCGTTTGTGCCGACGCAGATCGTCATGGAAGACACCACGATTGAGAGTGTCGTCGATGTCGTTCGGGGTAACCCGCAAGGCGTCATACTCTGGCGAGACGAGTTGTCGGGATGGTTACAGAATTTGGCTCGATACAACGGCGGGAATGATCGTCCCTTCTGGCTTGAGAGGTGGTCGGCGGGGAGCGCAACGGTCAATCGAAAGAGCCGACCGCCCGTGTACCTTCCTCAGCTTGGAGCGTCGATCATCGGCGGCATTCAGCCGGATCGACTGGAGGAGATTTGTGCAGACACAGACGACGGTATGGTCGCCCGGTTCTTGTACACATGGCCTGATCGACCACCGTACAAGCCTCTGCAACAGCGGCAGGGTGGTTTCGATGATCGTGCGTTGACTCGCCTTCGGAGGATTTCCGGCATTTCCGGCGATGCCGAGACCCCGAGGGTACTGACCTTCGACAGCGGCGCGTTGAGGCTTCTGGACGAGTTCTGCGCTGGGCAGCACGACGACGCCGGCAATTTCGCGGGGCTGGAAGCGGGCTGGTTCGGCAAAGGCAGGGGCCACGTCGTTCGGCTGGCTGCCATGCTGACTCTTCTCGCGTGGTCGGAATGTGATGGACAGGCCCCACGGACGATTTCTACCGACGCCGTGCGCGACGCGGCGGACCTCTGGGCCGATTACTTCTGGCCCGTCGCACGCAACATCTTCTCCAGTACTGGAACGACGCTGGCCGACACAGAGACCCGTAAGGTTGTCCGATGGCTCAAGAAATCCCAGGTCGAAGCGGTCAGCCGCGAGGACCTTCGCGTCGAAGCCCTTGGCCGGAAACTGAAGGCCAACCAGATCGATGAATTGATCGAGCGATTGGTGGACGGTGGCGTCCTTCGTCCGGCGATTGCCGTCAGCAAGGGCCCGGGTCGGCCTGCCAGCCGTTGGGAGGTGAACCCCGCCCTCCGAGCGGGAAAAGCGGAGGCGGCTGGTGCGTAGATGGCTGCGTGACCCAGTTCCGGAAATACCGCAAATACCGGAAATGGGATTGAGGGCGGCTGCTTCCGGGGTTTCCGGTAAATCCGGC
>CAMDCE010000056.1 GCA_945889625.1 Asaia bogorensis | reverse complement strand
AGGGCGCAGAGCAGGAATATGACGAGGCAGCCCGCGCCGCTTCAGGAAAGACCGAGCTAACCGACGACCAAAAGCTTGAGATCAGGCTGCTCTGGAAGAAGCTGGTTCTTATGTTTCACCCGGATCGATATGCCCAGGAGCCGGAAAAGCAGGCGATCTACGAGCGACTAACAGCAACGATCAACGAAGCCCGTGATGCAGGCGACGTAGCTCTCCTGCGTGAGATTGCCGACGCCCCGGATGTGTTTATTGCCAAGCAGGGTTGGGGCAAATTGGAGATCGCCCGCGCCGACGAAACAGAGAACCTGCGGAAGCTCTACGAGGCGATTGAGCTTGAGATCGTCGAGCGGATCGAGGCCTTGACCAGGCTACGCGAGAGCCCTGAGTACGCACTCATGAAGGCCTGCCGGGCAAGACCGGAGATGCTCGAGCGTGTGGCGGAACAGCGGATCAGCGCGCTTGAAGCCGAGATCGAGCAGCTCGCGCAGGGGGCCAATCGGCTCGAAGCCGAGATCGAGGAACTCACGGGCCAGCAAACGCGTATCCGAGTCTGATGGCGACCTGCCGTGGCTTTTCAATCCACCCGCACCAACCTTGCGCGTAACTTACGGCACTTCAGCGTGGTCTTCTGGAAGCGCCGAGTAGTTCGGCATGACGGCAGGCGGCCACCTCACGGCCTACCCTTGACCGGCCTTCGGCTGGTGGTCGAACGACGCGGGAGGCGACCATGCAGCGTGATCGCCTCTGCGCCGAAGAACGGACCCACCGGCGTGTAGCCGGCTCGCCCGTTCACGGACACCTGGCGGACACGACCAGCCAAGGTGCTCGCGCTGACCGCGCCTTGCCGCTAAGTGATTGAAATTCCTCCGGCAATGGTGGGCGCTGTAGGGCTCGAACCTACGACCCGCTGATTAAGAGTCAGCTGCTCTACCAACTGAGCTAAGCGCCCCCGAAACCTCGGGGCATTGCCGTGAGAGGCGCGGGTTTAGCAAGGGAGGTTGGGCTTGTCGATAGGTCGCCGGGGACGAAATTTGCCCCCTCAGCGCTTCCGCGGCAACTGCGCGTCGCGATAAACGTTGACTCCAATCAGCAGGCCGCAGGCGAACATCACCGAGACCATGGCGGTGCCGCCGTTGCTGACCAGCGGCAGCGGCACGCCGACCACCGGCAGAAGGCCCATCACCATGGCGGTGTTGATGAAGACGTAGAGGAACATCATTGCCGTGACGCCCAGCGCCACCAGCCGGCCGAAATGATGCTGGCTGCGCAGCGCGATCGAGAAGCCCCAGACCAGCACCAGCGCGAACAGGCCCAGAAGAACCAGGCCGCCGACCATGCCCCATTCCTCGACGAAGGTCGTGAAGATGAAGTCGGTCTGCTTCTCGGGCAGGAAGTTGAGCGAGGACTGCGTGCCCTGCAGCCAGCCCTTGCCGAACAGGCCACCCGAGCCGATGGCGATCTTGGATTGCGTGATGTGGTAGCCGGCGCCCAGCGGATCGCGCTCGGGCTCGAGGAAGGTCAGCACGCGCTTGCGCTGGTATTCGTGCATGAACGTCCAGGCGAACGGCAAGCAGCCGATGGCTGCGACCGCCGCGGCGAGGAACATCCACAGCCGGACGCCCGCCACGAACAGGAGTGCCCCGCCTCCCAGCAGCACCATCATCGCCGTACCGAGGTCGGGCTGGACCATCACCAGCGCGACCGGCGCCAGGATTATGGCAAGCGGCGGCAGGGTATAGAGAAAACGCGCCGCCTCCTCCTTGCGCAGGCCATGGTAGTAGCGCGCCAGGACCAGGATCACCGCGACCTTGGTGATTTCCGAGGGCTGGAGCTGCATTGGCCCGATCACCAGCCAGCGTTGTGCGCCCATGCCGGTCTTGCCGGCCACGTCGACGGCGACCAGCAGCAGCATCGCCATGATGTAGATCGGCCAGGCGAGCGTCAGCCAGACCTTGGGGTGGATCAGCGCCACCGCCAGCATCAAGCCGAACGCCGCGCCGAAGCGGATGGCGTGCCGCGCCGCCCACGGCTCGAACCGCCCGCCGGCCGCCGAATAGAGTGCCAGCACGCCGATCGCGGCGATCGCCGTCAGCACCAGGGCGAGGCCCCAGTTGATACGCCAGATCTTCTCGGAAAAGCCGATCGGGGCGGGCGCGCCCATGGCAAGCGAGGTCATCGAGACGCCATCTTCTTGAAGCGGTCGATCCGGCGCGAGGGATCGCGCTTCATGGTCTCGACCAGTACGTCGCGGCCGATTGGTCCTGCCGTGGCGCCGCCGGCCATGCCGTGCTCGACGATGACGGCGCAGGCATAGCGCGCATTTTCCACAGGACCGAAGCAGACGAACAGGGCGTGGTGCCGCAGGTGCCAGGGCAGCTGGTGTTGGGTAATCCCGAGCTCGCGCTCGCGCTCGGTGATTCGCTTGACCTGCGCGGTGCCGGTCTTGCCCGCGAAGGCGAGTGCGGGATCGCGCATGCGGAGCTGGCTCGCCGTACCGGCCGCCACCACCTGGATCATGCCTTCGCGGACCAGCGCCATGTTCTGCGGGCTGATGCGCAGCGACGGCGCCGCGGACTTCTCACGCGGCGGCGGCGGCGAGAGTTCCTCGCGCGGCGTCGCCTTGGCCAGCAGCAGGTTGGGCTGGACCTCGTAACCGCCATTGGCAATGCGGGCCGTCATGATGGCGAGCTGCAGCGGCGTGCAGTTCATATAGCCCTGGCCGATGCCAAGGTTGAACGTATCGCCGTGTTGCCAGGGCTTGCTGTACTTCTCCTGCTTCCAGGCCCGCGTTGGCTGGAGGCCGGCCGACTCGCCGGGCAGGCCGAGCTCGCTCTGCCGGCCGAAGCCGAGCTTGGCCGCGACCTCGCTGATGCGGTCGACGCCGGCCCGGCGCGCAGCCTCGTAGAAGAAGCAGTCGCAGGATTGGGCGATCGCCTGGACGATGCTCAGCCCGCCATGGCCGTTCTTCAGCCAGCAGTGGAATTTGATGTCGCCCAGCGTCAAATGGCCGATGCAGGGCAGCACGGTCCAAGGTTCGATTGCCTTGGATTCCAGCGCCGCCAGAGCCGTCACCATCTTGTAGGTCGAACCTGGCGGATAGACGCCATTGATCGCCTTGTTGTTGAGCGGTCGTTCCGGACTCTCCAGCAGTTCACGCCATTCACCCTGGGTGATGCCGCGGGCGAACATGTTGGGATCGAAGCCGGGGGTCGACACCATGGCCAGCACGTCGCCGGTGATCACGTCGAGCACGACGATCGAGCCGCTTTGGTGTTCCTTGATCCGCTCGGCGGCGAAGCGCTGCAGGTCGAGATCGATGGTCAGGAGAGCGTTCGAGCCGGGCTGGCCCTCGGTGCGATCGAGCTCGCGCACCACGCGGCCGACCGAATTGACCTCGACCTGCACGGCGCCGGCGCGGCCGCGCAGGTCGTCCTCAAGCGAGCGTTCCGCGCCTTTCTTGCCGAAGCGCATTGTGGCGAGTTGCAATACTGGGTCGTCGCGACCAGCGAGATCCTCGTCAGAGACGCGGCCGGTGTAGCCGATGATGTGACTCATCAACTCGCCTTCGGGATAGTCGCGCGTCTGGCCGAGATCGATGAAAACGCCGGGCAGATCGGGTGCGTTGAATTCCAGCCGCGCCACTTCCTCCCAGCCGAGATTCTCGCGCACCACGGACTGCTGGGCGTTGCGGCTGCGGCGCAGCTCGCGCAGCAGCCGGTTGCGCTCGGCCTCACCGATGTTGAGGATCTGGTCGAGCCGGTCGACCAGCAGCTCGGCGCCACGGCCGCGGTCGGAGGTCGCCATGGCGCGGAAGTTGTTACGGTTGATGGCGAGCGGCTGGCCGGTGCGGTCGAAGATCAGGCCGCGCGACGGCGGCAACAGCCGCAGGTTGATACGGTTTTCCTCGGCGAGCGTGGCGAAGCGCTGGGTGTCGAGAACCTGAAGCTGATAGAGTCGGCCGGCCAGCGCCGACAGCAGCACCGCCTGCGCGCCACCCAGCAGCAGCGTGCGGCGCGTGAACAGGCCCGACCGCTCGCCGTCACCCTTGCGAAAGCGCTGCATCATGACGTGGTGTCCCCCGGACGCGCTGTGCCACGCGACAGTTCGGGCACGTTCAGCGGATCGCGCGGACGCACGCGGGCGAGCAGCGGAGCAAGCAGCGGATAGACCACGACCACCACGAGATACTGAATGGTCGCCGGCATCGGATCGAGGGCCGTCCAGGTAAACACTGCCGTGAAGATCCAGACGAGCAGCACGAAGCCTGCCATCAGCAGGCAAAAGCCGATCCACTGGAAAAGGAACGGCACACCTACCAGATAGCGGCGGTTCGCCACCACGGAGGCGCGGATCAGCACAAAGCCGAGCGCGCTCACGCCAACCGGCGCCCCCGGCCCGCCGAGCAGCAGGTCGAGCAGCACGCCCATTGCCAGCAGGAGCGGTCCGGGCAGCCGCTCGGGCGTGGCCAGGCTGAACTGGAAGACGACCAGCGCCGGCAGAAGCGGCAGCGCATCGGACAGATAAGGTACGCGCAACGGCGCCAGGGTCAGCACGACAAAGAGCAGCAGGAGCGCGCCCGGCAGCGCAAGCCGACCCCAGCGGTCGAGCATGGCGAGCAGGCCGTCGGCCCGCATCTCAGCGGCTCCTTTGCCCGGTCGTCGCACCGGCCGGCGTCGCGGGCGCGGCCGAACCGCCGCCCACCAGGCCGGTGACGCCGTAGTCGACAACGCGCACGAATTCGAGACGGGAGAAATCGGCGAACGGCCGCACGCGGATATGGCCCTGGCCGGTCTGCACGACCTCGCCGACCGGGATGCCGACCGGGAAGCTGCCGCCGTGGCCCGAGGTCACGATGCGATCGCCGCGCTGAACGCCGGCCACGCCCTGCAGCAGGTTGAGCCTGAGTTGCGGAGAATTGTCGCCGGCCAGGATGGCGCGTTCGCGCGTGCGCTCGACTTGGACCGGCAGGCGCGAGTTCACGTCGGTCACGAACAGCACACGGGCCGAGTTGTCGCCGACCTCGGCGATGCGACCGGCGAGACCCTCGCCGGTCACTACGGCCTGACCGGATGCCACGCCGGCCTTGCGTCCGACGTTGAGCAGGGCGCCGCGCACATAGGCGCTGACGCTGTCGCCCACGATGCGGGCGGTGATGAAGGAGGCCTCCGGACCCTCGCGGAACTGCGACAGCTCGCGCAGCCGTTCGTTCTCGTTCTCCAGCCGCCGCGCCGCGGTCTGCCAAGCCAGCAGCCGGGCGTTCTCCTCGCGCAGGCGGGCATTCTCCTCGCGCAACGAGGCGAACTCCTTGAGGTCGGCGATGGCGCGGTTGGCCGCCGCCACTGGCCGGGCGATGGCCTCGAGCGCGGGACTGGCAAGATCGAGGGCAACGACGCGGGCCTTTTCGACCAGGACCGTGTCGGCCTTGCCGATCAGCATGGCGCCGAAGGCGGCGATCACCAGCAGGCCGAGGGCAAAGCGCTGCACGGCCACGCGGACCTGGCCGGCAACTACCTCGAAATCGTCTCGAATCGCCATTTCCTGCCTATTCTACTCCAAGCAGGCAGAGAGCGCGGCAGATTTAGTACATCGACGACAAGACACCGCGCAGCCGGTTGATGTTCTCCACGGCATGGCCGGTACCCAGGGCCACACACAGCAGGGGCTCTTCGGCCACCGAGACCGGCAGGCCGGTGGCCTGGCGCAGGACGGTGTCCATGTTGGACAGCAGGGCGCCGCCGCCGGTGAGCACGATGCCCTTGTCGACGATGTCGGCGGCCAGTTCGGGGGCGGTGTTCTCGAGCGCCACCTTGACGGCCTCGACGATGGCGCTGACCGGCTCCTGCAGGCTTTCGGCGATCTGCCGCTCAGTGATCGTCAGCTCCTTGGGCACGCCGTTCATCAGGTCGCGGCCCTTGATCTCCATGGTCCGGCCCTCGCCGTCGTCGGGCGGACAGGCCGACGCGATGGTCTTCTTGATGCGCTCGGCCGAGCTTTCGCCGACCAGGAGGTTATGGTTGCGCCGGATGTAGGCGATGATCGCCTCGTCCATCTTGTCGCCGCCGACCCTCACGGAGCGCGGATAGACGATGCCACCGAGCGACAGCACGGCCACCTCCGTCGTGCCGCCGCCGATATCCACGACCATCGAGCCGGTCGGCTCGGTGACCGGCAGGCCGGCGCCGATCGCGGCGGCCATCGGCTCCTCGATCAGCCACACCTTGCGGGCACCGGCGCTTTCGGCCGATTCCTGGATGGCGCGGCGCTCGACGGCGGTGGATCCCGAGGGCACGCAGACCACGATCTGCGGATGGGCGAAGCTTCGGCGGTTATGCACTTTGTTGATAAAGTGCTTGATCATCGCCTCGGCGACTTCGAAGTCGGCGATGACACCGTCACGCAGCGGGCGGATTGCCTGGATGTTGCCGGGCGTGCGGCCCAGCATCATCTTGGCTTCTTCGCCGACAGCGAGAACCTGCCGTTTGCCGCTCTGCGTGGTGAGCGCCACCACCGACGGTTCGTTGAGAACGATGCCCCGACCCTTCACATAGACCAGCGTATTGGCCGTACCGAGGTCGATGCCCATATCCGCCGAGAATAGCCCGATGACACGCGACAGCATTGCGATAAGTCTCTGTAATTATTGATAAATCAGGTCCGCGCGGCGCCTCTGGAGGACCGACGCCGAAGTGCGCTCGGGTTTAGACCGGCCGGAGGGGTCCCGCAAGGCCATTCAGCCGGCCCTTTGTGTCCGGGCATGCCCGATGGCCTCGGTCACCAGCCGTTCGGCATCGGCCGGACCGACCCAGCGCAGGCCTTTTACCCACTTGCCCTTTTCCAGATCCTTGTAGTGCTGGAAGAAGTGCGCGATCTGTTCGCACAACACGGCCGGCAGGTCTTCATAGGACTGAATGCCGGTGTAGAACGGATGCAGCGCGTCGATCGGCACGGCGAGGATCTTCTCGTCCTTGCCACCTTCGTCTTCCATCAGCAGTGCGCCGACCGGCCGGCAGCGGATGATCGCTCCCGGCACGACGGGAACCTGGCCGACCACAAGAACGTCACAGGGATCGCCGTCGGCCGACAGCGTGTGCGGGATGAAGCCGTAGTTGCCGGGATAGAACATCGCGGTGTGCAGGAAGCGGTCGACGAAAAGGGCGCCTGACACCTTGTCGAGCTCGTACTTCACCGGGACGCCGCCGAGCGGGATCTCGATCAGCGCGTTGAGGTCCTTCGGCGGATTGCGGCCGACCGGAATTTTCGCGATGTCCATGACGCTCCTTCAATCGCTCTCGAGTTTGCGCTCCTGCCGCTCCAGCCAGGCGACGACATCGGCGCGGTTGCCGGCATCGATATGCGCCCACTGCAGCGACTTGACGACCTCACCGCTCCTGGCTCGCCAGTGTTCCTTGACGACGACCAGCGTCCAGGCGGGCTTGGCGGTTTTGGTTCCGGTCGTGATCTCGACCGTAAAGCCGTGGTTGGCGCCGGAATAGCTGTGGCGCTCGCGCTGCCAGTCGACGCCGTCGATCGACCAGCGCACGGCCGGATTGCGCGTCGTGCCCGCGACGAGCAGGCGGTCGACGATCCGGAAGAACGACGCGTCGCCGATCTTTTTCAGTCGAACACCACGACGCCGCGCGCCACTTCGCCGGCCATCATGCGCCTAAACCCTTCGTTGATGTCGGCGAGCTTGTAGGTGCGGCTGATCAGGCCGTCGATGTTCAGGCGCTTTTCCATGTAATGGTCGACCAGCACTGGAAAATCCAGGTTGGGCCGCACCGAGCCGTAGAAGGTGCCGCTCACCGTCTTTTCGCCGAACACCATCATGAGGGGCGAGTATTGCGCCCGCACGGTCGCCGCTGAAATCCCGACCGCCACGGCATGGCCGCCCGGCGCCAGGGCGTCGAAAGCCAGCGCCTGGGTTTTCTCGACCGAGACGGCGTCGAAGGAATAGTCGACGCCGAGGCCGGTGATCTCCTTCACTATCTTGGCCGCGTCTTCGTTGGTGTTGGTGTTGATCGTGTGGGTGGCGCCGAAGGTCTTGGCCATCTCGAGCTTGTTGTCGAGGATGTCGGCGGCGATGATGATGGCTGCACCCGACAGCATGGCGCCCTGGATGGCGTTGAGACCAACGCCGCCGCAGCCGATCACCAGCACGTTGGAGCCCGCCTCGATCTTGGCATGACGCGTCACGGCGCCGACGCCGGTCGCCACGCAGCAGCCGACAAGCGCGGCCTGCGGCCACGGCATGTCCTTGCGGATCGGCACGACCATTTCTTCCGGCACGACCACCTCCTCGGCGAAGGTGCCGATGCGGGCCATCTGGCTGATGCCCTCGCCCTTGTGCTTGATACGCAAGGTGCCGTCGTAGAGCGCGCCCGGCGGCGCGCCGGCGCGGCCGATGCACAGCACGGTGCGGCCCTGCGTGCAGTAGCGGCAGCGCCCGCAATGCGGTCGGAAGGAGAAGATGACGTGGTCGCCCGGCTTCACCGTGGTGACGCCGGGCCCGCATTCGACGATCTCGCCCGCCGCCTCGTGGCCCGGCACGATCGGCATCGGAGACGGCCAGTCGCCATTCATGACGTGCCAGTCGCTCTGGCACACACCCGACGCCTTCATCTTGACGCGCACCTCGTTGGCCTTGGGCGGGTCGAGTTCGCAGTCGAGAACCTGCAGCGGTTCATTGGGCTTGAACAGAATAGCGGCTTTCATTGTGGTTCCTCCCGACTGAGGCCGGCACTATACTCGGCCCATAGCTCCTGGGGAGGAGACGAATATGACCACCTTCAATCGTCGCACGATCCTGCGTGGTGCAGGTGCTGCCGCCGCTACTCTTTCAGCGCCCGCCGTCTTCGCCCAAGGCAAAGGGCCTTTCGCCGGCACGACGATCAACGGATCGTGCTTCCAGACGACCTACTTCGAATACCTGAAAACCTACTTCCCCGAATTCGAGGAGAAGACCGGCATCAAGGTGAACTTCACCATGCAGGCCTTCCCTGTCTACAACCAGCGTACCGATCTCGAACTGTCGACCAAGGGCTCGGCAATCGACGTGTGCAACGTCACCTTCATCTATTCCGGCCGCTGGATCGGCGCCGGATGGCTCACCAACCTCGACACCTTCACCAAGGACGCAAAGATGACTCCGGCCGACTGGACGCCGGAGGATTTCGCGGGCGGGCCCCAGTCGGCGATGCAGAACGCCAAGGGCGAAACTTTCGGTTTCGCCTGGCTGGCCGGCGCCATGATCCTGGGCGCCGCACGCTACGACCTGATCGAAAGGGCTGGCCTCGGCATGCCCAAGACCTTCGATGAGCTGATCAAGGTGTGCGATGCGGTGCACAACAAGGAGGGTGTCGCAGCCTTCACCGCCGACAAGCTGCATCACTGGAACTGGATACCCTACCTGATGGGCATGGGCGGCGCGGTGTTCAAGGCGCCGCCGGAGAATCTCACGCCGACGCTCACCACGCCGCAGGCCGCTGCATCGGCCGAGTGGTACGCCAACCTTCTGATGAAGTACGGACCGGACGGCATTCTCTCCTATTCCGACGACCAGGCGATGCGCTCCCAGATGTCGGGCCGCGCCAACATCCGCACACAGGACACCGCCTGGCTGGTGCCGCTGGCCAAGCATGCCGAAAGCACGGTGCAGAAGACAGTGCGCTACGGTTTGATGCCCGAGGGTCCGAAGGGCAACTTTCCCGGCTCCAACAGCCACGCCCTGGGTATCCCCGCCGGCTCGAAGAAGAAGGAGGCGGCGTGGGAGTTCATCAAGTGGGCGCTGTCGAAGGAGACGATCGCCCGGGTCGTCAAGGCCCACGGCTATCCCGGCGTCTGCCGGCTGTCGGTGATCAAGAGCCCGGAGTTCAGGGAAGTGCTGACGCTCAACGGCCAGGACGTGGCGTCGCTGTACCTCGAGGTGCTGCAGCTCGGCGGCAAGAGCGGTTACATGAAGTATCGCACCGTGCCGGTGTTCCCGCAGGTCGGCGACAAGATCAACAAAGCGATGGAGCGCATCGCCACCAAGCAGCAGGCGGCACCCGAGGCGATGAAGCAGGCGCAGGCCGAAGCGATCCAGGATCTGCAGAAGGCCGGGATCAAGGTTGATCTCTGAGCGTTCCGCGGGTTTCGCCCGACAACAGCACCGCTTCTTTGCATTTTGCGTAGCGCCTTCGCTGGCAGTGCTGGCGATTATAACGCTGTTGCCGTCGCTCTATCTGCTGGCCACCAGCTTCACCCAGCTCAGCCTGACGCGGCCCGAGACGCTGTGGGATTTTTCCCAGCCGCTCGAGAGCTACCGTCAGGTCCTGTCGGATTCGCGCCTGCACAATTCGGTGTGGGTCCAGATCAAGCTCTCCTTCTGGACGGTGCTGCTGCAGCTCCTGATCGGGCTTGGACTCGCCCTGCTGCTCAACATGAAATCGCGCCTGCTCGCCGCGCTGCGCACGGTGTTCCTTATCCCCATGGTGCTGCCGCCGATCGTCGTCGCGATCATCTGGAAGGTGATCTACACCCCCGACATCAGTCCCATGCACGGAATCTTCCGCAGTGTGGGCTGGAACGTGCCAGCGCTGATCACCGACCCTAACTGGGCGCTGACCTCGATCATCATCGCCGACACCTGGGAATGGTTCCCCTTCACCATGCTGATGGTGCTGGCGGCGCTGCAGATGATGCCGCAGGAACTGCTCGACGCCGCCAAGGTCGACGGCGCCTCGCCCTGGCAACTCACGCGCTACGTGACGCTCCCCTTCATCCAGGGCGTGCTGCTGGTCGCCGGCCTGTTCCGGCTGATCGATTCGATCAAGGCCTTCCCACTGATCTTCATCCTGACCGACGGAGGGCCGGGCAACCTTACCGAGGTCACCAACTACTACTCGTTTCTCCAGGCCTTCAATTTTTCCTACCTGGGATTTTCGAGCGCTATCACCGTTGCCCTGCTGGCCGCCTCGGTTGCGCTGAGCTGGCTGATCGTGCGCGTGGTCGGATGGGGCGTTCGTGTCGACTAGGTGGGACCGCTTCCTGATGCAGTCGCTGGCGGTGGTGCTGGCGTTGCTGGCCTTGGCGCCGTTCCTGTGGCTGCTGGTGATGTCGTTCAAGACCAACGCCGAGATCTTCCGCTTTCCGCCGCGCTTCTTTTTCGACGCCACCTTCGCCAACTACGCAGCGCTCTGGACGTCGGAATTCCGGGCCTCGTTCAGCAACAGTCTGGTGGTCAGCGTGGTCTCGACCGCGCTGTCGCTGCTGATCGGCGTGCCGGCGGCCTATGCGCTGTCGCGCTGGACGTCGCGTGGCGGCGGGGCGATCACCTTGTGGATCCTGGCCAGCCGCATGGCGCCGCCGATCGCCTTCACCATCCCCTACTTCCTGGTCTACCGACACCTCGAGCTGCTCGACACGCGGACGGGCCTGGTCATCATCTACCTCACGTTCAACCTGTCGCTGGTGATCTGGATGATGCGGCCGTTCTACGACCAGCTGCCGCGCTCGCTCGAGGAGGCAGCGTGGATCGACGGCGCCACCCTATGGCAGGGCTTCTATCGCATCATCCTGCCGCTCTCCGGTCCCGGCCTGGCAGCGACGGCGATCCTCTGTTTCCTGTTCGCCTGGAACGACTTCTTCTTCGCCCTGATCCTGACTCGCACCGAGGCCATGACCGCGCCGGTCGCGGTGGTAAACTTCATGAATTACGAAGGCTGGGAATGGGGCCGCATCGCCGCCGGCGGCACCATGATCATGCTGCCGGTGCTGGTCTTCTCCTTCGTGGTGAGGCGATACCTCGTGCACGGCCTGACGGGAGGGGCACTCAAGGGATGACCAAGACACTTCTCATCACTGGTGGCGCCTCCGGTATCGGCGCCGAGACGGCCCGTCGTGCGGCGACGCGTGGCTACAGGATCGCCGTCAACTACCGCTCGCGCGATGGACAGGCCAAGGCCGTAGTCGCCGACATCACGGCCAAGGGTGGCCAGGCGATTGCGGTGCCAGGCGACATGGCGCGCGAGACCGACATCCTGCGGATGTTCGAGGACACCGAACGCGCTCTGGGACCGATCACCCACCTCGTCAACAGCGCCGGGACCAGTGGCCGTCCCGGTCGCGTCGACGAGTACGACGCCGCGGTCCTTGCCAATCTGTTTGCCGTCAACGTCACGGGTCTGATGCTGTGCTGCCGTGAAGCAGCCAAGCGCATGTCGACCAGACACGGCGGAAAAGGCGGCGCCATCGTCAACGTCTCGTCGATGGCCGCCACGATCGGCGGGCGCCTGGGATCATCGGCCTATGCCGCAAGCAAGGGAGCGGTCGACGCCTTCACGAAGGGCTTTGCCCGAGAAGTTGCCGCCGAGGGCATCCGGGTCAATTCGCTGCGACCGGGCTTGGTGCTGTCGGAGATGACCGAAGATAGGCTGAAGGATCGGGACTTCCGCGCCCACATCGAAGCGTCGATCCCGATGCATCGTGTCGGCGAGGTGCACGAGATGGCCGAAGCCATCCTGTGGTTCCTTTCGGATGAAGCCTCCTTCATCACCGGCGCGATGCTCGACGCAGCCGGCGGAGGCTACATTATTTGACAACGAAAACGGGCCCCAAGGGGCCCGTTCTTGTCCGTTCTGATCGGTGCGGGCTCTCGCGCCTGAGAAGGCGCTGCCGCCCGCCAACGCGCTTAGTTGCGCGTTTTGTCGACCAGCGCCTTTTCCTTGATCCACGGCATCATGTCGCGCAGCTTGGCACCGATCTCCTCGATCGGGTGCTCCGACATCTTCTTGCGCATGGCCTTGAACGAAGCCTGGTTGACCTTGTTCTCGAGCATCCAGTCGCGCGCGAAGCGGCCCGACTGGATGTCGGCCAGCACGCGTTTCATCTCGGCCCGGGTCTCATCCGTCACAATGCGCGGGCCCGAGCGATATTCGCCGTACTCGGCGGTGTTGGAGATCGAGTAGTTCATGTTGGCGATGCCGCCCTCGTAGATCAGGTCGACGATCAGCTTCACCTCGTGCAGGCACTCGAAATAGGCCATCTCGGGCGCGTAGCCCGCCTCGACCAGCGTCTCGAAGCCCGCCTTGATCAGCTCGACCAGGCCACCGCACAGCACGACTTGCTCGCCGAACAGGTCGGTCTCGCACTCTTCCTTAAACGAGGTCTCGATTGTGCCGGCGCGGCCGCCGCCGATCGCCGAGGAGTAGCTGAGGCCGATTTCGAGCGCGTTGCCCGAGGAATTCTGCGCTACCGCGACAAGGCAGGGCACGCCGCCGCCACGCAGGTACTCGGAACGCACGGTGTGGCCGGGTCCCTTGGGCGCGATCATGAACACGTCGATGTCGGTGCGCGGCGTGATCAGGTTGAAGTGCACGTTCAGCCCATGCGCGAAGGCGAGTGCGGAGCCTGGCTTCATGTTGGGCGCAAGATCGCCATTATAGATGTCCGACTGTAGCTCGTCCGGCGCCAGCACCATGATGATGTCGGCCCATTTGGCGCCGTCGGCCGGACTCATCACCGTGAAGCCCACGCCCTCGGCCTTCTTGATCGTGGCCGAACCGGGCTTCAGCGCAATGCGCACGTCCTTCACGCCCGAATCGCGCAGGTTCATGGCATGGGCATGGCCCTGGCTGCCGTAGCCCACGACAAGGACCTTCTTGCCCTTGACCAGGTTCACGTCGGCGTCGCGATCGTAATAGACACGCATCTCTCTTCTCCCTCTCGAATTGGCGCGCTTCTACCGGTCCGCCACGGCCAGGCGCAAGCCCAGAAGCGCCAGCGCGCCGCCCATGATCCGGTCCATCCAGAATTTTGCCCGTCGGTAAAAGGCCCGCGCCGGTGCGCCTGAGAACAGCAGCGCCAGCAGCGCGAACCAGGTGAATTCGTTGATTGCCACGATGGCCAGCACCGCGCCATCCATCCAGGCCGGCAGCTCGGCCGGCAGTAGCGACAAAAAGATGCTGCCGAAGAACACCATGATCTTGGGGTTGCTGAGCTGCAGGCCGAGCGCCCGCAGAAAGCCCTGCCAGCCGGTGGTGCCGCCCGTCGTCTCGTCAGCCAGCGTCGCCGGGATCTCGGGCAGTGGGTCGCGGGCGTGACGCCACAGCATCATCGCCAGATAAAAGAGATAGATCGCGCCGGCGATTCGGAAGGCTAGATAGAGCCACTCGAAGCGGGCAAACAGCGCCTGCAGGCCGAACAGCGCCGCGGTCGCCCAGAGGAGCGCGCCCACCATCATGGCGAAGGCCGCCAGCAGGCCGCCGCGACGGCCGGCGACGGACGCCGTCTGGATGACCAGAACCGTCGACGGTCCGGGGCTCACGACCGCCAGCAGATGGACGAGGGCGAGGCCCAGCAGAATAAGAGCGGTCTCCACCTAGAGCGCCTTGCCGCCGCGCGACATGGCGACAACGCCAGTGCGGCCGATATCGACCAGGCCGAGCACGCCCATCAGGCCGATGAAGGTCGTGACCTTGTCGGACGTGCCGGTGACCTCGAAGACGAACGAGTCGGTCGTGGCGTCGATCACCTTGGCGCGGAAGACGTCGGCCAGCCGGAGCGCCTCGACCCGTTTCTCACCGATGCCCTTGACCTTGATCAGTGCCAGCTCGCGCTCGATGTGGGGGCCTTCGACGGTGAGGTCGCGCACCTTGTGCACCGGCACCAGCCGGTCGAGCTGCGCCTTGATCTGCTCGATCACCATCGGCGTCCCGGCAGTGACGATGGTGATGCGCGACAGCTTCTCCCTGGCGTCGGTCTCGGCGACGGTCAGGCTCTCGATGTTGTAGCCGCGGCCGGTGAACAGGCCGACCACGCGCGCCAGGATGCCGGGCTCGTTGTCGACCAGGACCGAGATGGTGTGGCTCGACGCCGCCTCGGGAGTACTCACACCAGCACCATGCCTTCTTCAGACACCTGGTTCTGCGTCTTGTCGTTGGGCCCGAGCAGCATGTCGCAATGCGCCGCGCCCGACGGGATCATCGGGAAGCAGTTCTCGGCCTTGTCGACCAGCACGTCGACGATCACCGGCTTCTTGACCTTGATCATCTCGGCGATGGTGTCGTCGAGCTTGGCAGGATCGTGGCAACGCAGGCCCACGGCGCCGAACGCCTCGGCAAGCTTCACGAAGTCGGGCAGCGATTCCATGTAGCTCTCGGAATAGCGGCCGCCATGCAGCAGCTCCTGCCACTGGCGCACCATGCCCATGTACTGGTTGTTCAGGATGAAGACCTTCACCGGCAGGCGGTACTGCGCCACCGTCGAGAGCTCCTGGATGTTCATCATGATCGAGGCTTCGCCCGCCACGTCGATCACCAGCGAATCGGGGTGGGCGATCTGCACGCCCATGGCGGCCGGAAGGCCGTAGCCCATGGTGCCGAGGCCACCCGAGGTCATCCAGCGATTGGGCTGCTCGAACTTCAGGAACTGCGCCGCCCACATCTGATGCTGGCCCACTTCGGTCGTGATGTAGTGGTCCTTGTTCTTGATGTGGTGATAGAGCCGCTCGAGCGCGTACTGCGGCTTGATTGTCTCCTTGTCCTGCTTGTAGGCGAGGCAGTCGCGGGCGCGCCACTTGTCGATCTGGGCCCACCATGCCTTGAGCGCCTTCAGATCGGTCTTGGGTGGCTTGGCCTTCCAGGCCTTGATCAGCTCCTCGAGCACGAGTCCGGCATCGCCCACGACCGGCAGATCGATCCGGACGTTCTTGTTGATCGAGCTGGGATCGATATCGACATGGATCTTCTTCGAGCCCGGCGAGAACTTCGCGATGTTGCCGGTGATGCGGTCGTCGAAGCGCGCGCCGATATTGATCATCACGTCGCAGCCGTGCATCGCGAGGTTGGCCTCGTAGGTGCCGTGCATGCCCAGCATGCCGACGAACTGCTTGTCCGACGCCGGGAAGGAGCCCAGACCCATCAGCGTGTTGGTGATGGGGTAGCCCGTCATGTGCACGAACTGCGCAAGCAGCTTCGACGCCCGCGGTCCGGAATTGATGACGCCGCCGCCGGTATAGAAAATCGGCCGTTTGGCTCCAGCGATCATCTCGACCGCCTGCTCGATCTTCTTCGGATCGGGCTTGGTCTGCGGGCGATAGCTCTTGTGCTGGATCGGCTTCTTGGGCGCCGTGTAGTCGTGCTTGTTCATCAGCACGTCCTTGGGCAGGTCTATGACGACCGGTCCCGGCCGGCCCGACCGCGCCACATAGAACGCCTCGTGCACCACCCGAGCCAGATCGCCAACCGCCTTCACCAGGTAATTGTGCTTGGTGCAGGGCCGGGTGATGCCAGTCGTGTCGGCTTCCTGGAAGGCGTCGTTGCCGATCAGATGGGTCGGCACTTGGCCGGTGAGGCAGACGATGGGGACCGAATCCATCAGCGCGTCGGTAAGGCCGGTCACGGCATTGGTGGCGCCGGGGCCAGAGGTCACCAGCACGACACCGACCTTGCCCGTGGAGCGCGCGTAGCCTTCGGCGGCATGCACAGCACCACCTTCCTGGCGGACCAGGATGTGGCGCAGCCGATTCTGCTTGAACAGCGAATCGTAGATCGGCAGGACCGCGCCGCCGGGGTAGCCGAAGACGACCTCGACATCCTCGTCGATCAGGGCTTTCACCAACAGATCGGCGCCAGTCGTGGCGGACTCCTCGGGCTTCATGACACGGTCTCCCCTACTTCAGACAAATGCGCCGCAAAACGAGGTTTGCGGCGGCGCGGAACATAGAGGCGGGGTTCCGGGGGGTCAACCCAAATCAGCACGAAACGTAAAGTTTCAGCCCTCCATTTTGGTCAAATATTGCGCGACTTCTTCAAGGGGTTGAGGTGACTGAGGATCCAATACCAGATCTGGGGTCATCTGATGCCGAAACCACGTCATCTGGCGTTTGGCGTATTGCCGGGTGTGATCGATGGCGATCTGCCGTGCATTTTCGAGCGGCAGCTCGCCCCGCAAGTGCCCAAACAGCTCCGGGGCGCCGTGAGCCTTGAGGCTTGGCCAGCGCGGATCGGGATGGCTGTCGAATACGGCCCGCACCTCGCCCAGTACGCCTTGCTCCAACATGGCGTCGAAGCGCTTCTCGATGCGAGGGCGCAGCCAGCTCCTCTCGGGCGCCAGCAGCAGGGTCGCGAAGCGCCACGGCGCGGGCGCCTCCTCGCCTTCCTGCCATTGGCTGAGCGGCCGGCCGGTTGCCAGAAACACCTCCCAGGCGCGGACATGGCGCTGGCGGTCGCCGGGCTTCAGCCGGGCGACGATCGCGGGGTCGCGCTCGCCCAGCCGGGCGCGGAACGCTTCGGGCCCCATCTGCCGCCACTGCGAATTGGCCGTCTCGCGGATCGTGGCCGGCACATCGGGAACGGCGGCGAAGCCCTGCATGAGCGCGCGCAGATATAGCCCCGAGCCGCCGCACAGGATCGGCATACGGCCCTGGGCGATGCAGCGTTCGATCTCGGCGGTGGCCAGCGTGCGCCAACGCGCGGCCGACAGGGTGTCGCTGAGCGGAAGCACGCCGTACAGAAGATGCGGCACGCGGGCGCGCTCCTTTGCGGTCGGCTGCGCCGTCAGGATCGGGAAGGCGTCGTAGGTCTGCATGGCGTCGGCATTGATCACCGTGCCGCCCAGCCGCTCGGCCAGCGCGAGCGCCAGCGCCGACTTGCCCGTGGCAGTCGGTCCGGTGACGACGATGACGCGTCCTTTGGCCATGGCGGGCGAAAAGACACCGCTTGGCCCGGGATTGCAAATCCGCCATTAGAGCGGTCCGTGGAAACCGTCCTCGTCCTGATCGCCAATCCCGCGCGGCCCGTGCTCGATATCGCGACCGTGCAGGCCGCCAGCGAAATCCTGCGGGCCGGCGGCGCCACTGTGGGCGCACCTGATTGGCTGGCCCGCGACATCGCCTGCGACCTGCCGTTCGAGGGGCCATCGAGCCCGGTGCTGCTGCCGGGGGTCGACGCCGTGGCGCTGTCGCCCGAAGGACGGCGCAAGAAGCTCCTCGTAGCCGACATGGAATCGACCATGATCGAGAACGAGATGCTGGACGAGCTGGCCGAATTCCTGGGCCTGCGCGAGAAGATCGGCGGCATTACCGCGCGCGCCATGAACGGCGAGATCGATTTCGCCGGCGCCCTGATCGAGCGGGTCGGGCTGCTCAAGGGCCTGCCGGTGGCCAGGCTCGACGAGGCGGCCGACCGCATCCGCACTATGGCGGGCGGCGCCACCCTGATCGCCACCATGCACAAGTACGGCGGCTATTGCGCCATGGTCTCGGGCGGCTTCACCTATTTCACCCGGATGATGCGCGAGCGGCTGGGCTTCGATTTCGACGCCGCTAACACGCTGGAGCACGACGGACGGACGCTGTCCGGCACGGTCGAGCAGCCGATCCTGGGCAAGGAAGCCAAGCTCGCCACGCTCACGCGGCTCTGCGCCGAGCGCAAACTCGCACCCGACCAATCGATCGCCGTCGGCGATGGCGCCAACGACCTGCCGATGCTGCAGGCGGCGGGCCTGGGCGTCGCCTTCCGCGCCAAGCCCACGGTGGCGGCGCAGGTGGCGGCGCGCATCGACCACGGCGATCTCACGGCGCTGCTCTATCTGCAGGGCTACCGCCAGCGCGACTTCGCCGAAAGGAAAGACCCATGACCGACGCCCTGCAGATCGTGCTCGCCAAGCGACCGGCGGGAAACGTCACGGCCGACTGCTTCCGCGCGGAGAACGTCACCCTGCCGGCGGTGGGCGACGGCCAGTTGCTGATCCGCTCGCGCTTCCTGTCGCTCGATCCTTACATGCGCCCGCGCATGACCGAGCTGCGCTCCTACACGCCGCCTTTCGAGCTCGACAAGCCGCTGACCGGCGGCTCGGTCGGGGACGTGGTGGAATCTCGCAATCCACGCTTCGCCCGGGGCGATACCGTGATCGGCATGCTGAATTGGGCGAGCCATACGGTCCACGACGGCAAGGGCCTGCGCAAGATCATCGACCCCGGCATCGCGCCGCTGTCGGCCCATCTCGGCGTGCTGGGCATGCCGAGCTTCACCGCCTGGTACGGCATTACTCACATCTGCAAGCCCAAGGCAGGCGAGACGGCTTTCGTCTCGGCCGCCACCGGCGCGGTCGGCCAGGTGGCAGGCCAGCTCGCCAAGCTGGCCGGCGCACGCGTGGTGGGCTGCGCCGGCGACGAGGAGAAATGCGCCTGGGCAGTGCGCGAGGCGGGCTACGACTCCTGCTTTAACCATCGCACCGAGCGCAACACCGCAGCGGTGCTCGACAAGCTCTGCCCGCAGGGCATCGATTCGGACTTCGAGAATGTCGGCGGCAGGATCTTCCATGCCGTGTTCGAGCGCCTGAACAATTTCGGCCGGGTGGCCTTCTGCGGCGCGATCTCGGAATATCAGGACAAGGAACCGATGGCCGGTCCACCCAAGATGTTCACCATCGTCCAGCGCCGCCTCACCATCCAGGGCTTCATCGTTTCCGACCACGTGGCACTAATGGGCGAGTTCACGGCCGAGATCGGCGGGCTCCTGAAAGCCGGCAAGCTCAAGAGCCGCGAGACCGTAATCGACGGCCTCGCATCAGCCCCGCAGGCCTTCATGGGTCTGCTCAAGGGCGAGAATTTCGGCAAGCTGGTGGTGAAGGTCGGTTGACTCGTGTCGTCCTGAGCGAAGCGAAGGACCTCGCCGGACGAACAGATACGGACCGAACTGGCCACACTGAGGACGTGGCCAGCGTGAGGTCCTTCGCTGCGCTCAGGACGACAGTAGCTACTTGGTGAGCCTGAGCGCCGCGAACCGCGGGTCGCCCTGGCGTTCAACGAACAGCAGGACCGAGCGCTTCTTCTGTGCCTGCAGCTTGGCCACGATCTCGGTGACCTCCTGCGGCGTGGTCACCGGCTTCTGGTCGACCTCGAGGATGACGTCGCCCGCCTGAAGCTGCTTCTCCGACGCCGGGCTGTTGGCCGCCACCTTGGTGACGACGACGCCCTTGACGCTGTCCGACAGCCCGTACTTTTCGCGCAGCTGGTCCGACACCTTCTGCAGGCTGAGGCCCAACTGCTCGATGGTCGAGGCCACCGGCTGGTCGGGCTCGGCCGGCTTCTTGGCGCCGCCCTGGGCCGCGACGTTGGTCTTCTCGGGCTCGTCCTGCTCGCCGATCCGAAGCTTCAGCGGCTGTTCCTTGCCCTGGCGCCAGACCACAACGTCGATCGTGCTGCCGACCCGGGCATTGGCGACCAGCCGCGGAAAGCGGCGCAGGTCGGGCACATCCTGGCCGGCGAAGCTCACGATGATGTCGTTGCGCTTCAGCCCCGCCTTGGAAGCCGGCCCATCGGCCACGACATTGGCGACCAGCACGCCACGGGCGCGATCGAGCCCGAAGCTGTCGGCGATGTCGTCGGTCACGCTCTGGTAGCTGACGCCGATCCAGCCGCGCTTGACCTTGCCGAATTCGCGCAGCTGGTCGGCGACCTGCCTGACGAGGTTGGACGGGATCGAGAAGGCAAGGCCGGCGTTGGTGCCGGAGGGCGAGTAGATCGCGGTGTTGACGCCGACCACTTCGCCTGCGGCGTTGAACAACGGGCCGCCCGAGTTGCCCTTGTTGATGGCGGCATCGGTCTGCAAGTAGTCGTCGAGCGAGTCGCTGAGCGACCGGCCGCGCGCCGAGATGATGCCGGCGGTCACCGAATGGCCGAGGCCGAACGGATTGCCGATGGCGACCACCCAGTCGCCGACCCGCGACTTGTCGGAGTCGCCGAACTTGACGGTCGGCAGGGGCTTCTTGTTGGGCGGCTCGACCTTGAGGATGGCCACGTCGACCCGGCTGTCGGAGCCGATCAGCTTGGCCTTGAGCTGGGTGTCGTCGCGCAGGATGACCGTGATGTCCTCGGCGCCCTGGATGACGTGGTTGTTGGTGAGGATGTAGCCCTCGCCGTCGATGATGAAGCCCGAGCCGAGCGAGGTGCCGCGGCGCTTCTGCTGCTCATCGCCGCCGCGCTTGTCGAAGAATTCCTTGAACAGCTCCTCGAACGGCGAACCGGGCGGCAGCTGCGGCATGTCGCGCAGCTTGGGGCCCTGCTGGGGCACGTTCTGGGTGGTGGTGATGTTGACGACGGTCGGCATCAATCTGTCGACCAGATCGGCAAAGCTGTCCGGCGCATCCTTGGCGACGGCGGGCTGGGCAAGCGCCAAGCCCAAAGCTGCAATGGCCGCAACCGCGGCACCTTTGGAAAACCCTACAAAACTCGACTGAATCACGTCCGACCTCCAACGGCGCTCAAGGCCAAACGGTCGGGAACGGCCGGCGCCGCACGTTCGAGTCATCTCTACATGGCGGGCGATTGTGGCGCAAATAAAGAGGCCGTTATGTTGCCGGTTATTACAGCTTTTTGAGCGGGTGGCCGAAAAAGAACCGGCGGCGTGGCAGGACTGCCACAGCCGCTGGTCCGGTCTCTGGATCGGGCGCTATTTCTTGGCCGGCGGCACTACTGCCGAGTCGTTGAAATAGCGCAGGAAGTCGCCGTCGGGGCTGAGGATCATGGTCGATCCGCCGGTGCCGAAGGACTGCTTGTAGGCCTCCATGCGCCGATAAAAGGCGTAGAAATCCTTGTCCCGAGTGAAGGCGTCGGCATAGATCTTCGCCGCTTCGCCATCGGCCTCACCCATGGTGATCTGGGCCTTGAGGCCGGCATCGGCCCGGATGACGGCGACCTCGCGGTCAGCCGTTGCGGTGATACGGGCCTTTTCCTCGTCGCCCTCGGCTCGGAGCTGCCCGGCTTCCCGCTCGCGATCGGTTTTCATGCGGTTGAAGACCGATTGCGAGTTGGCCTGCGGCAGGTCGGCGCGCTTGATGCGGACGTCCTGGACCTCGACGCCGAGTTCCTTGGTCTTGGCGTTGACCCGCCGGGTGATGTCTTCCATCAGGCTGGCGCGCTGTTCGGTCAGGACGGCATGCAGCGGTACCGAGCTCAGCACACCGCGGATTTCCGAGTTGATCAGCGAATCCAAGAGGCCACGCAGCGTCGGCTCGCCACCCGGCACCGTCTCGGCGAACAGCCGGGCGTTGATGATGCGAAAGCGGGCATAGGCGTCGACCACCAGGCGCTTCTGGTCGCCGGCGATGATCTCGAACTCCTCGGCTTCGTAGTCGAGCAGCCGGCGGTCGATGCGCTGGATGTCCTGGATCAAGGGGATCTTGGCGTAGAGGCCGGGATCGGTCTTGGGCTCGCCGACGATGGCGCCGAACTGGCGAACCAGCACCTGCTTGGTCGGATCGACGCTGTAGAAGGTCTGGGTGATCAGGAAACCCACGATCGCGACGGCGATCACCAGGAAGATCGAACGGTTGCTCATCGCGTGGCCCCCTGCGGAGGTTGCGTCTGTCGGGAAGGCTGCGTCACGCCCTGCTGCTGGGGCGAGCGCAGTTCCGGCAGCGGCAGGTAGGGCAGCACGCCCGGGCCGGCGGCGCTCTTGTCGACCAGCACCTTGTTCACGTTGCGCAGCACCTCCTCGATGGTCTCGATGTAGATGCGCTCAGAGGTGATGTCCTTGGCCTTGGCGTATTGCTCGTAGACCTGGTTGAAGCGCTGCACGTCGCCCTTGGAGCGGGCCACCGTCTGGGCCTTGTAGCCCTCGGCCCTCTGGATGATCGTTTCAGCTTCGCCCTTGGCGCGCGGCAGCACCTGATTGCGATAGGTGTTGGCCTCGTTGATGCTCTTTTCCTTGTCGGCACGCGCCGCCTGGACATCGCGGAAGGCACCGATCACCTCCTGCGGCGGGTCGACCCGCAGGAGCTGGACCTGGGCGATGCGGACGCCGAGGCCGTAGTCGTCGAGGATACGCTGCAGCAGGTCCTTGACGTCCTGCTCGATCTTGGTCCGACCCTCGGTCTGGGCATATTGCAGGTTGGACTTGCCGATGATCTCGCGCATCGCGGCCTCGGCCGCCGAGCGCACGTTCTCCTCGCCGTTGCGCACGGCGAAGGCGTACTTGTAGACATCCTTGATCTGCCACAGCACCGCGAACTCGATATCGACGATGTTCTCGTCGCCGGTCAGCATCAGGTTTTCCGTCGAGGTGATGCGCGGGCTACTGGTGCCGCGGCCGATCGTGCTGCCGGCCGGAGCGCCCCGCGAGCCGATCACAGTGCGGCGCTGGTCGAGCACGTTCACCACGATCACGTTGCCGATCGGGGCGGGCAGGTTGTAGTGCAGGCCTGAGTCGACCGGCTTGCCGTAGGGCTTGCCGAAGACGAGCTGGACGGCCTGCTGGTTGGGCTGGACGCGGAAGAAGCCGGTGAGCAGCCAGATCACGACCGCCGCCAGGACGACCAGCAGCAGGCCCTTGAACGAGTTGAAGCCGCCGGGAATGAGGCTGCGCAGGCGCTCCTGCCCGCGACGGATGACGTCTTCCATGTCGGGTGGCCGGCGCGAGCCGAACGGGCCGCCCCCGCCGCCGCGATTGCCGCCGCCGCCCCACGGGCCGCCGCCGCCGCCATTTCCGCCGCCGCCACTGCCGCCGCCCCAAGGGCCGCCGCTATTGTTGTTCCACGCCATCCTTCACCTCGGGGCCGCCCGCGGACTGCATCGGCGCATTGCCACTTTTGCTTTCAGCCCGTGCTGCATATATGTCACGGCAGGCATTCCTTCAATCAAGCTGCGACAGAATATTGCCCAGTCCGATGGGCCAGCGGGAGCGAGCGACCATGGCAGAAATCACCGAATCGGCCGTACGCA
The DNA here is from genome assembly GCA_945889625.1 of Asaia bogorensis. Lineage (GTDB taxonomy): Bacteria > Pseudomonadota > Alphaproteobacteria > Reyranellales > Reyranellaceae > Reyranella. The sequence continues at coordinate 6,703 of CAMDCE010000056.1, read as the reverse complement.
GCGTCCTGGAGACCGTCATCGACCCGGCAACCGGCAAGAATGTGGTGGCGGCCGGCATGGTGAGCGGCATCGCCACCCGCGGCGGTCATGTCGCAGTCACCCTCGATGTCGATCCGGCGCGCGGGCCCGCCCTGGAGCCGTTGCGCCAGGCCTGCGAGAAGGCCGTCCGCGCCCTGCCGGGGGTGCTGTCGGCGACCGCCGTCATGACGTCGGAGCGTGCCTCCCCGTCCCCGCCGCCCGCCCCCGGTGGTCATGGCCACAGCCATGGCGGGCGACCCGCGGCGGGCGCACCGGGAGCCAAGACGACCGGCGGCGGCGGCCGCATCGACGTGCCGGGCGTCAAGCACATCATCGCCATCGCCTCGGGCAAGGGCGGCGTCGGCAAATCCACCACGGCGGTCAATCTGGCGCTCGGCCTGTCAGCAAATGGCGTCAGTACCGGACTCCTGGACGCCGACATCTACGGCCCTTCGATGCCGCGCATGCTCGGCGTCACCGAGAAGCCCGAGTCGGCCGACGGCAAGCAGCTCAAGCCCATCGAGAAGTACGGCCTGCGCACCATGTCGATCGGCTACATCGTCAACGAGGACACGCCGATGATCTGGCGCGGCCCCATGGTGTCGAGCGCGCTGGAACAGATGCTGCGCGACGTGCAATGGGGCGACCTCGACGTGCTGGTGGTCGACATGCCGCCGGGCACCGGCGACGCCCAACTGACGCTCGCCCAGCGGGTGGCGCTGAGCGGCGCGGTGATCGTCTCGACGCCGCAGGACATTGCCCTAGTCGACGCGCGCAAGGGGCTCAGCATGTTCCGCAAGGTCGCGGTGCCGGTGCTCGGCATCGTCGAGAACATGAGCTATTTTCTCTGCCCCAAATGCGGCGAGCGCTCGGAGATCTTCGGCCATGGCGGAGCGCGTGCGGAAGCCGACAAGCTCGGCGTGCCGTTCCTGGGCGAAGTACCGCTGCATCTCGACATCCGCACCACCTCCGACAGCGGCCATCCCATCGTGGTCGCCCAGCCCGACAGCCCGCATTCGCTGGTCTACAAGAACATCGCCGGCCGGGTGTGGAAGCAGCTCTCGGCGCCGCAGCGTGGGCCCCGGACGGCGCCGCGCATCGTGGTGCGCTAAAGCGCACTGGTGCGCTAAAGCGCACTGGTGCGCTTTAGCGCACTTGTGCGCCAGGAGCGCGCCGGCGAGTCGCCGTTTAATAAACGGTCGGAAAACGGCAACGGTCCTGAATCGGTAGCATTTGTTCTCCTGGGCCTGATGGTACCCATCCTGCGCCCAGCCGATCCGAATCGACGATTATGGTCCTTACCGACGTTTGCTCACCGTCATGGTGCGCTTCTTCTTCAACTGGGCTTTGCCGATCATGCCGTGCACGCCGATCATGGCGCCGGCGACCAGCTCGAGCGCCAGGAAGCGGCGTTCCTCGACCCAGCCCGGCAGTTGGATGTTCAGCGCCAGGTCGCGGCGGAAGCCGAACTGGTTGTAGTACTCAGGATCGCCCACCAGGATGATGCGGCTGTGGCCCAGCATGCGCGACTGCGCCATCGAGTGCCACATCAGCGCCTTGCCGTAGCCCAGCCCGCGCAACTCGGGCGAGATCGCCAGTGGCCCCAGCATGACGGCCGGCCATTTCTCGTTGATCAGGATCGGCCAGTTGCGGATCGACGCCACCATGCGGTCCCTGTGGTCGATGGCGACGAAACATAGCTCCTTGAGCGGCGCGATGCCGTCGCGCAGCCGGTAGACTGTCTTCTGCTGGCGGTCGGGGCCGAACGCCGCCTCGGTCATCGCCTCGATGGCAGCACCGTCGCGCGGCCGCTCGCGCAACAGCCGCAGCAGTCCGGGATCGCGCGAGGTCGCGGGCCTAGCCAAGACCTAATGCCGCCAGCAGCTCGCGCCATTCGCGCGGATTGAGGCCGCTCGATTTCTGATCGACCTTCTCGCCGGCGATCATGCGCTTGACCGCGGCCAGCCCCGACTTGGAGAGATGGGCGCCGCCCATGCGGTATTCCATGAAGGCGTCGTGGCTGATCGGACACCAGCGCCTGAGCGTGTCGATCATGATGTCTGCGTAGACGCGAATCTCGTACTGCGCATGGGCGTCGGCGCGCAGCGACAGGAAATGCATGAGATTGTGGAGGTTCGTCTTCCAGTACCACTGGGTATAGAAGGCAAGCGACAGGTTCATGCGGGCGAGCTCGCGGGCGAGGCCCGAGCGCTCCGGGTCGAGCGGCTCGCCGGCATCGCCCTCGTTCAGCATCTCCATGTAGTGCTCGTAGACCAGCTCGGCGTCCTTCTTGAGGATCGCGAACACCCGCTCGGCCTCCTTGCCGGCCAGCACTGCGTCGCGGCCCTGGCGATTGGCCTTGCTCTGGGCCGCCAGATGCTCGGGCTTCGGCACGTAGAATTCGTTGTCGAGGATCGAGTAGCGCGCGGAATACTCGTTCACGTTGGCGGTGCGGTGGCGGATCCACTGGCGCGCCACGAAAATCGGCAGCTTCACGTGGTATTTGATCTCGCACATCTCGAACGGCGTCGTATGGCGATGGCGCATCAGATAGTTGATGAGACCCCTGTCCTCGCTCACCTTCTTGGTGCCGCGGCCGTAGCTGACGCGCGCCGCCTGCACGACGGCGGCATCGTCGCCCATATAATCGACGACGCGGACGAAGCCGTGATCGAGGACGGGCAGCGCCCGGTAGAGGATTTCCTCCAGCGCCGGCGCGATCGGCCGCAGCGTCTTGGCAGCACCCGCGCGCGCCTGGTCGATTTCAGCCTGCTGGTCGGTGGAGAGGGGCATCGTTCGTTTTCTTCCTTGGTTGGCCGAGGACTTTATGGAGGGTGTGGCACGGCTGCCATGGGGAAATCGGTTCTTGCCCGGACGCCTTCAAAAACCTCCGAGGAACGCCTATATTGGTCGTGTCGGGCAACCGACTATGGCGATAAACACCGCGTGACATAAGCGTTTCGGACCCGGGGGCGGTACCCGGCGCCTCCACCATTTTCCTCCGCACCTTCGGGGGCGGAGTCGATGGGGGCGAAATAGGATCGACGAGCGTGGTAAAGGCGCGGTTTTTGCCCGGTATGGTTCCGCCGCAACGGACCACACACAAGTGCTAACGATAACACCGTTACACTCGCTGCTGCCGCCTAAACAGCGGACGTAAGCGCGGTCCGGGGGGCACCGGGCAACAGAAGCCCCCCACTTTCCTTTTCGCAACTTGACGCGTATTGGCGGCGTTGACTCTCCTCAACCCCGGGCCGATGCTCGGCGAAAGTTTCCGACACGCCATGAACGATCGCTTCCACTACGACGCTCTCGTCGACGATGCGCTGCGCAGCGTTGTGCGCCGCGTGCTCGTTCAAGTCGCCGACAAAGGCCTGCCGAGCTCGCATCATTTCTACATCTCCTTCCGCAGCACCGATCCCGGTGTGCAGCTGCCCGACTATTTGCGCGCCAAGTATCCGGAAGAGATGACCATCGTGCTCCAGCACCAGTACTGGGACCTCGTCATCCACGACGATTTCTTCGAAGTGACGGTGAGCTTCAACAAGCAGCAGGAACACATCAAGGTGCCGTTCGCGGCCCTCTCGGCGTTCGTCGATCCCTCGGTGCGCTTCGGCCTGCAGTTCGACGGCAAGCACAAGACCGCGGCGGACAAGTCCGACGCGGCCGCCGCGACGCCCAGCTCGCTGCCCGCACCCGACAAGCGCCCGGCGCTCGGTGCCGCCTCGGGCGGCGGCACCACCAGCGAGGGCAAGCCCGAAGCGGCCACGGCGGGCGCCCAGGAGGCCAAGCCGGAAGACCCTGCCTCCAAGGTCATCAAGCTCGACACCTTCCGAAAAAAGTAGACGAAACCTGCGGTTTGCGGCACGGGAGGCGCCTTCGCGCCAGGAGAAGACATGCCCGACTTCCAGTTCCAGGAGATGTTCCCCAGCGGTAAGGACACGACGGCCTACCGTAGGCTCTCCAGCGATTTCGTGGGCACCGCCAAGTTCGGAGGCCGCGACGTGCTGACGGTCGATCCGCAGGCGCTCACCCTGCTCACGGCCGAGGCGTTCAAGGACATCTCCCATCTCCTTCGGCCAGGCCATCTGGCGCAGCTCCGCGCGATCCTGGACGATGGCGAGGCCTCGCCGAACGACAAGTACGTGGCGCTCGAGCTCCTGAAGAACGCCAACATCTCGGCCGGCGGCGTTCTGCCGATGTGCCAGGACACCGGCACCGCCATCGTCATGGGCAAGAAGGGCCAGGCGGTGTGGACCGGCGGCGGCGACGAGGAAGCGATCTCCCGGGGCGTCTACAAGACCTACACCGAGACCAATCTTCGCTATTCGCAGGTCTCGCCGGTCTCGATGTTCAAGGAAGTGCAGACCGGCACGAACCTGCCGGCGCAGATCGACATCTATGCAACCGATGGCGACGCCTACAAGTTCCTCTTCATCGCCAAGGGCGGCGGTTCGGCCAACAAGAGCTACCTGCACCAGCAGACGCCGGCGGTGCTGAACGAAACCGCCCTGCTGAAATTCCTCGACACCCAGATCCGCACCCTGGGGACCGCCGCCTGCCCACCCTATCACCTCGCCATCGTGGTCGGCGGCACCTCGGCCGAGATGAACCTCAAGACGGTGAAGCTCGCCTCGACCCGCTACCTCGACGACCTGCCGAGCGAGGGCAACGACCGGGGCGTCGCCATCCGCGACCGCGAGATGGAGAAGAAGGTGCTGGAGCTCACGCGCCAGATGGGCATCGGTGCACAATTCGGCGGCAAGTATTTCTGCCACGACGTGCGGGTGATCCGCATCGCCCGCCACGGCGCCTCGGTGCCGATCGGCATTGGTGTCTCCTGCTCGGCCGACCGCCAGGCCCTGGGCAAGATCACGAGGGATGGGATCTATCTCGAGCAGCTCGAGACCAACCCGGCGCTTTACCTGCCGGAGATCGAGCCGCAGCAGCTCTCGGGCGACGTGGTCTCGGTCGATCTCAACAAGGGCATGGCGCACACGCTGTCGGTGCTGACCAAGCACCCCGTGAAGACGCGCGTGAACCTGACGGGCACGCTGATCGTGGCGCGCGACTCCGCGCACGCCAAGCTGCAGGAGCGGCTCGATCGCGGCGAGGGCCTGCCGGACTATTTCAAGCAGTTCCCGGTCTATTACGCCGGCCCCGCCAAGACCCCGACCGGCATGGCCTCGGGCTCGTTCGGCCCCACGACCGCTGGCCGCATGGATTCCTACGTCGATCGCTTCCAGGCCAATGGCGGCTCGATGGTCATGCTGGCCAAGGGCAACCGCAGCAAGCAGGTCGTCGACGCGTGCAAGAAGCACAAGGGCTTCTACCTCGGCTCGATCGGCGGCCCGGCCGCGATTCTGGCCAAGAACTGCATCCGCAAAGTCGAGGTGCTGGAGTATCCCGAGCTCGGCATGGAAGCGATCTGGCGCATCCAGGTCGAGAATTTTCCGGCCTTCATCGTCACCGACGACAAGGGCAATGATTTTTTCAGTGAGCTTAAGATTTAGTTTTCATGCTCCTCTCCCCCGCTAGGGGGAGAGGATGGGTGAGGGGGTTACGCATCCTCTCTCCCCCCTCCTAGCCTCTCCCCCTAACGGGGGAGAGGAATATGAAGTCGGGACGACGAGCGGGCAAAAAAAGACCCCGGGAGGTTTCCCTCCCGGGGTTCAGTCTGCTGTCCCGCGACGATCGATCCAATTCCCAGAAGATCGATCGCCGCTCCCAAAAACCTTGTCCCGAACGAAGTGAGGAACCTTTTCTGATCCAGAAAGATTCCTCGCTACGCTCGGAATGACACTTTTCTACCCGCGGCAGCCGTCTTCCTTGGCGCACCAGCGGTCGATCCAGACATTGCCCTTCGCGGCGTTGATCACCTGCAGCCACTCGCCGCGGCAACCGAGCACGCGGAACTTCATGTCGTCGTGTTCGATGCGGCCGATTTCGCCGCCCATCAGGCCGGGCCGGTCGTAGACGGTGATCGGGCCGTCGATGCGCGAGTCGACCGCGAGCAGGTCGGCGGGGATCCAGCCGTACTGGCGCGGCTTGGCGGCATCGAGTGCGGCGTAGTCCTTGGCCGAATTGAGTGCAATGCGCGCCCAGCCGCTTTGGCTGCCAGTGAGCGTCACGACCGAGTTCGTGAGCGCAACGCCGCCGGCCTGCGTGGCGAGTATGCCGACCACGGTCCCCTCCGGGGTCGGCTGGGCACGTACCTCAACCGGTTCGCCCGGATGCAGCACGGCATATGCCTGAGTTGCCTTGCACGTACCGGCCAGGCCGGTGCTGGCATCGACCGAGTGCTCGAGGACAGCAAAGCCCGCGAGCACGGCGACCGTGCCGATCATGGCGCGAATCATCGGATTCCTTCCCACATTGTTGGACGGCAGATCCCCATCTGCCGGCCCTTCACCCGCGACCCTTCTAGCAATCGAGTCGGGGCAGAGTCCGGGCACCGTTTGTATGTTTTGTATCTGCTAGAGCGTGTTCCCCGAAAAAGGAGTCGGCGGGGATTCCCAAGTTGGCAGTGGTGTGATTCAAGCTGTGTGCTGGGCAGGAGGCCAGCGGACATGGCTCGAGCCTATTCACTGGATCTACGCGAGCGGGTGGTAGCGGCGATCGAAGAGGGGTTGTCGACGCACCGGGCGGCGGCGCGGTTCTCGATCGGCATTTCGACGGCGGGGAC
>CAMDCE010000055.1 GCA_945889625.1 Asaia bogorensis | reverse complement strand
TAAGGTGGCTCTGGTCGGCGAAGCCCGTTGCCGCTGCCGCCTCGGACAAGGCCATACCCTTGGCGATCATCGCCCGCGCCCTGGCCAGCCGGCGGCCGACCTGGAAGCGGTGCGGCGAGGTGCCGAAGGCGGCGCGGAAATGGCGGGCCAGGGCGAAGCGGTCCAGCCCGCTCACCCGCTCCAGTTCCTCCGATGCCACCATGCGATGCGCCTCCGCCACCAGGAAGTCGCGGGCCCAGCCGACCGCACGATGGGCCGTCGCGTCCGTGCGCCTCCTGGCCGGCGAGTCGCTTCGCGCCGCCAGACGATCGGCTAGGCGGGCGACCACGGCATCGACCGCCAGCGGTTCCAGCGGCTGCGGAAAATCGGCGAAGGCCTCGCGCAGCAGGCCGGCAATAGCCGGATCGTCGGCCACAACATCGGACACGAAAGGCGGCGCCGCCTCGCCGAGCGCGGCCGAGATTGAGGCCGGATCGACATAGAGCATGCGGTAGGCAAAGCCGACGACGGCGCCGGCATGGCCGTCGTGGGCCTCGTCGGGATGAATGACCATGACCTGGCCGCCGCGGCTGGTCTGAAGGGCGCCGCGATAGTGGAAGGACTGGGCGCCCCACAGGGTCAGGCCAATGGCATAGGTCTCGTGGCGATGCAGATCGTAGGCATGGCCGCCAAACCGCGCCGCCAGGCGCTGCAGGCCGGCGTGGGGGTCATCGAACCGGATCTCGTCCTGGCTCATGCACAAACTTTCAAGACACCGCTCCCACGATGCCCGATATGAATGCCATGATCTACGATACCAAGACCGCGCTCATCCTGCGCCGCGACCTCGCCGCCTGGGAGTCCGCCAACGTAGCTGCCTTCCTGGCCGGCGGGCTGGTCGGGACTCATCCCCACCTCATGGGCGAAGCTTACCGCGACGGCGGTGGGCGGGCTTATGTGGCGCTGATCCGCGAGCCGGTGTTCATCTTCGGTGCCTCGCTCGACGAGCTGCGCCGCACCCACCAGCGCGCCCTGTCGCGCGAGCTCGTGCCGGCGGTCTATATCGAGACGATGTTCAGGACGACCAACGACGCCGACAACCGCGCCGCCCTGGCGGCGGCGCCAGCCGATGCGTTGGACTTCGTCGGCGTCGGGGTGCACGGGCCGCGCAAGATCGTCGACAAGGTCACCAACAGCCTGAAGTTCCTCGCCTGACGCTCACCGAGGGTCAGGCAACGAAAAGTCGCGCGCCGGTCGGCAGGGCTCGCGCTTTGTCGAGTTCTTCCATGGTGCTGCGATAGCCCGCCTCGATGGCGGCGTCGAAACTCGTCCAGTCGAGCAGGTCGTACCTGTCCATCGGCGGCACGATCAGCAGGTCGGAAGCGGTACGATCCTCCTTGGCGCGCTCGGCGCTGGCCACCAGGGCCGAGCGCAGCAGGATCGCCACGATCGAGGGGATCGGCAGCGTTTCCTTGCGTTTCCAGACCAGGCGCCGGAAGAACTCCCAGGCCGACCACGGCTCCTCGACGCCGGCGCCGGCCGACAGCGCGCCGCCGGTGTCGATGTCGACGCCGATGGTCATGCCCCGGCCCAGCTTGCGCATTGCCCGGACCGGCAGATTGTCGATGACGCCGCCATCGACATGGACCTCGCCCGCGTCGTTGAAGGGTGGCAACACCCCGGGCAGCGACACCGACGCGCGCAACCACCGCCACAGCTTGCCGACTGTGTGGACGTCGGCATTTGCCGTCGTGAGGTTGGCGGTCACACAGTAGAAAGGCAGGATGAGGTCCTCGATGTCCTTCTCGCCGAACGCCATGCGCAGCAAGGTTGTCACGCGGCGTCCACCGAACAGGGAAATGAACGGCAGCGTGTAGTCACTCAGCGGATTGCTGTCGACGAAGGAGCGGCGAAAGCGCTCCGACAGCTCTTGGTCGGTCCAGCGCGATGCCACGCCGGCGGCGACGATGGCGCCCATGCTGGTACCGCCGATCTGATCGATCGGCACGCCGGAGGTACGCAGCGCCTTGACGACGCCGACATGGGTGAAGGCGCGCGCGCCACCACCCGCCATGACGACGCCGACGGCATGGCCGGTGATCAGCCGCGCCAGGCGGTCGAAATCGCTGTGGATGTCGAGCCGGACATGGTGATGCTGGCCATAGACGCCGCCGGCGAGCTGCGGCGCGGTCGAGCCGGACTTCGGGTCCTGACCCTCATGCAGCAGAACCAGCTCGCGGCGGCGGTGGAAGATCGCGCCGGCCTGAGCGGCCTCGATCTCGAACGGCAAACGGGTCGGCTGCTCGTCGTCGGCCTTTCGCACCACGACCAGGCAATCGGCCTGGCGCAGGCAGAGTTCGGTCCAAGAGCTCAGCGTCGCATCGGCTCGATAGAGCACGAACGACGACTCCGTCTCGCAGCGGGCGAACCATTCCGGCTGCTCGTGCAGCGATTCAGGGCCCAGCATCTGCACCTGATCGCCGAGGCGGCCGAGCGCGCCCGCCAGCAGAACGGCGAAGCGCGCCGCCGGGACGTCGGGGCCGGCGGGCAGAAGCGCGAATGTGCGCGGCTGGCGCCGGCGCTTGCCCGGTCCCATGGCGTTGCGCACCGCCACGTTGCGCATCAGCGCCGGCAGCACCTCGGGATGCTCGGCGGTCAGTGCATCGAAGCTGCTCCGCGCCAGGCGCCAGACCTCGGTGTCGCGCAAGGCCGCGACGCTGCGCGTGCGCTGACTGTGCGACAACAGCGACATCTCGCCCACGATATTGCCCGGCGTGATCTCGGCGATCAGGGTCGGGTCGCCGCTGTCCTCGTCGTGGCGGAACACCCCGAGGCAGCCGCTCGCCACGACATAGACGGCGTCGGAACCCTCACCCTGGCGAAACAGCGGCGCGCCGCCGGGCAGCACGAGTGGCGTCAGCTCGCGTTCGACCACCGCCATGCTGGCGTCGTCGAGGTCGGCGAACAGTGGCGCGCGCTTCAGCGCCCGGCGCAGCCGCAGCCGCGCGGGATCGTCGTTCTGCGTGGTGGCGATGCTCACGCCGCTGCCTTCATCGGCCGGTCATCCCCTTGAGTGCCCAGCCGATTGTCTGGTCGGCGCGCGCCCAGACCATTTCGCGCCACTTGTCGCCGGCCGGGAAGAAGCGCTCCTTCATCTCTGCCTTGAGCGCGCGGCCCAGGTCCGACTTGAGGTCGCCACGATGATGCAGCCAGTTGTCGGCACGCACCGCGCCCAGCACCTCGGGCACGGTGTAGGTGCCGTACTCGATGGCGATCGGCGTTACCTCGGCGTCGGGCAGCTCCTGCGGGAACGCATCGGTCATGATGCCGACGACCACGGCCGACGCCGAAGTGCCGCTTTCGGGTGAGGTCATCTCGTCACCGTACCAGGCCTTGGCACGGGCGAACGACTTGGAGGTGGGCGGCACCGCGCAGATCAGCTCGCCGTGGCCGAACGGTCCCAGCCCGGTGTGGAAGTCGATGAGCCCGATCCGCCGCGCGTGCGACAGTTCCCTGCGGGCGATGGCGCGTACCGTGCGGTTGCTCCAGGTTGGCGTGCTGCCGCCGAAGAAGATGCCGTCCGGATGGGTGTATTGACCGCCGCTGATGGCACCCTGCAGGCCGAACGCGCCGTGCTTCTGCGCGTAGTTGGCGAAGACGCGCTCGGTTTCGGCGCGACTCGCCTCGTTCCATTCTTGGGGCAGGACAGCGTCGGCGATGGCGAGGTAACCGTCGTTATTGGGGTAGCCCTTGTCGTGGTCGACGAAGTTGCGGTTGAGATCGACGTTGTCCTCGGTGACCCGGCGCGTCCAGGCGAAGCCGTAGGGGTTGATGGCGTGGATCAGCAGCGCGCCAGTATCCTTGGGCAGCTTGCCCGGGCCGCCGGTGCGAAGCCAGGCGACCTGTGCGCCCGAGCCGCAATGGCCCTCGACGCCGTGCGTGCTCGAGATCAGCACCAGCATGTTGGCGGCGTCGGCGGGACCAAAGCGCGCCGTGTCGAGGTAGAGCAGCTCGCCGTTGGGGCCCTTGGCCTTGGGGTTGAGCCAGGAGCGCAGCGCGCCGCCGGCGTTGGCCGCGGCGCTGCAGAACTTGGCCCGCGCTTCGGCGTAGCTCTCGGAAAAACACTCAGGAACCGAAACCATCAAATCCTCACCCCCCGACTTCCCTTGTCGCCATGCTAGCATGGAGACGGCATGGGATTCTTCACGTTAGATTCGATACAGGCGCAGCTTTCGCCGGGAGGCGACTTCGGCCCGTGGATTTGGCAGCTGAAACTTCAAGCCGAGCATGTCTCGGCCGAGCAGGTGCGCGTGCGGCTTCCCTACAGCGACCACGTGGCGCGGCCCGGCGGCGTGGTGACCGGTCAGGCGATGATGGCGCTTTCCGACACCATCATGGTGCTGGCGATCTGCGAGAAGCTTGGCCGCTTCGCCACCCTGGCCACGATCTCGCAGACGACGAACTTCATGCGCGCTGCAGTGCGCCGCGATATCGTGGGCATCGCAAAGGTCGTGAAGCTCGGCCGCACGACGATCTTCGGCGAGGTCGACCTGTTCGCCGACGGCTCCGACGAGCCGATCGCCCAGGCAATCTCGAGCTTTGCCCTGCTGCCCGACGGCGCCGGCGCCTTCAACCGCGCCGACCAGCACTAGCTATCATATTTGAGCAGTGTCTCGACCGGAACCTTGAGCTTGCCGCGGCCTTCGAGGAAAGTGAGTTCGATCACGCAGGCCGCCGCCGGAACGTGGCCGCCCAGGGTCTCGAGCAGCGTCACCGCTGCCGCGAGCGTGCCGCCGGTCGCAAGCAGGTCGTCGACCAGCACCACCCGCGAGCCCTTCTTGAAGGCGTCCGCCTGGATTTCGATCGTGTCGGTGCCGTACTCCAGCGCGTAGGTATGGCGCACCGTGGTGCCGGGCAGCTTGCCCTGCTTGCGCATCATCACGAAGCCGGTGCCGAGCGCCAGCGCCAGGGGTGCGGCGAGCAGGAAGCCGCGCGACTCGATGCCGGCCAGTACATCGGGCTTGTAGGGACGGATGGCGGCAGCCATGCGCTCGATGGTCTCGTGCCAGGCCTTGGCGTGCGCCAGCAGGGTCGAGATGTCGTAGAACAAAATACCCGGCTTGGGGAAATCCGGGATCGAGCGGATGTGCTTCTTGAGGTCGATCTTGTCGGGCATGTCGTCTTCCTGTCGTTACGCGTCTCTGTTCAGTTGTAGCCCGGCGGTGGCGTGAAGCTGCGGTATTTCTGCTCCAGGAGCTTGGCGAACTGGATGCAGTCGTAATCGCCATATTGCCGGCCGATGATCTGCACGCCGATCGGCAGGCCCTCCTTGCTCAGGCCGATCGGTGCAGCCGACGCCGGCAGATACGACAAGCCGGCGTAGCCGGCCCAGAAGATTTGGTCGACGACCGGCACCTTCTTGTTGTTGACCACGATGGTGCGCTTGTGGCGCAGGCCCGCCTGATCATGCGGAAAGGCCGCCGTCACGGCGACCGGGCAGAGCATCAGGTCGTAGTCGCCGAAGAACTCGTCCCAGGCGAGCCGCATGCGGTGACGCTTCTCGTTGAGTTGCAGCCAGGTGCGATGGGCGAGCGAATTGCCGCGCTGCATCTGGGCGAAATAGCTCTTGTCGTCGGCCGGCAGCGAGGCGGCGTCGGCGACGGCCTGCTCGTGGACGGAGTCCGGCAAGCGGCCCGACGTGGCGGCGCGCAGCAGCCGGATGAAGACGTCGTTCAGCTCGGCGGTGTCGATGGCGGGCCGCGCCTTGTCGCTCACCTTGGCCTTCCTCTTGGCGAGGAAGTCGGCGAGCTTCTGGATCTCCTCCTGCACCGAGTTGTCGACCTCGGCATTGGGGTCGGAGAGCAGGACCGCCACCTTGAAGTCACGCAGCTTCTTTTTCTTCGAGCGCGGCAGGCTGAGCTTCCAGCCGCGGCCGTCGATCTCGTCCGGGCCGGCGATGGCATCCATGGCGATCTCGAGATCCTCGGCGCCGCGCGCCAGGGGGCCGACGACGGTGATGTCGCCCAGCCCGAAGCCGCCGCGCATGTGGCCCTTGTACGAAACAACGCCGTAAGTCGGCTTGTGGCCGAACACGCCGCAATAGTGCGCCGGATTGCGGATCGAGGCGCCGATGTCGCTGCCGGCCTCGATGCCGGTCAGGCCCGCGGCCAACGCCGCGCCCGAGCCGCCCGAGGACCCGCCCGGCGTGCGCGAAAGATCCCACGGATTGTTGGTGCTGCCGTAGACCTCGTTGTAGCTCTGCCAGTCGGCCAGGTTCAGCGGCACGTTGGTCTTGCCGAACAGCGTCACGCCGGCGTCGATCATGCGCTGCGCCACCAGCGAATTGCTCTTGGGAACATAGTCCTTGAAGGCCGGATCGCCCCAGGTCGTGGGATAGCCCGCGACGTCGTACGACTCCTTGATGGTCATCGGCACACCGTGCAGCGGCCCCAGCTTCTTGCCGGCCTTCACCGCCTTGTCCGCCGCCCGGGCGCGCTTGCGGGCGCCCTCGATGTCGGTGGCGATGATGGCGTTCAGCTTGGGATTGTGCGCCTCGGCGCGCTTGAGATAGAGGTCGAGCAACTCGACGCAGCCGATCTTCTTCTTTCGGACCGCCGCGGCGAGCTGCTTGGCGGTCTGGAAGGGCAGGTCAAGGGACATGGAAGGGTTCCGTTCCGGCGATGGACGACAGCAGAGGCCGTACCATATTGTCCCCGGCGTGATCGAGGAAGAATAGGGTGGAACTCGTCATCTTTGCCCGCTTCCATGCCCGCGAAGGCCAGGAGGAGGCCGTTGCGGCCGCACTCCGCGAGCAGGTCCCGAAGGCACGCGCCGAGCCCGGGTGTGTGGCGATCGCGGCCCATCGCTCGACCCGCGATCCGCGGCTGTTCTGGATCCATTCGCGCTGGGTGGACGAGGCGGCTTTCGAAGTCCATGCCGAATTGCCCAACACCCAGCGCTTCGTGGAGCGCATGGAAGAACTGATCGAGCATCCCTTCGAGGCGACTCGGACCAAACCGATTGCTTAGCGCGGTCGGGGATGGCGCACCCGCGCCGTCGGCTCGGCGATCAGCGGATCGTCGGGCCAGTAGTGCCGCGGATAGCGGCCCTTCAATTCAGCCTTCACCGACTTGTATCCAGTGGCCCAGAAGCTCGCGAGGTCGCGCGTCACCTGGACCGGGCGGCGGGCGGGGGAAAGGAGGTGTATCGTGACCGCCACCTTGCCGCCGCCGACCCGCGGCGTGTCGGTGAGGCCGAACATCTCCTGCAGCCGCACCGACAGCGTCGGCTCGGCGGGATTGCTGTAGTCGACCGGCACATGGCTGCCGCTCGGCGCCTCGATGTGCGTCGGCGCCAAAGCGTCGACCTGACGCTGGCGGTCCCAGGGCACCAGCGCCTTGAAGGCTGACGCGAGTTCGATGCGGCCGAGATGATCGCGCCGCGACACCCCCTCGAGGAACGGCGCCAGCCACTGATCGAGCGATCCCAGCAGCGCCTCGTCCGAGAGATCGGGCCAGCTCTCGTCCAACCGGCGCAGGAAGGCGATCCGCTCGCGCCACTTGCCCAGATCGTCGCTCCACGGCAGCGCGCCGAGTCCGAGTTGGCGCACGCCGTCCAGCATCGCAGCCTTGAGCTTCTCGGGATCTGGCTTGGCCAACGGCTTGTCTTCGAGGATCAGTGACCCCAGTCGCCGGCGTCGTCGCGCCAAAACAGCACCATCGCGCGCGCTCCACTGCACGATCTCCTCGGCGACGATGCGATCACTGTAGAGGTCCTCGACCTCGGCAGCGGCAGTGGGGGCGGCGAGGAAGATCCGCGAATCCTGCGTCGAGCCGTCGAGATCGGCCACGACCACGAACTCCTCGTTGGCCATCGGATCGCCTTCGGGCAGCGCGGCGCCGCGGCCCCCGGACAGCAGGTAGCGGCCGGCCGCTCCGGGCCGGCGGCGGCCGATGCGGTCGGGATAGGCCAGCGCCAGCAACGCGCCGGTCGTGGAAATGTCGGGCGTCTCGCCCTTGGCATCGCGCGGCATCAGGCGCCGGGCCGACTCCTGGATGAGCCGCAACGCGCCGTCGCGTTTGCCGCTCAGGGCGATGTCGATCCGGTGGCGCAGATCGACGTCGCGTTGGCCCGGCGGCAGGCGCAGGAAATCGCGTTCGCTCAGGATGGCGGCCAGCAGAGCGGCGACACGGCCTTGTCCTAGCTCACGGCCTTTTAGAACGAGGTGTGCCAGGCGCGGATGCTGGCCGAGTCGCACCATGGCGCGTCCGTGGGAGGTGATGGCATCGGCAGCGTCGATTGCGCCGAGGTCGAGCAGCAGTGAGCGCGCGGTGGCGAGCGAGGAGGCGGGCGGGGGCGTGAGCCACGGCAGCGTCGCGGCATCGCCCGTGCCCCAGGCCGAGAGCTCGAGGGCGAGTGGCGCCAGGTCGGCATCGAGGATTTCCGGCGGCGTGAAGGGCAGCAGGCCGCGCTGCGCCTCCTCGCTCCACAGGCGATAGCAGACGCCCGGCTCGAGGCGGCCGGCGCGGCCGCGGCGCTGGTCGGCGGAGGCCTGGCTCACCCGCACCGTCTCCAGGCGCGTCATGCCCGAGCGCGGCGAGAAGCGCGGCACCCGCATCTGGCCGCCGTCGATCACGATGCGCACGCCCTCGATGGTCAGGCTGGTTTCGGCGATGGAAGTCGCCAGCACGATCTTGCGCCGGCCGGCCGGGGAAGGCGCGATGGCGCGATCCTGGTCGGCGGGCGACAGGTCGCCATAAAGCGGGGCCACGTCGATGGCGGTGCCGATACCCTGCAGGCGTTCCTCGACGCGGCGGATTTCCCCGACGCCGGGCAGGAACACCAAAGCGCTGCCGCTTTCGTCGGCCAGGGCGCGGCGGATCGTCGAGGCAACAGTGTCCTCCAGTCGGCCGGCGGGTTCGCGATCGAGGTAGCGTGTCTCGACTGGAAACATGCGGCCAGCCGACTCGATCAGCGTGGCACCACCGAGCCGCTCGACCACCGGCCCGGGATCGAGGGTTGCCGACATGGCGATCACCCGGAGGTCCTCGCGCAACGCCGTCTGCGCCTCGCGCACCAGGGCAAAGGAAAGGTCGATCTCCAGCCCGCGCTCGTGCAGCTCGTCGAAGATCACGCAGCCGATGCCGTCAAGCGAGGGATCGTTCTGCAGCATGCGCAGGAACAGGCCATCGGTGACGACCTCGATGCGGGTGCGCGGGCCGATCTTGCTGTCGAGCCGCACGCGGTAGCCCACGGTCTCGCCGACCGCTTCGCCCAGGGTGGCGGCCATGCGGCGCGCCGCAGCGCGTGCGGCCAGCCGCCGCGGCTCCTGCATGACGATCTTGCGCCCGCCGAGCCACGGCGCGTCGAGCAGCGCCAATGGCACACGCGTCGTCTTGCCGGCGCCGGGCGGGGCGACCAGCACGGCCGAATTGCGCGCCGCGAGCGCGTCCTTCAAGCGCGGCAGGGCTTCGTCGACGGGCAGCGAGTCCATGGTGGCCGCTTATAGCAGGTGATCGTGGCCAACCCGGCAGCGGCCAGCTAGGCTTGGCCATCATGCTGCGCCTCCTCCTCGGCCTCTGCGCCGCCGTGCTGCTCGCCGGACCGGCGTCGGCACAATCCTATCCCAGCAAGCCGATCCGCCTGGTCATCGGCTACACGCCGGGCGGCGGCAACGACCTGATCGGCCGCATCGTCGCGGCGCGCCTGCAGGAGAAGCTCGGCCAGCCGGTCGTGGTCGACAACAAGCCGGGCGCGCAGTCGATCGTGGCGGCCGAGCTGGTCGCCAAGGCGGCGCCCGACGGCTACACACTGCTGATGGCGCCGAGCGGGCCGCTCACCATCAATCCCGCCGTCTACGCCAAGCTGCCCTATGACCCGGTCAAGGACTTCGTGCCGGTCTCGCTGCTCGCGGAGTTTCCGTTGCTGCTGGCGGTCGGCGCCGAGCAGCCGATCAAGTCGGTGCGCGAGCTGGTCGAGTACGGCAAGGCCAATCCGCAGCTCGCCAACTACGCCTCCAGCGCCACGCCCTTCCAGCTCGCCGCCGAGCTGTTCAACCAGCGCACCGGCTCGAAGTTCCAGCACATCCCCTATCGCGGCAGCGGCGATGCCGTGCAGGCGGTTATGGCCGGCCAGGTGCTGATGACGGTGGCCGATTCGGGGCCGATGGCCGGGCCGATCAAGGGCGGCAAGATCCGCCCGCTGGCGCTGACGGCCGCCAAGCGCAATGCGAATTTTCCCGACGTGCCGACCATGGCCGAGGCCGGCATTCCTGAAATGGACATCTCGCTGTGGACCGGCATCGTGGCGCCGGCCGGCACGCCCGCCGAGATCGTGACTCTGTTGCAAAAGGCGATCGCCGATACGATCGCGCTGCCCGAGGTGCGCACCGCGCTGCAGGCCATCGCCGTCGAGCCGCGCAGCACCACCTCGGACGAATACCGCGCACTGATCGCCCGCGACGCGGCGCGCTGGAAAGCGGTGGCCACCACGGCCAACATCAAGGTCGAGTGAGGCCGCGATGGACAGCAACGAAGCCCGGCACTCGACGGCGCATTATTTCCTCGAAGGCCTGAACGAGCTGGGCTTCGACTATCTGTTCTGCAATTTCGGCACCGACCACGCGCCGCTGATCGAGGCGATGGCCTCGTTCAAGCGCGCCGGGCGCGAGATGCCGGCGACGATCCTCTGCCCGCACGAGAACACCGCGGTGCACATGGCGGCGGGCTACGCAGTCGCCACCGGCCGCGGCCAGGGCGTCATGGTCCATGTCGATGCCGGCACCGCCAACTCGGCGATGGCACTGCACAATCTCTGCCGCGCTCGCATCCCGGTGCTGCTGATGGCCGGCAAGGCGCCCTACACGACGCGCGGCGAGCTCTTGGGCACGCGCGACACCTATGTGCATTTCGTCCAGGAGCCGTTCGACCAGGCGAGCGTCGTGCGGCCCTACACCAAGTGGGAATACAACCTGCCATCCGGCGTGATCGCCAAGGAGGCGCTGCGTCGCGCCCACACGATCATGGAAAGCGATCCCAAGGGGCCGGTCTACATGACCTTCCCGCGCGAGACGCTGACCGAGAGCTGGTCCGAAGGGCAGATCCGTTCCTATCCGGCCGAGCGCTTCGGCGCCGTGTCCGCGCGCGGCCTCGACGCCGGTCCGATCGACGCCATCGCCACCAAGCTTCTGGCCGCCGAGCGGCCGTTGCTGATCACCGCCTATTCGGGCCGCAACCACGCCACCGTCGCGGTGCTCGACGAGCTGGCGCGCTTCGCCGGTATCCGTGTCGTCGAGTTCAATCCGCTCTATGTGAACCTGCCGCACGACTCGCCCTGCCATGGCGGTTTCATGCCGGCCAAGGCGCTCGCCGACGCCGATGTCGGCCTGCTGGTCGATGTCGACGTGCCGTGGATCCCGAGCGACATGCCGGACAATCCCGCGACCTGGTGGGCGCAGATCGATATCGATTCCGAGAAGCGCAATTTCCCGATCTGGACCTTCCCGGGCAATTTGCGCCTGAACGGCGACAGCCACCGAATCCTGGCCGACCTGTTGGCGGCGCTGAAGGCGCGTGCCGATGCGGGCTTCAGGAGTCGTGCCGAGGCGCGCGTGGCGAAGCTCGCCGAGGAGGGCAAGGCGCGGCGCCAGCAGGCGGCCAAGACGGCGGCCAATCGCGGCGTGGCGGGCCAGATCAGCCCGCACTATCTCTGCGCCACCTTGGCCAAGGCGCTCGATCCATCGGCGATCGTGCTGAACGAGGCGATCCGCAATGGGCCTGTCGTGTTCGCCCAGATGCCGCGCACCCAGGCCGGCACTCTGGTCGGCCTGGCCGGCGGCGGCCTCGGCTTTTCCGGCGGCATGGCGCTGGGGCTGAAGCTCGCCCAGCCGGAGCGCACGGTCGTGCAGATCGTGGGCGACGGCACGTTCTATTTCTCCAACCCGCAATCGACCCTCGCGGTGTCGCGGCAGTACAAGCTGCCGGTGCTGACGGTGGTGCTCGACAACACCGGCTGGGCGGCCGTCAAGGAGGCGACCTTGCGCGTCTATCCCGACGGCGAGGCCAAGGCCGGCGACGACTACGGCGCCACCCTGTCGCCCGACATGAATTTCGCCATGGTCGCCCAAGCCGCCGGCGCCCATGGTGAACTGGTCTCCGACCCCGACGCCGTTGAAGGCGCCGTCGCCCGGTGCCTCGCCGCCCTCAAGGAGGGCCGTTCGGCGGTGCTGCATGCCCGGGTGACAAAGCTCTAAGCGGCCCCTAACGCGCGTAATATTGTTACTTGAGGGGTGTGGCTGGATTCTGGACGAATCCTCTAAAAACCTTATGGCATCGGTATCGGAGGCGTCCAGACAAGTCTGGACGAATCCACACTAGGCGGCTTGCGAGCCCGCCAGCAGCTCCAGGGTCTCGATCACGCCGGTCGCATCGGCGACACCCTTGCCGGCGATGTCGAAGGCGCAGCCTTGGGCGACCGACGAAAACAGGACCGCCACACATTATCCCACCTGTGTCATCCCGAGCGAAGCGAGGGGATCTTTGAGGCAGCGGGAAAGGTCCCTCGCTTCGCTCAAGGCCGAGGTTACTCCGCCGCGGATGACAATCTTCCCTGCATCGACACTGTGCGACCGGGTCTAGAACGGGATGGCGACGAGCGTGTCGAATCGGGCGCCGTCGCAGATCACGATGCGCTCGCTGAAGCGCAGCGCGCCTGTGCCGTTGGCCGTGATCTTGTCGCGGTAGCAGCCGGTGGCGAACACATCCATCGCGCCGTCGCGCATGATACGCACGATCAGGAACGGCGTCTCGACGTCGGCGGTGCCGTTGGCCTCGCCGAGAACCGTCGGCAGGCCGACGATATGGCGGTAGCGGTGGCGCTCGTAGATGTTGGCCTTGCGCAGCGCCGATACGCGGTCCTGCAGCATGGCGCGCGAATCGGCGTACATGATGCCGGCCTCGAGGCCCTTGACGACATTCTCGGCGGTGGTGAGCTTGTACAGGCAGGGATCATGGAACAGCTCGGGCCACTGCTCGAACTGCTCGTTGTCGATGGCGCGCGCGTAGGCGGCGTTGAGCTCGACCAGGCGCGCGACGTCCATTGCTAGTAACCCATGTGCCGGCGATAGGCCTTCCAGAAGCCGCGCACCGAGGATTCGGTGGCGCGCGTGGCCTGGCTCTCGGCGCCGCTGCCGCCCATCTCGACCACCGAGATCTTGTCGCCGGCCGAGGCGATGCCGCGTTGCACGAAGCCGCCGACGCAGCCGTCCTCCATCGACACGAAGCCGGCGGGGCCCACCAGGTTCTGCTGCTTCAGCCGCCGCTTGTTCATCTCCGGCGTGTCGTCGGCGAAGCCGAAGTAGGTCCAAAGCAGTTCCATCTTGTCGATGCCCTTGGGCACCACCTGGCGCACCGCGAGGCAATTGTGGATCTGCTGCAGGATCAGGCCGGGAAAGATCGACAGGATCTGCAGCTGGATGCTGTCGCCGAACTCGGCCACCGGATCGAGCAGGCTGGGATCGGCGAGCTTGTAGTCGTCGCGTTCGGTGCGCAGGTCTTTCTCGCGGAAGGCTTCGGTGCCGGCGACGTCGGTGTTGCCGATGGTGTAGCTCGCATGGTGGGCGCCGTCGGGGCTGACCAGCACACCGCCCGCCTGGGTCAGCCGCGTGATGCGGAAGGTGGCGAAGAAGAGGTGCAGCAGGCTCGCGTGGTAGGTGTCCTTGACGTTCTCGACATAGAGCTTCCAGTTGTTGGGCAGCGGCTGGCTGAAGCGGCCCATGATGCGGATCGGCCGGTTGAGCACGCGCTTGACGCGGCCCAGCACCTCGGTGCCGAGATACTCCTCGATCGGCGGCGTGTCGGGCGACAGGGTGGCGAACACCAGGCCGCATAGGGTCGTGGTCCGGAGCTTGCGCGGGCTGTGGGTCTCGCGCTTGAAGTCCTTCGACATGCCGCCGGTGCCATTGATGCCGCGTTCGAAGGCAATGCCCTTGAGGTTGCCGGCGAGGTCGTAGCTCCAGGCGTGGTAGATGCACTTGAAGTTGTTCTGGACGTTTCCGGCATCGTCGAAGGCAATCAGCGCGCCGCGGTGGGCGCAGCGGTTCTCGAAACAGTTGATCGAGCCGTAGGCGTCGCGCACCACGATCACCGGCATGCCGCCGACGGCGTTGGTGCGGTAGTCGCCCTTGTTGGGGATGTCGGCCTCGAGGCAGACGAAGTTCCAGGTGGCGCCCTCGAAGATGCGCTGCATCTCCTTCAGGTAGTTGTCCTGGTCCTGGTAGACCCAGTAGGGCACGCGGGCGAGCGAGTCCTCGGGCCATGGCCCATGTGGTGTGGTGGGCGGGGTCGTGGCCGGTTCGTGAATGCTCGCGTCGTGGCGAATGTCCATGCAGAGCTCCTCGGTCACTCCAGCGTTACGTTGGCCGACTTGATGACGCTGCGCCAGCGCACTTCTTCCTCTTTGATGAATACGGCCGTGGCGCTCCTCGTGCCGCCCTGCGGCTCGGCGCCCTGTTCGAGGAACTTGGTGCGGACGTCGGGCAGCTTCAGCGCGGCAGCCGTGTCGGCGTTGATCTTCTCCACAATGGCGTCGGGCGTGCCCGACGGCGCCACCAGGGCAAACCAGGCGCTGGCGACCAGGTCGGGCAGGCCGATCTCGGCCGCGGCAGGCACGTCGGGCGCCACCGGGCTGCGGGTCTTGTTGGCCAGCCCGAGGAACTTCACCTGCTTGGCCTTCTCGAAGCGCAGCGCCGCCGAAAGGTTGCCGATGAAGATGTCGACCCGGCCGGCGACGATGTCGATCAGCGCCGGTCCCTCGCCCTTGTAGGGCACATGCACCAGCTCGATCCCGGCCATGGTCGCCAGCATCTGCGCCGAGAGGTGCGAGGTCGAGCCGTTGCCCTGCGAGGCATAGGTCACCTTGCCGGGATTGGCCTTGGCGTAGGCGATCAGCTCCTGCGTGCTATTCGCCGGCAGATCCTTGCGGGCGGTGATGACGTTGGGCACGACCGCCAGCACGGTGATGGGAACAAACTTCGCCCAGTCGTAGGGCAGCGTCTTGTAGAGGTTGTGGTTGATCGACAGCGGGCCGGGTGGGCTGCACAGCAGGGTGGTGCCGTCGGGCTCGGCGCGGAAGGCGATCTCGGCCCCGACATTGCCGCCGGCGCCGGCGCGGTTGTCGATGATGACCGGCCGGCTCCAGGCGTTGCCGAGTTTGTCGGCCACGATGCGGCACAGCGTGTCGGCCGAGCCGCCGGCCGGAAAGGGCACGATCACGCGCACCTGCTTCTGGGGATAAGCGTCGGTCTTGGGGCCTTGAGCGAAGGCCGGCGATGCCGCCAGCAGCGTCATCAGCACGATGCGCAAGAGTGTCTTCATCGGCTTATGTTAGCCTCAACTCGAGGGACGCGACATGTCTTCGGCGCCATTCCAGGAATTTTCGCAATCGATCCAGCGCCAAAGTCCGCTACGCGCCGCCATCACCGCGGCCTATCGCCGGCCCGAGCCGGAGTGCCTGCCGCCGCTGATCGTCGCCGCCACCCTGCCAGCGGCGACCATGGCCGAGGCCACCGGGTTGGCGCGGCAGCTCGTCGAGAAGCTGCGGGCCAAAACCCAGGGCGGGGGCATTGAGGGGCTGATCCACGAATACACCCTGTCGAGCCAGGAGGGCGTGGCGCTGATGTGCCTCGCCGAGGCGCTGTTGCGCATTCCCGACGACGCCACGCGCGACGCGCTGATCCGCGACAAGATCGGTGGCGGCGACTGGCAGGCCCATCTCGGCCACAGCCCGTCGTTGTTCGTGAACGCCGCGACCTGGGGCCTGCTGCTGACCGGCAAGCTCGCTGCTACCCACAGCGAACAGGGACTGTCGGCGGCGCTCGCGCGGCTGGTGGCGAAGGGCGGTGAGCCGCTGATCCGGCACGGCGTCAATCTTGCCATGCGCCTGATGGGCGAGCAGTTCGTCTCAGGCCAGACGATCGACGAGGCGCTCGATAATGGCCGGCCGTGGGTGGCGCGAGGTTTCCGCTATTCCTACGACATGCTGGGCGAGGCGGCGGTGACAGCCGAGCAGGCCGAGCGGTACTTCGCGGAGTACGAACAGGCGATCCGGGCGATCGGCGAGGCGTCGGCCGGGCGCGGCATCTACGACGGGCCGGGCATTTCAGTGAAATTGTCGGCGCTGCATCCGCGCTACAGCCGCGCCCAGCTCGAAAGGGTGCAGGCCGAGCTCTATCCGCGACTGAAGGCGCTGGCCGTCCAGGCGCGCGGCTACGACATCGGCCTCAACATCGACGCCGAGGAAGCCGAGCGCCTCGAGATCTCACTCGATCTCCTGGAGCGGCTCGCCTTCGAGCCCGAGCTCGCCGGCTGGAACGGCATCGGCTTCGTGGTGCAGGCCTACCAGAAGCGCTGCTCCTTCGCGATCGACTGGCTGATCGACCTGGCGCGGCGCAGCGGCCATCGCCTGATGGTGCGGCTGGTCAAGGGCGCCTATTGGGATGGCGAGATCAAGCGCGCCCAGCTCGACGGGCAGGAAGGCTTCCCGGTCTTCACGCGCAAGATCCACACCGACGTCTCCTATATCGCCTGCGCGCGGAAGCTGCTGGCCGCGCCAGGCGCGGTCTATCCGCAATTCGCCACCCATAACGCGCTGACCCTCGCGACCATCCACGCCATGGCCGGACCGGATTTCCAGCGTGGCCAGTACGAATTCCAGTGCCTGCATGGCATGGGCGAGGGGCTCTACGAGGAAGTCGTCGGACCGGAAAAGCTGGATCGGCCCTGCCGCATCTATGCGCCGGTCGGCACGCACCAGACCCTGCTGGCCTATCTGGTGCGCCGGCTGCTGGAGAACGGCGCCAACACCTCGTTCGTGAACCAGATCGCCGACCCTGGCTTTCCGCTGGATCGCCTGCTCGCCGATCCGGTCCAAAGGGCGCGGACGCTGCAGCCGGTCGGCGCACCCCATCCCAAGATCGCCCTGCCGCGCAATCTGTTTGGCAGCGAGCGCGTGAACTCGATGGGCCTCGATCTGTCCAACGAGCAGCGGCTCGCGTCGCTGGCGCTGGCGCTGCTGGCCAGCACCGCCGAGCCATGGCGGGCGATGCCGCTGCTGGGCGATGGGCCGCGCGACGGCATCGCGCGCGAGGTCCGCAATCCTGCCGACCTGCGTGACCTCGTAGGCGCCGTCGTCGAGGCCTCACCCGCGCTGGTCGATGCCGCCTGCGCGCGGGCGGTGCCATGGCAGGCGACACCGCAGGACCGCGCCGCCTGTCTCGACCGGGTTGCCGAGCGCCTTGAGGCGCGGATGCCGGCGCTGCTGGGGTTGATCGTGCGCGAGGCCGGCAAGACGCTCGGCAATGCGATCGGCGAGGTCCGCGAAGCCGTCGACTTCCTGCGCTACTACGCGAGCCAGATCCGCGGCTGGTCGAACGACACACACCGGCCGCTCGGCGTGGTGGCCTGCATCAGCCCGTGGAATTTTCCGCTGTCGATCTTCACCGGCCAGGTTGCCGGCGCCCTTGCCGCCGGCAACGCGGTGATCGCCAAGCCGGCCGAGGAGACGCCGCTGATCGCCGCGCAGATGGTGAGGCTGTTTCTCGGCGCCGGCCTGCCGCCGGGTGTCCTGCAGCTCCTGCCGGGCGACGGCGAGGTGGGCGCGCGGCTGGTCGCCAACCAGGCGATCGCCGGCGTGGTGTTCACCGGCTCGACCGAGGCGGCGCGTTCGGTCCAGCGCCAGCTCGGTCGACGGCTGGGCCGCGACGGCAAGCCAATCCCGCTGATCGCCGAGACGGGAGGGCAGAACGCCTTGATCGCCGATTCATCGGCACTGCCCGAGCAGCTGGTGGGCGATGCGCTGGTTTCGGCCTTCGACTCGGCCGGCCAGCGCTGCTCGGCGTTGCGCGTGCTCTGCCTGCAGGAGGACATCGCCGATCATGTGATGGCCATGCTGCGTGGCGCCCTGGCTGAGCTCTGCGTCGGCAACCCGGACCGGTTGTCGGTCGATGTCGGGCCTGTCATTTCGGCGGAGGCGCAGAAGCGGCTCAATGGGCATGTCGAGCGTATGCGCACACGCGGCCACGCCATCGAGCAGGCGGTCCTGCCATCGCAAGCGCAACACGGCCTGTTCGTGCCTCCGACCCTGATCGAGATTTCCGCCGTCGCCGATCTGCCGGGCGAAGTGTTCGGGCCGATCCTGCATATCCTGCGCTATCCGCGCGAGCGCATGGAGGAGGTGGTCCGCCAGGTCAACCGGACGGGCTTCGGCCTCACCTTCGGCGTCCATAGCCGCATCGACGAGACGATCGAGCGCGCGACCGGTGCCAGCGCCGCCGGCAATCAGTACGTGAACCGCAACCTGATCGGTGCCGTGGTCGGCGTTCAGCCGTTCGGCGGCCACCGGCTGTCGGGCACCGGCCCGAAGGCGGGCGGTCCGCTTTATCTGCGCCGCCTGCTGTCGCATCGGCCGCCGCTGTCGCTGCGGGGGCTTGTCGGCGAGCTTGCCGGGCCCGTCGGCGAGCACAACGACTACGCCTTGCGGCCGAAGGGAACGATCCTGTGCATTGCCGACACGCCCGATGCGCTGTCGCGTCAGGTCGAGGCGGTGCGGGCGACCGGCAATCGCGCGGTCATGGACGAGGGCGAGGCACATATCGCGGCCGCGCTGTTCGCCGGCAAACCAGGCGATCTTCTGGCGCTCACGCGCCGGATGGCCGAGCGCGAAGGGCCGATCGTGCCGGTCTATGCCGGCGACTATCCGCTGGAAGGGCTGATTGACGAGGTGTCGCTCAGCGTCAACACCGCCGCGGCCGGCGGCAACGCCAGCCTGATGACGATCGGCTAGGAGGGGTAGTTAGGAGCGCGGGACGGCGGATTCAGGCGGTGGTGGCGGAACGGGGGCCGGCGCGGCGGGCGAGTAGGGACCCACCGAGCCCGGATGCACCATCTCCCTGATGCACAGCATGCGGTCGGGCGTCGTCGCCTTCAGCCGTTCCGCCTCGCACTGGTCGTAGGAGAAGGGCCCGCCGAAGATTTGCGGTCCCGCCGCAAAAAGCGGACGCGGCATCTCGAGATACCAGCCCGGCGCGGTCCACGCCGTGGTACCGGCGCAGGCGCCCAGCGAGGCGGCCAGCACCAGGGCCGAAAAGACCGCCGTCGCCCGATGAACCGACCGTTCCGACATCCAGACTCCACATCGCCAATACACGAACTGTCACGTTACAGGGGCTTTTACGCTGCAACAATCGCTTTTGATTCCGCCTTCTCGGAACGCTGTCTGCCCAAGCGCGGGGCTGTCGCGTCGAACTGGTTCGAGATCCGGATGTCGGCGGCGCTGTGGGCCGCGTTGTTCACCCGCATCGCCGATGACAACCGCATGGTGACTTATGCGACCATGGGGATCGCCCGGGATTTCAAGCCCGTAGAGTGGCCACTTCGCCTCTTGCGTCGGCCCGGCTAATGTTGGACATGCAGTATATTCCGGGGGGGAATCGCCGCGCTTGGCGGGCCCGTCCGGCTGGGTAAATCGAGGCTTCGGGCAATGGGACTGCCGGCTAAACAAGGGCTCTACGATCCGCGCAACGAACACGATTCGTGCGGCGTAGGCTTTGTTGCCAACATCAAGGGCGCCAAGTCCCACGACATCATCCGCCAGGGCCTGCAGATCCTGCTCAATCTCGACCATCGCGGCGCCGTCGGCGCCGACCCGCTGGTCGGCGACGGCGCGGGCTGCATGATCCAGACCCCCGACGCCCTGCTGCGCGACTGGGCACGCAGGACCGGCGTCGATCTGCCGCCGCCCGGGCACTACGCCGTGGCCATGTGTTTCCTGCCGCAGAACGAGGCGGCGCGGAAATTTGCCGTCAAGCGGCTGGAGCATTTCATCAAGGTCGAGGGCCAGAAGCTGGTCGGCTGGCGCGACGTGCCGACCGATTCGACCGGTCTCGGCACCGCGGTGATCGAGCGCATGCCGGTGATCCGCCAGGCCATCGTCGGCCGCGGGCTGAAGGTCGCCGACCAGGACGCCTTCGAGCGCAAGATCCTCGCCATCCGCAAGCAGACCCAGAACCCGCTGGTCGATCTCGAGAAGAAGCACAAGCTGCCCGGCCTGTCGCAACTCTACATGCCGTCCTTCTCGACCCGCACGGTGGTCTACAAGGGCCTGCTGCTGGCGCCGCAGGTCGAGAGTTTCTACGCCGACCTGCGCAACCCGCTCTGCGAGTCGGCGCTCTGCCTGGTGCACCAGCGCTTCTCGACCAACACCTTCCCGTCGTGGAAACTGGCGCATCCCTACCGCTTCATCGCCCACAACGGTGAGATCAACACGGTGCGCGGCAACGTCAACTGGATGTATGCCCGCCGCCGCACGATGGAATCCGACCTGATCGGCGCCGACCTCGACAAGATGTGGCCGATCATTCCGCACGGCCAGTCGGATACCGCCTGCGTCGACAATGCTCTCGAGCTGCTGCTGGCCGGCGGCTACTCGCTGTCGCATGCCATGATGATGCTGATCCCCGAGGCGTGGGCCGGCAATCCGCTGATGGATGCCAAGCGCAAGGCCTTCTACGAGTATCACGCGGCGCTCATGGAGCCGTGGGACGGGCCGGCCTCGATCGCCTTCACCGACGGCCGCCAGATCGGCGCCACCCTCGACCGCAACGGTCTCCGTCCGGCGCGCTTCATCGTGACGTCGGACGATCTCGTGGTCATGGCGTCGGAGGCGGGCGTCCTGCCGATCCCGGACGACAAGATCGTGCGCAAGTGGCGCCTGCAGCCCGGCAAGATGCTGCTGATCGATCTCGAGCAGGGCCGCATCGTCGAGGACGAAGAGCTGAAGCGCAGCCTCGCCGAGGCCGAGCCCTACGACGAGTGGTTGAAGCAGACCCAGTACAAGCTCGAGGAGATGTCGGAACTGGCCGAGCCGCCGGCGCCGCTGCCGTCGAACGACCCCACCACCCTGCTCGATCGCCAGCAGGCCTTCGGCTACACGCAGGAGGACATACAGTTCTTCCTCGAGCCGATGGCCGCCGTGGCCGACGATCCGGTGGGCTCGATGGGCACCGACACGCCGATCGCCGTGCTCTCGAGGAAGCCCAAGCTCCTCTACAACTACTTCAAGCAGAACTTCGCCCAGGTCACCAACCCGCCGATCGATCCGATCCGCGAGGAGCTGGTGATGTCTCTGGTGTCGATGATCGGGCCGCGCCCCAACCTGCTTGGCCGCCATGCCGGCACGCACAAGCGGCTGGAAGTGCTGCAACCGGTGCTGACCAACTCGGAGCTGGAGAAGATCCGCTCGATCGAGGAGCTTCTGGACGGCGCCTTCCGCACCGCCACCATCGACACGACCTGGCCGGTCGCCGAGGGCGCTGCCGGGCTGGAGGACGCGCTCGACCGCATCTGCACCGAGGCGACCGATTGCGTGCTGGCCGACCGCAATATCCTGATCCTGTCGGATCGCGCGGTGTCGACCGACCGCGTGCCGATCCCGGCGCTGCTCGCGACCGCCGCCGTGCACCACTATCTGATCCGCCGCGGCCTGCGCACCCAGACCGGCCTGGTGATCGAGACCGGCGAGGCGCGCGAGGTCCATCATTTCTGCTGTCTCGCCGGCTACGGCGCCGAGGCGATCAACCCCTATCTCGCCTTCGAGACGCTGGAGCAGCTGCGCACCCAGAACGGCCTGACGCAGACGGCCTATGACGTGCAGAAGAACTACATCAAGGCGGTCGGCAAGGGCCTGCTGAAGGTGATGTCCAAGATGGGCATCTCGACCTACCAGTCCTACTGCGGCGCGCAGATCTTCGATGCGGTCGGCTTGCACTCCGGATTCGTCGAAAAGTATTTCACCGGTACCGCCACGACGATCGAGGGTGCGGGCTGGCACGAGATCGCCGAGGAGACGGTGCGTCGCCATCGCGATGCCTACGGCGACAATCCGATCTATCGCACCATGCTCGATCCTGGCGGCGACTATGCCTTCCGGCTGCGCGGCGAGGATCACGCCTGGACGCCGGAGAGCGTCGCGCGGCTGCAGCACGCCGTGCGCGGCAATTCGTCGGACGAGTACAAGGCCTTCGCGGCGGCCATCAACGAGCAGAGCGAGCGGTTGCTGACCATTCGCGGCCTGATGGAGCTCAAGGGAGCCGACAAGCCGCTGGCGATCGACGAGGTCGAGCCCGCCGCCAGCATCGTCAAGCGCTTCGCCACCGGCGCCATGAGCTTCGGCTCGATCAGCCGCGAGGCCCACACGACCCTTGCCATCGCCATGAACCGGATCGGCGGCAAATCGAACACCGGCGAGGGCGGCGAGGAATCCGACCGCTTCAGGCCGCTGCCCAACGGCGATTCCATGCGCTCGGCCATCAAGCAGGTGGCGTCGGGCCGTTTTGGCGTCACGGCGGAATACCTGGTCAATGCCGACGACCTGCAGATCAAGATGGCGCAGGGCGCCAAGCCTGGCGAGGGCGGCCAGCTTCCCGGCCACAAGGTCGACGAGAACATCGCCCGCGTGCGGCGCTCGACGCCGGGCGTCGGCCTGATCTCGCCGCCGCCGCACCACGATATCTATTCGATCGAGGATCTGGCGCAACTCATCCACGACCTCAAGAACGCCAATCCGAAGGCGCGTGTGTCGGTGAAGCTGGTGTCCGAAGTCGGTGTCGGCACGGTCGCCGCCGGCGTCAGCAAGGCGCGCGCCGACCATGTCACGATCTCGGGCTTCGAGGGCGGTACCGGCGCCTCGCCGCTGACGTCGCTCACCCACGCCGGCTCGCCGTGGGAGATCGGCCTCGCCGAGACGCAGCAGACGCTGGTGCTGAACGGCTTGCGCGGACGTATTGCGGTGCAGGTCGATGGTGGCCTGCGCACCGGCCGTGACGTCGCCATCGGTGCGTTGCTGGGCGCCGACGAGTTCGGCTTCGCCACGGCGCCGCTGATCGCCGCCGGCTGCATCATGATGCGCAAGTGCCACCTCAATACCTGCCCGGTCGGCGTGGCGACCCAGGATCCGGTGCTGCGCAAGCGCTTCACCGGCCAGCCCGAGCACGTCATCAACTATTTCTTCTTCGTTGCCGAAGAGCTGCGCGCGATCATGGCGCAGATGGGCTTCCGCACGCTGAACGACATGATCGGCCGGGTCGACCGGATCGACATGCGCAAGGCGCTCGATCACTGGAAGGCGGGCGGCGTCGATCTCGGCAAGCTGTTGCACCAGGTGGTGGCCAAGCCGGGCGTCGCCATCTGGAACAGCGAGCGCCAGGACCACGGACTCGACAAGGCGCTCGACCATCAGCTGATCGCGGCCGCGCAGCCGGCCCTGGAAAATGCCGAACCGGTGCGGGTCGAGATGGCGATCGGCAACGTCAACCGCACCGTGGGTGCCATGCTGTCGGGCGAGGTCGCCCGGCGCTACGGCCACATCGGCCTGCCCGAGGACACGATTTCCGTGAAGCTCACCGGCACCGCCGGCCAGAGCTTCGGCGCCTTCGTGGCGCGCGGTGTGTCGCTCGAACTGGTCGGCGACGCCAACGACTATGTCGGCAAGGGCCTGTCGGGCGGCCGGGTCGTCGTGCGCCAGCCCAGGGGTTGCAGGCGCAATCCGCTGGACAACATCATCGTCGGCAACACCGTGCTTTACGGCGCCATCGCGGGCGAAGCCTATTTCGAAGGCGTCGCCGGCGAGCGCTTCGCCGTGCGCAACTCGGGTGCGGTCTGCGTCGTCGAGGGCACCGGCGATCACGGCTGCGAATACATGACCGGCGGCGTCGTGCTCGTGCTGGGCGACACCGGTCGCAACTTCGCGGCCGGCATGTCGGGTGGGGTCGCCTATGTCTACGACCCGCAGAAGCGCTTCGGGCCGTTGTGCAATCCGGCCATGGTCGAGATCGCTGAAGTGGGCGGACCGTCCGCCGATCCCGCCGACCACCCGGGGCGGCCGCGTCAGCGCTCGCTCAGCGTCGAGGACAACGGCATGGGCGACGTGTTGCGTTTCGATGCCGAGCGGCTGCGCATCCTGGTCGAGCGCCATCATCTCCACACCGGCTCCGCGCGTGCCCGAGAGCTGCTGGAAGACTGGGACGCCGCACTCAGGTGCTTCGTCAAGGTGATGCCCACCGACTACAAGCGCGCGCTGCTGCAGGCGCACGAACGGGCGACGGCCAAGGCCGTCGCGGCGGAATAGTCCATGGGTCTGCCTTCCGGCTTTCTGGAAATCGAGCGCAAGGACCGGCCCTACGAGAAGGTCGAGGCGCGGCTCAAGACGTGGAGGGAATTCGTCCTGCCGCTGCCGCCCGCCGAGGTGGCCAGGCAGGGCGCGCGCTGCATGGATTGCGGCATTCCGTTCTGCCACAACGGCTGCCCGGTCAACAATCTGATCCCCGACTGGAACGAGCTGGTGCGGCGCGACCGCTGGCAGGCCGCGCTCGAGGTCCTGCACTCGACCAACAATTTTCCGGAATTCACCGGCCGCATTTGCCCCGCGCCCTGCGAGGCCTCCTGCACGCTCAACATCGACGACAATCCGGTGACCATCAAATCGATCGAGTGCTCGATCGTCGATCGCGGCTGGGAAGAGGGCTGGGTCACCCCGCTCGTGGCGACGAAGAAGACGGGCAAACGGGTCGCCGTCGTGGGCTCCGGCCCCGCCGGCATGGCGTGCGCCCAGCAGCTCGCGCGCGCCGGCCATGCAGTGGCCCTGTTCGAGAAGGCCGACCGCATCGGCGGCCTGCTGCGCTACGGCATTCCCGACTTCAAGATGGAAAAGCGCCTGATCGACCGGCGCATGCGCCAGATGGCGGCCGAGGGCGTGGAGTTCCGCACGTCCGTCGAGGTCGGCGCCACGCTGTCGGTCAAGTCGCTGCTCGAAGGCTACGACGCCGTGGCACTGACGGGCGGCGCCGAATGGCCGCGCGACCTCGAAGTGCCGGGCCGCGACTTGAACGGCATCCACTACGCCATGGATTTCCTGGTGCAGCAGAACAAGCGCGTCGCTGGCGACGACGAGGCGCGCGCCGCCCCGCGCGGCACGCTCACGGCCAAGGGCAAGCACGTCATCGTGATCGGCGGCGGCGACACCGGCTCGGACTGCGTCGGCACCTCCAACCGCCAGGGTGCCGCCTCGGTCACCCAGCTCGAAGTCATGCCGCAGCCGCCGGAGCACGAAGACAAGGCGCTGACCTGGCCCGACTGGCCCCTGAAGATGAGGACGTCGTCCTCGCACGAGGAAGGCGTTGAACGCGACTTTGCGGTACTGACCAAGCGTGCGGTCGGCAAGGACGGCAAGGTCGAGGCGCTGGAATGCGCCCGCATCGAGTGGGCAAAGGGCGCCGACGGACGCATGGCCATGCAGGAGGTTGCCGGCAGCGCCTTCCAGCTCAAGGCCGATCTGGTGCTGCTGGCCATGGGCTTCCTGGGGCCGCGCAAGTCGGGGATGGTCGAGCAGGCGGGTGTCGCGCTCGACCCGCGCGGCAACATTCTGGCCAATGTCGTCGACTACAAGACCTCGGTGCCCAAGCTGTTTGCCGCGGGCGACATGCGCCGCGGCCAGTCTCTGGTCGTTTGGGCGATCCGCGAGGGTCGGCAATGTGCCCGGGCGATCGACGAAACGTTGATGGGCGCCACAACGCTGCCCCGGTAATTAAGTCCGGCGAAGTGACTTTCCGCCTTAATTGGCGCCTATAGTGCCTTAGATCGCCTCGCGACCCAAAATTACAACATGAAGAAAGTCGAGGGACTCGCATGGCCTCCTCCAAGAAGAAGCACACGCCCGATCCCGTCAAGAAACCCGCCTTCGATCCGAACAAGAAGGGCGACAAGAAGATCCTGGCCTACGTCACCGCGTGCGACGACGCCGACAAGCTGAAATCGCTGATCGTCAATGCCAACAAGCTCGGCAATGCCATCGTCGCCGAAGCGGCTTTTCGCAAGCTGATCGCGCTGGTGCCCGGCGAGCAGCCGGGTTCGGTCGAGCACGATTTCTGGCAGACAGTGAATGCCTTCGAGCAGACGCTGACGCAGGAGCGGGGCAAGACGACGCGCCTGTCGCGCACGCGTCAGAAAGTCGGCAAGGTCGGCGTGGTGCAGACACTGAGCGACTGGGCGCTGAACGGCCACGACACGGAGGGTTTCCGCATGCTGCTCGATCGCGGCATGCCCGAACTCACAGGCGAGGCGATTGCGCTGCGCCATCCTGGCAGCTTCGAGCCGCCTGTCCTCGAGGCTGCCCGGCAGAGGCTGGTCGGTGCCGGCGTCGACTTGAATTCGCTGCCGCAGTGACGTTCACTCCGGCGGCATGCAGCTACTTCTCATCCAGGGTGCCAACATGGAGCATCTGGGCAAGCGCCAGCCCGAGCTCTACGGCACGACCACGGCCAGCGAGCTTGATGCGATCCTGACCAAGCGCGCCCGCGAGCTGAAGGTGAAGCTCGACATCCTCTACACCAACATCGAGGGCGAGGCGGTTTCAGCGATCTACAAGGCGGTGAAGGCCGGCGTCGACGGCATCCTGTTCAATCCCGCCGGCTTCCTGCACGCCGGCCACTCCCTGCGCGACTGCCTCAAGGCCATCGAGGTGCCGGCGCTGGAAATCCACATGACCAACATCGAGAAGCGCGGCCGCCGGTCGATCACCGCCGATGCCGCGATCGGCATGATCGCGGGCTTTGGCGTCGCCTCTTATCTGTTGGCGCTCGAAGCCATGACCGTACGGCTCGGCAAGGCGGCGCCATGATCGAAATCACGCCGCTGCGAGATGTCGACCGCGCGACGTGGCAGACGCTGAGCGTCGGCTACAACACCTTCTACGAGCGGACCCAGCCCGATGCAGTCTACGACCATGTCTGGCGCCGGCTGCAGGAAGGTGCCGAACTGCATGGCCTCGCCGCCCGCCTCGACGGCAGGCTGGTCGGCATCGTGCACTACCTGTTCCACGTCAACGTCTGGGTCGACGACGTCTGCTACCTCGCCGACCTGTTCGTCGACGAGACGGTGCGCGGCCAGGGCGCCGCCCGCGCGCTGATCGAGGCGGTGGCGGCCGAGGCGAAGAAGCGCGGCGCCGCGCGCCTCTATTGGCTCACCAAGCAGGACAATGCGCGCGCCCGGGCGCTTTACGACAAGGTCGCGCGCTTCGCCGGCTTCATCCGCTACGATTATCCGCTGGTGACACCGTCATGATGACGTACAGCACGATCTTCAAGGTGTGGGCGGAGGTCGAGGGCGAGGGCATGGCGTTGCGCGATGCCATCAGCTACCAGTTCAAGCCCTATCTGATACCGCAGTGGGAAGAGGGACCGGATGGCGCCTGGCGACGGCCGGAACGGCTCGTGCCGCTTGAGCCGTTCGGCTGTCAAAAACTGGAAGCCAATCCCGAGGACGCCGACTTTCGCGTCACGAATCCCATCCCGCAGACCGTGTGGTCGGGCCCACCCTCGCCGGAACTGAAGGAGCGCTACGGCGTGATGTTCCGGCCGCCGGCACGGCTATGGCTGGGCGGTACCTGAACACTGGAGCGTTCCGGTAACCGTGCGGCGGTAAATCAAGGAATCTTGCACTCCTTGGCCTGCTTGATGACCGCCTCATGGTCGAAGGTGTTCACCTTCTCGAAGAAGTTCGGGATACCCACGACATAGTCGGCGGGATTGGCGATCTTCTGCTTGATCAGCTTGGTTTCAAGGAAGAGGTCCTCGAGCTTGTTGAAATCCCCGGCCGTGACGCGGCCCCAGAGCTTGCCGCCGCCCATGTCGAGCGCCTGCTGCATGCCGCCGACGGCCAGCACGACGAGCGTGCCGAACGCGACCAGGAGACGGCGGAGCCACTTGTTCATCGCTGCAATGCCTTCCACACCTTGGCTGCCGTGATCGGCATGTCGATGTGGTGCACGCCGAGCGGGCGGAGCGCGTCCATCACCGCGTTGCCGAGCGCCGCCGGTGCGCCGTTGGTCGGCAACTCGCCGATGCCCTTGAGGCCCAGGAAATTGTTGGGCGAGGTGGTGGCGATGCTTCCGACCGTGAAGTTCGGCAAATCGTCGGCATGCGGCAGGGCATAGTCCATTAGGGTCCCGGTCAGCAACTGCCCGGTTTCCTCGTCGTAAACCGCCTGTTCCATCAAGGCGTTGCCCAGCCCATGCGCGATGCCGCCATGCATCTGGCCGGCGATCAGAAGCGGATTGACGACGATTCCGGCATCGAACGCCGCGGTGAAACGATCGACGCGCACGGCGCCGGTTTCGGGATCGATCTCGACCTCGCAGACCATGACGCCAGTCGGGAAGGAATCAATCTTGTCCGCGAACACGGCATCACCCTCGAACGGCTTGTAGCTGGCCAGTTCGAGCAAACCGATGCGGCGGTCGGTGCCCACCACCTCGAAGGCGCCGTCGCGATACTGGATATCGGCCGGCGACGTCTCGAGCTTTTCGGCCGCGAGATCGCGGCCGCGCTTGATCACCACGTCGGCGGCGCGCCGCAGCGTCGTGCCGCTGATGATGGTCGAGGACGAGCCGCCGGTGCCGCCGCCATGCGGGATGGTGCCGGTGTCGCCCTGGCGGACGTCGATGCGCTCGACCGGAATGCCGAGCGAGGCCGACAGCACCTGGGCGAAAACCGTCTCGTGACCCTGGCCCTGGCTTTGCGAGCCGACATGGGCGATCAGCTTCTCGGCCGTCGCCTGGACCACCGCGTGTTCGTCGGCAATGCCGCCGGTGCCATGCAAGTGGCAGGAAAGTCCAATGCCGCGGCGGAAGCCCTTAGCTTCGCTCTCGGCGCGGCGTTCAGCGAAGCCGGCGTGATCGGCGACTTTCAGCGCCGTCTCGAACAGGCGTGGACAATCGGCGGCGTCGTAGGTGTAGCCGCTGGCCGCCGCGTAGGGCATGTCGGCCGCTTGCAGGAAATTGAGCCGGCGCAGATCGGCTGCCGAACGGCCGGTTTCGTGGGCGGCAATATCGACCAGCCGTTCCAGCAGGAACAGTGCCTCCGGCTTGCCGGCGCCGCGGATAGCGTCGACTGGCACGGTATTGGTGAAGGCGCAATCGAAGTCGACCCGGATCGCCGGGATGCGATAGAGGCCGGAGATCACTTTGGCGAGGCCGGTCGTGGGAATGCTCGGTGCGAACATTGAGAGGTAGGCGCCGTAGTTGGCCTGCGCGGCGACGCGCAGCCCGAGGAAATGGCCGTCCTTGTCGAGCGCCAGCTCGGCCGAGGCGACGAGATCGCGGGCGTGGCTGTCCGACAATGCGAGCTCCGAACGGTCGCAGGTCCAGCGCAGGCCGCGCTTGAGCTTGCGCGTCGCCCAGGCGACGAGCGTTGGCTCGGCATAGATCGGATATTTCGGCCCGAAGCCGCCGCCGACATCCTGCGTGATGAGACGAAGTTTGTCCTTCGGGACATTGAGCACGCGCTCGCACATCAGGCGGTGTGGGATCTGCACTCCCTGCGAGGAGAAGGTGACGGTGACGAGGTCGCTGGTGGCGTCGTAGACCGACCACGCCGCGCGCGTTTCCAGGTAGTGCACGATCTGGCGCGGCGAGCGGATCGAAAGCTTCGAGACATGCGCTGCACGCGTAAGCGCGGCGTCGGTGGCGGCAACGTCGCCCTGGCCCCAGCGGCACATCAGATTGCCCGGTACGTCGTCGTGCACCAGCGCTGCACCCGGCGCCAATGCCTGCTCGACGGTGACGACCGCCGGCAATTCGCCGTAGTCGACCGCCAGCAGGTCAACGGCGTCGCGTGCCTGGTCGAGCGTGCCGGCCACGATCATGGCCACGATGTCGCCGACATGGCGCACCTTGCCCACCGGCATCGGCAAGTGCGCCGGCTCGCGGTGGCGGTTGCCGGCGGCGTCCTTGATCTCGCTGATTGCCGGCAGGTGGCCGAGCTTGTCGGCGGCGGTGTCCTCGGCGGTGTAGATCGCGACCACGCCGGGCGAGGCGAGCGCCGCACTCTTGTCGATGCCCTTGATCAGCGCGTGTGCATACGGCGAGCGCACGAACAGCACAGCCAATGCCTCTATGGGCGCGGTGCTATCGGCATAGCGGCCGCCGCCGGTGAGGAAGCGCTGATCCTCGCGGCGGGTGATCGATTGCCCGAGCTTGAGAGGAGCGTTCATGCGCTCCGTCTTAGGCGGCCATCACGTCGCTGATGACTTTTAGAGCGGTGTCGATGTCGGCCCGACTGACGTCGAGATGGGTCACGGCGCGGATGCGGGTGGCGGTGTTGGCGCCGACACCGATATTGCGCTGCTTGCAGGCCTCGACGAACTTCACCGACGACATGCCGGGCTTGGTGATCTCGAAGAAGACGAGGTTGGTCGCCATCTTCTCCGCGTCGATCTGGATGCCCTTGATATTGGCCAGGCCCTTGGCGAGGTGCTGGGCATTGTCGTGGTCCTCGGCCAGGCGGTCCCAGTTGTGGGCGAGGGCATAGAGGCCGGCGGCGGCGATGACGCCGGACTGGCGCATGGCGCCGCCCAGCATCTGCTTCACCCGCCACGCCTCGTGGATGAAGTCGCGCTTGCCGGCCAGGATGGCGCCGACCGGCGCGCCGAGGCCCTTGGTGAAGTCGAGCCAGAGTGAGTCCACGCACTTGGCATAGTCGGCGGGTTTTACGCCCGTCTTGACCGAAGCATTGCAGAGCCGCGCGCCGTCCATGTGCAAGGAAAGGCCGGCATCGCGCGCGACCTTGGCCACGCCCTGCATGGTGGCGAGTGGCCAGGCCGTGCCGAAACCGCCGTTGGAGGTGTTCTCGAGCGAGACCAGCCGCGAGCGCGGCGAGTTGCGGCTGTTGGGATCGCGGATCGCGGCCTTGACCTGATCGGCGGTGAACACGCCGTTCGGCCCGTCGAGCATGCGGATCATGACGCCCGAATTGGCGGCGGCGCCACCGGACTCGGCGTTGATGATATGCGCGGTCTTGTCGGCGATCACCTCGTCGCCCAGCCGGCAATGGACGCGGATGGCGATCTGGTTGGCCATCGTGCCGCTCGGCAGGAAGACGGCGTCCTCGGTGCCCAGAAGCTCGCAGACGCGCTCGCGCAGGCGGTTGACGGTGGGGTCCTCGAACTTCTGTTCGTCGCCCACTTCGGCCTCGGCCATGGCTTTTCGCATGCCGGGCGAGGGCTTGGTCTTGGTATCGCTGTAGAGATCGATGAACTGGTTTTGCATGGCGTGTCGGGTTCTCCTGCGCCACCATAGCC
>CAMDCE010000054.1:0-32581 GCA_945889625.1 Asaia bogorensis | reverse complement strand
CAGTTCCTGATCGATGCCGAGCAGCCGCTGCTGTTCCATTACGGCCAGCGCTCGCTGTTTCCGCTGGTGTCGGAGGCGGTCAAGAGCGTGATCCCGCTGGCCAAGCTGCGCTGGACGACCTGCAGCCATGTCGAGGGTGACGAATCCGGCGCACTCAACCAGTGGCTGGCCGCTGCGCCCAACGCCACGCCGGCCCACGGGCTGGTCGGCTGCAACATCTGGCTGCGCGACATGGCCGACCGCGATCCCAAAGTGCTGAAGAACGACGAAACGATCGATCTCGGCGGCAAGAGAGTGCGCTGGCTCGACACGCCTCACGTGCCGCACAATTGGGATGCTGGTCTCATCTACGAAGAGACGACGGGCACTCTATTCAGCAGCGACCTCTTCACCCAGGGAGGTCCCGCCCCCGTGACCACGACGTCCGATATCGTGGCGCCCGCCATCGCCACCGAGAAGGCCGTGCCCTTCATGCCGGCCACGCCACTGGCGGCGCCGACGCTCCGCCGGCTGGCAGCGCTCAAGCCCAAGACCATTGCGCTGATGCACGGCCCGACTTTTGCCGGCGACGGCGGCTCGGCCCTCACCGGGCTCGCCGACTACTACGAAGCGCGACGCAACTAGAGCGTGATGACTTTCAGCTGACCCACGCGTCGGCCCAGCACGGGCGCCGCTTCGCTGCGAGAGCTGGGCCGATGCGAAATGCCAAAGTCATCACGCTTTAGGGCGCGCCCTTCAACCCGAGCGAGGCGAGATAACTCCAGCGCACCGTGCTGTTCGCCAGGCGCATGCCGTCGAGATACTGCGCCATCGCGCGCGTGATGAGCTCGTCGGACGGCTTGTCGGAACGCCTGCCATCGGCAAAGGCCACGATCTCGTTCCAGCCGTCGGGACGCGGGATCGACACAACGGTCGAGGGCGTGTCGAGGTTCTTGTAGGTCCAGAACGACCAGCCGACGCCGTGCTTCTCGTGCAGCTTGCGGAAGCCTTCGTTCCACGCATCGGTGAGCTCGCCGGTCTCACCGAGGAACAGCGGCACGTTGTAGCGGTTGGCAAAGTTGAGATGCCGCTGGATCGAGTCGCGCTTCGTGCTCGCCCAGAACGAATGGTAGGTGTAGGCGAGGTTTTCGGTGAAGGGCGGGCCGAACATGTCGAAGCTCGAGCTCCACTGGCCGCCGGCCAGGAACACGATGCGGCCGGGATCGACCGCGCGGATCGCCGCGGTCGCTTCCTTGTAGAAGGGTTCCAGCCGGGGATTGAGCGTGGCCGTGTCGTGATAGGGCGCGATCGGCTCATTCAGGATGTCGTAGCCCAGGATCGCAGGATCGCCGCGGTAACGCTCGGCGATGGTGCGCCAGAGCTTTACGGTGAGGGCGCGGTCGCGCGGCACGTAGAACATCAGCGGGTAGCCCGGCCCGTCGTCATGGTTGATGCCGGTCTGGCCGCCCGGCGCGGCATGCAGGTCGAGGATGGCGTAGAGCTTCGCCTCGCGCACCCAGCCGAGCACGCGATCGAGCAGCGCCCAACCCTCGCCCGTCATGGTGCCATCGTCGGTCATGAACAGCCGGTAGTGCAGCGGGATGCGCACCATGTTGAAGCCGGCCGACTTGATGAATCGGATGTCGTCCCGGCCGATATAGGCGTCACGGAACCGTTTCCAGAACTGGGCGGCCCGTTCGGCGCCGAGCAGGCGGTCGAAGGCGGCGTAGATCTGGCGCGGCGCCTTGGCGACCTCGAACTTGAACATGTAGCCTTCAGGCATCAGCCAGTTGCCCAGGCTGATGCCCTTGAGGTGGAGCGTGCTGCCGTCGGGCGCGATGAAGTTCTTGCCCTCGATGCGGACCAGCGTTTCGGCAGCGGCCGGCACGGCAAGGCCAAGGATCAACAGCAGGGTGGCGAGCAGACGCATGACGGCACTCTAACAGCCGATTATGGTCGCAGCCCATGGTTCTTGCCTCGCTCCTCGTGCCGCTCGCCGTCCTGACGATCATTCTGCTCATTCAGCGCCTGCACCTTCCGGCCTTCCTCGCCATCATGGCCACCGTCGTGGTCTACGGCATCGCAGCCGACATGACTTTCCAGTCGGTCGGCAAGGCGTTCGGCCTTGGCTTCACGTCGGCCCTCGAGCAGCTGGGCCTGCTGGTGGTGGCCGGCGCCCTGGTAGCGACACTGGTCCTGCGCCAGCCCCTCGGCACTGGCACATCGGCGCTCGCCGGCGCACTGGCCGGGCTAGGCGCTTCTGCGGCGGGCGGCCTGGCGCTGCTGCAGCCGGCCGGCCAGGAAGCGCCCCGACGGGCGCTGGGACTGGCTCTCACCGTGGTGGCCTTTGCCGCCCTCGTGGCGCCCTCGCCGCTCGCCGTCGCAGCGGCGTCGGTGATGAAAGCCAGTTACCGGACGGTCTTGATGGTCGGCCTGCCGGTCGCGGCGATCGCCGCACTGCTCGGCTGGTGGCACGTCGCCAGACAGGTCCCGGCCGGCAATGCCCCGGGGCTGATCGGCTGGGCGTGGCTCGCGATCGCCATCCCGATCGCGCTGCTGGTCGTTCAATCGGTGGCGCAGATGCCAAGCGAACCCCTGGGCAAGGGCGGCGCTCGCGAATTCTACATCGGCATCTCAAAGCCGCTGATGCTGGCGGTGATCGCCATCACTGTGGCGGTTCTGTTTGCCGGCCGCTGGCAACCCTCGGCCCTGGCCAGCCGCGGCTGGGCGCCGCTCTTGCTGGCAGTCGGCGCGTCGGGCGGATTGTCCCGCGTGTTCGACGAGACCGGCATGGCCGAGCTCCTGGCCGAGCACGCGCTGCATCCGAAGTTCGGCATCCTGACGCCCTTTCTGGCCGCAGCCATCGTCAAGACCATGCAGGGCAATTCTCTCACCGCCGTGCTGACTGCTTCGGGCATGATCGAGCCGATGCTGCCGGCGCTCGGGCTCGACAGCGCTTTGGGCCGCGCGCTTGCGTCGGCGGCGGTCGGCGCCGGCTCGATGGCGGTCTGCCACGTCAACGATCCGTTGTTCTGGATTGCCGCTTCGATGGCAAAGCTGTCGCCTGCCCGCGCGCTCGTCGTCATCTCGCTGGGCAGCGTGGTGATGGCGGCCGGCGCGCTCGCCGTGCTGGCCGCGATTCGTCAATTCATTTAGGCGCGTTGGAATGCGCGCAGGTGTTTAGTCGAGCTTCACGCCCGACGCCTTGACCGTCGGCCCCCAGGCCTTGCGGTCCTCGACCACGAACGCGTCGAAGGCCTTGCGGCCGGGCGTCGGCATGTCGAGACCGAGGTCATCGGCCCAGCGCCTCTGGATATCCGGCTGCTTCAGCCCTTCGGCGATGGCCGCCTCCAGCTTGGCGAGAATCGGCTCGGGCGTGCCGGCCGGCGCGCCGACGCCATACCACGAAGTGGCGACGTAGCCCGGCAGGGTCTCGGCGATCGCCGGGATGTCGGGCGCCACCTTCGAGCGCTTGGCCGACGTCACGCCGAGCCCCCTCACCTTGCCGCCGCGCACCTGCGGCAGCATCGAGGAAATGTTGGCGAACATCATCTGCACCACACCCGAGACCAGGTCGCCGTAGGCGGCCCCGGCGCCCTTATAGGGAACGTGCAGGATGTCGACGCCGGCCATCGCCTTGAACAGCTCGCCGCTGAGATGCAGCGAAGTGCCGGGGCCCGACGAGGCGAAGGCGTACTTGCCCGGCTCTTTCTTGCAGAGCGCGATCAGCTCGGCGACGTTGTTGGCCGGCAGCCCGAGCGTCACGCCCAGGAGGTTGGCCAGCGTCGCCAGCAGCGAGACGCCGATGATGTCCTTGTCCGGATCGTAGGGCATCTTGCTGTAGAGCATCGGGTTCAACGTGTGGCTGACCACGGAGATCAGGCCGAGCGTGTAGCCGTCGGGCGCCGACCGCGCGAGCTCGGCCGTGCCGATGTTGCCGCCCGCCCCGCCCTTGTTCTCGACGATGAAGGTCTGGCCCAGGCTGCGGGAGAGCTGGTCGCAGATCAGCCGGCTCACCGTGTCGGTACCGCCGCCCGCCGCGAAGGGCACGATGAAGCGGACCGTCTTGGCGGGCCACGCCGCCTGCGCGTGCGATGCAGCAAGCGGTGCGCCCGCTGCAAGGGAGCCTAGGAGCAGATGCCGGCGCTTCATTGTGTTTCTCCCGCATTTTTTCTTTCCCCAAGGATAGCGGCATCGTTAGCGTATCGCCCAATGAATTCGCCGGGGGAAACTGGCCCGCACCACAGCCGGCCGATGCGCGAGCTGCTGGCATCGCCGGATTTCCTGCGGCTGTGGCTGGTCGGCGCATTTGCCAATGCGATGCGCTGGCTGGAACTGCTGGTGTCCGGCCTGTTTGCCTACGAGGTCACGGGCTCGGCGCTGGCCGTCACGGCTGTCGTCGCGGCCCGGCAGTTGCCCCAACTCCTGCTCGGCGCCTTCGCCGGCGCGGTTTCCGAGGCGATCAATCGCAAGCTGATCGTGATGGTGGCGCTCCTGCTGCCGGCAGTCGTCTCGACGTTGCTGGCGACGCTTGCCACTACCGGCCATCTTGCCTTGTGGCACGTGGCGATCGGCAATCTCCTGTCGGGCACGATGTGGGCCACCGAGATGTCGACGCGCCGGCGCATGGTCGGCGAGGTCGCAGGCCCGCACCGCATCGTGCAGGCGGTCGCCATCGATTCGGCGACCAACGCCGCCACGCGCCTGATCGGGCCGCTGCTGGGCGGTCTCGCCTTCCAGTGGCTGCATATGAAAGGCGCCTATACGCTGACCGCGCTGGTCCAGTTCGGCGGCGCCTTCGCCATGGCGGGCCTCGTCCACGCGCAAGTCACCCGTCCGCTGGCGCTGGCACGCATTCCCGCCGAGATCGCCGAGGGGCTGCGCTTTGCCCGAACCAAGCCGGTGATCCTGCTGGTGTTCGGCATCACCATCGTCACCAACACCTTTGCCTTCGCCTATGCCGGCCTGATGGCGCCGCTGGGGTTGGGCGACTTCGGCGTCTCACCGGCTCTCGTCGGTCTCCTGGCAGCGGGCGAGCCGATCGGCGCGCTGATCGGCGGCGCGCTGATCGCGGCGGGCTTCCTGCGCATGGACCGTCAGCTCGCCTTCGCCGGAGGGGCGGCGCTGTTCATGGTGGCGCTGATCGTGATGGCGCTGTCGCAGTCCTATTGGCTGGCGCTGGCTGTGCTGATCCTGGGCGGCTTCGGCACGGCGGGCTTCGGCAATATGCAAACCACCCTGATGCTCATCGAGGCGCCGGCCGCGATGCGCTCGCGCCTGATGGGTATTGTCACGGTCTGCATCGGCACCGGTCCGATCGGCGTTCTGGCGGCGGGGGTGTTGTCCGATCAGCTTGGACCCCGCGATGCCGTGCTGGTGATGGCGAGCCTGGGATTGGTGACAACGGTGGCGCTGGGCTTGGCGCTGCGGCGGCGCTAGCCTCCTGGAATCCCAAACGTCCCGATTGGTCGGGACGGCTCGGATGCCAATGGCCCAAGGGCTTTCGGTGATTCGTCCCGACATCCCGCCACCCCCTCGGGCAACAATATTATCGCTTGGGCGCAGTTC
Source organism: Asaia bogorensis (assembly GCA_945889625.1). Taxonomy (GTDB): domain Bacteria; phylum Pseudomonadota; class Alphaproteobacteria; order Reyranellales; family Reyranellaceae; genus Reyranella. The sequence goes on along the minus strand of CAMDCE010000054.1, from coordinate 27,034 downwards.
TAGCCCGCCTTGGCGAGATCTATGGCGCGGCGGTACATGGTCATGGCGGCTTCCGGCGTGTTGTAGCCGGCGTGTGCGCTCAGCGTGACATTGTCGAGCTTGAGCAGCGGCTCGTCCGGCGCCGGCGGTTCCTTGGCAAAGACGTCGGTCGCGTAGTGGCCGACGTGGCCCGCGCGCAGCAGGTCGATCAAGGCTGCTTCGTCGAGGACGCCGGCGCGCGCCGTGTTGACCAGGATGACGCCTGGCTTCATCCGGCCCATCGCCGCGCGGTCGAGGAAGCCGCGCGTGCCATCGTTCAGCGCCAGATGCAGGCTCACGATGTCCGACTTCGCCAGCAGGTCGTCGAGCGGCACCATCGGCACGGCAGCCTTGGCAACTGGCGAGCGGTTGAAGGCGATCACTTTCAACCCCACACCCTGGGCGATGCGCGCCATCTCGCGGCCGATGCCGCCCAGACCCACGACGCCCAGAGTCTTGCCCTTGAGTTCCATGCCCTGCATCGGCCGCCAGCCGCCGGAGCGGACGAGCGCGTGCATGGTCGCGATGTGGCGCGCGGCGGCAAAGACCAGACCCATGGCATGTTCGGCGACCGTGGTGTCGCCATAGCCGCTGATGGTCGAGACCTTGATGCCGAGCCGCTGTGCGGCAGCGACATCGACGAAGCTGGAGGCGCCGGTACCGAGGAAGACGATGTGCTTCAGCCCGGAGCAGGCCTTCAGCGTCGCCTCATTGAAGTAGGTCGCGTCGTTGATCACCGTGTCGTAGCCCGCAACGGCCTTGGGCACATCGGCGGCCGCGACCGGTCCCATGCTCACGACCACCGGAATATCTGCCGCACCGTGGACATTTTTCCAGACGCGATCGATGTCCGGGGTCGAATCGATGAAAAGCGTTTTGGCCACCGCCGCAATCCTCTCGAAAACCATGACAGGCGCGCAGCATCGCGTTAAATCCGGGGCATGGAAAGCTTCGACTATGTGATCGTGGGCGCAGGATCCGCGGGCAGCGTGCTGGCCAATCGGCTGAGCGAGGACGAGAAGACCACGGTCTGCGTGCTCGAGGCCGGGCCGCGCGACTGGCATCCCTTCATCCATATCCCGGCGGGCTTCATGTACACGCTGGTCAATCCCAGCGTGAACTGGCTCTACACGTCCGAGGCCAGCGAGTGGACCGGCGGCCGGCGCATCGCAGCACCGCGCGGCAAGACGCTGGGCGGCTCGAGCTCGATCAACGGCCACATCTACAATCGCGGCCAGCGAATGGATTTCGACGGCTGGGCGCAGCGCGGCAACCACGGCTGGGGCTACTCCGACGTGCTGCCCTACTTCCGGCGGAGCGAACGGCGCATCGCCAGCGCCGGCGCGGCCGAGGGCGACGAGACGTTTCGCGGCAGCAAGGGCAATCTGCCCATCACCGATCTCGAATGGCGCGATCCGCTGTGCGAGGCCTTCATCGAGGGCGCGGTGCAGATGGGGATCCCGCGCAACCGCGACTACAACGGCACGATGCAGGCCGGCGTGAGCTACGTGCAGCGCATCATCCAGAACGGACGGCGGGTGAGCGCGGCGCGCGGCTACCTGCATCCGGCGATGAGCCGGCGCAATCTGGTGGTGCGCACCCATGCTCACGCGACCGAGCTGGTGCTCGAGGGCAAGCGCTGCGTCGGCGTTCGCTATCGCCAAGGAAGCTGGGGTGGCGGCCGCGACGGCACGCCGGTCGAGGTGCGCGCCAGCAAGGAGGTAATCCTGTGCGGCGGCGCTGTGAACTCGCCGCAGCTCCTGCAGGTCTCGGGCATCGGCCCGGCGCCGCTCCTGGGTCAGCTCGGCATTGGGGTGAAGCACGCGCTGGCGGGCGTCGGCGAGAACCTGCGGGACCATTATGCGCCGCGCTTCGTCGCCCGGGTCAAGAGCGCCCAGACCATCAACGAGCGCTCGCACGGCCTGCGGCTGGTCGGCGAAGTGCTGAAGTACGCCGTCGCGCGCAAGGGCATCCTGGCGCTCAATCCGACTCTGATCTACGTCTTCTGGAAGTCCGACCCCAATGTCGACAACTACGACCTGCAGTTCACCTTCACGCCGGCCTCCTACAAGGAAGGCGTGCAGTCGACCCTCGACGATTTTCCCGGCATGACGATCGCCTCGTGGCAACAACGGCCGGACAGCACCGGCTACGTGCGTGCCCGCTCGTCCGATCCGTTCGAGCATCCGATCATCCAGCCGAACTATCTCGCCGCCGAAAGCGACCGGCGGGTGCTGCTCGCCGGCATGAAGCTGGCGCGTCGCCTGCTGGGCTCACAGCCGCTCAGCAAATACTACGATCGCGAAGAGTTTCCCGGCGCCGAGAGGCAGTCCGACGACGATCTGCTCACCGCAGCCAAGCAGCGCGGCACCACCACCTTCCATCTCATGGGGACCTGCCGCATGGCGCCGGACAGTGACCCCACGGCGGTGGTCGACGACCAGCTCCGCGTGCGCGGGCTCGACGGCCTGCGCGTGGTCGACGCCTCGGTCATGCCGACCATGCCGTCGGCCAATCTCAATGCCTCGGTGCTGATGATCGCCGAGAAGGCCGCCGACATGATCCGGGGCCGCGCGCCGCTCGACGCGGCAATGTTGAAAGATTGAAGGAGACCACAGCATGCGCATCCTGTCACAAATACTCATTGTCCTGGTGGCGCTGGCCCATGTCTGGTTCCTGGTCCTGGAGATGTTCCTCTGGACGGGTCCGATCGGCCAGAAAACATTCGGGATGACGCCGGATTTCGCGGCCGCCTCCGCTGTCCTCGCCGCCAATCAGGGGCTGTACAACGGCTTCCTCGTGGCCGGCCTGCTGTGGGCTCTCGTCTCCGATCGACGCGACCTGAAGTTCTTCTTCCTGGGCTGCGTCATCGTCGCCGGCATCTACGGCGCCATCACCGCCAAGTTGACGATCCTGTTCGTGCAGGCGCTGCCGGCCGTCGTGGCGCTGATCTCCGTCCTGCTTGTGCCAAAGCCGGCGCGCTGAAGGATCGTCCGTTGGAAGCTGCCGCCGGCAAGGAAGACCCCGCCGTCGAGACCATTGCCCGGCTCGTGCCGGCACTCCTGCGGGCGTTGCATGTGCTCGAGTTCGCCGGCCGCCATCTCAGCCCGGCGACCTTGCCGCAGCTCATTGACGCGCTGGCCAAGCGCGACGACGATCTCGTCCCGGAACTCGCGGCCTCGCAAGCGAACCGCTGGCCGGAGCGACTGGAACCGGCGCGCGACTGCCTGGAACGGGCGGCAGGCGCGGCATGCGAAGGCATCGCGGGCCTGCTTGCCGCCAACGACGCGCCGCAGCCCATCCGCGCAGCCTATCAGGCGCTCCGCAGCTATGCGCGGGCTGCCGAGGCGCTCTATCCGATGGCGGCGTACCTGCGACCGGTCAGCCAGTTCTTCCTTGAGCCCGCCCAGCGCGGCGATGCGGACTTTGCCGCCCGCCTCGCCGCCGTCGATCCGGCGCGCGAAGAGGTCGGCGTAATGCATATAGGCGGCCCACCCGGCACGCGCGGCGCTTTTTCGCTCTACGTGCCGGAATACTACGACGCCGGGCGTGCCTGGCCGCTGGTCGTGGTCATGCACGGCGGCAGCGGCAATGGCGGTGCCTTCCTGTGGAGCTGGCTACGCGAGGCGCGCTCGCGCGGCGTGATCGTAATCGCGCCGACGGCGAGCGGGGCTACCTGGTCGATGATGGAGCCGGAGATCGACGGGCCGAACATCGACCGCATGGTGGCCGAAGTCGCGGGCCGCTGGACCGTCGACACGACGCGTCAACTCCTGACGGGCATGAGCGATGGCGGCACCTTCAGCTACGTGCTCGGCCTGCGCGGCGACTGCCGTTTCACCCATCTGGCGCCGATCGCCGCCGCCTTCCATCCGATGATGATGACTTTCGCCGATGCCGGCCGCGTCAGCGGGTTGCCGGTGCATATCGTGCACGGCGCGCAGGACTGGATGTTTCCGGCCGAAATGGCGCAGGGCGCGCAGCGTGCCCTGCAAGAGGCCGGAGCCGATGTGGTCTATCGCGAGATCACCGACCTGTCGCACACCTACCCGCGCGACGAGAATGCGGCGATCCTGGATTGGTTCCTGAGGCCGGGCTAGGTCAACAAATCATGAGGGCCGGGACCGCTTCACTTGTCGTGTTTTGGGCGGCCTTGCTGGCCGCATCGGGCGCGGGCGCCACCGAGACGGACACGAGCGACAAATGGCAGACGCCCTTCGCCCACCTGTTCACGGTCTACGCCGAGGTCACGAGCGACTATTCGTTCGCCGGCATCTCGCAGACCCAGCGCCAGCCCGCGCTGCAGGCAGGCTTCACCTACAAGACGCCGCCGGTCGGCGAGACGATGTCTCTGTCGCCCTATATCGGCGCCTGGGGCAGCAACGTGAGCTTCGCGGGCCTCGGCCAGTATGTCGAGATCGACATATTCGCGGGCCTGCAACTCAAGTCGCAAGACAAGCGGCTCACCGCCGACCTCGGATATATCCGCTACAACTATCCCGGCGTCCCGGACGCGCTGTCCTATAGCTACGGCGATTTCGCCCTGATCGTCGGCTACGACTTCGGCGTGGTGCAGCTCAACGGCAAGGTCCGCTTCAGCCCCAACTCCTTCGGCAACTCGGGCAATGCCTGGAACAAGCGGGCGCAGATCGTGGTGCCGCTGCCCTTCCTCCAGCTCAACGAGAATATTTCGTTCAGCGTCTACGGCACCCTCGGCAACCAGTGGGTCGACCGCTATCTCAACTACGGCATCCCCGGCAACGACTACTGGTACTGGACGCTTGGCCTGGTCACCACGGCCCATGGCATCGACTTCACGATCGCCTACACCGACACGAACATCGACATCGCCGGATGCGGCAACACCACCAACTGCCAGGGCCGCGTCATCGTGAGTGTCGGCAAGACGTTCTAGCTGCCGTTCAGAATCCGCCACACCTTCTCGGGAGTCACCGGCATGTCGATGTGGGTGACGCCGACTTCGGAGAGCGCGTCGACGATAGCGTTCATCACCGAGGGCAGCGCGCCGGCGCAGCCGGCCTCGCCGCAGCCCTTGACGCCCAGCAGATTGGTCTTGCACGGCACGGAATGGTTCTCGATCGAGAAGTCCGGCGCGTCCGATGCGCGCGGCAGGGCGTAGTCCATGTATGAGCCGGTGATCGGCTGGCCCTGCGGGTCGTAGACCGTGCGCTCCATCAGCGCCTGGCCGATGCCCTGGACCACGCCGCCATGCGCCTGGCCAGCGACCAGCATGGGATTGATGACCGTGCCGAAGTCATTGACCATGAAGTAGCGCACCACCTCGATCTGCCCGGTGTCGCGGTCGATCTCGATCTCGGCGACATGGCAGCCATTGGGGAAGGAAAAGGGCGGGTTGTCCGAGATGTGGCTAACGTCGAGCGACTGCGGCACGTCGGGTGGCAGCTTGAGGCCCAAGCGCAGCCTTTCGGCAAGCTCCAGGATACTGACTCCGCGGTCGGTGCCGGCGATGGTGAAGCGGCCGCGCGCGAACTCGATGTCGACGGCCGAAGCTTCGAGGACATGGGCCGCGATCTGCCTACCCTGCTCGATCAGTATGTCGCCGGCCTCGAGGAAAGCCTGCGAAGCGACCAGCGCCGATTTCGAGCCGCCGGTGCCGCCGCCCACCTTGAGCTGGTCGGAATCGCCCTGCAGCAGACGAAGGCGCTCGAACGGCACGCCGATCTTGGCGCTCAGTACCTGCGCGAAGGGCGTGGCGTGGCCCTGGCCGTAGTCGAGCGTGCCGCTCAGCATGGTGATGGTCCCGTCGGCTTCGAAGCGGATGCCGCCGTATTCCTTGGCGGGCGGGCCCGTGACCTCGAGATAGGAGCCGATGCCGCGGCCGCGCAGCTTGTTGCGGGCGGCACTCTCCTGTCTGCGCCTGTCGAAGCCCTGCCAGTCGGCAGCGACCAGCGCCTTGTCGAGGACAGTCGCGAACTCACCCGAATCGTAGTTCATGCCGGAGGGCGCCTTGTAGGGCATCGCCTCAGGCGGGATGTGGTTCAGTCGGCGCATCTCGACCCGGTCGATGCCCATCTCGCGGGCCGCTGTGTCGATCAGCCGCTCCATGTAGTAGTTGCCCTCGGGCCGGCCGGCCCCGCGATAGGCGCTGACCGGCGTGGTGTTGGTGAACACGACCTTGGAGTTCACCTCCATCGCCGGCGTCCGGTAGACGTCGATGATGTTCTTCACCGCGTTGGTCGTGGCCGGCATCGGCGGGTAGATGTAGGCGCCGGCGTTGCCGGTGCCGGCGAGGCGCACGGCGAGAAACCGGCCGTCCTTGTCGAGGGCCAGTTCGGCCACGCGCTGGTGATCGCGGCCGGCGTGGTCGCTGACAAAACTCTCGGAGCGCTCGTCGGTCCATTTCACCGGCCGGCCGAGCCGCTTGGCCGCCAGCAGCAGCGGGCCGTACTCCGGATAGACCTGCGACTTCATGCCGAACGAGCCGCCGACATTGCCGGTCAGCACGCGTACCTTGGCAGGCGGCACGTTGAGCAGGTCCCGGGCGAGCGTGCCGCGGATGCCCATGACGCCCTGGCAGCCGACGTTCAGCGTCCAGCGTTCGGACTTGGGATCGAACGAGCCGATGGCCGAACGCGGCTCCATGGCGCTGACGACGATACGGTTGGAGCTGATCTCGAGCTTCGTCGCGTGCGCGGCCTCGGCGAAGGCCTTCTTCACCGCTTCGGCATCGCCGTAGTGGAAGTCGAGCACCAGGTTGCCCGGGGCGTCGGCATGGATCTGCGGCGCGCCTTCCTTCAGCGCCTCGGCCGGACTGGTGACGGCGGGCAGTTCGTCGATGTCGAGCTCGACGGCCTCGGCGGCGTCCTTGGCCTGCACGGCGGTCTCGGCCACGACGCAGGCGACCGCCTCGCCGACGAAGCGCACGCGATCCGTGGCGAGCGACGGACGCGGCGGCGTCTTCATCGGTTTGCCGTTGCGATCGGGGATATTCATCGGGCATTTGAGCGGCCCGAAGCCTGCCGCCGCGAGATCGGCGTGCGTCAGGATCGCCAGCACGCCCGGCAGGGCGAGGGCCGCCTTGGTGTCGATGCCTTTCAGCACGCCGTGCGCGATCCGGCTGCGCACCATCACCGCATAGGCCTGGCCCGGCAGGTTGATGTCGTCGGTGTACCGCCCCTCGCCGCGCAGGAGCGTCGGATCCTCCATGCGCGGCACCGGCTGGCCGACACCGAACTTCATCAACGCCAGATCGTTGTCACTCAACGCGTCCATACGCGAACCCTTTGCTACCGAAATTTGTCATCCCGAGCCGAAGGCGAAGGATCCTTCGCTTCGCTCAGGATCACAGCTCCGCTGTCACTTCAGCGGCGAATAGTTCGTCGGCATCAGCAGGGTCGAGTGCATCTCGGCGAGCAGCGGCGGGCCCTTGGCGAGATAGGCCTGCCATGCCGGATCCTTCATCGCCGCGGCGCGGGCTTCGAAGCGCTCCTGGAGATTCTTGTAGCGCCACAGATGCAGCCATTCGTTGGGCTGCGGGAACTCGCCCGTCCAGGCGCCCCAGATCTTCGAGTACTTGTCGCGCGCCGCGCGCACCTCGAGGAAATTCTTGCCGTACTGTGCCGCGCCGCCCATCTGCGTGCGGTAGATGCGCAGCTCATAGATGTTGCCCTTGGTGCCGTCGTCCGCCTGGATATCGACCACGGGGTTCATGAGCCGCAGGTCCTGGCGCTCGATCAGCGGGCGGATCACGGGGACATAGCCCTCCGTCCACGGCTTGTGCTTCATCAGCTCGGTGCGCAGGCGCGTGCGCTCGTCGTAGCTGTCGTACTTCCAGAGGTGCCAGATCTGGTTGAGCGCGCCGAACTCGGCGGTCCAGTAGCCGTGGTTGACGCCGTAATTCTGGCCGCGTGCGGGACGGCCGACCGTCTCGGCGGCCTTGAGATATTCCGGCATCTTGCCGGGCTTCAGCGTGTAGCAGCGAAGCTCGTAGACCATGATGTTTCCCCTTACGGATGCGGATTCTTCGGTGGATGCGCCTTGACCGCTTCCTCGTTGATGTCGGCACCCCAGCCGGGCCGGGTCGGCACGATCAGTTCGCCATTCTGGATGACCGGCGGATGCGTGACCAGATCGTCCTTCCAGGGCACGTCGTCGATATCGATTTCCATGATGCGGAAGTTGGGCATCGCGGCGCACAGGTTGGCGCTCATCAGCGTCGACATGTGGCCGTAGAAATTGTGCGGCGCGCAGTTGATCTCGTAGGCCTCGGCCATGGTCGAGATCTTGTACGACTCGGCCAGGCCGTTCCACGGCACGTCGATGATCGACACATCGATCGAGCGGTTCTCGAAGAACGGCCGGAACTGGCGCCGCCCGAACAGCGACTCGCACGAGGCAATCGGCATCGATGCACGATCGCGGATCAGGCGCAGACCCTCAGGATCATAGGAATCGATCTCCAGCCAGAAGAGATTGTAGGGCTCGCAGGTGCGTGCGACCTTGATGTAGCCCTCAGTCTTGAAGTTGAAGTTGGTGTCGAGAAGGATGCCCATCTCCGGGCCGGCGCCCTGGCGGAAGGCCGCGAGTCCGTCGCTGATCGCAGCCAAAGTGGCGCCGTCGGCGTTCAGTTCCGGACCGCCGGCGGTGCGGCCGAAACCGGGCTGATGCATGTTGGCCGGGTTGAGGTCGAAGCGGAAGATGTTGGTCTTGAGCGCCTTGAAGCCGCGCTCCTTGACATGCTTGCCGAGCTTCACCACGTCGTCGAACGAGCGCACCGGATCGACCTTCATCATCTCGGCGTTGCGGAAGCGGTAGCTGCCGCAATGCGACCAGTAGAGCGGCAGTCGATCGCGCACCCGCCCGCCGAACAGCTCGTAGACCGGCACACCCAACGACTTCGCCTTGACGTCGAGCCGCGCATTCTCGATGGCAGCCATCGCCTGCTGGTTGATGCCGCCCGGCGCCTGGCGCGTGATGGCGTACTGCATCGACATGATACGCTCGATCGGCCGCGGATCCTGGCCGATCAGCCCCTGCGCCATGCGGCGAATCACGGCGGTGAGACCCGCGCTGCCGTAGCCTTCGTTATATTCCGACCAGCCGACCAGCCCGTCGTCGGTGGTGATCTTGAGGAAGGAGAAATCGCGCCAGCCGGCGTCGCAGTGCAAATCGTCGATTCTAGCGATTTTCATGATGTTTCCTCCCGAGCAGCCGGCAGCATAGACTAACCGGCGGCCTTGGCGGGATGAAACATGGCGCTGCGTGGCAAGGGAATGCTGATCACGTTGACCGAGGTGAAGCCGCGGCACGAACGCGATTTCAACGAGTGGTACAACCGCGAGCATATTGACGAACGCGTCAACCTGCCGGGTTTCCATCGCGCCCGCCGCTATGTCGCTCTGCGAGGCTCGCCGAAATATTTTGCCACCTACGAATGCGACCGGGTCGGCGATCTCGCAACACCCGGCTATCTGGCATTGCTCGCCAACCAGACGCCGTGGAGCCAGGCCGTGATGGCCCGCTTCACCCATTTTCATCGCCTGACGCTGCGCATCCAGGTCGACCTTAGCCACGGCATCGGCGGCGCGCTCACCGCCGTGCGCTTCGTGCCCGACCCGCGCCGCCGCAAGGCGCTGGTGGCATGGCTCACTAATACCGTTCTGCCGAGCGCCATCACGCGACCAGGCATGCTGGGCGCGGCGGCAGGCGAGAACGATCTCGAGATCGCCAACGCTCCCGTACAGGCCAAGAGCATGGACCATCCCAAGGTCGAGGAAGCCGAGTGGGTGGTTCTCCTGGAGGGCGCCGACACCGACGCGACCGCGGCGACGGCGCGCAAATTGTTCAGGCTTTCGGCGCTGAAACCGTTCGGCGTCACCGACGCGCCGACCATCGGCACCTACCGTCTGCTTTACGGCAATCAACGCTGAAGGAAGAGCATCCTGCGATGCACTAGGTTGTCGTCATGACTGCCCGACAAGGGATCTTCTGGCTGCGTCAGGTGACGCTGGCGGGCCTTTGCCTGCCGGCATTCTATTTGACCTGGCGCTGGTATTTCGACGAGCTCGGGCCGCGGGTGGTGGTGGAAGCCACCCACATCACTGGCGACTGGGCCATCACCTTGCTGCTGCTGTCGCTGGCGCTGACGCCGGCGCGCGGCGTCTTCGACTGGATGGCTGTGATCCAGATCCGCCGACGGATCGGCGTGGCGGCGGCGCTCTACGCCCTGCTTCACTTCCTGATCTACATCATCGATCAGAAGTGGAACCTGATCGTGGTCGCGACGGAAATCATCAAGCGCTTCTATCTCACGATAGGCTTCATCGCTCTGCTGGCGCTCGCGGTACTTGCCGTCACTTCGACCGACAACTGGCAGAAGCGGCTCAGGGGCAACTGGAAGCGCCTGCACTGGCTGATCTATCCCGCCTCGGTGCTGGCGCTGGTGCATTTCTTCATCCAGTCCAAGGTCAATATCGGCGAGGCGGCGGTGGCCGCCGGGCTGTTTTCCTGGCTGATGATCTGGCGCCTGATGCCCGACCGTCTGCGCCGGCGCACTCTCGGCCTCGTCCTGCTGGCGGTCGGCGCCACGCTGTTGACGCTCGTCTTCGAGGTTGCCTGGTACGGGGTGGTGAACCGCATCGATCCGATGCGCATCCTGGCCGCCAACATCGACCCCGACCTGGCGCCGCGGCCGGCGTTGAAGGTCCTCGCGGCCTCGGTCGCCGTGATCGTGCTGACGGCGGCCCACCGCCTGCTCAAGGTCGCCAATCGCCTCTGGACGAAGCGCTATTCCCAGTCGACTATACCGACTTCCTGACCGGAGGCGGTGTATGTCGAAAAGACGGAAGTGGCTTGGCCTGGCGATTGCCCTGGCGTTCCTGCCGGGCGTCGCGCAGGCGCAGAACAACGTCGTGGTTTTCGCCGCCGCCAGCCTCAAGAATGCGCTCGACGAGATTGCGGCGACCTGGTCCAAGGACATCGGCAAGCCGGCGCCCAAGATCTCCTACGCTGCGAGCCCGACCCTAGCCAGGCAGATCGAGCAGGGCGCGCCGGCCGACATGTTCATCTCCGCCGATCTCGACTGGATGGACTATGTCGCGAGCAAGAACCTGATCAAGGCCGACAGCCGCTTCAACCTGCTGGGCAACAAGATCGTGGTGATCGCGCCCAGGGACTCCAAGACCACCGCGTTGGCCATCACCGGCGCCGACCTTGCAAAGACGCTGGCCGGCGGGCGGCTGTCGATGGCCAATGTCGACGCCGTACCGGCCGGCAAGTACGGCAAGGCGGCGCTCGAGAAGCTCGGTGCCTGGAGCGACGTGAAGGATCACATCGCGCAGGCCGAGAATGTGCGTGCCGCCCTCCTGTTGGTGGCGCGCGGCGAGGCGCCGCTCGGCATCGTCTACTCGACCGACGCCGCGGCCGAGTCCAGCGTCAGGATCGTGGCGACGTTCCCCGAGGATTCGCACCCGCCGATCATCTATCCCGCGGCGCTGACCAGGGACTCGAGCAACGCCGACGCCAAGGCGTTCCTCGACTTCCTGCGCAGCGCCAAGGCGCGGACGGCGTTCGAGAAACAGGGCTTCACGATGCTGGTGCGGTCCGGCTCCTCGACATGACGCTAGAGGAATGGACGGCGGTCAGGCTGAGCCTGCTGGTCGCCACGACGGCGACCCTGGTCAGCCTGCCGTTCGGTGTGGCGATCGCCTGGCTGCTGGCGCGCCGACAGTTCTGGGGCAAGGGCCTGCTCGACACGCTCGTGCACCTGCCGCTCATCATGCCGCCGGTGGTGACGGGCTACCTGCTGCTGATTTCATTTGGCCGGCGCGGACCGATCGGTGCCTTCCTGGCCGACGAGTTCGGCATCGTGTTCTCGTTCCGCTGGACCGGCGCGGCACTCGCCTGCGGCGTGATGGGCTTCCCCCTGCTGGTGCGCGCCATTCGCCTCTCAATCGAGGCGGTGGACACGAGACTCGAGAGCGCCGCCGGTACCCTGGGCGCCAATCCGCTCTGGGTGTTCGCCACCATCACCCTGCCGCTCTGCCTGCCCGGGGTGATCGCCGGCGCCATCCTGTGCTTCGCCAAGGCGATGGGTGAGTTCGGCGCCACCATCACCTTCGTCTCCAACATCCCGGGCGAAACCCAGACCCTGCCGTCGCTGATCTACACGCTGACGCAAATCCCCGGCGGCGATGCCGGCGCGCTCAGGCTGACCCTGGTGTCGATCGTCATTTCCATGGCGGCTTTGTTCGGCTCCGAGCTGCTGGCCCGCCGCATCGGCGTGAGGCAGATGGCGGCATGAGCCTCGATGTCGACATCGAACATGCGCGCGAGGATTTTCGCCTCGCCGCCCGCTTTACCGCGCAACCCGGCCTGACGGCGCTGTTCGGCCGTTCGGGATCGGGCAAGACGACACTGGTCGATATCGTGGGCGGCCTGATCAGGCCCGATCGCGGCCGCGTGGTCGTCGATGGGCTGGCGCTGGTCGACACCGAACGCGGCGTCTTCATCCACAAGCACCGCCGTCGCGTCGGCTACGTCTTCCAGGACAGCCGGCTGTTCCCCCACCTCAGCGTGCGCCAGAACCTGCTCTATGGCCGCTGGTTTGCACGGACCGACGCCAGGAATTCGAGCGACTTCGGCTCGGTGATCGATCTGCTGGGCATCGGCGGCCTGCTCGATCGCCGTCCCGCCTCTCTGTCGGGCGGCGAAAAGCAGCGCGTCGCCATCGGCCGCGCCTTGCTTGCAGATCCGCGGCTGCTGTTGATGGACGAGCCGCTGGCCTCGCTCGACGAGGCGCGGCGGGCGGAGATCCTGCCCTATATCGAGCGGCTGCGGGACCAAGCGGGCGTGCCGATCCTCTATGTCAGCCACTCCGTCGCCGAAGTGGCCCGCCTTGCCACCACCGTGGTGATCCTGACCGAGGGAAAGGTCACGGCCGTGGGTCCGGTGCTCGATATCCTGCCGCTTGCCGATGCGGGCGACGGCGGCAGCGTGCTCGACGCCGTCGTGGCGCGCCATGACGAGGCCTTCCAGCTTACGGTACTTACCTCCGCGGCCGGCGAATTGCAGGTGCCGCGTCTGGCTGCGCCGGCCGGTGCGCCGGTCCGCGCTTACATTCGGGCGCGGGATGTGATGCTCTCGCTCAAGCAGCCGGAGGAGATCAGCGCTTTGAACGTGCTTGCCGGCCATGTTGCGCAGGTGACGCCAAACGGTAGCGGTGCTCAGGCCGACATTCGGCTCGACTGCAACGGCGCCATCCTGATGGCGCGGCTGACGGCCAAGTCGGTCGACCGGCTCGCCCTGGTGCCGGGCCGGCCGGTCTATGCTGTCATCAAGAGTGTTTCTTTCGAGCGAAGCTAGGAGGCCCGCGATGCCCCATCTCAGCATCCGCATCGATTTCGACCGCGAGGGCCGCCTCGGGCCCGGCAAGGTGACGCTGCTGGAGCACATCGCCCGCGAGGGTTCGATCTCGGCCGCCGGCCGCGCGATGAAGATGTCCTACAAACGGGCCTGGGAGCTCGTCTCGGAGATCAACGAAAGCTTCGCCGAGCCGCTGGTCGCGGCCCAAACCGGCGGCAAGGCCGGCGGCGGCGCGACGCTGACGCCGCGCGGCCAGGAGCTGATCCGTCACTACCGGGCCATTGAACGCAAAGCCCTTTCGGCGACCGCTTCCCATCTCAAGGCCCTTCAGGCGATTTCCCGGGGCCGGCGGCGCGCATAAGGCGCTATCCTCGGGGCGGATCAGGGAGGTCCGCCATGGCAAGGGTCAAAGTCCGCAAGGGCATGCCGAGCGTTGCGATCACCAAAGCCGAATTCGTGCGGCGTGCCCGCGAGCGCTTTTTCGATCCTGCCTTCGACCCCCTGAAGGACGAGATCGGCAAGGTCATAGAGACGGCTTGGCACGGCTATCACGACTATCGCAAGGCACCGCGCACCCGGCGCGCCGGTCCACGCTATGCCGATCCCGACTACGAGCTTTCGATCGACTGGACCAAGGCGCGCGACGCCATCGGACGCGCCGAGCGGCAGCAGAAGGCTGCAACCGCCAAGTCGCGCATCCTGCTGATCAACGGCTCCTCGCGCAGCGACCAGAGCTGCCCCGGCGAGATGTCCAAGACCTTCCGGCTGGTCGAGATCGCCCAACGCCTGATCGAGCGCGAGCGCGGCTTCGAGACCGAACTGCTCGATCTCAGCCTGCTCACCTCGCAGTACGGCCGGCAGATCCTGCCCTGCAAGGCCTGCGTGTCGACGGCCCAGCCGCTCTGCCATTGGCCCTGCTCCTGCTATCCCAACCACGCGCTGGGCCAAGTCAGCGACTGGATGGCGGAAATCTATCCAAAGTGGGCGGCGGCGCACGGCGTCATGATCGTGACACCGGTGAACTGGTATCAGGCGCCGTCAGGGCTGAAGTCGATGATGGATCGACTGGTCTGCGCCAACGGCGGCAATGCCGATCCGACCTCGACCGGCGGTAAGGATCCCAAGAAGGCCAAGAAGCTGGAGCTGAAGGGTTGGGACTATCCGAACCATCTGGCCGGCCGGGCCTTTTCCGTGGTGGTGCACGGCGATGCCGCGGGCACCGAGACGCTGCGCCGCATCATGGTCGACTGGTTCAAGGACATGGGCCTGCTCTCCGCCGGCCCCACCGCTGAGCTCGACCGCTACGTCGGTTACTACGAGTCCTATGCCACCAGTCACGAAGAGCTCGACGGCGACCGCGCCTTTCAGGAGGAGACACGCAACGCCGCGCGTGCCCTAGTGCAGGCGGTGAAGCTCCTGCGACGCGGGAAGCTCTCGCAACCCGGGGCGCATCTCAAGCAACCGCGTCCCAAGTGAACCACCCTCTTTGCCTGCCGAGGATTCGATGCCGTCATTCCTGATACCCTACCAGCTCCGTTTCTTCACCTTGGCGCTGGTCATCGTCGGGACCGTGGGGTTCGGGGCGGGCCTGCTGGCAATGCCAGGATCGTTTTGGTTCACCGCGGGTTTCGTGGTGTCGGCCGCCCTCCTGGCGATCGGGATCTACGATCTCATCCAGACCAAGCACGCTATCCTGCGCAACTATCCGCTGACGGCGCACCTGCGCTTCATCTTCGAAGCGATCCGGCCGGAGCTACGGCAGTACTTCTTCGAGGGCGACAAGGACGGCACGCCGTTCAGCCGCGACCGCCGCGCGATCGTCTACCAGCGCGCCAAGATGGTGCTCGACGTGCGCCCGTTCGGCACCCAGTACGACGTCTATGCGCCGGGCTACGAATGGATGGCGCACTCGATCGCGCCCCGGCCGGTCAACAAGGAACCGTTCCGCATCATGGTCGGCGACCTCGCCTGCACCAAGCCCTACTCAGCTTCGGTGTTCAACATCTCGGCCATGAGCTTCGGCGCGCTCAGCGCCAACGCGATTCGTGCGCTCAACGGCGGCGCCAAGCTCGGCGGCTTCGCCCACGATACGGGCGAGGGCGGCTACAGCCCCTATCATCGCGAGGGCGGCGGCGACATCATCTGGGAGGTTGGCTCGGGCTATTTCGGCTGCCGCAATCCCGACGGCACGTTCAATTCAGACAAGTTCGCCGAGGGCGCGGCCAACGAGCAAGTCAAGATGGTCGAGCTCAAGCTCAGCCAGGGCGCCAAGCCCGGCCATGGCGGCGTGCTGCCGGCGCCCAAGGTCAGCGCGGAGATTTCACTGACCCGCGGCGTTCCCGTGGGCGAGGACTGTGTATCGCCGTCGCACCATTCGGCCTTCTCCACTCCGATCGAGATGATGCAGTTCATCGCCGAGATGCGCCGTCTGTCGGGCGGCAAGCCGGCCGGCTTCAAGCTTTGCATCGGCCATGAGTGGGAGTTCCTCGCCATCTGCAAGGCGATGCTGGAGACCAAGATCTATCCCGACTTCATCGTCGTCGACGGCAAGGAAGGCGGCACCGGCGCGGCACCGCTGGAGTTCATCGACCATATCGGCAAGCCGATGCGGCAAGGCCTCTACTTCGTGCACAACGCCCTGGTGGGCATCGGCGTGCGCCAGCACATCAAGCTCGGGGTCGCCGGCAAGATCATCACCGCCTTCGACATCATCCGAGCCATGGCGCTGGGCGCCGACTGGTGCAATGCCGCGCGCGGCTTCATGTTCGCGATCGGCTGCATCCAGTCGCAGTCCTGCCACACCGACCGCTGCCCGACCGGCGTCGCCACCCAGGACCCGCGCCGCCAGCGCGCCCTGGTCGTGCCCGACAAGATCCAGAGGGTCGCCAACTTCCATCGCGCCACCCTGCACGAGTTGGCCGAGATGACGGCGGCGGCCGGCCTCGATCATCCCAGGGAGTTCAAGCCGGTCCACATTTCCCGTCGTATCTCGCCGAGCGAAGTGCTGAGTTTTGCCGATCTCTACCCGTCGCTGTCCGAGGGCGAGCTGATCGCGGGGTCCGGCAACCCGCGCTGGCAGATGCCCTGGAAGCTGGCCCGTGCCGATTCATTCCGCGCCGTGGCCTAGATCCGCCAATTCTGTTGCGGATCGGGCCGTCTTGGCCCAGCAATTGGAGAGCCAGATAAAGCCCCAGAAAACGTTCGAGGAACCGCCATGACCACTCCGTTCGACTTCGCGCCGCTGCTGGCGCCCGGCACCCCCGCACCCGCCGTCAAATGGAACGGCTTTCCCAAGTATAATTTCGTCGGCGGTCACAACGACGCCAAGCATGTCCCGGTCGACGCGCTGATCGAAGCGGCAACCACTGTGCTCAGGCGCGAGGGCGCAACGCTTGCCACCTATGGCCTGAACAGCGGGCCGCAGGGCTATCGTCCCCTGCGCGAATTCCTCGCCGGAAAGTTCAAGGGCCATGCCGGCATCACCTGCTCGGCCGACGACATCCTGATCACTTCGGGTTCCATGCAGGGTCTCGATCTGGTCAACAGCCTGCTACTCGCCCGGGGCGACACGGTGATCGTCGAGCAGGAAACCTACGGCGGCGCGCTGACCAAGCTCACCCGGCTCGGCGTCAACGTGATCGGCATTCCGCTCGACGACGAAGGCCTGCGGCTGGACGTGCTGAAGCAGACGCTCGAGGATCTGAAGAAGAAGGGCATCAAGCCCAAGTACATCTACACCATCCCGACAGTGCAGAACCCGACCGGCGCCATCATGGGCGAGAAGCGCCGCGCCGAGCTGCTGAAGCTCGCCGCCGAGCACGGCGTGATGATCTTCGAGGATGAGTGCTACTCCGACCTGGTCTGGAGTCAGAAGCGGCCACCCGCGCTCTACGCCATGGCCGATGGCGAGGGCGTGATCCATATCGGCTCGTTCTCCAAGTCGATCGCGCCGGCCCTGCGCGTCGGCTACATCGTGGCCAAGTGGGACATCATCTCGCGCATCCTGGCTCTCAAGCAGGATGCGGGCTCGGGCGCGCTGGAACAGATGATCCTCGCGGAGTTCTGCACCAAGCATTTCGCCGGCCACGTGCCCAAGCTCGCCAAGGTGCTGCAGGGCAAGCTGCAGACCTTGCGCGAGGCTCTGGCCGAACAGTTCGGCACGGCGGCCGAATTCGGCGATCCGCCGGGCGGCATCTATCTCTGGATCAAGCTGCCCGACAATGTCGACACGGTGAAGCTCGGCCAAGCTGCACTTGCGGCTGGCGTGTCGCTCAATCCCGGCCCCGAGTGGTCGGTCAACAAGGCCTACGCGAAGAACCGCCTGCGGCTCTGCTTCGCCAATCCCGACCTCGAGACGATCAAGCAGGGTGTCGCGGTGCTGGCCGAGGTCTGCCGAAAGGAATTCGGCGTCCCCCTGCGCAGCGCCAACATCGACAAGCGCTAGGTCATCTTCTTCTCGGCCAGCACCATCCAGCTGACGCCGAACTTGTCGGCAAGCATGCCGAAGCGCGTGGCGAAGAAGGTCTCGGTCATCGGCATCTGCACCTGACCGCCCTTGCCCAGCGCGCCGAACAGCTTCTCGGCTTCGGCGTCGTTGCTGACGTTGATCGTGAGGGTGACGCCCTTGAATTCCGGCTTGCCGCCGCAGTCGCCGTCGGACACGAATATCGGCGTGTCGCCGACCTTGATGCAGGCATGCATCACCTTGTTCTCGGTGCCGGGCTTCATCATCCCCTTCTGGTCGTCCGGCGCCTCCTTGAAGCGCATCATCATCTCGACCTTGGCGCCGATGGCGCCCTTGTAGAAATCGATGGCTTCCTCGGAACGGCCGCCGAAATAGAGGTAGGGTTGCACGTTCATGGCTGTCTCCTTTGTCAGTCGTCGATGGCGATGAAGCCTGCGAATCGATCGAGCGCACCCGTCCAGCCGCCGCGATGGTCGTCGCGCGAACCCTCGGTCTGGAAGCCGGTGTGCCACAGCGTGAGCCGGGTCCGGCCGCTGCCCAGATCGACGAAGGTCACCGTCACCAGCGTCTCGGGATCGACGACGCCCGCTGAGTCCTCGGTGTTGTAGGTGAAGACCAGCCGCTCGGGTGCGGCGACCTCGCGATATACGCCGTGCTTGACGGTAATGGATCCGCTGGGCCCGCGCATGCGGCGATGCCAGACGCCACCCGGCCGGACATCCATCTCGCAGGACAGCAACGTGAAGTTCTGCGGCATCCACCACAGGGAAGCCTGATCAACATCCGTCCATGCCGCGAACACCCGCTCGCGCGGCGCCTCAAGCTCGCGCGTCAGCACGAGTTCGCTCTCGGTCGGCTTCAGCATGACGTTCATGGCGTCCTCGCGAATTCGGCATCGACCACGATCTCGATGGGCTCGGAGAACATCGCCGGCATGCCGAAATCGCCCGGCTTGATCCAGACGCGGGCGGTGACCCCGATGCGCGGACTGCCGCCGAAGCCCTTGCCCGCGCCAACCAGCGTCACGTCGAAAGTCACCGGTGCAGCCTTGCCCATCAGCGTCAGTTGGCCGTCGACCTTGCCGCTGGTGGCGTCGGTCGGGCGAAAGGCGGTGGAAACGAAGGTCGCCTCGGGGAAGCGCGGCGCGTTCAGAAACTTGTCGCCAGCGAGCTGGCTGGCGAAGTCCTTCACGTTCGAGGTGATCGATTCGATCTTCACCGAAACCGACAAGGCCGAGCGCGCGACGTTGGCGGGTTCCCAGGTGAGCGTGCCCGCGACGCGATCGAAGCGGAAGACGCTGTAGGAGTAGCCAATGTGCGACACGCGGGCGAAAACCGCGGCATGATCGCCGTCGACGGCATAGGTCCCGGCCGTCGCATGGGCGATGTTGCGATCGCCGCAGAACACGCCGGGCGGCATGCCGGGCGGACAGGTACCTTGTGCCCAGGCAGCGTTCGCAGCCAGCGACAAGGCGAGGACCAGGGAGAGGATGGGTGCCTTGTTCATGTTACTTCTCGGCGAGCGCCTTAAGATTGACCAGGCCCACTTCGAAGTCCTTGCCGATCATGTTGTCCATGCTCATGAAGGTGCCCATGAGTTTGAAGATATAGGAGCTGGGACCGTACATCGCCCATGTGACAACCGTCTGATCGCCTTTCGGTTCCATGGTGAACTCGGCGGTGTTGTGGCCCTCGAACGGCTTGATGAAATCGAGCTTGATGGCGACCTTGGAGGGTGCCGACGCCTCGATGATCTCCATGCGGCCCTTGCCGACAGTGTTGTTGCCGTCCCATTCGTAGACGGCACCCTTGCCGGCCGGCGCACCGCTGAAGGTCCGCTTCATGTCGGGGTCCTTCTTTTCGTAGGGCGACCAGGCGGCCCAGCCGTGCAGGTCGTTGATCAGCGCGAAGATCTTGGCCGGCAGCGCCTTGGCCTCGATCGACCGGCGGACCGTGAAGGAGTTGGGCTTGGTCGCGGCATAGATCAGGATGCCTGCGACGATGACGACGATAACGGCGGCGATAATGGCGATTGTCTTCAGCATCGTCCGGCCTTTCCAGGGATACTTAACTCTTGGGTTAAGTGTTAGGAAGTTCGCAGCGCCCTGTCAACTCCTGGCGAAAAGACCTAAGAAATCATCATGGTAGACTTACATACCGGCCGTCCGGCGACGCTGGCGCCCAATGGAATGGTGACTTCGCCGCATTCGCTCGCCAGCCAGGCCGGCGTCGACGTACTGCGGGCCGGCGGTTCGGCGGTCGATGCCGCGGTGGCCGCCAGTGCCGCACTTTCCGTTCTCTATCCTCATATGACCGGCGTCGGCGGCGATGCCTTCTGGCTGATCCACGACGCCAGGATCAACGCCGTGCGCTACATCGACGGCGGCGGCCGCGCGACATCGCTTGGCACGATCGAGGCCTTCGCCAAACGAGGCCTCAATGAAGTTCCTTACAAGGGGGTGCTGCCGGGAACGCTCACCGTGCCGGGCGCCGTCGCAAGCTGGAGCGAGGCGCACGCGGTCTATGGCCGGCTGCCGTTGAAGCGTTGCCTGGAAAGCGCCATCGGCTATGCGCGCGACGGCTTTCCCGTGACGGCGCGGCTGGCCCACTGGCGCGATCTGGCGCGCGAAGAGCTGGCCACGAGTCCGGAGGCGGCCGCGATATTCCTCAAGCCCGGTCCGATGCTCAGCAATCCCGACCTCGCGCGCACCCTGGAGGCGATCGCCAGCGACGGCTGGCACGGCTTCTACGACGGCGAGGTGGCGCGCGAGCTGGTGCGCTACTCGGAGGCCAACGACGGCCTGTTCACGGCAGACGATCTCAAGGCGCAGGTCGCGCGCTGGGGCGAGCCGATCAAGGGCAGCTATCGAGGCGTCACGATCCACGAAACGCCGGCGCCGACCCAAGGTTTCGCCGTGCTCGAGATGCTGAACCTGCTCGAACCGCTCGACATGCGCGACAAGCCCTTCCTCGGGCCCGACCATGTGCATCTGATGGTGCAAGCCAAGCAGATCGCCTATCACGACCGCGACCGCCATATTGCCGATCCGCGCTTCGCCGAGGTGCCGATGGAGCGGCTGATCTCCAAGAAATATGCCGACGAGCGGCGCGCGCTGATCGACCCCGCCCGCGCCCTGCCGTGGGACAAGATCCCGTCGTATGGCAGCCTGACCGGCGACACGGTCTATATCGCCGTCGTCGATCGTGACGGCAACGCAGTGTCGCTGATCCACTCGCTCTATGGCAGCTTCGGCGCCGCGGTCGTGGCAGGCCGTACCGGCGTGGTGCTGCAGAATCGCGCCTCCTATTTCTCGCTCGACCCCAGGAGTCCCAACCGTGTCGAGCCGGGCAAGACGCCGCTGCACACGCTGATCGCCTCGCTCGCCTACCGCGACGACAAGTTCTGGGCGGCAGTCGGCTGCATGGGCGCCGATGGCCAGCCGCAGATCCACCTGCAGACTTACATCGCCATGATCGACTACGGCCTCGACATCCAGGAGGCGCTGGAGGCGCCGCGCTTCCTCAGCGGCCGCTTCGGCCTGTTGGAGGCACGCGACACGCTGCATATCGAGGGCCGCTTTCCCGCCGCCACCATCGCCGAGCTGGAGCGGCGCGGCCATCTGGTCAATCGTTGGGGCGACTGGAACGAGACGGCGGGCCATGCCCACGGCATCACCGTCGATCCGGCGAGCGGCCTCCGGATTGGCGGCGCCGACCCGCGCAGCGACGGGGCGGCAATCGGTTACTAGAAAGTCCAAAGTTTCCCACCTCGGTGGAAAGCCCTCCAGTGCCTATAGAATAAGGCTTTTACGAGATTCTTCCCACTTTCCGCCCCACTCCCGGGCGGTATTAGGATACCGCGCCGGGCTCCTCAGGAGAGGGCGAATCCCTCGTAGCCGCCGGCGACCACTGCCTCGCAGCGTTCGATATAGGCCGGTAGACCGCCGATATAGGGCATGAAGACCCGCGGCTTGCCGGGGATGTTGGCGCCGACATACCAGGAGCTGCAGGTCGAGCGCAGCGTGTTGTGCGCGGCCTCGCCGACATGGCCGACCCACGCCTCCTCGGCCTTCTCGACCGGCTCGATGACCTTTACGCCCCGCTTGCGCAGCTCGGCCAGGCAATCGGCGATCCAGTCGACGTGCTGCTCGATCGAGGGAAGCATGTTGGTCAGCACCGACGGGCTGCCCGGCCCGGTGATGGTGAAGAGGTTGGGGAAGCCGACGACGGTGAGACCGAGATAGGTCTTCGGCCCCTCGCTCCATTTGTCCTTCAGCGCCACTCCGCCGCGGCCGCGTATATCGATCTTGAGCAGTGCCCCGGTCATGGCGTCGAAGCCGGTGGCCAGCACCAGGCAATCGAAGCTGTAATCCTTGCCCCGGGCGCGCAGCCCGGCGGGCGTGATGCGCTCGATCGGCTCGTCGCGGATATCGACCAGCGCGACGTTGGAGCGGTTGAACGTGTCCCAGTAGCCGTCGTCGACGCACAGCCGCTTGCAGCCGATGATGTTGCGCGGCGTCAGCACCTCCGCCGTGGCCGGATCCTTCACGATCTCGCGGATCTTGGCCTTCACGAAGTCCTGCGCCGTCTTGTTCGACTGGTCGTTCAGCAGCAGGTCGGAGAAGGCCGCCATGAAGCCGAACCCACCATAGTTCCAGCGCTCCTCGAACAGGCGGCGACGTTCCTCCTCGGGCGTCTCGATCGCCGAGGCCATGTTGATCTTGAGGTCGATGCCGGCCGGCAGCATCTTGGCGCGCTTGCGCATCTCGGGATAGGTGGCCTTGACCTCGCGCACATAGGCCGGATCGAGCGGCCGGTTGTGCGCCGGGATGGTGTAGTTGGCGGTGCGCTGGAACACCGTGAGATGCCTGGCTTGCTGGGCGATCAGCGGGATCGACTGGATCGCCGACGACCCAGTGCCAATCACGCCGACGGTCTTGCCGGTGAAGTCGACGCCCTCATGCGGCCAGCTGCCGGTGTGATAGGTTGGGCCCTTGAAGTCGGCGAGGCCAGGAATCCTGGGCGTGTTGGGCGAGGAAAGACAGCCCATCGCCGTGACGACGAAGCGCGCGGCGATGCGGTCACCTTTGTCCGTCTCGACGATCCAGCAACTCGCCTTCTCGTCGAACGCGGCCTTGGTAACCCGCGTCTCGAACCGCATGTCGCGGCGCAGGTCGTAGCGGTCGGCGACATGGTTGGCGTAGCGCAGGATCTCGGGCTGGGTGGCGTAGCGTTCGGTCCACTCCCATTCCTGCTCGAGCTCACGCGAGAACTGGTAGGAATACTGCACGCTTTCGACGTCGCAGCGCGCGCCAGGATAACGGTTCCAGTACCAGGTGCCGCCGACGCCCGAACCCGCCTCCAGCACGCGGGCGCTGAATCCCTGCCCGCGCAGGCGATGGAGCATGTACATGCCGGCGAAACCGGCGCCGATGATCACTGCGTCAAAGTCGGTCTTCATGCTGCATTGGATAATGACGCAGTCCTGAGGGCGCAAGGTGCCTCTTGCATGTCACCATGCCGCCACGCGAGATTGAGGGATGAGCAAATCAACCATCGGCGATTCTCCCAAGCGGCGCGAGGACCAGCGCTTTGTCACCGGAAGCGGCGCTTATCTCGACGATCTGAAGTTCGAAGGGCTCTGCCATGCCGTGTTCGTTCGCTCGCCGCATGCCCATGCCCGCATTCGCTCGGTCGACATCACGGCGGCCCGCAAGGCGCCGGGAGTCCTGGCGGTCCTCACCGCTTCCGATGCCGGCGCCGACGGGCTGAAGCCGCTGCGTCCCTATACCGAGGCCAATGTCCAGACCGGCGAGCCTTTCACCTTCGCGCTGCAGCCGCTGCTCGCGGCCGACAAGGTGCGCTTCATGGGCGAGACGGTGGCGCTGGTCGTGGCCGAAACGGTGGCGCAGGCGCTCGATGCCGCCGAGCTGGTCGAGGTCGATTACGAAGCGCTGCCGGCCGTCACCACCGCCGCTGCCGCGATCGCACCGGGCGCGCCGCTGATCTCGCAAGAGGTGCCGGGCAATCTCTGCATCGACTGGCGCACCGGCGATGCGGCGGGCGCCGATGCAGCCTTCGCCAAGGCGGCACACATCATCACGCTCGACCTTGACAACCATCGCGTCACCACCAATCCCATGGAGCCGCGCGGATCGGTCGGCCAGTTCGATCCGGCGAGCGGGCGCTACACGCTCCATGTCTCGAGCCAGAACATCCACGGCAATCGCGGCCATGCCGCCCGGGCGCTCGGCGTCGAGCCAGCGGCCGTGCGTTTCATCGCGCCGGATGTCGGCGGCGGCTTCGGCGCCAAGAATTTCATCTATGTCGAGCATGTGCTGGTGGCATGGGCGGCGCGCAAGACCGGACGGCCGGTGAAATGGATCGCCAGCCGCAGCGAAGTGTTCCTGACCGACCATCCCTCGCGCGACATGCGGGCCGATGCATCTTTGGCACTCGATGCGTCGGGCAAGTTCCTCGCGCTCAAGGTCGCGAGTGCTGCCAATCTCGGCGCCTACATGGCAGCCGTCGGCGGCGGCGTGCCGACCTATCAATACGTGCATCTGCAGGGCACGGTGTATCGCATCCCGTCGATCTCGCTGCATGTGCTGGCGGTGCTGACCAACACCACGCCGATCGGCGTGATGCGCGGCCCCGGCTTCGCCGAAACGGTGAACATCCTGGAGCGATTGATCGACGCGGCGGCGCTGAAATTCGGCTTCGATCGCGTCGAGCTCCGCCGGCTCAACATGGTGCCGGCGCACGAAATGCCGATGACCAACTCCTTCGGCTTCCAGGTCGACAGCGGCGCCTTCGCGCAAACCCTCGACCTGGCGCTCGCCAGAGCCGACCTCAGCGGCTTCACCGCGCGGCGCAAGGGCAGCGAGGCGCGCGGGCTGCTGCGCGGCCTGGGTTTTGCCTATCACATCAAGGGAACGGGCGGCTCGCCGGAAGAAAACGTCGACATCCGCTTCGAGCCGGACGGCAGCGTGTCGCTGATCACCGGCACCCAGCATATCGGCCAGGGCCACGAGACGACCTTTCCGCAGATCGTCGCCCATCGCCTGGGCGTGCCCAACGAATCGATTCACCTGCGCCAGGGCGACACCGACCTGATCCCGACGGGAGGAGGACACGGCAGCTCGCGCGCCACCTACATGGCTGGCACCGCGATCTGGCGGGCGTCGGACGAGATCATCGCCAAGGGTACCGCGCTCGCCGCCGATGCGCTGGAGGCGAGCGAAGCCGACATCCGTTTCGACGACGGCAGGTTCGTCGTCTCCGGCACCGACCGGGCCATCGGGCTTCTGGAGGTGGCGGCGATCGGCCGGAAGAAGAACAAGCCGCTCGACACCTATCACTTCTGGAAGCGCGAGCACCTCACTTTCCCCAACGGCACCCACGTCGTGGAGGTCGAGATCGATCGCGACACCGGCCGCGTGACGCTCGTGCGCTACACCGGGGTCGACGACTACGGCGTGATGGTCAATCCCATGGTCGTCGCAGGCCAGGCGCATGGCGCGATGGCGCAGGGCATCGGCCAGGCGCTTCTGGAACGTACCGTCTACGATCCCGACTCCGGCCAGATGGTGGCCGGCACTTTCATGGATTACGCCTTGCCGCGCGCCGACGACCTGCCGTCGTTCGACCTCGGCTTCAATCCGACGCGCTGCACGACCAATCCGCTGGGCGTCAAAGGCTGCGGCGAAGCCGGCGCGATCGCGGCCTTTCCCGCCATCGCCAACGCCGTCCTCGACGCCCTGGCGCCGCTCGGCGTCAGGAACTTCACCGGGCCGGCAAGCCCCGCGCACATCTGGCAGGCCATCCAGGACTCAAAGTGAGGCGTCAGGCGCCGGCGGCGGCGCGCAACCGCGATCCCATCCTCGAGGTGCTGCGCCAGCACCTGCCGGCAGAGGGGCTGGTGCTCGAGATCGCCAGCGGCTCGGGCGAGCATGCCGTTCATTTCGCCGAAGCGCTGCCCGGCCTCGTCTTCCAGCCGAGCGATCCCGATGAAGAGGCACGCGCCAGCATCGACGCTTGGACAAGCGCATCCGGCCTCGACAATTTGCGGCCCGCGCTGGCTCTCGACGCGACCGCCCAACCCTGGCCGATCGAACGGGCGGATGCCGTGATGTGCCTCAACATGATTCATATCGCGCCTTGGGAGGCGGCGGTCGGGCTTATCGCCGGCGCCGCGCGCCTGCTGCCGCCCGAGGGCGTGCTCTATCTCTACGGACCCTATCGCCGCGACGGTCGGCCGACCGCGCCCAGCAACGAGGCGTTCGACCGAGATCTCCGGCGGCGCAACCCCGCCTGGGGAGTCCGCGACCTCGAGGCGGTTATGGCACTCGCCGAGTCGCAAGGCTTCACGCAGCCAGAGGTCGTGCAAATGCCGGCCAACAATCTCTCGATTGTCTTCACGCGAGGTTAGAGATCATCCCTTGATCGGGCCATGCTATCCTCAGCACGGCGGTGGCGGCTCGAACACACCAGGTCTGCCGGGTCTCGCCGTGCCCGGAACGATCAAGCCCGATGAGCCCGGACAGTTGCCACGATTGATCTTGTAAAGATGCATGTCGTGGCAATCGAGCGTCGGCAGGCCTGAACAAGCGAATGTCTTGACGTTGATGCTGGGCGCGATGGTTGTGATGACTTTGCTCAGGACGGTGCTGTTGAAAACCGGAAGCGCCGCCAGGCCGCCGCTCGCCAAGGTAATCGGCAACGTCGAATTGCTTGAAATGAGCGTTACCGACGGGATCGGATCACCTTGATTGATCCGCAACTCGATGGACCCAATTTTTCCGCTGCGAACGAGTTCGTCCCATTTCTGCAGGCTTTCCGGCGTGATTTGCGGGCCGTAGAGCACGACATGCTTGGCGATGACGTCTTTCCTCGCCAGCGCGGTGAGGCAGATCATCGCGCCGTTGCTGTGGCAGGCGAGTTCGTTGAACGAACGACCCCTCAACGAGGCGTAGAGCTCGCGCTGCTCCGCCGAGAAGTCTCCGAGCGAGAGGTTGTCCCAGAAGGCACGGCCACCGACGTCGATAAGGACGTTGGTAGACCGGGCGATGCCGAGGACGAAATTGTACCGCCGGAAGTCGATCGCTTCGTTGTAGGGAATGCCCGCAAGTTCCATTTGCTTCTTGAGCATCGCCCGGGCCTTCGCGACGGCCTCCGGGCTCATTGTCTGGTCGTTGTAGCCGACGAG
>CAMDCE010000053.1 GCA_945889625.1 Asaia bogorensis | reverse complement strand
CGGCGTGATCGGCGGCATGATGGCTGCGACTTTCGTCGCCATCCTGTTCGTGCCGCTGTTCTTCAGACTGCTGACGCGAAGGAAAGCGGAGAGGCGTGAGGTCGATATTGCCGTGAAGGATGCCAGCAAAGGCACCTGAGCGCGTTCCGCTCAGCGCGCGTCGCCCACCGCCGCCTTGATCAGCGCCACCGCCTCGGGTTTGTCCCAGTCGGCCTCGCCTTCCAGCCGGCCGATCTCGCGGCCGGAGCGGTCGACCAGAATCGAGGTCGGCAGGATCGACACGTCGAGCGCCTGCATGACCCGGCGGCCCTTGTCGAAATAGATGCCGAGGTTGGTGAGCTTCTTGTCCTCGAAGAAGGGCGCCACCTTGGGGCGCGACGGGCCGTCGAGCGACAACGGAAGCACCACGAACTTGTCCTTGCCCATCGCCGCCTGCAGGCGGTCGAGACTCGGCATCTCCTTGACGCAGGGCGCACACCAGGTCGCCCAGAAGTTCACCAGCATCGCCTTGCCCTTGAAGTCGGCGAAGTGCAGCGGCTTGTCGTCGGCGTCGAGGAACTCGAGGTCGGGCAGGCGCTTGGGCGACTTTGAGAGCTCGAACTTGGCGACCGCGCCCTTGATCTGCGCTGGCCCTACATCGGCTAATGCCGGGTGGGCCAAAAAAGCGAGGCCACCAGCCAGAAAGAGCCTGCGCCGAGGGAGGAAATTGGGGTCGGGATGTGCCATAAGCCGCGTTCCTACAAGATCATTGGCGTTTATTCATGGCACGGAAGAACACAAGGACGCGAGCGAAGAGAGCGAACCCCAACACGATGTGGGGCGGCCGCTACAAGCTCGGCCCGGCGGAAATCATGGAGCGCATCAACGCCTCCATCGGTTTTGATCGCAGGCTCTATGCGCAGGACATCGCGGGCTCGGTTGCGCATGCCGACATGCTGGTGGCCCAGGGCATTCTCTCGGCAAGTGACGGCCGCGCCATCAAGCGTGGGCTGGCCGAGGTGAAGGCGGAGATCGAGAGCGGGCGGTTCAGGTTCTCGACCAAGCTCGAGGATATCCATTTCAACGTCGAGGCGCGGCTGACGGCGCTGATCGGCGAGGCCGGCGGGCGGCTGCACACGGCGCGCTCGCGCAACGACCAGATCGCACTCGATGTGCGGCTGTGGGTGCGCGACACGATCGACCGGCTGGAGCCGATGCTGCGCGACCTCCAGGCCGCGCTGATCGACCGCGCCGGGCAGTATGCCGCGACCATCATGCCGGGCTTCACCCACCTGCAGACGGCCCAGCCCATCACCTTCGGCCACCACCTGATGGCCTATGTCGAGATGTTCGGCCGCGACCGCAGCCGGCTCGCCGACTGCCGCGCGCGCCTCAACGAATCGCCGCTGGGCGCGGCAGCACTTGCCGGCTCGCCGCATCCCATCGATCCGCGCAAGACCGCCAAGGCGCTGGGCTTCGCGGGCCCGATGGCCAATTCGCTCGATGCCGTGTCGGATCGCGACTACGTGGTCGAGTTCATCGCCGCGGCTTCGATCACGGCGGTGCATCTGTCGCGACTCTCCGAGGAGATCGTGATCTGGTGCTCGGCGCCGTTCCGCTTCATCGCGCTGTCGGATGCCTTCACCACAGGCAGCTCGATCATGCCGCAGAAGCGCAACCCCGACGCCGCCGAGCTGACGCGCGGCAAGACCGGCCGCATCGTCGGCGCCTTCGTGGCGCTCTGCACCATGCTGAAGGGCCTGCCGCTGACCTACGGCAAGGACATGCAGGAGGACAAGGAGCCGCTGTTCGACGCAGCGGACTCGCTCGAACTTGGAGTGGCGGCCATGGCCGGCATGGTGCGCGACCTCAAGGCCAATCCCGAACGCATGCGCGCTGTCGCCTCGGCTGACTACTCGGTGGCGACGGATCTCGCTGACTGGCTGGTGCGCGAGGTCGGATTGCCCTTCCGCCAGGCCCATCACGCGACCGGCGCATTGGTCGCCAAGGCAGCGGCCAGGGGCGTCGATCTCGACAAGCTCTCGCTCAAGGAGATGCAGTCGGTCGAACCCAGGATCACACGCGGCGTCTATCGCGTGCTCACGGTCGAGGCCTCGGTGAAGGCGCGCAAGAGTCTCGGCGGCACCGCGCCGGCCAATGTTCTGCGCGCGGTGAAGGAAGCGCGGAAGCGATTCCTGGGACGAAAGTAGCGGGTGCGTTGTGCTTCTGACCCCTCCGTCGCGGATTACCGCGACACCTCCCCATATGAATGGGGAGGCAGGCCTTCCTCCCCATTCACATGGGGAGGTGCCCCGTCTTACGGGGCGGAGGGGTCATAAGCCGCGGGCATGAACGAGACGAGGCGTATGCGATGAACTTCTTCGAGTATCGCAATGGCGAGATGCATGCCGAGGGCGTGGCGCTCAAGACCATCGCCGCTCAGGTCGGCACGCCGTTCTATTGCTATTCGTCCGGTGCCTTGCGCGCAGGGTGGCGGGAATTCGCCGACGGCATCAAGGGCATGAATGCCTCGGTCTGCTACGCCATGAAGGCCAACAGCAACCTCGCGGTCATTCGCTTGTTCGGCGAGATGGGGGCAGGAGCCGACATCGTCTCGGTGGGCGAGATGCGGCGTGCCCTGGCGGCCGGCATTCCGCCCGAGCGCATCATCTATTCCGGCGTGGGCAAAAAGGCCACGGAGCTGATGGCTGCCCTCCAGGCAGGCGTCGGCCAGATCAACGTCGAGAGCTCGGCCGAACTCGAGACCCTGAACGCCGTCGCCGGGCAGTTGGGGGTGAAGGCTGCCATCACCATCCGGGTCAATCCCGACATCGACGCCGGCACCCACGCCAAGATCACGACGGGCCGCAAGGAGAACAAGTTCGGCATCGATATCGATCTGGCGCGCGAGGCCTTCGCGCTGGCCGGCCGGCTGCCCAACCTCAAGGTGGTGGGTGTGGCCATGCATATCGGCTCGCAGCTCACCTCGCTCGACCCCTATCGCGAGGCGATCGTGCGGGTGCGCGGCCTGATCGGCGAATTGCGCGCCGACGGCCACGGCATCGACCGTTTCGATATCGGCGGCGGCCTGGGGATTGTTTATGCCAACGAAAAACCACCTTCGATCGCCGAGTTCATGCGCCTCGTTGCCAAGGAGACCGACGGCCTGGGCTGCGAACTCACCTTCGAACCCGGCCGGCGACTGGTCGGCGAGGCGGGTGTCCTGGTGAGCGAAGTGATCCTGGTGAAACCCGGCGCCGCAAAGACCTTTGTCATCGTGGATGCGGCCATGAACGACCTGATCCGGCCCACCTTATATGAGGCTTGGCACGACATCGTTCCGGTAAGCGCCCCGCGCCCCGAAGCCGCCACGATCCGTTGCGACATTGTGGGTCCCATCTGCGAATCGGGCGACTATCTGGCACAGAACCGTGATCTACCCCCGCTGGCTGCCGGCGACCTCGTCATGGTACGCTCGGCGGGTGCATATGGTGCGGTGATGGCCTCGACCTACAATAGCCGGCCGCTCGTACCGGAAGTGATGGTCGATGGCACGCGATTTGCGGTCACCCGGCCGAGACCTGCGATCGACGAGATGATCTCCGCCGAGCGGTTTCCGCCCTGGATGGAGCCGACAAAGGCCTAAAGAAGGGACGGCGATGGACGCCAGACAGACCACCCCGATCGACACGCCCGGCCTCGAAACGAGGATCGGCCGCAAGATCGGTTTGGCATGGGCGGCGTTGGCCTGGGAGGTCCTGTGGCCGCGGCTGATGCCGCTGCTGGCGGTCGCGGCGCTGTTCGTGGCGGCCGGCCACCTCGACCTGTTCGCCGGCCTCGATCCCTGGGTTCACACCGGCCTGCTGGCCGTCCTGGCGCTGGGCTTCGCTGGACTCGCATGGCTGCAGTTTCGCGGTTTCGCCTGGCCGTTGCGCGAAGCCGCCATCCGCCGCCTGGAGCGCGATTCGGGTGTGCCGCACCGGCCGCTTGTCGCGGTGCAGGACCGCCTCGCCGCCGGCGAGAGCGATCCGATGGCCGCGGCCCTCTGGGAGGCTCACCGCCGCCGCGAGGCCCAGCGGCTGGCCAGCCTCTCCAACAAGCCGGCGCGTCCGGGTCTTGCCGTGTACGACACCTGGGCGATGCGTCTGGTGCCGGTGCTGGCGCTGGTCGTATCGATTGCCATCGCCGGCGGCTGGCGCTCCGATCGCATGGCCGTGGCCTTCACGCCGGCCTTTCCCCCGCCGCCGCCCGTGGTTGCCAACCTGTGGATCGCGCCGCCGGCCTACACCGGCAAGCCGCCGATCTATCTCGACATGGCCGACCACGACAAGCTGCTGCGCGTGCCGGTTGGCAGCAAGCTCGCGGGCTTCGTCGACGATGTGCGCGGTCGCCATCCGCCCAAGCTGGTGATCGACAACAACGAGACCGAATTCGCCACCGTCTCCAAGGGCAAGTACCAGGTCGAGCGGATCATCAACTGGGGCACCCAGATCACGCTGCAGGCGCGCGGCGACGAACAGGCGCGCTGGAAGCTGCACATCATTCCCGACCTGGCGCCGACCATCGAATTTGCCAGGCCGATCGGCGTCGACAAATGGTCGACCAAGATCGAATACATCGCCGGCGACGATTTCGGCATCACCGGCGTGCAGCTGCAGATCCGCCTGCACGGCTCGGTGCTGGGCGCCGACATGCTGACCGACGACGAGGAGCCCGAGGTCCTGCGCATCGACCTGCCGGTGGCGGGCGGTGCCAGGAAGGTCACCGACACCTTCGTGCGCGACCTCACCGGCTCGACGTGGGCCGGGCTCAAGGTCACCGTCATGCTGTTTGCCTCGGATGCGCTTGGCCAGAAGGGCCGCAGCGCCGTCGAGACCTTCCTGCTGCCCGAACGCGTATTCAACGATCCGACGGCGCGCGCGCTGATTGTGCTGCGCAAGGCGCTGACCCGGGATCCCAAGTCGCAGCGGCTGGACGTCGCCGACGGCATGCGCATGGTCCAGGCCAAGCCCGACGTCTACCGCCACGATCCGGTCGTCCAGCTCGGCCTGCGGCTGGGGGCAGCACGGCTGGCGCAGAGCGGCGACAAGGCAAACATCGTCGAGACCCAGAAGCTCCTGTGGGATCTGGCGATGCGGCTGGAGCAGGGCTCGACGACAGATGCCGAGCGGGCGCTCGAGCAGGCTCGCCAGGATCTGCGCGACGCCATCCAGCGCCAGGCTGGCGACGAGGAGATCGAGAAGCTGATCCAGCAGCTCTACCAGGCGATGGACCGCTGGCAGAAGGAACTGGCCGAGCGGATGAAGGATCCGGAAGAGCGCCGCCGCATGGAAGAGCAGGCGGAGAAGATGGATCCCAACAACACCATCACCGGCGACGACCTGCAGAAGATGCTCGACAAGATTCGCGAGATGGCGCGCAACGGCGACCGCGAGGGCGCCAAGCGCATGCTCGAAGAGCTGCGCAAGATGATGGAGAACGCCACGCCGATGCTGGCCAACCCCAATCAGCAGCGCCGGCCGGGCCAGCAGCGCGGCCAGCAGGGCCAGGGCAACCAGCAGGGCCGCGAGATGATGAACCAGCTCGACCGGCTGGCGCGGCGCGAGAACCAGCTTTTGGGCGAGTCCGAGCGCCAGGGCCGCCAGCAGCAGCAGCAGGGTCGCCAGGGTCAGCAAGGCCAGCGCGGCCAGCAAGGACAGCAGGGTCAACAGGGCCAGCAGGGTCAGCAGGGCCAACCGGGACAAGGCGGCAACCAGCCGGGCGACGGCCAGTGGGGCGAGCAGCAGCGCGGCCAGCAGGAAGGTACGCGCCGTCAGCTTGGCGAGTTCATGAACAAGCTCGACGAGAACGGCATGCAGATGCCGGAGTCGCTGGGTCGTGCCGAGCGCTCGATGCGTGAGGCCGAGGAGGCGCTGCGCCGCGGCGACGCCCGCGAGGCCGCGCGCGCCCAGCGCCGCGCGCTCGACAACCTGCAGCAGGGCATGGGCGACCTCGCCGAGCAGATGCGCAACCGCGGGCCGGGCAACGGCCAGGACCTCGCCGAGATCGAGGAGCGCGAGCGGCGCGGCGAGGATCGCGACCCGCTCGGCCGCTCCGACGGCAACTACGGCGACGCAGTCGACACCGGCGTCGACAAGATCCCGCTCGAGCTCGAGCGCCAGAAGAGCCGCGAGATCCTCGATGAACTGCGCCGCCGTGCCGGCGAGAACCTGCGGCCCAAGGACGAGCTCGACTACATCGACCGGCTGCTTAGGACCTACTAAGTCTTCGCTCCCGGCAAGACCTATGACACCAGAACGTACCAGCCTTCGGCCAAGGCCGTGCTGCCGCCGGTTCCTGCTTTTACCCTGATTTTCCTGGCCAGCACGTCGACCGACGTGCCGGGTTCGAGCCGGATCGGCCGCTTGGCGCCGTCGGCCTCGACGATCAGGACGTTGCCGGGGTCGGCGCTGTCGCGCGGCTGGGCGTTGTGGATGCGGTACACCAGCGGCTTGTCGCGTGCGTCGAACACGGTCTGCCAGCGCGTCCGGCCGGCCCGGATGCGCCCGGCCGGTACCTGGATGCCGACCGAATCGGCGGGGAATGTCGCTCTGGCCATCGGATCCTCCCTCGCCAGGCCCTACGGCGCGAGTCGAGTAAAAGTCATCGCGCTTTAGTAGCCCTCACGCCAGCCGCGGCGCAGGTAGCCGGTCAGGACGACCTCGATGGCGACAAGCCCTTGAAGCAGAAAGGCCGCGACCGGCACCACGATGATGGCGGTCGTGCGGAAGGCCACGGAGTCGAAGAATAAAAGGAGGTACACGAGCGACACGGCGGTAATGCCTCCGATCGCGGCGCTGACCAGGAGCATGAGCAGCGCGAGGGCATAGAAACGATGGGAGAGGACATAGAACGGCCCAAACAGCGACGCCAGCGCATAGGACCAGCTATCGAGCTCCTTGGATTCGTCGAAGTGGCGGTGGTCTAGTCGATAGGGAAACACGGGAACCGGCCGATGGAGGGGGCGTCTGGCGGCAGTCTTCGCGCGTTGCTCATGGAGCCAGTTTAGTCGAATTGGGCCGCCGCGTCCCCCTGGGCCCACAGGGCGACGTGCAAAAATCCGCCGCCCAGGCGGCGGGCGGGTGCAAATTGTATCCTCGTCGGGCTTCATTTCAGCCGCGCCTCGAAGAACGCCGGCGTCCGCGGCCAGGCGTCGCCGGCCGCCGCATGGCATGGGCCTCGACGCCCTCGCGGATCGCGACGTCGAGACAATACTCGATGTCGGCGCGGGTCACGGTGCCTTCGCCATTCACCACGACGGTCTCGTGCTCGGGAAAGACCGACCATTGAAGAGACGTGCCCAGGCCCCGCTCGAGTGGTCGCCTCCGCGACCCCCGGGAAGCCAACGGTGCGTGGCGATTGGGC
The DNA here is from genome assembly GCA_945889625.1 of Asaia bogorensis. Lineage (GTDB taxonomy): Bacteria > Pseudomonadota > Alphaproteobacteria > Reyranellales > Reyranellaceae > Reyranella. Next base: position 28,472 of record CAMDCE010000053.1, on the reverse strand, counting down.
CCTTGCGTCGGCCATTGGCTCCTGCCCAGACTGGGGGCCGCCAAGAAGTCGACACATTGATGACATTGCGCAATCCCAACGCTTGGCTACAAGCGTGCCATCGATGAATGGCATTTCTTTCCTAAGCGCACGCGGCTGCGCCGGGACTTTGGCGGTGCTTGCGGCTGTCCTGGCGATTTTCGTCGCCCTGGAGCCTTCGCCGGCAATCGCGCCGACCTGGGCGCAGGCGCCGGCGGCGATCGCCTTCGACGACGTCGAAGCGCAGCTCCGGGTGCGGCAGGCGGCCAATGCCGCGGGAACGGCGGCCCGCGAGGCCGATGAATTGCGCAAGGCGCTCGACGTCGAACGCAAGCGGGTGCTGTCGACGGCCGAGGAGCGCGACCTCAACCGCGCGCTGATCGCCAGCCTGGAGAAGAACCTGCGCGAGGCCGAGGCCAAACAGCGCGAGCGCGACGCCGCGCTCAAGGAGGCGCAGGAGGCGCGCAACAAGGGCCTCGCCGCCGAAGCGCAGCGCCAGAAACTCGAGGAGGCAAAGCGTGTGGCGGCCGCCAACTTGTCGACCCAGACGGCGCCGTCCAGGACACCGGGCTGGATCGCCGACCCGCGGACCGGATGCCGGGTGTGGAACGCCAGTCCCGAACCCGGCGAAACGATCGGCTGGGTCGGTGCCTGCCTGAACAACCTCGCGCAGGGACGCGGCGTGCTGCAGTGGTTCAAGGACGGCAAGCCCAACGCGCGCTACGACGGCGAATATCGCGACGGCAAGGTCAATGGGCGGGGCCTCTACACCTGGGTGAGCGGCAGCCGCTTCGACGGCGAATTTCGCGACGACCGGCCGAACGGCCAAGGCACCTTCACGCAGGTCAACGGCACCGTCTTCTCCGGCACCTGGAAGGACGGCTGCTACCGCCAGGGCGACCGCAAGGCCTGGGTCATGACGACCTACAAGGAGTGCGCGTTCGATTAGGCGCTAGCGCCAGGCTAGCGGGGCAGCCACGCGCGCTCACCGACGATCGCCCGGCGCAGGACCTTGGTATCCCTCATTCGGGCGTTGCGCTGATAGGCCGTCACGATCTTCACCGTTTCGTCGAGCTGTTCGACCTGGGTGCGGTCGCCCAGCAGCTCGAGCTCGCGGCGCAGCAGCGCGGCGGGGCTGGCGATGTCGCGGTTCTCGAAGCCCGTGGCCAGCTGGATCACCAGGTCGAGGTAGGTCGAGAGGAAGCCGTCGAAGCGCGCCTGCTCGCTCGTCATGCGCTCGCGCGCGACGCTCTTGCGCGTCGCGGAGGTAACCGATGTGTCGGGCTCGTCCGCGACCTTCTTCCAGCTGTCGAGCTGGGCGGCCGAGGCGATGACGTTCCAGCGCACCGTGACGGCATGCGCCCACAGGCCCCTGATGGCGCGCGCCTCCAGCTCGCTGCGCAGGCGGCTGTCCTGGCCGATCTGGGCGATGGCATCGCGCAACTGCTGGCGCTGTTCGGGGTTGGTCACCTCCTTCAGCAGGCGCTCGAGAACCTGCAGCGGATTGACGCCTGCCGCCGCCGAGCTCGAGCTGCGCAGGGTGTTCCACTCGCGTTGCAGCGCGTCGGCCTGGGCGAGGTCGCTGAAGGCGGTCGCGCCGAGCGCGACGCGGAAGCCGACCTGCGGCAGGCGGGTCTCCTTCCGGCCGACCGGATCGAACAGCGGCAGCTCGGTTCGGCTCGAGTTGCGCACGGCCTCCCGCGGCGTGCGGAACGAGCCGCCGCGCACCACCATGCCGCCTGGCTGGCCGTGCAGGCGGCCGACCCGGTTCAGGCGGAATTCGTCGAGAACGATTTCCTCGATGTTGCCCAGCATGTCGAACAGGCCGAGCGGATTGGGCTTCAGCGCGCCGATCGACTGCGGCTGGCCGGCCGACGAGCTGGGGCCGCCGTACCAGGCATAGTCGGACAGCTCGGCATTCGACGGCACGAAGGTCCGGTTGCCGCGCTCGGCGTCGCCGACCGCGAGGCCGCCGCGCGCGGCGAACTCCCATTCCGCCTCCGTGGGCAGCCTCACGAAGCCCGGCTTGCCCGACGCCTTGGGCAGCGCCTCCAGTCTGTTCTCGTAGAGCCAGAGATTGAGCCGACGCGTGAACTCCACGGCGTCGAACCAGCTCACGCCCGCTTTCGGGAGCGCGGGGCGCTCGGATTTGGCGGCTGCGCACGGCCCCGCCGTCATGACTGCGTCGTACTGCTGGTTGGTGACCTCGTACTTGCCGAGCAGGTAGTAGCGGGCGTTGGTCTTGTCCTCGAACGGGCCGGCGACGAAATCGGTGCGCAGATAGCCGCTGGCGGGCACCTCGTCGTCGGCGCCGCCCAGCAGCACCTGGCGATCGTCGAGGTACATGCGCTTGGCGGCGGCACGGGGACCGCCGGTGCCAACCATGCGGAACGCCATCGAACCACCGCAGGGCAGGGGCAGGATGAAATCGCCCACTATGGGCTTGGGATTCCAGTCGAGAGGATTCCAGGTCGGCGCCGGCTGCGCGGCCGCACCGGCGCAGGCCGCCATCAGACCGGCGGCCAGCAGCGCGCAACGAAGCAAAAGCCCGATCACGACGCTCCATATCCATGAGAGGGGAGACGGACGCCAGTCTGGCTGAGTTCGCCCGTCATCTCAACGGCAGGCCGGCCCGTGCAACGTGTTCGACTGTTCCACGTTACCACAAGGTCACGGGGGAGCTTGCTCCGCGGTCGATACGAACACAGGAGGTTCAAATGGGAATGGGTCGCGGAGTTCTGCTCTGGATGCTGGGTATTCCCCTGCCGATCATCATCCTGCTGGTGCTGTTCTGGCGCTGAGCGGCGAAGGCCGGCAACCTCAGGCCGGCCGAGGCGTTGTTTCCCTAGCCGGAGCGAGGCGCTCCGGTCGACCCCGAACCGCGGATGTACCGGTCGGGGCCGTCCGCTGGAGGTCGTCGGATTGGAGATCGCCATGGCATCGCCCGAATGCTTCCGCGCCCGGATTCTCCATCCCATCCCCTACGAGGGCAGGTCCGGCAGCGCCATGGTCGCGCCCGTCGGCGCCTATGTGATCGCCGAAGTCGGCGAGCACTTCCAGTTCTCGGCCGAAGGGCTCGACCCTTTCCACATGCCCCGCAAGCACGCGCTTTACCATCACAAGGTCGGCCATCTGGAAATAGAGGACTGGCTTTCGTAGACGCCGAACACTGGCGAAGTGCTAGGCCGCCTTCTCCACCACCCCGATATAGGGCAGCCCGCGGAAGCGGTGAGCCCAGTCCAGCCCGTAGCCGACCAGGAATTCGTCGCCGGCGCGGAAGCCGACGAAATCGGCATCGAGCGCGGCCCGACGCTTGGTCGGCTTGTCGAGCAGCGTGCACACCCAGACGCGGTGGGCGTGGCGCTCCTTGATGAGGTTCTTGGCGAAGCTGAGCGTCAGGCCCGATTCCAGGATGTCGTCGACCAGGAGCACGTCGCGTCCGCGCACGTCGTCGACGATGTCGCGCACGATGCGCACATGGCCGCTGGTTTCGGTGCCGCTGCCGTAGCTCGACAGGGTGAGGAAATCCATCGACCAGTCGGCGCCGGCGCGGTTGAGCGCGCGGATCAGGTCGGCGGCGAACACGAAGCTGCCCTTGAGCACCGAGACGACCAGCGTGTCGGCCGGCAGCTGCTTGGCGAGCTCGGCCGCCATCTCGTCGACCCGGGCGGCGATCTTGGCGGCGGAGAAGCGGATGGTGACTACCGGGCGGTCTGGCATCAAGTCTCGCTACTCAATGGCCGGCACGACGTCGGTCGTGCCCGCTGGCGGATCGTCGAATGTCTGGCTGAAGGGCAGCCGCGCGCCGGGCGCGATCGGGCCGCGGACCAGGGCAAAGGCGCGCTCGCCCAGCACGGCATCCTGCTTCTTGAAGACGAGCTTCAGCGAACGGGTCGAGCCCACGGCGCGTCCGGTATTGACGATCTCGCCGCGCACCACGTAGCGGCCGTCGACCAGCTCGATCTTGCTGTTGGCGTAGTCGATCTCAAGTTTCGCCGTCACCGGCGAGGGAGCCGGCGACGGGGCCGGTGCGGGGGCCGGCGGCGGCGCTGGCTGTGGGGCGGTTGTGGCCGGCGTTGCGGCGGCCTGGACGGCGATGCCAGAGGCATCGGACTGCAGCATCTGGCGCCATTCGCCCGGCAGCAAAGCCACGATGTCGTTGCGGAACGCGACGATGGCGCCGGCCAGGACGACGACCGCGACGAGGCCGGCCGCCGCCAGGATCCGGTTCACGCTGTACGGGCTGCGCGGCTGGATGACGGCGGGCAGGGAGTTTCCGCCCAGCGAGGATGCAGCCCGGCTGGGCGGCCGGATCACCAGATCCGGCACGGCACGCTCCTTCTCGACCACCTGGAACCAGCGGTCGTGGCAGCGGGCGCATTGGACGGTACGGCCGGCCGGACCAATCGCCAACGGATCGACGGCGTACCTTGCCGCGCAGTTGGGACAAGTAACTTGCATGAGGGGCGGGCTGTTCCCCACTAGATGTGCTTGCGGCCGGACATTATGCCACTAAAACTGGGCTTACAAGCATGACCGGTTTTGCCCAAGGCCTGCGCTCGTTCCTCTTCAACGTCGGCTGGTACGCGGGCTCGACGGCGATCGCCCTCGCAGGCGCGCCCATCCTGCTGCTGCCGCGGCGGGCCGTCGTCGCCTGGTCGCGCTTGTGGATCGGCTTCGTGCTGGGCTGGCTCCACCTGACCTGCGGCCTCACTCACCGCGTCCGGGGCCGGGAGAACCTGCCGGCCGGTCCGGCGATCATCGCGTCCAAGCACCAGTCGTCGTGGGAGACGATGTCCTACACTTTGCTGTTCGACGACGCCGCGATCGTGCTCAAGCGCGAGCTGCTGTTCATCCCCATCGTCGGCTGGGCGATGGCGCGCGCCGGCAACATCGGCGTCGAGCGCGGCGAGGGCGCCGCGGCCTTGCGCGGCCTGCTGCGCCAGGCCCGTGCGAAGCTGGCGGAGGGCCGCTCGATCCTGATCTTTCCCGAGGGCACCCGGGTCGCCGTCGGCGCCGAGCGGTCCTACCAGGTCGGCACAGCGGCGCTCTACCGCCAGCTCGGCGTGCCCGTGGTCCCGGTGGCGCTCAATTCCGGCGTCTTCTGGGGCCGGCGCAAATTCATCAAATGGCCCGGCGTCATCGACGTCGAAATCCTGCCCGCCATCGCCCCCGGGCTCGGGCGGGATGAGTTCATGGCGACGCTGAGGGAGCGTATTGAAACAGCGACCAAGCGATTGGTGGCGAGCGCCGAGACTCACCCCCTCACCTAGCCTCTCCCCCTAGCGGGGGAGAGGAACATGAGTGCGATGCGTCTCCTCCGTTCACCTCTCCCCCGCTAGGGGGAGAGGACGGGTGAGGGGGCTACGCACAGGAACGAACCTAGAACGAATTGTTGATATCTCGTGGCCGGAGGCCTACTTTTCACCGATGGAATGGGCTCCGGTTTCCCAGCGCATCTGGGACATGAAATACCGATTTCGCGACGTTTCCGGCCAGTTGGACATCAGTTCCGACACCGACCTGGAGGCGACCTGGTGGCGCGTGGCGCGGGCTTTGGCCGCCCCAGAGCGCGACCCCGAACTGTGGGCCGGCCGTTTCCAAGAGGCGCTGAGCGGCTTCAAGTTCCTGCCGGCCGGGCGGGTGATCGCGGGCGCCGGCACCGGCCGCTCGGTCACCCTGTTCAACTGCTTCGTCATGGGCACGATCGGCGACGACATGGCGTCGATCTTCGACAATGTGAAGGAAGCAGCGCTGACCATGCAGCAGGGCGGCGGCATCGGGCACGATTTCTCGACCCTCCGGCCGATGGGCGCGCCGGTGAAGGGCGTCGGCGCCGATGCCTCGGGGCCGCTGTCCTTCATGGATGTCTGGGATTCGATGTGCCGCACCATCATGAGCGCGGGCTCCCGCCGCGGCGCCATGATGGCGACGCTGCGCTGCGATCATCCCGATATCGAGGCCTTCGTCGACGCCAAGCGCGACCCGGCGCGGCTGCGCATGTTCAACGTCTCGGTGCTGGTCACCGATGCCTTCATGAAGGCGGTCAAGGACGATGCCGACTGGGACCTGGTGTTCGGCGGCAAAGTCTTCCGCACCGTCAAGGCCAAGGCCTTGTGGGAGCGCGTCATGCGCGCCACCTACGACTGCGCCGAGCCCGGCGTGATCTTCATCGATCGCGTCAACCGCCGGAACAACCTTGCCTATTGCGAGACCATCCAGGCGACAAATCCTTGCGGCGAGCAGCCGCTGCCACCCTACGGCGCCTGCCTGCTGGGCTCGATCAATCTCGCGGCGCTGGTCAAGGATCCCTTCACGCCGGGCGCGGCGCTCGACATGGCAGCACTGGAGCGGCTGGTGCCGCTGGCCGTGCGCATGCTCGACAATGTGATCGACGTCTCGCGCTTTCCCCTGCCGCGTCAGGAGAAAGAGGCCAAGGCCAAGCGCCGCATTGGCCTCGGCGTCACCGGCCTGGCCGACGCGCTGATCCTGTGCGGCGTGCGCTACGGCTCGCCCGAGGCGGTGCGGCTGACTCAGCTCTGGCTGCGCGCCGTGCAGCGCCTGTCCTACCTGGCGTCGGCCGATATCGCCGCCGAGAAGGGCAGCTTCCCGCTCTACGACCGCGCGCGCTATCTCGCCGGCGAGACCGTGAAGGCGCTGTCCGAGGATGTGCGGGCCGCGATCGGCCGCTACGGCATCCGCAATTCGCTCCTGAACTCGATCGCGCCCACCGGCACGATCTCGCTGCTGGCCGACAATGTCTCCTCCGGCATCGAGCCGGTGTTCGCCTTCTCCCACGTCCGTCACGTGCTGCAGCCCGACGGCACGCGCCGCGAGGAGGCCGTGGAGGATCACGCCTTCCGCCGCTGGCGCGCGCTCAAGGGCAATGCGCCGCCGCCGTCCGACGTCTTCGTCGACGCCCAGACCCTGACGCCGGCCGATCACCTCGCCATGCAGGCGGCGGCCCAGGATTACGTCGACAGCTCGATCTCCAAGACCATCAACCTGCCGCGCGACATCTCGTTCGAGGCCTTCAAGGGCGTCTACGAGGAGGCCTTTGCACAGAACTGCAAGGGCTGCACGACCTACCGGCCGAACGACGTCACGGGCGCGGTGCTCGAGGTCAAACCCGCCGCACAAGCCGCCCCCTTGGTGCCGGCCGTCCCGGCGGCGCTGGCTGTGCCAGCCCTCGTGCCGACGGCAGAGCGCGAGGAGGGCGTGGTCTACATCGCCCAGCCGCTCGACCGGCCGGAGGATCTGCCGGGCAAGACCTACAAGATCAAATGGCCGGGCAGCGACCATGCCATCTACATCACCATCAACGACGTCATGCAGGACGGCCGGCGGCGGCCGTTCGAGATCTTCATCAACTCCAAGAACATGGAGCACTACGCCTGGACCGTGGCGCTGACCCGCATGATCTCGGCGGTGTTCCGCCGCGGCGGCGACGTGTCCTTCGTGGTCGAGGAACTGAAGGCGGTGTTCGACCCGCGCGGCGGCCAATGGATGGAGGGCCGCTACGTGCCCTCGCTGCTGGCGGCGATCGGCGCGGTGATCGAGCGCCACCTGATCGACATCGGCTTCCTCAGCACCGCCGACACGCCGCGCATCGCCGAGGCGGCCGCTGAGCGCCTGAAGCTTGCGGCCGGCAATCGATATCCCATGGGCGAGCCCATCACCGGCGGCGGCGATGTGCCGACAAGGCTCGGTCAGTGCCCGAACTGCGGCGCGGCGGCGCTGACCCATCAGGAGGGCTGCGACATCTGCCTCAACTGCGGCTATTCGAGGTGTGGCTGAACAAGAGCGTGATCCACGCAAGTCGGATCAGCTTCCTTCCCCTTCGCGGAGTCCGCGAAGGGGAAGTGTCGCGGTCATACCGCGACGATGGGGTCATTGGCTTCTGACCCCTCCGCCCGCGTAAGACGCGGGCACCTAGGCGCTATGGCCGCTCGCGGCCATAGCGCCGACTTGGCGGAGTCCGCCAAGGGGAGGGAGTTGATTCACTCAGTTCGGACTTTGCACCAGGCCATGAATTCAAAAATCCGCCGGCGTCGGCCGGCTTCCGCTGCGGTGCTCAGGCCACCGCATCCGGCCGGCTGCCGCTAGGCGGCGCCCCTCGATCGGCGCTCAGTACGACTCCCTCATAGCCCTTGGCTGCCACCGCGTTGATGGCGTTCACGTACTTCGGCGCGCCGCCGTTGTAGACGAGGTAGCGGACGGTGCCCTGTTCGTGGCCCGGCACGTTGGAATTGTAGCCGGTGAACCACGACTTGGCCTTCCGCATCAGCATCATGGCGTACATGTTGGTGACATGGCCGGTCCAGCGCTTCTCGGCCGCGGCCGTCGCCTCGACCCGTGTGTAGCCCTTGGCCGACATGTATTCGAGCAGGTCGGTGCACCAGTTGACGCCGGTCTCGATGCCGCGCGGATAGTTGGTCGAAGCCGAGCCGCTTTGCGGGCCCGACGGCATCAGCATGTTCGGGAAGCCATGGATCATCATGCCCAGGAAGGTCGAAATGGTGGTGCGCCACTTGTCGGCGAGCTTCTCAGCCCCGACGCCCTGGATGTCGATCTTGTCGAAGGCGCCGGTGATCGCGTCGAAGCCGGTGGCATAGACGATGATGTCGAATTCGTAGTCCCGTTCGGTGGTGCGGAGCCCCTGCTCGGTGACGCGCTCGATCGGCGTCTCGCTGATGTCGACCAGGTGGACGTTGGGCCGATTGTAGGCCTCGAAATAGTGCGTCTCGAGCGGCACGCGCTGCACGCCGAAACCGTGATCGCGCGGGATTAGCTTCTCGGCGACCTTGGGATCCTTGACGCGCCGGCGGATGCGGTCGGCGATGTACTCCGAGAACTCGGCGTTGGCCTTCTCGTCGGTGAATATCTCGCGGAAGTTCCCGAGCCAGATACCGAAGCCGGGCGAGTCGTAGAGCTTGTCCCACAGCGCCAGCCGCTCCTCGCGCGTCACCTCATAGAAGCCGCGACGGTCGGGCTCGTGCTCGAAACCGCCCGGCGTTCTGGCGCAGGCCGCGAAGATCTCGTCGTAGCGCCGGCGGATACCGGCCATCTCGGCGTCGGAGATCGGATTGTTGTTGAGCGGCGCGCTCCAGTTCGGCCGGCGCTGGAACACGGTGAGGTCGCCGACCTTGTCGGCGATCTCGCCGATCACCTGGATGGCGGTGGCGCCCGTGCCGATGACGGCGACGCGCTTGCCTGCCAGCTCGACCGGCTCGTGCGGCCAATGGAAGGTATGGAACGCGCGGCCCTTGAAGCTTTCCATCCCCTCGAGGCGCGGCACGGTCGGGATCGACAGAAGCCCGAGCGTCAGGATGAGGAAGCGGCAGCTCAATTCGCGTCCATCGCCAGTGCGCAGGCGCCACAGGTTGTGCGCTTCGTCGTAGTGTGCCGCGTCGACCCGGCAGTTGAACTGCATGTACTTGCGCAGGCCGAACTTGTCGGCGACGTGGTTGAGGTAGCGCAAATTCTCGGGCTGTCCGGAGAAGCACTCCTTCCAGTGCCATTCATCCAGCAGCTCGCGGGAGAACGAGTAGCCGTAGGTATAGCTCTCCGAATCGAAGCGCGCGCCGGGATAGCGGTTCCAGTACCACGTGCCGCCGAGATCGCCGCCGGCTTCGAGCACGGTGGCCTCGATTCCGAGATCGGCCAGGCGCTTGATTTGATAGATGCCGGCGACGCCGGCGCCGATGACGATGGCTTCGTAATGCTTCATGCCGCGCAGTCTGGCACGAAAACGCCGCGCATCGAAGGACGTCCGGCTGCCGTCCTGGACCCGCGATGCGGATTTCGGGGCCGCCTTTGTGCCCAGAAACCGAAGTGGCGCCCGGTCAGTAGATTGTCTCCTTGAGTCGCTGCGGGTAGTCGCGGTCGTAGGTTTCGCCATCGAAGCCCTTCTGCAGCGACTTCATGATTGTACCGCTGCTGGGCAGGCTGCTTTCGTCGACATGCAGATCGGCGTCCCACAATCGGGAGCGCACGAGTGCCTTGGGACACTGGGTGTAGACGCTTTCTGCGGTGACCACGATGACGCTGCGCGGCACCTTGCCTTCCATGGTGAACGATGCGCAGAGGTCGCGGTCGATGCTTATCGCGGCACGGCCATTGATGCGAAGCGTTCTGCCGACACCGGGGATCAGGAACAGCAGCGCGATGCGCGGGTCGCGGACGATGTTGCGCAGGGAATCGATGCGGTTGTTGCCGCGCCGGTCCGGCAGCATGACGGTTCGACTGTCCACGACGCGGACGAAGCCGGGCGGATCGCCGCGCGGCGTGCAATCCAGCCCTTCCGGGCCCGCAGTGGCGAGAATGACGAAGGGCGAGTTCTCGATGAAGCGGCGATAATGCTCGGAGATGTGGTCGATCTCCTTGATCACGGCCGGGCCGGCCGGCTGGCCGTAGATCGCTTCGAGTTGAGCTTCGGAAGTGACGAGGTCTGGCACAGTTCCCTCTCTCGAGCTGCTTGTGATGTCTATTTCCAGGTATGATGGTATCTCTCAATCAGTTCTGAAAGCCAAGCGCTCGGGGTGATGGCCATGGCGAGCAAGGAGACTACGTCGTCCCTGGGTTCGATGTTCCAGGGGGCGCGCAATCCCAACGAGCCGACGCGCTTTGGCCGCATCTTCAAGCCGGACGGCGTCTGGTTGGCCAAGAGCCCGCCGGAGCCGATCCTCGAGCCCGACCTGCCGATCGTCGACACCCACCATCATCTTTGGGACATGTCGGGCTATCGCTATCTTCTGGACGAGCTTCTGGCCGACTTGGCAAGCGGCCACAACGTCGTGGCAACGGTGTTCGAGGAATGCCGTTCGATGTACCGGGCCCACGGGCCTGAGGACATGAAGCCGGTAGGCGAGGTCGAGTTCATCGCCGGTGTCGCGGCCATGAGCGACAGCGGCCGCTATGGCTCGACCCGGATATGCGCCGGCATCGTGGGCTTTGCCGACCTCGCGCTGGGCGATCGCGTCGTCGCCGTCCTGGAGGCCGAGATCGCCGCCGGCGGCGGCCGCTTTCGCGGCGTCCGGCATTCCGCCGGCTGGCACGCCGATCCGGTCATCGGCAACAGCCACGGCCTGCCGGGGCCCGGCCTCTATCTCAGTTCGCAATTCCGGGCCGGCCTGCGTCGGCTCGCGGCGCTCGATCTGTCGTTCGATGCCTGGCTGTACCATCCGCAGCTTGGCGAGGCCGTCGATCTCGCGCGCGCGTTCCCGACGGCGAACATCGTCATGTGTCATATGGGCGGCCCGCTGGGCTACGGTCCCTATGCCGGCAGGAAGGACGAAGTCTTCGCCAACTGGAAGGCGTCGATGACGGAACTGGCCGCCTGTCCGAATGTGTCGGTGAAGCTGGGCGGTGTCACGATGCGGCTGGCGGCGTACGACTACGCCAAGCTGCCGGCGCCGCCGTCTTCCGAAGCACTCGCGAGCTGCTGGGGTCCTTACGTCAAGACGTGCATCGACCTGTTCGGTCCGGATCGCTGCATGGTCGAGAGCAACTTTCCGGTCGAAAAAATGGGCATCGGCACGCGGGCGTTGTGGAATGCCTTCAAGCGCATGGCCGCCGGTGCTTCGGCCGACGAGAAGAAGGCGATCTTCAGCGGGACGGCCAACCGCGTGTATCGGCTCAATCTTCCTTGAAGTCCTAACCCCATCCGGGCGGCACGGGGTCTGACCGGCTCAGTCCGTTGCACACCGGCTTGAGCGCAAGGGCATAGCAGTTCCGCGAGCGAATTCGGTAAGGACCATAATCGTCGATTCGCGGTGACCGGGCGTATGTAAGGGGCATGGCATACATCCTGTGGACGATGCCGGCCCGCCGCCCGTGCCTCGCGCGGAGGAGTCCGCCATTTTTCCCATTTGTTTAATGGGAACGGCCCGACCCCAGGGAGTTTCCCCGCGGGCTTGGAAGTCCGCACGCTGGTTAGCAGGTCCTCATGAGTCTCATGAGGCTCATGAGGAATCCCGTAAAAGCCAGCCAAATCAGCGTTTCAGGCAAAGGCTCATGAGGACCTCTTTTTTTGAGTGTCAGGACTGGGGTGTGGAGCGGAAACTGGGAAACCGGCCGCGAAGCTTCATGCCATCGCACTTGAGGGCTTCCCATCCGCGTGGGAAGCCCCGGGAAGTATCTCTGTCACCCCAGTTCCAGCGAAATCCCCGCTGTCTTGCTGACCTTGGCCCAGATCGTGGCGAAGTCGCCGACGAACTTGGCGTATTCGGTCGAGGTCATCGGCTTGTCCTCGGGCAGCAGCACGACCTCCTTGAAGCGCTCGACGACATCGGGCGCGGCGTAGGCCTTCTGCAGCTCCGCGTAGAGCCGCGTCACGACCTCGGGGGCCAGGCCCTTGGGGCCGGAGACGCCGACCCAGGTCGAGGTCGTCATCTGCGGGAAGCCCTGCTCGGCGAAGGTCGGGGCGTCGGGGTACATGGCGATGCGCTTGGGCGAGCTGATCGCCAGCAGGCGCACCTTGCCGGCGTTGATGTGCGGCACGTTGGTGGTGATCGGGTCGAACATCGAGGGGATGGCGCCGGCCAGCATGTCCTGCAGCGACGGCGCCGAGCCGCGGTAGGGCACGTGCTTCAGCTTGATGCCGGCCAGCTCCGAGAGCTGCTCGCCCATCAGATGGGTGTTGGAGCCGATGCCCGAGCTGCCGAAGGCGATCTGGTCGGGCTTGGCCTTGGCGTCGGCGATGTAGTCGCCGAGCGTCTTGTAGGGCGAGGCGGCCGGCACGATCAGCACGTTGGGCGTATGGCCGATGAAGTTGATGTGGGTGAAGTCCTTGACCACGTCGTAGGGCAGTTTTGGATAGATTCCGGGCGCAATGCCCAGCGGCGAGGCATGCGAGATGACCAGGGTGTAGCCGTCGGGGGCTGCCTTGGCGCAGAGATCCGAGCCGATCGTGCCGCCGGCGCCGGGCTTGTTCTCGACGATTACCTGGGTGCCGAGCGCCGCGGTGAGCTTGGGCGCCAGGATGCGGGAGATCGTGTCGGCCGTGCCACCGGGCGGGAAAGTGGCGATCAGCTTGATCGAGCCCTTGGTCGGCCAGCCCGGGCTCGCCTGGACGGCGGGGGCGGCCAGCATGGCGGCGGAAGCCGCAACGACGCGGCGGCGGGTCAATTTCATGGAGCGCTCCTGCCTTGTGCGCACCAGGTTCCGGCGCGCTTGCTCCCGAGCGCTGCAATGCATATGCCAGTCCCATGAGGCAGCCCTTGATTTGCCATGAGAGTGGCCGCACATCGGGATCTGGCCGGAAAGACAGACGGGGAGCAGGACGAATGAGTTGGCGCGTGATTCTGGCGGCTGTTCTGGTGATGGGCCCCGGGCTTGCCCTGGCGCAGCCCCTGCCGAGCAATCGCGACGAGCTTGCCTTCTCCTACGCCCCGCTGGTCAAGCGCGTGTCGCCGGCGGTGGTGAACATCTACACAACGACCACGGCCAAGGTGCAGCGCCGCCTGCCGTTTCCCTTTCCCGGCATGCCGCAGGCCGGCGAGCGGCTGCAGAACTCGCTGGGCTCGGGCGTGCTGGTCAAATCGGACGGGCTGATCGTCACCAACGCCCATGTCGTGAAGGGTGCCGACAAGATCCGCATCGTGCTGGCCGACCGCCGCGAGTTCGACGCCAAGCTCGTGACCAGCGACGAGCGCTACGATCTCGCCCTGCTGCGCATCGACGTCGGCGGCGAGAAGTTCCCGTTCCTCGAGATGCGCGATTCCGATTCGATCGAGGTCGGCGATGTCGTGCTGGCGATCGGCAATCCGTTCGGGCTCACGCAAACCGTGACCAGCGGCATCGTCTCCGCGGTGGCGCGTTCGGCCGGCGGCATCAACGATTCGAATTTCTTCCTGCAGACCGACGCCGCCATCAATCCCGGCAACTCAGGCGGCGCGCTGGTGGCGCTGGACGGCCGGCTGATCGCCGTCAACACAGCGATCTTCTCGCAGACCGGCGGCTCGATCGGCATCGGCTTCGCCACGCCCTCCAACATCGTGGCGCGCCTGATCGCCGCCAGCGACGCCGGCGGGCGCATCGTGCGGCCATGGCTCGGCGTCTCCATGCAGCGCATCACGCCCGATATCGCGCTCGGCCTCGGCCTCGCGCGTCCGGCGGGCCTCGTGGTCAAGGAGGTCTTCGCCAACGGGCCAGGCGACCGCGCGGGCTTGAAGCGCAACGACGTCATCGTGGCCCTGCGCGAGCAGCCGATCGACGACGAGGCGAGCCTGCGCTTTCGCCTCGCCACGCTCGATGTCGATGCGATCGTGCCGTTGCGCGTCCTCCGCGGCGGCCAGGAGATCACCCTGCAGATGGCGCTCGCGGCACCTCCGGAGGATCCGCCGCGCGAGAAGAGCGTGCTCGACGGCCGCCAGCCGCTGTCGGGCGCCACCGTGGTCAACCTGTCGCCGGCCGTGGCCGACGAGCGGGGCCTCGCCGAATGGCGGCCCGGCATCCTGGTGATCGAGATCCAGCCCGGCTCCTATGCCGGACGCTTCATACGGGCTGGCGACATGGTCCTGGCAATCAACGGCCAGGACGTGAAGAACGTCGCCACGCTGAAAAAGCGCATCGCCGCGGGCGTCACCAGCGTCACCATCACCCGCGACGGCGCCCCCCAGACGATCCAGTTCCGATGAAGCCAGTTCCGATAGGCCCAATTCCGATGAGCAGCGGGTAGACCGTGGCCGAACTCTTCGCCTCGCTCGCGCCGACGCCGCTGCCCGAACGGCTGCGGCCCAAGGCGCTGGGCGACATATTGGGGCAGGACCATCTGCTGGGTTCCGAGGGACCGATTGGCCGCATGCTGGCGGCGGGCAAGCTCGCCTCGATGATCCTGTGGGGACCGCCGGGCTGCGGCAAGACCACTATAGCGCGTCTGCTGGCCGAGGCCGTCGACCTGCATTTCGAGCCGCTGTCGGCGGTGTTCTCCGGCGTCGCCGACCTGCGCCGCATCTTCGAGGCGGCCCGCCAGCGCCGCAAGGACGGCAAGGGCACGCTGCTGTTCGTCGACGAGATCCACCGCTTCAACCGCGCCCAGCAGGACGGCTTCCTGCCCTATGTCGAGGACGGCACGGTCACCCTGATCGGCGCCACCACGGAGAACCCGTCGTTTGAGCTCAACGCCGCGCTGCTGTCGCGCTGCCAGGTGCTGATCCTGCGGCGGCTCGACGATGCCGCGCTCGCCATCCTGCTCGAGCGCGCCGAAACGTCGATCGGCCGCAAACTGCCGATCGACGAGACGGGGCGGCAGGCGCTGTTCGCCATGGCCGACGGCGACGGCCGCTATCTCATTGGGCTAGCCGAGCAGCTTGCGCAGCTCAAGGATAAGGGTCCGGTGCCGCCGGAGCGCCTGGCGACGCTGCTGCAGAAGCGCGCGCCGCTCTACGACAAGGCGCAGGAAGCGCACTACAACCTGATCAGCGCCCTGCATAAATCCCTGCGTGGTTCGGACGTCGATGCCGCGCTCTACTGGTTCTCGCGCATGCTCGACGGCGGCGAGGATCCGAAATACATCGCCCGTCGGCTGGTGCGCTTTGCCGTGGAGGATATCGGCATGGCCGATCCCAATGCGCTGACGCAGACCCTGGCCGCATGGGACACCTACGACCGCCTGGGCTCGCCCGAGGGCGAGCTCGCGATCGCGCAAGCGGTGATCTATCTCGGCACGGCGCCCAAATCGAACGCGGGGTACGTCGCCTTCAGTGCCGCCAAGCAGGCGGCCAAGCAGCACGGCTCGCTCACCCCGCCGATGCACATCCTGAACGCACCGACCAAGCTCATGAAGGAGGTCGGCTACGGCCGCGGCTACGAATACGACCACAACGCCGCCGACGGCTTCTCCGGCCAGAACTACTTCCCCGACGCCATGGCGCGCCAGGAATACTACCAGCCCGTGGAACGCGGCTTCGAGCGCGAGATTCTGAAGCGCCTGGAATACTGGAAGAAGCTCAGGGAGAAGAAGCGCTAGGCCGACCGCGTCATGTCCGCGGCTTGTCCATCGCCTGCACGACCCGCCTGTCGCGGCCGTAGACGTCGTCGCGGAAGGTGGCGACGCCGTCGGCGGTGGTGCTCACCGTGCGATAGGTGACGTACAGCGTCACCGGCTCGGGAAAGGTGTAGTGCGCCTGCTGGGCAGCGTTGATCACCTGCTGCACGCGCGCCTTGTCGAAGCCGTTGCGGCCGTTGAAGACCTTCTCGACGAAATCCAGCGGGTTCTGCAGGCGGATGCAGCCGTGGCTGAAATTGCGGCTGCCTTCGGTGAACAGCCAGCGGTTCGCCGTGTCGTGCATGTAGATGCCGTACTTGTTGGCGAACGGGAAGAAGATGTAGCCCAGCGCATTGCTGGCGCCCGGCTCCTGGCGGATGCGGTAGGGGAAGGCCTTGGGATGGATCGCGCTCCAGTCGACGGTCGTCGGATCGAGCTCGCTGTCGTTGTCGCTCCAGCTTGCGAAGATCTTGAAGCCGCCCGCCGCCAGCGCGTTGGGGTCGCGGCGCAGCAGCGGCAGGTACTCCTCGCCCGAGATCGACTGCGGCACGGTCCAGTGCGGATTGGTCTGGAAGCCTCGCATGACCGACTGGATCTCCGGCGTCGGATCCTTGGGCGTTCCGACGATCACCAGGCTTTCGAACACGCGCTGGCCATTGTCGACGAACACCATCGAATAGTCGCCGGCATTGACCAGCACATGGCGGCTGCCGAGGTCCTCGGGCAGCCAGCGGCGGCGCTCGAGGTTGGCGACGAGCTGGGTGATCCTGTCGTCGATCGTGGTGTTGAGCGACTGCGTGGTCTTGGCGCCGATCACGCCGTCGACCGTCAGGCCCTTGGTCTCCTGATAGGCTTTGACGACGGCTGCCAGCGCCTCGTCGTAGAGGTCGGCGGCGCTGGCGGGCGGCGGCACCGTCATGTCGAGTTCGGCAAGCCGCTGGCGCAGGATCGGCACGCGGGCATCGGTCATGCCAGGCTTCAGCAGCGCATCGACCGCGGGCATCGGCGTGAAGGCGGTCGCAGCGCGTTTCTGCCGCCAGCCCGCCAGGGCTTTCTGCAGCGCCGGGTAGTCGCCCCTGGGCGGAAGCGATGCGAGGTAGGCCGGGAAGTCGACGGCGTCGGCCGCCGCGCGCAGGAGATCGGCGGGCTCGGCCTTGCGCTGCTGGATGTCGATATCCTTGTCGATCATGTTGGCGCGCACCCGGCCGGTCGAAACGTCGCTGGCGTAGGCCACGAACGCATCGCCCAGCAGCTGCTCGGCGCGCGTCCGGTCGGCTTCCGACGCGAGCGCCCGGTCGATGTCGGTCAGGCCGTACCAGGCTGGATTGAGGCCGTGGTCGGCGGCAGCGCGCAGCACCGTCAGCAGTGCCTGGCCACGGGCCTCGGCGGCACGCGATCCGGTCCATAGTGGGTCAGCAGCTTGGGAGGGGGAAGCCCCCAGCAGGGGGACGAAGAGCGCCAGCAGTCCGGCAAGTAGATGAACGCGAGTCACGTCCAAAATATACCGGTGGCGTGCAGAATCGTCCACGCGACGGCAGCGCGCAGGTTCAGTTTGCGAAGCCGTGTTGCCGCAGGAACACGATCAGGTCGCCGGTCGCCCGCTGTTTCAGCTCGGCCGAGCCGCCGCCCGCCCGGGCGCCCCTTGTGACGCAATGCTGGCGCGCCCAGGCCTGGTAGTGGGGCTCGCTCATGGCGCGACCGGCGGCCGGAACGAAGTGGCTGCCGTCATCTTCTATGAAATTTCTGCAGCACGACCAGTTCTCGGCGTCGCGGATGTCGAACACCGGCCCGATCGACTCCCAGCCATGGTGCGCGCTGCCATAGACCTTGACCTTGATCCGCTGGTTGCCCGCGGCGCGCATGCGCTCGGCATATTCCACGGCAAGTGGCGCCGGCGTGTAGTCGTCGCGGCCGGCCAGCATGAAGTAGATTGGCCGGCCATGGGTCGTGGGATCGCGATGCTGGGCGGTGGCGCCGGGGCAGATCGCGACATGCAGGTCGAACAGGTGCGGGAAGCCGCCGCGCCAGCGCTGGCGCACGGCGATCGCGGTGTTGAGCGTCGCCACGCCACCCTTGGAGACGCCCATGACGCCGATCCGACGGGCATCGATGCGCCCGTCGGCGCGCAGAAAGGCCAGGGCTGCAAAGGCGTCGCCCTCCATCTGGGCGCCCGAGACCAGGGTTTGGTCAGCCACCGTGCGACGCACGCCGCGGCCGGTGAAGCTGTCGACGATCATCGCCGCCACGCCCGCCTCGCCGAGCGCCTGTGCATAGTAATGCTCGCGATGGCGCTGCACGCCGGCGCTCGAGGTCAGGATCACCATGCAGGCAAATGGCGGCGTGGCCTGCATCGGCAGGTGCAGGCTCGCCGACACGCGCGCCGGCCGGGAGGCGGCGGGATGATCGAAGGTCAAAGTGTCGAGCGACACCGATTCCATGGACCCTGTTTAGCTTGTCCCTTAGGTTGCGCGCCATGAGCGAGGTTCGGGGCCAGGTCCAGATGCGCGCGGTTTCCGGCGACGAAGCCGGCCTGCGCCTCGACCGCTGGTTCCAGCGGCACTTTCCGACGCTGACCCACGCCGCGCTGCAGAAGCTGCTGCGCACCGGCCAGGTTCGGCTCGACGGCAAGCGGGCCGAGGGCAGGGACAGGGTCGAGCCCGGCCAGTCGGTGCGCCTGCCGCCGAGTGTCACGACCTCGCCGCCGCCCAAGCCGAAGGCCCAGGCCTTCGTCTCCGACCGCGATGCCGCCGAGATCCAGAACCTGGTGATCCATCGCGACGACTGGGTCATTGCGCTGAACAAGCCGCCTGGTCTTGCGGTGCAGGGCGGCAGCGGCACCGACCGCCACGTCGACGGCATGCTCGATGCGCTGCGCTTCGGCTTCGAGGACCGTCCGCGTCTGGTCCATCGCCTGGACAAGGACACCTCGGGGCTGTTGCTGGTCGCGCGCACCGGTCAGGCGGCCAAACGGCTCGCGGAATCGTTCCGTGACCGCGAGACCGAGAAGCTCTACTGGGCGGTCGTGGTCGGTGTACCGCCCAAGCCGGAGGGCGCCATCAACCTGCCGCTGGCCAAACGGCCGGGCGCACGCGACCGCGAGACCATGCAGGTCGATGAGGAGGGCCAGAAGGCGCTGACCCATTTCCGCGAGCTCGATCGCGCCAGCCGGCGCGCCGCCCTGCTGGCGCTATGGCCACGCACCGGCCGCACCCATCAGTTGCGCGTCCATTGCGCGGCGATCGGCTGCCCGATCCTGGGCGACCGCAAGTATGGCGGCGAGGAAGCGTTGCTCGGCGCTGTGGCCGACGCGCGTCGTCTGCACCTGCACGCCCGTCGCATCGCGCTGCCGCATCCTTCGGGCAAGGGTGAACTCGCCGTCCAGGCCGAGCCGCCGCCTCACTTCCGCCGTACCGTCGAGGCATTCGGTTTCTCGACCAAAGGCGATTGAGCGGGATCCCGGCGGCAATGCGCATTCCTTGGCGGCGGCTGGCCTGGATCATCGTCATAGCGGTGCCCATCGTCGTGGCCGGCCTCGTGCTGTGGGGCAGCACGCGCGACCTGTCGCGCTACCAGGCGAGACTCACCGAGCAGGTGCGCAAGGTCACCGGGCGCGACCTCGCGGCGCGCGTGCCGTTGTCCGTCCGCATCAGTCGCGAGCCCGCGCTGGTCGCCGAAGGCGTGACCCTCGCCAACGCGTCCTGGGGGTCGCGGCCGGCACTCGCCCGAGTGCGCAAGGTCACGATGTTCCTCGATCTGTTCTCGCTGTTCCTGGGCGAGGTCAAGGTCGGACGCGTCCTGCTCGAGGGCGCCGACATTCTGATCGAGACCAACGAAGTGGGCGACAGCAACCTCGAGATGCTGCCGCCGCCCGAGGGCTCCGGTCCACGCGCCGGCGAGAACCGCTCGCTGAGACTCAAGCCCAACCCGGCGTTCCCGTGGATCTCGACCGTCGAGGTGCGCGACTCGGTGCTGACCATCATCGAGGGTGCGGGGCGGCCGCCGATCGTGCTGGAGATCGCCAGTGGCACGCTGAAATCGCCGGGGCCCAACCAGACGCTGCAGCTCGAAGGCCGCTTTGCCGCTCCCCAGGCCGCTGCCTTCAATCTCGCCGGCACGGCCGGCTCGTTCGACGGCTGGATGCGCGGCCTGCCCGGCAACATCGACCTGCAGGGTGGCTTCGGCAGCGGAAAGATCACCATCAAGGGCGGCGTCGGCATCAAGGGCACCAATGTCCAGATCACGTCAGAGGGGCCCGACATCGCGGTGTTCGGCCCGTATCTCCGCCTGTCGCTGCCGAGCGGCGGGCCCTATGCGCTTGCCGCGAAGGCGGCCACCCAGCGCAACGGCTTCAAGATCGAGGTGCCGTCGCTCAAGGTCGGCGCCAGCGAACTCACGGGCGAGGCGCTGTTTCGCACCGATCGCCACGGCACGCCGACCATCGCGGTCAACATCGACTCGAACAGGATCGACCTAGGCACGCTGAAGGCTGCACCGGCCGCCGCGTCGGTGCCGGGCTCGCCGACGCCGGCCCAGCCCCGCTTCATTCCCACCCTGCCGTTCTCGGCGAACTGGCTCGGCCGCTCGACCCTGTCGGTGACGGCGCGGGTCGGTGAGGTCATGGGCCTTGGCAGCAAGGTGCAGAACGGCTCGTTGACGCTGGCCTCGGGCGAGACCCGCTTCACCTTCCGCGCCGCCGCCACCCTGGGCGGCGGCTCGGCCGGCTTCGACCTGGTCTACGATCCGACGGGACGAATCGGGCAGGCGACGCTCACGGCCTCGGCCAGCCGCGTGTCGATGGAGGATCTGTCGGCGTTGCTCGGCCTCGACCTCGGCTTGCGCGACGCGGTGGGCGACATCGACCTGCGTCTGCGCGGCGGTGGGCGCACAACGCGTGATGCGCTGAATTCGGCCAGCGGCCTGATCGAGGTCGCGATCGCCAAGGGCGTGTGGCCAAAAGATGCGCTGGGCGGCTGGCCAGCCGACACGCAGCGGCTGCTGGGCGGCGTCGAGGCCGGTGCGCCGTTCAATTGCCTGGCCGGCCGCTTCGACGTGAGCGGCGGCGTCGCCAACCTGCGCCGCCTGGTGGTCGACACGCCGCGCGCCACGTTTGTCGGCGGCGGGTTCGTGCATCTGCGCAGCGAGACCTGGGAGATGATTTTGGCCCCCGAGGCGCGCGACGCGGCGGGCGCGGCGCTGGCCTCGCCGCTCAGGCTCAAGGGCGGTACCGGCCGGCCGACCACGGGTGCGCTGGAGTCCAACCTCGCCAAGCTGCTGATTGGCGCCGGCACCGTGCCCAGCCTGGTTGGCACGCTGGCCCAGATCGCCCGGCAACCCAACATCAACGCCTGCGCGCTCATGGCGCCGCGGGTCGAGGCGCTGCGGCCTGGCCTGCGGGCGCAAATGCCGGTCCCCTCGGCCGACCTGCGCGGCTCCGGCCGTCGCCCGGCAGCGTCGCCGCTACGTAAACCCTAGCGGCAGGAAGCGATGAAGCGTTTCTACAAGGAGACGGCGGTCGAGGCGGGCGAAGGCGGCTGGCGCGTGCTGCTCGACGGCAAGCCGATGCGCACGCCGGCCAAGTCGGTGCTGGTCGTGCCGACACAACCGTTGGCCCACGCGATCGCCGGCGAGTGGGATGGGGTTGCCGACAACACCGAGATCAACGCGGCCCTGCTGCCGCTCACGCGCCTGGCGGCCACTGGCCTCGATCGTGTCGTCACGCGACGCGAGCAGGTGATTACCGATACCGCCAAATACGCCGGCTCCGATCTGCTTTGCTATCGCGCCGCCACGCCGGACAGCCTGGTGAAGCTGCAACACGAGACGTGGCAGCCATTGCTCGACTGGGCGACGGAGCGTTATGGCGCGCGGCTCGTGGTCGTCGAGGGGATCGCCTTCGTCGAGCAGCCCGCCGAGGCCAAGGCGCGCCTGCACACGGCGGTGACCGAGCATGCCGACCTCGCTTTGTCGGCGCTCTACAATCTCACCCATACGGCCGGCTCGCTGGTGATTGCGCTCGCAGTGGCCGAAAAACGATTGAGCGCCGAAGAAGCCTTTTCCGCGGCGCAAGTCGACGAGCTTTACCAGGTGGCGCGCTGGGGCGACGATCCGCTGGCGTTGAAGCACCGTGAAGGAGTTCGCAAGGACATCGAGGCCGGCGCGCGCTTCCTGGCGCTGCTGGAAAAAGCGCGACTGCGCTGACGAGGGGGAAACATGGCGGCGGGCAGCAAACTGCGGCAGGTCTTGGCAAAGAACGGCCTGGTTGAGGCGATGGCGGCGCACAGTCCGCTGTCGGCCATGCTGGTGGCCGAAGCGGGCTTCGACGCGATCTGGGCCTCGGGATTCGAGCTGTCGGCGATGTATGGCGTGCCCGATGTCAGCATCGTGTCGATGACCCAGCATCTCGACATGACGCGCGCCATGGTCGACCGCTCCGGCTTGCCGGTGGTGGCCGACATCGACACCGGCTTTGGCAATTCGATCAACGTGCTCTACGCCGTCGAGCAGTACGAGAAGGCGGGCGCGGCGGCGATCGTGATGGAGGACAAGAGCTTCCCCAAGGTCACCAGCCTGATCGCCGGCGGCCGCCAGGACATGGTTCGCATTGAGGAGTTCCAGGGCAAGATCGAGGCGGCGCGCGCGGCGCGTTCGGGCAAGGACTTCGTGATCGTGGCGCGCACCGAGGCCCTGATCGCCGGGCTCGGACAGGACGAAGCCCTCAAGAGGGCGCACGCCTACGAGGCGGCGGGCGCCGACATGATCCTGGTCCATTCCAGGCAGAAGACGCCGGACGAGATCGAGGCCTTCGTCAAGGCATGGGACGGCAACGCGCCGATCGCGCTGGTGCCGACCGCCTATCCGCAGATGACGGTGGCGCGAGTGAAGGCGCTCAAGAAAATCGGCCTGCTGATCTGGGGCAACCACGCCATCCGCGCCTCGGTGGGTGCCATGCGCAAGACCTTCGCCCAGATCCGCGAGGACGGCGGCATCCATGGCGTCGAGGCGGGAATTGCCACGGTTGACGAGGTTTTCGACCTGCAGGGCATGGGCACCGTCAAGGACAACGAGAAGAAGTTTTTGCGCTAACTCTGTCGTCCTGAGCGGAGCGAAGGACCTCACGGAACGACCAAGGATTCTGGTGCTAGTGTGAGATCCTTCTGGGCGATTCGAGTGCTCCGCACTCGAATGCGCCTGTTCGCTCAAGCACGGGGGTTACCCCGTGCGAGATGACAAGGAGCGTGATCTCGACCTAAAACAGGCTGCGAAGGCCGGGGATATATCGAATGCAGGACATGTTGAACAAGCTCGAGCAGCGGCGCGCCGCGGCGCGGCTGGGGGGCGGCAAACGCCGGGTCGAGGCGCAGCATGCCAAAGGCAAGCTGACAGCCCGCGAGCGCATCGACGCGCTGCTCGATCCCGGCTCGTTCGAGGAATACGACATGTTCGTCGAGCATCGCTCGACCGACTTTGGCATGGAGAGCCAGAAGATCCCGGGCGATGGCGTGGTCACCGGCCACGGCACGATCAACGGCCGGCTGGTCTATGTCTTCAGCCAGGATTTCACCGTGTTCGGCGGCGCGCTGTCGGGCATGCATGCCGCCAAGATCTGCAAGGTGATGGACATCGCGATGAAGGTCGGCGCACCGCTGCTGGGGCTGAACGATTCGGGCGGCGCACGCATCCAGGAAGGCGTCGATTCCCTGGCAGGCTACGCCGACGTGTTCCAGCGCAACGTGCTCGCCTCGGGCGTGATCCCGCAGATCTCGATGGTCATGGGTCCCTGTGCAGGCGGCGCGGTCTATTCGCCGGCCATGACCGACTTCATCTTCATGGTGAAGGACAGTTCCTACATGTTCGTCACCGGTCCCGACGTAGTGAAGACCGTGACGCACGAGACGGTGACGCAGGAGGAGCTGGGCGGCGCGCTCACCCATACTCAGAAGTCGGGCGTCGCCGACCTTGCCTTCGAGAACGACATCGAGGCGCTGCTGCAGTTGCGCCGCTTCGTCGACTTCCTGCCGGCCAACAACCGCGAGAAGGCGCCGGTGCGGGCGACGCTCGACCCGTCCGATCGCGACGATGCCTCGCTCGACACGCTGGTGCCCGACAATCCCAACAAGCCCTACGACATCAAGGAGCTGATCCTAAAGGTGGTCGACGAGGGCGATTTCTTCGAGCTGTCGCCGGAATGGGCAGCCAACATCGTGGTCGGCCTCGGCCGCATGGCGGGCAAGACCGTCGGCTTCGTGGCCAATCAGCCGATGGTGCTGGCGGGCTGCCTCGACATCGACTCCAGCCGCAAGGGCGCGCGCTTCGTGCGCTTCTGCGATGCCTTCAACATTCCGATCGTCACATTCGTCGACGTGCCGGGATTCCTGCCGGGCACGGCGCAGGAGTTCGGCGCCATCATCAAGCACGGCGCCAAACTGCTCTATGCCTATGCCGAGGCGACGGTGCCCAAGGTGACGGTGATCACCCGCAAGGCCTATGGCGGCGCCTACGACGTGATGGCCTCCAAGCACCTGCGCGGCGACGTGAACTACGCCTGGCCGGGCGCGGAGATCGCGGTGATGGGCGCCAAGGGCGCGGTCGAGATCATCTTCCGGTCCGATATCGGCGACGCCAGGAAGATCGCGGCGCGCACCGAGGAATACCGCGAGAAGTTCGCCAATCCGTTCGTGGCGGCCAATCGCGGCTTCATCGACGACGTGATCATGCCGCACGGCACGCGCCGGCGCATTTGCAAGGCGCTCGCCACGCTCGAGACCAAGAAGCTCGAGAATCCGTGGCGCAAGCACGGAAACCTGCCGCTGTGAGGATCTCCCGGCACGAGCACTTGAGGCGCCGGGGGGGCGTGCGCAGGCACGTGCTGATAGCGCTGGGCACTCTGCTCGTGCTCATTCCGGTCAATTTCGCCATCAACCCGCGCTACCCGTGGTGGCTGTGGGTGTTGATGGCATGGCTGCCGCTGCTGGCGGCCCACACGACCTGGGCAATGGGGCTGTTCGACCGCAAAGAAGAGGGATCGTGAGTATGGCCGCCAAGAAAAAGGTCGCAAAAAAAGCGGCGAGGCCTGCAGCAAGAGCGGCGTCCAGGTCTCCGACGGGCAAATCTCCGGCGGGCAAGCCGCCGTTCGACAAGATCCTGATCGCCAACCGCGGCGAGATCGCCTGCCGGGTCATCCGGACCTGCCGACGCATGGGCATCAAGACGGTCGCGGTCTATTCCGAGGCCGACGCCGACGCGTTGCATGTTAGGCAAGCCGACGAGAAGGTCTTCATCGGGCCGCCGCCCTCGGCGCAGTCCTACCTGCAGATCGACAAGATCGTCGAAGCTTGCAAGAAGACCGGCGCGCAGGCCGTCCATCCCGGCTACGGCTTTCTGTCCGAGAAGCAGGAGTTCCAGAAGGCGCTGGCCAAGGCCGGCATCGCCTTCATCGGCCCCGATGCGCACGCGATCTATGCCATGGGCGACAAGATCGAGTCCAAGAAGCTGGCGCAAAAGGCCGGAGTCAGCACCGTGCCGGGCTATCTGGCGGCGATCCCCAACGCCGAGGAGGCAGTGAAGATCGCCCAGAAGGTCGGCTATCCGGTGATGATCAAGGCTTCGGCCGGCGGCGGCGGCAAGGGCATGCGCATCGCCTACAACGACGCCGAGGCCCGTGAGGGTTTCGGCTCGGCGACCAACGAGGCCAAGGCGTCGTTCGCCGACGACCGTGTGTTCATCGAGAAATACATCGAAGAGCCGCGCCATATCGAGATCCAGCTGATCGCCGACGGCCACGGCAACTGCCTCTATCTCTGGGAGCGCGAATGCTCGATCCAGCGCCGTCATCAGAAGGTGATCGAGGAGGCGCCGAGCCCGTTCCTCGACGCCAGGACGCGCAAGGCTATGGGCGAGCAGGCAGTCGCCTTGGCCAAGGCGGTCAAATACAAGAGCGCCGGCACCGTCGAGTTCATCGTCGACAGGAACCGCAAGTTCTACTTCCTCGAGATGAACACCCGCCTGCAGGTCGAGCATCCGGTGACCGAGCTGATCACCGGCCTCGACCTCGTCGAGCTGATGATCAACGTGGCGGCGGGCGACACGCTGCCATTTGCGCAGAAGGACGTGAAGCTCAAGGGCTGGGCGATGGAGGCGCGGCTCTATGCCGAGGATCCGTTCCGCAACTTCCTGCCGTCCACAGGACGCCTCATCAAGTACCGCGAGCCCGCGCCCGGTCCCGACGTGCGGGTCGACACCGGCGTCTATGAGGGTGGCGAGATCTCGATGTTCTACGATCCGATGATCGCCAAGCTCTGTTCCTACGGCAAGGATCGCAACGCCGCGATCGCGCGCATGCGCCGCGCGCTCGACGAGTTCTATGTGCG
Source organism: Asaia bogorensis (assembly GCA_945889625.1). GTDB lineage: Bacteria > Pseudomonadota > Alphaproteobacteria > Reyranellales > Reyranellaceae > Reyranella. The sequence continues at coordinate 2,099 of CAMDCE010000053.1, read as the reverse complement.
CGGCGTGTCGCACAACGTGCCCTTCCTCGCGGCCCTGATAGCCCACCCGCGCTTCGTCGCAGGCAGGCTTACGACCAACTTCATCGCCGAGGAGTTCAAAGGCGGCTTCACCGCCGCCCATCTGCCGCCGCGCGATCCGGCGTTGCTGGCGGCAGTCGCCGCCGTGGTCGACCGTATTCAGACACAGCGCGCCGCGCTCGCGCCCGGCAAGGTTTCCGGCCATGTCCCGCTGGTCCAGGACCACTGCGTCGTGATGCTCAATCGCCAACCCATGGCGCTGACCGTGACGGGCGGTGGGTCGGATTTTGTGGTCACGGCGAGCGGCCGTGAGATGGCGATCGAATCCGAATGGATTCCGGGCGAGCCGCTGTTTCATGCCGAGGTCGACGAGCTGCCGATCGTGGTGCAGGTCGACGCAGTCGGGTCGGGCTGGCGCCTCATCCTGGAAGGCGGCCAGGCCGAGGCGCTGGTGCTGACGCCGCGCCAGGCCGAGCTATATGCCGTGATGCCGGTCAAGGCCGCGCCCGACACCTCGAAGTTCCTGCTGTCGCCGATGCCGGGTCTGCTGGCCTCGGTCGCCGTGCATGAAGGGCAGGAGATCAAGGCGGGCGAGGCGCTGGCCGTGGTCGAGGCGATGAAGATGGAGAACGTGCTGCGCGCCACCCGTGACGGCACGGTCAAGATCCTCCACGCCAAGGCCGGCGACAGCCTCAAGGTCGACCAGAAGATCATCGAGTTCGCCTGAGTAAGCGCGATGACTTTCCATCGAAATCTGCCGTCGGCCCAGCCCGTGCGCCGCTCAGGCGCGATGGCCAACCATCGCACCATAGCTGGGGCAGCCGGGCCGACGGTCGAAGCGCGTTAGATGGCGCTGCAAGCCCGTCTCACCATCACCGGCAGGGTGCAGGGCGTGGGCTACCGCGACTGGGCGATGACGACGGGTCGGCGACTCGGCCTCAGCGGCTGGGTGCGCAACCGCAGCGACGGCGCGGTCGAGGCGCTAATCGTCGGCGATGAGGCGGCGGTCGGGGCGATGATCAAAGCCTGTCGACAGGGTCCCACGATGGCGCGGGTCGACGAGATCGACGTCGAGCCCGTCGATCTCGACGTTCTGCCCGAGGGCTTTGCGCTGCTGCCGACGATTTAGTTGTCGTCCTGAGCGCCGCGAAGGACCTAGCGGAACGATCAACGAATCTATTGCAGGCGTTAGATCCTTCGCTTCGCTCAGGATGACAGAAGGGCGGGTCTTCGCTCGGCTTGCGCAGGCGCTACAAACACCTCGTCGAAGGTCTCGGCGAGCGCCACATCGAGATCGGCCAAGGTGACCGGCAAGCCGAGGTCGACCAGCGAGGTCACGCCATGGTCGGCGATGCCGCAGGGCACGATGCCGTCATAGTGCGATAGGTCGGGCTCGACGTTGATCGAGATGCCGTGGAACGACACCCAGCGGCGGATGCGCACGCCGATGGCTGCGATCTTGTCCTCGCGGGTTCCGCGCGACACCCAGACACCGACCCGGTCGGCACGTCGCTCGGCCGTCACATTGAAGCGAGCGAGCGTGCGGATGGTCCATTCCTCGAGATCGCTGACGAAGCGCCGCACATCCTGGCGGCGGGCGCTGAGGTCGAGCATGACGTAGGCCACGCGCTGGCCGGGCCCGTGATATGTGTACTGCCCGCCGCGACCCGCGAAGTGCACGGGAAAGCGCGAGGGCTGCAGCAGGTCGGCCGTCCTCGAACTGGTGCCGGCGGTGTAGAGCGGCGGATGCTCGAGCAGCCAGACGAGTTCGCGCGCGCTGCCGGCGCGGATTTTGGCAACGCGCGCCTCCATGGTCGCCAGCGCCTCGGCGTATGGCACAGGCGTGTCGGAAATCAGCCAATCCGGCTTGCTCATTGCGGCAAAATCGGCGCTTCCGGCCTGCAATGCAATGGTCCTGCCGAACCTTGGTCTCTTCGCCTTGCCACTGGAGGGTCGATTTGGTATCCCCCGCCCCATCGAACCGGCGCGGCCATGGCGGAATTGGTAGACGCGCTAGCTTGAGGTGCTAGTGCCGCGAGGCGTGGAAGTTCGAGTCTTCTTGGCCGCACCAACTCGCCGGT
>CAMDCE010000052.1 GCA_945889625.1 Asaia bogorensis | reverse complement strand
AAGGCCCACCTCAGGCGCATCGGCGCGAGAACCATCGATGCTCTCTGGAAAGCCATCGGTGACATCTGCGCCCTCTACACCGAGCAGGAGTGCTGGAACTACCTCAAAGATGCCGGCTACGCTTCCGATTAAACGCTCGGTGCTCTAGAGCATGTTCCTTCCAGCTGAGGCGCGTAAACGCGCCGCGATCTGCCGGACGGAACATGCCATTGAAGGAAACGCTTCGTACAACGCGTTTCCGGTCAACTGGAACCGCTCCGCGGTTCCAGTTGACCGGAAGCCGCTCTAGGGCCGGAGCGCCGCCTCAGCAGGGGGTGTATCCGTCTGGCCTCAGGCCAGCCGATCCAGTTCCTTGACGATGGCGTCGCCCATTTCCTGGGTGCCGACCTTCTTGACGCCGTCGGTCTTGCCGCCGGCCAGCAGATCGGCAGTGCGGTAGCCCGCCTTCAGGACGTTCTCGACCGCCGTCTCGACCAGGTCGGCTTCTTTGCCGAGATCGAACGAGTAGCGCAGCATCATGGCGTAGGAGAGCGTCTCAGCCAGCGGATTGGCCAGTCCCTTGCCGGCGATGTCGGGCGCGCTGCCGTGGATCGGCTCATACAGCGCCTTGCGCCGGCCGGTGGCGTCGGGTGCGCCGAGCGAGGCCGAGGGCAGCATGCCGAGCGAGCCGGTCAGCATCGAGGCCTCGTCCGACAGGATGTCGCCGAACAGGTTGTCGGTGACGATGACGTCGAACTGGTTGGGCGAACGCAGGAGCTGCATGGCGAGCGCGTCGGCGTACATGTGGCTGAGGCCGACGTCGCTGTAGCTCTCCTTGTGCAGCTTGGTCGCCTCCTCGCGCCACAGCACGCCGGTGTGCATGACGTTGGCCTTCTCCGAGGAACAGACCCTGTTCTTGCGCTTGCGGGCGAGCTCGAAGGCGACGGCGCAGACGCGGCGGATTTCGCTGGTCTTGTAGCGCTGCGTGTCGATCGCCTCTTTTTCGCCGTTGGGCAGGGTTGAGACGCCGCGAGGCTCGCCGAAGTAGACGCCGCCGGTCAGCTCGCGAATGATCATGAGGTCGAGGCCTTTGACGATCTCGGGCTTCAGCGAACTGGCATCGATCAGCGCGTCGAACACCTTGGCCGGGCGCAGGTTGGCGAACAGGTCCATCTCCTTGCGCAGGCGCAGCAGGCCGCGCTCGGGCTTCTTGTAGAACTCGACATTGTCCCACTTCGGCCCGCCGACCGAGCCGAACAGCACAGCGTCGGCCTCGAGTGCGGTCTTCATGGCGTCATCGGAGAGCGGCACGCCGTACTTGTCGATTGCAGCGCCGCCGACCACATCTTCCTTGATATCGAAGCCGACTGCGCGCTTCTTGCCCATCCAGGCGATGACCTTGCGCACTTCGTTCATCACTTCGGGGCCGATGCCATCGCCCGGCAGCACCAGCAGATTGCGGTTGGACGCCATTGTCTTTGTTTTCTTTCGCTCAGGTCCCGGCGTGGAGCCAGGGCTGGGAATCCTTCTGGCGGCTTTCGAAGTCGTCGATCGCCGTCTTCTTCTCCATGGTGAGCCCGATATCGTCGAGGCCGTTCAGCAGGCAGTGCTTGCGGAACGGGTCGATGTCGAAGTGCACCGTGCCGCCGTCGGGACCCTTGATCTCCTGCTTCTCCAGATCGACCTCGATGATGGCGTTGGAGCCGCGGCTCGCATCGTCCATCAGCTTGGCGATGATCTCCTTCGGCATCCTGATCGGCAGGACGCCGTTCTTGAAGCAGTTGTTATAGAAAATGTCCGCGAAATCCTCTGAGATGACGCAACGGATGCCGAAGTCGAGCAGCGCCCATGGCGCGTGCTCGCGGCTCGAACCGCAGCCGAAGTTGGGACCCGCCACGAGGATCTTGGCGTTCTGGTAGGCCGGCTGGTCGAGAATGAAGTCCTTCTTCTGGCCGTCCGCCGTCCAGCGCATTTCGTAGAACAACCCGTCCTTCAAGCCGGTGCGCTTGATGGTCTTCAGGAACTGCTTGGGGATGATCATGTCGGTGTCGACATTGACCATCGGCAGCGGCGCTGCGACGCCGCGGAGCGTCGTGAATTTTTCCATAGGGCCCTCTCAAGAAACGCCGGAATAAACGGGCTTTCGGCCGCCGGGTCAAGCGGGCCGGATCTTGCGACTCAGCCGAAGCCCCAGCCTATATTGGCCGCCATGGGCTGATTCTTGCCGAGATTGGTGAATCCCTTGACCAGGCGGATGACCGTCCAGATCAGCCAGAACAGCAGAACCAGCCAGCCGACCAGGAAGAAGGCCAGGATCACGCCCGCCACCATGAGGATCAGCCCCTTCCAGAAGGTGGCGATCTGGAAATCGTAGTGCGAACGGGCGAGCGCCGGCGCGTCGTCGCGATTGACGTAGGCCAGGACGACCGCGACCAGCGCCGCCGGCGCGACCACGAAGCCCGCGAAGAAGAGCAGGTAAACGAGCTGCGGGATGTTGCCCAGTATGTCGCTCGTGCCGGACGGCGGCGGCTGCGGCGGCAGGCTGCCCTGGCTGGGATCGCTCATCGTCGGCTCCTCTGTTCAACGCACCTTGATCACGAGAGTGCCGGCAATCATGTCGTGCAGGCCGCGCTTCTTGTCGGTGAAAGCCACCATGATGAAGCCGATACCGAGGATGATGGCCGAGATGAACTTCGCGAAGTAGCGGCCGGTGGCGTTCATGAAACTCAGCCGCTGGCCGTCGCTGGTCACGACCCGAAGCCCCACCGCCATCTTGCCGACCGTAGCGCCGCGTTCGGAGCTTTCCAGCAGGGCGAAATAAAGCCAGCTGATCACCAGCGAGACCAGGTTGGCGGTCGGATCGTAGTTCGACCAGTCTGACACGAATATGTTCACGCCCAGCGCGGCGCCGACGATGCCGGAGGCGACGCTGAGCAGGATGGCGTCGATGATGTAGGCCACGACTCGGATCCAGAAACCGCCATAGCCCGTGGTGGCCGGGCTCGGGGGCCGTGCATCCCAGACGGGTGGCGGCGGGGCGGCGGGCCCTGAATTCGGAACGCTTGCCATGATGGTCTCCCCCTGGAAATCGCCGGCCGACCTTATCACGAAGGTGTCGGCCATGAAGTCGTGCAACGCCCGCTTGCGCGAGGTGAAGGCCGCCAGCAGGTAACCGATCGCGAACGGCACCAGGGGCGTGATCATCGCCTTCAGGAAATAGCGGGCGGTGGCGCGGCCGAACGAGAGCTGTGCCCCTCCGGCAGCCACGATGCGCACGCCGACCGCCTGCTTGCCGAGCGTGGCGCCGCGCCGGCCGCTGGTCAGCAAGGCTTCGTAAAGCCAGGCGATCACGATCAAAGCGAGGAAGAGCAGGGCCGCTCCGCCCACGATGGAGCTTACCGCGGCCTCGTCCTCCCAAGAATCGGCAAAGATGGCATAGAGGACGATGCCGCCGATGAAGATCGGAACACACAAAACTAGAGCATCAATCACGTAGGCCACGAAGCGAATCCAGAATCCGGCAGGCGGGCCGATCTCGGCGCCGGCGATCTGTTGCCGGTTCGCCCAGTCGGGCGGTGGCGGCGGTGCGGCGGCCATGGCGACTTCTTTCTCCCCAAAGAAATCGGGCGGTGCATCGCTGCACCGCCCGCCACGTTAGCACCGGCCGTTCAGAGACCGCTATTGAAAGTCGCTCACGTTCGCTTCTATCACGACCGTGTCGGCCATGAAGTCATGCAACGCCCGCTTGCGGGCGGTGAAAGCCGCCAACAGGAAGCCGATCGCCAAGGGAACGATCGGCGTGACCAGCAAGCGCAGGAAATAGCGGCCGGTCGCGCGGCCGAAGCTCAACCGCTCGCCGTCGCCCCGAACAATGCGTAAGCCAAGGGCGCGCTTACCCAGAGTCGCGCCGCGCGGCGAACTGGTCATGAGCGCCTCATAGAGCCACAGGCCGACGACGATGGCGGCTCCGGTCAGTACGTTGGCGATGACAAAGATTGCGTCTTCGTTGTTGGCGATCGGAAACGCAAGTTGCAGGACTGAACTGATGGCCATGACCGGAATGATGACCACGACGCAGTCGATCAGGTAAGCGGCAAGGCGGACCCCGAATCCGCCGTATACCCATTGCGCCGGCTCAGATGATGGAGCGGGATGGAAATTCGCGACGCTTGCCATGGCGTCTCCCAACGAAATCGGGCGGTACACCGCTGCACCGCCCGCCACGTTAGCACCGGTCGTTCAGAGACCGCTATTGGTAGTCGCGCACATCGGCCAGTGTGCCTTTGATGGCAGCGGCCGCCGCCATTGCCGGGCTCACCAGATGGGTGCGCCCGCCACGGCCCTGGCGACCTTCGAAGTTGCGGTTAGAGGTCGAGGCACAGCGCTGGCCGGGCTCGAGCCGGTCGGCGTTCATGGCCAGGCACATCGAGCAGCCCTGGATGCGCCATTCGAAGCCGGCCTCGAGGAAGATCTTGTCGAGACCTTCCTTCTCGGCCTCGGCCTTCACAAGGCCGGAGCCCGGCACGACCATGGCCGAGACGTTCGCCGCCACCTTGCGGCCGCGCGCGATCTCGGCGGCGGCGCGCAGGTCCTCGATGCGGCCGTTGGTGCACGAGCCGATGAAAACCCGGTCGATCGGCACGTCGACCAGCCGGGTACCCGGCGTCAGGCCCATGTAGGCGAGCGAGCGCGCCCAAGCCTCGCGGCGGTTCTCGTCCGGCGCATTGGCCGGGTCGGGAACGACGTCGGTGATCGGCAGCGCGTCCTGCGGGCTGGTGCCCCAGGTGACCATCGGCGGGATGTCCGAGGCGAGAAGGTCGAGCTGGCTGTCGAACACCGCGCCGCGATCGCTCGGCAGCCGCCGCCACTGACCCAACGCCAGATCCCAGGCGCCGCCCTTGGGCGCGAAGGGCCGGCCTTCGAGGTACTTGAAGGTCGTCTCGTCGGGCGCGATCAGGCCGGCGCGCGCGCCGGCCTCGATCGACATGTTGCAGACGGTCATGCGGCCTTCCATCGTGAGCTCACGGATGGCGCGGCCGGCATATTCAATGACATAGCCGGTGCCGCCGGCGGTGCCGAGCTTGCCGATGATGGCGAGGATCACGTCCTTGGCGGTAACGCCGAGCGGCAGGCTGCCCTCGACTCCCACGCGCATGTTCTTGGCGGGCCGCTGGATCACTGTCTGGGTGGCGAGCACGTGCTCGACCTCGGAGGTGCCGATGCCGAAGGCCAGCGCACCGAACGCGCCGTGGGTCGAGGTGTGGCTGTCGCCGCACACGATGGTCATGCCGGGAAGCGTCAGGCCCTGCTCGGGGCCGATCACGTGCACGATGCCGCGGCGGGCGTCGTTCATGTCGAAATAGGGCACGCCGAATTCGGCGACGTTCTTCTCCAGCGTCTCGACCTGGATGCGCGACTCCTCGTCCATGCCGCCCTCGCCGACCGGTGTGGTCGACGTGTTGTGGTCGGCCACCGCAACGGTGGCGTCGGGCCGGCGCACGGGGCGGCCGGCCATGCGCAGGCCTTCGAAGGCCTGCGGGCTGGTCACTTCGTGCACCAGGTGCTTGTCGATGTAGATCACGCAGGTGCCGTCGTCCTGACGGTCGACGACGTGGGCATCCCAGATCTTCTCGAACAGGGTGCGCGGCGGCGGCGGGGGCGGCGTGGCCGACTTCTTACGGAACGCCATGCTGCACCTACTTCTTGCCGCCGCCGCCCTTGGCGGCGCGAACGGTTTTCTCTTCCTTGGGCTTTTCCTTCTTGAGCTTCTCGCGCCGCGGCCGCTTGGCGGCCTCTTCGGCCTGCTCGGCGACCAGCTCGCGCTGGGCTTCGACGTCCTCGGAGATGCGGCTCGCCTTGCCGCGCAGGTCGCGCAGGTAATAGAGCTTGGCGCGGCGCACCACGCCCTTGCGGACGACCTCGATCTCCCAGATCAGCGGGCCATAGAGCGGGAACACGCGCTCGACGCCTTCGTTGAAGCTGATCTTGCGCACTGTGAACGAGGAGTTGACGCCGGCGTTCTTGCGGCCGATGCAGACACCCTCGAAGACCTGCAGGCGCTCGCGGGCGCCTTCCTGGACCTTGACGTGCACGCGCAACGTGTCGCCCGCCTCGAAGCGCGGCACCGGCCGCTCGCTTTGTACCTTGTCGACCGTCGCCTGGCCGATCGCGTCTAGAATGTTCATCGCATCCATCCTTTCGTCACTTCTCTTCGTTTCCCTTTGCGGCCGCACGACGTCCCCACAAATCAGGCCGCCGCCGCCGCGTGATCTCTTCCCGCTGCCTGCTCCGCCACTCGGCCACCTTGCCGTGGTGACCAGAGACCAGAACCTCCGGCACGCGCCGTTCGGTTCCGTCGGGGCCGACCCATGTCGCCGGTCTCGTGTAATGCGGGTACTCCAGCAATCCGTCCTCGAAACTCTCCTCGCTCGCCGATAGAGGCTCGCCCATCACGCCGGGCAGCAGCCGCAAGCAGCAATCCATCACCGCCATGGCCGCGATCTCACCGCCCGAAAGCACGAAATCGCCAACCGAAACCTCCTCCAGCGCGTGGGCCTCGATGACGCGCTCATCGACGCCCTCGAACCGCCCGCACACCAGCACCACGCCCGGACCCGCCGCCAGTTGCCGCCCGCGCGCCTGAGTGAACGGCGTGCCCCGCGGCGACAGCAGGATCTTCGGCATGCCAGGCTCGGCAACCGCGTCGATGGCCGCCGACAGCACATCGGGTTTCAGCACCATGCCGGCGCCGCCCCCGAAGGGCGCATCATCCACCGTGCCGTGGCGATCCCTGGCGAACCCCCTGATGTCGACCGCCGACAGCTCCCACAGCCCTTCCTTCAATGCCTTGCCGGCCAGGCTCTCGCCCAGCGGGCCCGGAAACATCTCCGGGAAGAGCGTCAGCGCCGTCGCGCGCCACACGTTGCCTCACTCCTCCTTCGTTGCGCCGCCCGCCAGCAGACCCGCCGGCGGTTCGACCACCACCTTGCCGCCCTCGACATCGATCTCGGGCACCACCTCGTCGGTGAAGGGCAGCATCATCGAGCTCTTCGATGCCGCTCCTCCCGACACCTCTATCGTCAGCCCGCCGCCGAAATCGTGGAAGGCGATCACCTTGCCCCAATCCCGGCCGTCCCGGCCGACCGCGGCGAGACCGACCAGGTCCGCCTCGTACCACTCCCGCTCGCCCGTCGCCGGCAGACGCTCGCGCTCCACATAGAGCCGCAAGCCCCGTATTGCCTCGGCCGCCGTGCGATCGGCTACGCCCTCGATCCGGGCCAGGACAGCGCCGCGTGCGGTGCTGAGAGCCTCGACCCGGTACTCCTTCCTCCCCGTCTCGTCGGACAGCGGGCCGTATTTCGCCACCGCCATCGGGTCCTCGGTGAAACTCCTGATGCGCACCAGGCCGCGCACACCGTGGGGCGCCGCGACGACGCCCAGCAGGACGCGGCCCTTGCTCATCAGCTGGCAGCGGCCTCCTTCTCGGCCTCGGCCGGTGCCGGCGCGGCGGCAGCCGCCGCGGCACCGGCTTCAGCAGCTTTCATGCGCTCCTGCGTCTTGGCGCGCGGCAGCGGCTTCTTGGTCTGCTCGCGGCGCTCGCGCGGCTTCATCATCTCCGCCTGGGCGAGAAACTTGGCGACGCGGTCCGACGGCTGGGCGCCGACCTTGAGCCAGTGCGCGATACGCTCCTTGTCGAGCGTCAGCCGCTGGGCGTGCTCGCGCGGCAGCAAGGGATTGTAGGTACCGAGCTTCTCGATGAAGCGGCCGTCGCGCGGGCTGCGCGAGTCGGCCACCACGATGTGGAAGAACGGCCGCTTCTTGGCGCCGTGACGTGTCATGCGGATGGCTAGCATTCTGTCGATCCTCTCTTTCGATCCGTCCGATTCGTAAGTTTCAAAAATCCCTCAGCGCGGGAAACCCGGCGGCGGCGTCATGCCGCCCAGGCTGCGCATGAATCCCTTTTCTCCGAGCTTGTTGACCCTTTTCATCATCTTCAGCATATCGGCGTGCTGCTTCAGCAGTTTGTTGACGTCCTGGACCTGCACGCCCGATCCCTTGGCGATGCGCTTCTTGCGCGAGGCGTGGATCAGGTCGGGGTTGCGGCGCTCCTTGGGTGTCATCGAAAGAATGACCGCCTCCTGGCGCTTGAGCTGACCCTCGTCGATCTTGGCCTTGGACATCGCGGCCTTGGCCTGCATGGCGCCCGGCAGCATGCCCATCAACCCTTGCAGGCCGCCCATCTTGCGCAGCTGGCGGAGCTGGCTCAGCAGGTCGTCCATGTCGAACTGGCCCTTGCGGACCCGGGCGGCGAGCTTCTCGGCGTCTTCCTTGTCGATCGTCTCGGCGGCGCGCTCGACCAGCGAGACGATGTCGCCCATGCCGAGGATGCGGCCGGCGATGCGGTCGGGATGGAACGGCTCGAGCGCGTCGAACTTCTCGCCGACGCCGATCAGCTTGACCGGCCGGCCGGTGACGGCGCGCATCGAGAGCGCCGCGCCACCGCGGGCGTCGCCGTCGACCCGCGTCAGCACGATTCCGGTAACGGCCAGCCGCTCGTTGAAGGCCTTCGCCACGTTGACTGCGTCCTGGCCGGTCATGGCATCGGCGACCAGCAGGGTCTCCTTGGGCTTGGCGAGCGCGCTGATGTCGGCCACTTCCTTCATCAGCTCTTCGTCGATGGCGAGGCGGCCGGCGGTGTCGAGAATGAGAACGTCGAAGCCCTCGCGTCGCGCCGTCTCGAGCGCGCGCCGCGTGATGGCGAGCGGCATTTCGAGCGGCACGATGGGCAGCGTCGGCACGCCGGTCTGGGTGCCGAGCACGGCGAGCTGCTGCTGGGCGGCGGGACGGCGCGTGTCGAGCGAGGCCATCATGACCTTGCGCTTGACCGAGAAGGAGCCGCCGAACTCGGCCGCCATGCCCTGTGGACCCTGGCTCAGGCGGTAGGCGATCTTGGCGCTCGACGTCGTCTTGCCCGAGCCCTGCAGGCCGACCATCAGAATGACGACCGGCGGAATGGCGTTGAGGTCGAGGTCGGCCACCGTGCCGCCCAGCATCTCGACCAGGTGATCGTTGACGATCTTGATGACCATCTGGCCCGGCGTGACCGAGCGGATGACGTCGGCGCCGATCGCCTTGGGCCGAATCCCGTCGATGAAATCGCGTACGACGGGCAAGGCCACGTCGGCTTCGAGCAGGGCGGTGCGGACCTCACGCAGGGCCGCGTCGACGTCGACTTCCGAGAGCGCACCGCGCCCGCGAAGCTTGTCGAATACGTCGCCCAGACGTTTGCTGAGACCCTCGAACATGCCGTTCCACAACTCCGTTCGCCCAAACGAAAATCGCGCCGATGCGCGAACCTTCGCGGATCAGCGGAGCTCCCCAGAGGGGGAACCGGTAGAAATCGGCACGACCGATTGAGCGGCCGGGGTATAAGACCTGCCGGGCATGGAGTCAAAAGGCTTGCCGATCTACACTAACCCATTGGAAGATATAGATAAGCCGGCCATCCGGGACCGCCATCTCCTGATCTTCCTGGGCCTTTGCCCGGCAGTCCTTGTGTTGGCGGCCTATTTGCTGCGCGAGCACGCCACTCAAACGGGTCTTCTCGGGGCGCTCACGGTCTTCTTTGTTGTCGGTTTGGTGGGCGTGATCGCGGCCGTAGCGCCGCTGGGCAGGGCCGCCTTACCGGCGCTGGGCTTTCGCGGCGTCGGGTGGCGGCCGATCGTGTTGGGCGCGATCGGCACACTCGTTGTGTCGGTCATCGTCAGCCAGCTCGGCGTGGAGCCCCTGGGGGTCAAGGAAGCCCTCAAGGTGAACCGCGACCCCGCGCAGTTCCTGGCCAGCCTGGCGGTCATGGCGGCGCTCGCGCCGCTCGCCGAAGAGCTGATCTTCCGCGGCCTGCTCTACGGCTGGCTGGAAAGCCGCTGGAATTCCGGCGTGGCCTTCGTCGTGAGCTCGCTGGCCTTTGCCGCCGCCCACTACGAGCTGGCGCACATCGTGTTGGTGCTGCCGCTTGGTCTCCTGTTCGGCTGGCTGCGATGGCGCACCGATTCGCTGGTGCCGTCACTCTTTGCGCATGTGGCGAACAACGCCTTCGCCGTGACTGCAGCCGCCTTTATCGACATTTAGGAAGCGAGCTTGCGCTCGACGAAATCGAGCCGGTCCTGACCCCAGAAGATCTCGCCATCGATCACGAAGGACGGCGCGCCGAACACGCCCTTGGCGATGGCGGCCTTGGTGAAGGCCTCGCGCTTGTCGGCCATGGCGGGTCCATCGCCTGCCTTCATCACGGCGTCGGCGTCGAGGCCGCAACCGGCGATGATGGATTTGAGCGTGGCCGGATCGCCGGTGTTCTTTTCCTCCGCCCACAGCGCATTGAGCACGGCATGGGCGACCTTGATGGCGTCGGCCATGCGGCCCTGCTCGCGCAGTGCGATGACGCACCGGGCCGCCGGCACTTCGTTGGCCGGGAAGAACTTGGGTTCGAGAGTGAGCTTCACGCCGAGCTGATCGCGCCAGCGCTTCAGCTCCATCATGCGGTAGGCTTGGCGTTGCGGCGCGCGCTTGGGCAGCGGCAGTCCGCCCGAGACGGCGAACACCGAGCCGAAATCGACCGGCCAGATGGTGACGTCGGCGCCGTGCTTGCTGGCGATCGCCTCGAAGCGCTTCGAGCCGAGATAGGTCCACGGCGAATTGAGCGAGACATAGTAGTCGACGTGCTTGGCCATTGGCTTTCCTCCGACGCCGGACTTTGGCCGAAAGGCAGGCGACAGCAAAGAGCTGATGGGCCATCCTGACCACGTGTCGGAACGTATAATTGCCATCACCGGCGGCGACGCCGCCTATTTTCCGCTGCTGAGTGAATGCATCGGGTCGTTGCGCGCCGCGCCTCAAGGCCGCGCACTGTCGCTCGGCGTCCTCGATTGCGGCCTGACGGACCACCAGCGCGACTGGTGCCGAGGGCAGGGCGCTGTGCTCGTCGAACCGAAGTGGGATTTCGACTTTCCGGGCCGCGCCAGCCTCAAGGATGGCTACAAGGCGTTGACAGCACGACCGTTCCTGCCGCGCTACTTTCCGGGCTTCGATCTCTATTTCTGGATCGACGCCGACTGCTGGGTGCAGCAGGGCGATGCGATAGAGCTGTTCCTGGCGGCGGCGCACACCGGCGCATTGGCCGTGGCGCCGGAGATCCATCGCTCGATGCGCCACTACCATCATGCCTGGCACGAGTTCTCCTCGATCAACGGTGCGGCGTTCGAGGCCGGCTTCGGAAGGGAAACGGCCGAGCGGCTGATCCGCTATCCGCTGATCAATGCCGGCGTCTTCGCCCTGAAGGCCGACGCGCCGCACTGGGCGGGCTGGGCCGTTCTGCTGGGCGAGGCCCTGCAACGCTCGGCCAATATGACCGATCAGATCGCGCTGAACGTGCTGGTCTACGACAAGGGCTTTGCCCATGAGCCGTTGCCCAGCCGCTGCAACTGGCCGGTGCACCATGCCACGCCGGCCTGGGATGCCGAGCGCGCGCTGTTCGTCGAACCGGCCATGCCCTACGACCCGCTCGGCATCCTGCATATGACGATCTATACCAAGAACCTCGCAGCCCTCGATGTGCGCGAGCTGGGCGGCCCTCATGCCGGACAGGTCCGCGCACGCTCGTTGCGCTGGCCCGGTCGAACCGCCATATAGCGCCGCATGACTCAGCCGTTTCTCAAGATGCACGGGTTGGGCAACGACTTCGTCGTGCTCGACGCGCGCGGGGGTTCGCTCGAACTCACGCCGGCGCGCCGTCGTGCCATCGCCGACCGGCGGCGGGGTGTCGGCTGCGACCAGTTGATCGTGCTGGAACCGCCGACCGACCGAGACGCCGACGTCTTCATGCGCATCTACAATCCCGACGGCGGCGAGGCTGGGGCCTGTGGCAACGCCACGCGCTGCGTGGCCTCGATGCTGATGGACGAACGCAAGACCGACCACGTCACCGTGCAGACGATCTCCGGCCTGCTCGAATCGCAAAAGACCGGACAGGGCGTAAATGGCCTGCCGGTGATCGCCGTCGACATGGGGCCGGCGTTGCTCGACTGGCGCGAGATCCCGGTCGCGACGGCTTGCGATACCAACCACATGCCGGTCGGGCTCGGACCATTGCAGGATCCCGTCGGCACCAACATGGGCAATCCGCACGCCACCTTCTTCGTCGACGACCTTGCCGCGATCCCGCTCGAAGAGTTGGGACCGAAGCTCGAGCACGACCGCTTCTTCCCGGAACGCGCCAATATCGGAGTGGCGCAGAAGGTGGGCGACGGCAAGTTGAGGCTGCGCGTCTGGGAACGCGGCACCGGTCTCACGCTTGCCTGCGGCTCGGGCGCTTGTGCGGCGCTCGTGGCGGCTAGCCGTCGCGGCCTGGTGGATCGCAAGGCCGAGGTCGTTGTCGATGGCGGCACGCTCACGGTCGAGTGGTTGCGCGATGGCCACGTGCTGATGACCGGTGACATCGCGTTCGCCTTCAAGGGTGAGCTCGACAGTTCGTTGCTGACATGAGCGAGGTGGCAGAAATCGAGAAGAAGGGCTGGTTGACGCGCCTGCGTGGCGGCCTTGCCAAGTCGACCAAGAGGGTCACCGAGAGCATCACCGGCCTCTTCACCAAGAAGAAGCTCGACCAGCAGACGCTCGACGAACTGGAAGAGGCGCTGATCCAGGCCGATCTCGGCGTCACCGTCGCCGCCCGACTGGTCGAAAGGTTGGGCAAGGAGCGCTTCGGCCGGGAAGTGACCGACGAGGAAGTGCGCGCAGCCTTCGCCGACGACATCGCCGAAATCCTGCAACCCGTGGCCACTCCGCTGGCGATCGACGCCTCCGCCAAGCCGCATGTCGTGCTGGTGGTCGGCGTGAACGGCAGCGGCAAGACGACGACCATCGCCAAGCTCGCCCATCTCTTCAAGGGCGAGGGTCGCAAGGTCATGCTGGCAGCGGGCGACACCTTCCGCGCCGCAGCCGTAGAGCAACTCAAGGTGTGGGGTGAGCGCGCCGGCGTGCCGGTGATCGCCAAGGAGGCCGGTGCCGATGCCGCGGGGCTGGCCTACGAGGCGCTGGAACGCGCCCGGGCCGAAGGGTGCGACGTGCTGCTCGTCGACACGGCCGGCCGGCTGCACAACAAGACCAACCTGATGGAAGAACTCGCCAAGATGGTGCGCGTCATCCGCAAGCTCGATGCGTCGGCGCCGCATTCCTGCCTGCTGGTGCTCGACGCGACTACCGGCCAGAACGCCCATGCCCAGGTCGAGACCTTCAAGAACCTCTCGCCGGTCGACGCGCTGGTGGTGACCAAGCTTGACGGCAGCGCCAAGGGTGGTGTGCTGGTGGCGCTCGCCGAGAAGTTCAAGTTGCCCGTGGTCGCCGTCGGAATCGGCGAGGGCATCGACGATCTCCGGCCCTTCGAGGCGCGGGCCTTTGCACGCGGACTGATGGGGTTGCCGGCATGAGCGAGAACCCGAAAGCCGAGCACGGCATGCGCCGTCTCTACGCCACGGCGCTCGAGCTGGGACCGTTGGTGCTGTTCTTCATCGTCAACGGCAGGTGGGGCATCTTCATCGGCACCGGCGTATTCATCGTGGCGACGTCGATCGCGCTGCCTTGCTATCGCTGGCTGGAGGGACGCTGGCCGGTCATGCCGCTGGTCGGCGGCTTCTTCATCCTGGTGTTCGGCGGCCTCACCATCTGGCTGCAGGACGAGACCTTCATCAAGCTGAAGCCAACCATCGTGAATTGCCTGTTCGGCGTCATCCTGGGCGGCGGGCTGCTGCTGTTCGGCCGGCCGCTCCTGAAGCCGATCTTCGGCGCGGCGTTCCGGCTCACCGACGAGGGCTGGTACAAGCTCACCGTGCGCTGGATGCTGTTCTTCTTCGTGCTGGCGGCGATCAACGAGGTGATGTGGCGCAGCTTTTCGACCGACACCTGGATCGCCAGCAAAATGTTCCTGAGTTTCCCGCTAACGCTCGTCTTCGCCTTCCTCCAGGTGCCGCTGCTCAAGCGCTACTGGGACGGCGACGGCAATCCCTTCGCCCGGGAAGGCTAGAGCCTCAGAACAGCTGCGGCGTCAGCACCTCGCGCTATTCAGCCGCCATGGGAAGCCGATTGAGCAGGCCGAGCGGACTCTTGGCCGTCTGCAGCTTCTCGGCATAGGCATCGATCCAGTCGAGCTTGGCCGAGGCCATGAAGGCGCCACCGCGCGCGCCGCGATAGATGTCGGGGTTGTCGACGCTGGCCGGCACCTTGCCCTCCTTCATGAGGATCTGTGCCGCCTCGAGCAGCCGCTTGCGCGTGATGGCGATCATGCGGTCCGACGGCGCCAGGTGCTCCAGCGTCCGGTCGACTACCTCGCCCATGCATTCGATCATCGCCTGGTCCTGCCGGCCGATACCCTGGATGCCGGTGTAGTTGACGTTCTTTTGCATGTCGCGATCGATCAAGTAGTCGTTCTCGCGCCTCGCCACCAGGCGATGGCGGCCGTACCAGTCGTTAGTGTTGGGCAGGTACTCGACCTTCGGTTCGAGACCCGGGATCCACTCTCCACTCTTCAGCGTCTCGAGCGGCCTGGTCTTCTTCTTCCATGCGAGGTTGTAGGTCATGGTGTGGGTGTCATCCATGGGCACGTTCAGCGTGCACGCCAGCTGGTCCTCGAAGAAACCGTTGGGCGTCAGCGTGATGAACGGGAACAGGAAGTGCGCGAAGCGATAGTAATAGGTGCCGGGCTCGGCCGGCCGGTAGGCGGCATACATCGTGCCCCATTCGGTCTCAGTCGACTTGTAGTCCGGCGCTCTGTCACCCACCGCCCACTTATTGATCGTCTCGGGATCGACGTCCTCGGTCTTCACGCCGCCGACATGCAGGAAGCCGAAATGCGAGGTGTCGATGTCGCCTTCGAGCGACTGGAACCAGTTGCATTCGCGTTGGTGCACGCGCGTGAAGCGTTCCTCCTCGGGCAGCATCAGCACTTCGATATTGGGCAGCGGCGGCGCTTCCTTGCGCGCGCCCATGTAGGTCCAGATGAAGCCCGCACGCTCGACCACCTTGTAAGCCTTGGCCTTGATGCGCGCCTTGAAGTCCTGCGCCGGCGGCACGTTCGGCATGTCGAGGCAGTTGCCTTCGACGTCGAATTTCCAGCCATGATAGACGCAGCGCAATCCACCTTCCTCGTTGCGCCCGAAGAACAGCGAGGCACAGCGGTGCGGGCAACGATGCTCCATGACACCGACGCGGCCGTCGGTGTCGCGGAACGCGATGAGCTGCTCGCCGAGCAGCAGTAGCCGCATCGGCTCGCCGTCGGCCTTGAGCTCCGAGGACAGACAGGCGGGGATCCAGTACTCGCGCATCAGATTGCCCATGGGCGTGCCCGGCCCAACGCGCGTCAGCATTTCGTTGTTGGCTTCAGTTAGCATCGATTCCTCCGGATTCGCCCGCTTACCGAACGTTCGTACGATGATAGCAAAATGCCGGCGGGCCAGCAATTTGAGTCGCTCGATACATCACGCAATTCGCCCGAGAGCGGGCGTGGGCAGCTACACGCCCGCAGGCTTACGCGGTGGCCACATGCGGGCGAGATCGCCCGTCGGATTGGAGTAGGTCGCGAAGTCCGCCTTGCCGCGCGTCTCGTGAAAATGCGCGAGCGCCCACACCACGGTCGGGAAGGCGAGCTGGTCCCAGGGAATGTCGGCCCAGTCGAGCAGCGCCACTTCCTCGCTTTCGATGCCCGGTGCGACGTCGGCATTGAGGAGACGGGCGCGATACATGATCTGCACCTGGCCGATCCGCGCCACGCTGTACATGGCAAGCAGGCGGTCGATCTCGATGGTGGCGCAAGCCTCCTCTTTCGCTTCGCGCTGGGCGGCCTGTTCGGTGGTCTCGCCCAACTCCATGTAGCCTGCGGGCAGCGTCCAGAAGCCCTTGCGCGGTTCGATAGCGCGTTTGGCGAAAAGGATCTTGTCGCGCCCTTTGTCGCTCCAGGTGCAGACGGCGCCGGCGACGATCTTGGGGTTCTGGTAATGGATGAACTCGCAACGCCCGCAGACCAGCCGCTCGCGATTGTCGCCGTCGGGGACGCGCGGTTCGAAATGATCCGGCGGATCCCAGGGCAGTCGGGACCGATCCGGCGGAGTTGTCGGGACACTCATGCCTTGAGTCTTAGGCCGCCCGAATGAGCGCCGCAACGCCGGGAAGGGTCTTGCCTTCCATCCATTCCAGGAACGCGCCGCCGGCCGTCGAGACATAGGAGAGTTTTGCCTCCACGCCTGCCGCCGCCAGGGCAGCTACAGTGTCGCCGCCGCCGGCGACCGACAGCAGTTTCTTGGCGGTCGTCAGCTGCGCCACGGTTTGCGCCAGCGCCACGGTTCCGGCATCGAAAGGCTTGATCTCGAAGGCGCCGAGCGGGCCGTTCCACACCAGCGTCGCGCACTCGCCGATTTCCTCCTGGTAGAGCGCGATCGATTTCGGCCCGACATCGAGGATCATGTGATCGTCGGGACAGGCAGCGGCGTCGACTATCCTGCTTGGGGCGCCCGCCTTGAACTCGGCCGCGACAACGACATCGACCGGCAGTAGCACCTTGCATTTGGCGGCCTTCGCCTTGTCGAGGATCTCCAGTGCCGTCGGGGCAAGGTCCTTCTCGGCCAGCGACCTGCCAACGCCGATGCCTTGGGCATGGAGGAAGGTGTTAGCCATGCCGCCGCCGATGATCAGCTTGTCGACCCGCCCCACCAGGTTGCCGAGGAGGTCGAGCTTGGTCGAGACCTTGGCGCCGCCGACCACGGCACAGACCGGCCGCGCAGGCCGGCCGAGCGCCTTGTCGAGCGCTTCGAGTTCGGCCTGCATGAGGCGGCCGGCGGCGGCCGGCAGGCGGTTGGCGATGCCCTCGGTCGAGGCGTGCGCGCGGTGCGCAGCGGAGAAGGCATCGTTGACATAGACGTCGCCTAGTGCCGCCAGCTTGTCGACGAAGGCGGCGTCATTCATCTCCTCTTCCTTGTGGAAGCGCAGGTTCTCCAGCAGCAGCACGTCGCCGGGCTTGAGCGCGCGCACCGCGTCCTCGGCCAGCGGGCCGACACAGTCCTCGGCGAAGGCGACCGACTTGCCGAGCGCTTTCGACAGCGGCTCGACCAGGGCCTTGAGCGACATTTCCGGCACGCGCTTGCCGTCAGGCCGGCCGAAGTGGCTCAGCACCACCACCTTGGCGCCCTTGGCGGCGAGCTCGATGAGCGTCGGCGCGGCACGTTCGATGCGTGTGGCGTCGGTCACCTTTCCATCCCGCATCGGCACGTTGAGATCGACGCGCACCAGCACGCGCCTGCCGGTAACCGCCTTTGCGTTGATCGTCTTGAAAGTGACCTGGGGCATGAATTTTCTCTTAGGGCTCACGTTTGCGGATGACGAACACCAGCACTTCGCCCTCGCGCTCAGTCGAGACCAATTCGTGACCGGTCTGCCGGCAATAGGCGGGAAAGTCCTGCTCCGCGGCCGGATCGGTGGCGCGCACCGTCAGCAGCCCGCCGTCCGGCAGCTCGCGCAGCTTGCGGTTGGCCCGCAGCACCGGCAGCGGGCACAGAAGCCCCGTCGCGTCGTATTCCAGCGTGGCTGCAGGCATGCTCGGGACTCTAGGGGCGGGACGGGATCAGGTCGAGGGGATCAGGCCGAGAGGAAGCCCGGTCCGCCGCGGCGCTTCAGCTCGTGGCCGGCGTCGCGGCCCATCGCCTCGGCATCGCCGGCCGCGCCGTGCCGTTCGGTGGCGATCGCCTCGGAGCCGTTGGGCTTGACGATCAGGCCGCGCAGATGGAGTGAACCATCTGCTGCAAGGATGGCGTGACCGGCGATCGGCGTGCGGCAGGAACCGTCGAGCACGGCCAGCATGGCATGTTCGGCGGTCACGCAGGTCGCGGTCGGAGAATGATCGATGGCGGCGAGCCAGGCACGAATGCGGGTATCGTCTGCGCGGCACTCGATGCACACCGCGCCCTGGCCGACGGCCGGCAGCATCTCGTCCTCGGGCACCGGTGTGCCGACATGGCCCATGCCGAGCCGTTTCAGTCCGGCCATCGCGAGCAGGGTCGCTTCGAAGACGCCGGCCTGGCACTTGGCGAGGCGTGTGTCGACGTTGCCGCGCAGGTTGACGATCACCAGATCGGGCCGGCGGTGCAGAAGCTGGGCACGTCGGCGCAGCGCCGACGTGCCGACGACGGCGCCGTGCCTGAGATCGGCGATGCGCTGCACCTCGCCCGCGATCAGCACATCGCGCGCGTCCTCGCGCGGCAGGAAGGCCTGTATCAGCAGTCCCGCCGGCTGTGCCGTCGGCATGTCCTTCATGCTGTGCACGGCGGCGTCGATACGACCGGCCAGCAGCGCCTCCTCGATCTCCTTGACGAACAGGCCTTTGCCGCCGGCTTCCGACAGCGGGCGGTCCTGGATGGCATCGCCTGTCGTCTTGATGGCCACGATCGCGATGGCGTCGGGCGCCGCCAGGGCCGGTACGGCTGCCGCCACCGCATCGCGCACCAGACCGGCCTGGACCAGCGCGAGTTTGCTGCCGCGCGTTCCCAGCCGCAGGAGAGGAACCGTCATGGCGTTGCTCTAGCGTAGCTGGACGCGCGACGCTAGAAGACACGAATGCGCGTGCTGGGCATCGAAACAAGCTGCGACGAAACGGCGGTCGCCATCGTCGAGGCGCCGGAAGAGGAAAGGCCGGTGGGCCGGATCCTGGCCAATGTGGTTTACAGCCAATTGACCGAGCATCGCCGCTTTGGCGGCGTGGTGCCGGAAATCGCCGCACGCGCCCATCTCGAACGCATCGACGGGCTTTTGGGCGAGGCGCTGGCTGAGGCCAAGCTGGAGCTCGGCGATCTCGACGCCATCGCCGCCACCGGCGGACCGGGACTGATCGGCGGCGTGATGGTGGGGGTGATGACCGCCAAGGCGCTGGCCTTCGCCCATGACAAGCCGTTCCTCGCCGTCAACCATCTCGAAGGCCATGCCCTGTCGGTGCGGCTGACCGAAGACGTGGCGTATCCCTATCTGCTGCTGCTGGTATCGGGCGGCCATTGCCAGCTCCTGACGGTGCGCGGCCCAGGTGACTTCACGCGGCTCGGCACCACCATCGACGACGCGGCCGGCGAATGCTTCGACAAAACCGCGAAGCTTCTCGGTCTCGGCTTTCCCGGCGGGCCGGCGGTCGAGCAGGCAGCCAGGTCGGGCGACGCGCGGCGCTTCGCCCTGCCGCGGCCGATGTGGCGCAAGCCGGGCTGCGACTTCTCCTTTTCCGGGCTGAAGACCGCCGTGCGCCAGACGGTCGAAAAGCTGCCGGCGAACGACAAACAGGCCATCGCCGATCTCTGCGCCTCCTTCCAGCGCACCGTGGGCGACGTTTTGGCCGACCGATGCGCCAATGCGCTGGCGCTCACCTCGCCCTCGACATTGGTCGTGGCGGGCGGCGTTGCCGCCAATGCCTATTTGCGCGGCCGGCTTGAGACGCTCGCGGCGGAGCACGGCGCGCGGCTGGTGGCGCCGCCGGTGAAATTCTGCACCGACAACGGTGCCATGATCGCCTGGGCCGGCATCGAGCGGCTGCGGCTGGGGCAGACCGATTCGCTCGATTTTCGTCCCCGGCCGCGCTGGCCGCTCGATCCGCGCACCGATCTTAGGGTGTAGAGTCGCGGCCATGAGCTTCGAGATCACCTCGCTGTTCGCAACGCCCATTGTGCTGTCGGACCTGCCCGATTCGGCGGCGCTCAATACCGAGCTACGCACCACCATTCACCAGCACCAGAAGACGCATCCCGGCACGCAACATTCCAATCTCGGCGGCTGGCAGTCGGATTGGGACATGGACCGCTGGGGCGGGGCGGCGTCCATCAAGTTGCTGGCGATCGGCCGTAACACTGCCAATCGCGTGACGACCAATCGCCAGGGCGAGCCGGTCGCCGTCACCTGGCGCGCCAACATGTGGGCCAACATCAACAAGAGCGGCCACGGCAACGAGTTCCATTCCCATCCCGGCAGCTTCTGGTCCGGCGTCTACTATGTCGACGACGGCGGCATCGACGCCGATCCATCGCTGGGCGGCGAGCTCGAATTCATGGATCCGCGCGGCCCGGGGCCGGCGATGTATGCGCCACATCTGGCTTTCGGGAAGGCGGGCCTGTCGGTCGGCGCCAACGAGACGGTGCGACCCAAGTCCGGCCGACTGGTCATGTTCCCGGCCTGGCTGCTGCATCAGGTGCGGCCCTACAAGGGCACTGCCGAGCGCATCTCCATCGCCTTCAATCTCAGCCTGTGATGCCAAACTCATGAGTGCGGTCAGCCATATCGGCGTGGTCGGCGGTGGCGCCTGGGGCACCGCGCTCGCCTGCCTGGCGCGGCGCGCCGGGCGGCGCGTCACCCTATGGTCACGCGATCCGGCCATCTCTTCCGCGATCGCCGATAACCGCTCCAATCCAGTCTATCTGCCGGGCTTCGCGCTCGAGGCCGGTATCGAAGCGGCGCCCGACCACGCCGCGCTCGATGGTTGCGACGCGCTGCTGCTCGCTTGTCCCGCGCAAGCCGTGCGCGGCGTCGCGGCCGATCTGCCGGGCGACAGCCCGGTGGTGATCTGCGCCAAGGGCATCGAGGCGTCGAGCGGGCTCTTGATGCCGGAGGTGCTGGCTGAGGTGTTGCCCGAACGGCGGCTGGCGGTTCTGTCGGGTCCCAGCTTCGCCGAGGAGGCGGTGCGCGGCCTGCCGACTGCGGTCAGCATCGCCACGCCCGATGCCGCTCTCGGCCGCGAACTGGCGCAGGCGTTGGCTGCCGGCGTCTTCCGGCCCTATTGGACCAGCGACGTGCTGGGCGTGGCGCTGGGCGGCGCGGTCAAGAACGTGCTGGCCATCGCTGCCGGCATCGTCGAGGGCCGTGGCCTCGGCGCCAACGCTGCCGCCGCCCTGATCACCCGCGGTTTCGCCGAAATGGCGCGGCTGGGCCTGGCGATGGGCGCGGAGCTGGAAACACTGACCGGCCTCAGCGGTCTCGGCGATCTCGTCTTGACCTGCCATGGCCCGCTGTCGCGCAACCGGTCGCTCGGCCTGGCGCTAGGCAAGGGCACGCCGCTTGACCGTCACATGGCAGGACGCCGGCAGGTCGTGGAAGGCGAGGCGACGGCGCCCGCCGTGCTGGCTCGCGCGGCACGCCACGGGATCGAGATGCCAATTTGCGCCGCCGTCGATGCTATCCTGCACAAGGGTGCCGGCCTCGATGAGGCGATCCGTGCATTATTGGCGCGTCCATTGCGCCGCGAGGGAGAGTGAAATGGCTTATTGGCTCATCAAGTCGGAGCCGTCGACCTATGCGTGGTCGCAACTGGTGAAGGACAAGCGCACCTCGTGGACCGGCGTGCGCAACGCCCAGGCATCGATCAACCTCAAGACGATGAAGGCCGGCGATCGTTGCTTCTTTTATCATTCGGGCGAGGGCAAGGAGATCGTCGGCATCGCCGAGGTCGCCAAGGCGGCCTATCCCGATCCGACCGACAAGGACGGCAAGGCCGTGACGGTCGACGTCAAGGCGGTGCAGCCCGTCAACCAGCCGGTGACGCTTGCCGCCATCAAGGCGGATTCCAAGTTCAAGGATTTCAAACTGGTCCGACAGTCGCGCCTTTCGGTGGTGCCGGTCGACGCCACGCACTGGGCGCTCATCCTGAAGATGTCCGGCGCCAGGTGATCGACAACAGTCCTGAAAATGTCGACTAAAGCGCGATGACTTTCCCTCGAATCGCGCCGTCGGCCGGGCTCGTGCCCCGCTCAGGCGCGATGGCCCACCATCGCGCCATAGCTGCGGGAGCCGGGCCGACGGCTGAAGCAAAAGCATCGCGCTGTAGCCAATGATCGACAACAGCCGTGGCATCCTCGCGATGTCGGCGTCAGTCGTGGTCTTCATCTTCAACGATGCACTGATCAAGCTCGCGTCCGAAACCATGCCGCCTCTGCAGGCGATCGGCCTGCGCGGCGTCTTCGCCACGCTGTGGTGCGCGCTCGCCCTGATGGCGAGCGGCGACTGGCGCGCCGTGCCGCGCATCACCCATCCCGCCGTCGTGGTGCGCGGCGCGCTCGAAGCCGCGGCGGCCATCCTCTATCTCGTGGCGCTGGCTTACATCCCGTTCGCCATCGCCACGGCGGTCAACATGTCGACGCCGCTCTTCCTCGCGATCCTGGCCGTCCTGATCCTGCACGAGCAGGTCGGCTGGCGGCGCTGGACTGCCATTGCGATCGGGTTCGTGGGCGTGTTGCTGGTGATCCAGCCGCGGCCGGGCGACCTCAACATCTGGACGTGGCTGGTCGTGGCCGCTTCGTTTGCCGGAGCGCTACGCGACGTGCTCGGCCGCCATGTACCTGCCGCCGTGCCGACCCTGGTGGTGTCGCTCAGCTCAGCGGTGACCGTCGGCCTGGTCGGCGGCGTCTGGGCCGTGGTGGAAGGCTGGCAACCCATGACTGCACGCGGCGTCGGGCTCGTGATCGGCTCCTCGCTGCTGCTGGCGATGGGCTACCAGCTTCTGATGCTGTCCCTGCGGTCGGGCGCCGAAATGTCGGTCCTGGGCTCGCTGCGCTATTCGTCGATCCTGTGGGCGCTCGGCATCGGCTACGTCATGTGGGGCGACGTGCCCAATCTCCTGGCGGTCGCGGGCATCGTCGTGGTCGCAGCCTCGGGGCTCTACATCCTGCACCGCGAGCGGGTGCGCCGCCGCGCCTAGCGGAGTCTCTTTGGCGGCACGTCCAGCCGCACGATCACGCCCTCGAGCCTGGGCGAGGCGGCAGGGTAGAGCTTCATCACCAGCGGGTCGTGGCCGGGAATGATGTGCTCGGGCGAAGCGGCCAGCCGCTCGCAGGTCCGATAGCCGTCGATCATGTCACCGAGATTGAACGCGGTGACGAAGAAGCGATTGGTCTGCATGTGCTCGAAGTAGTGCGCGGCGTCGGACGCCAGCACGACCCAGCCGCGCTTGGTCATGACCCGGACGATCTGCAGGCCAGGCGTGTGGCCGCCGACGTGGTGCAGGCTGATGCCCGGCGCGAGGTCGAACTCGCCCTGATGCTGCTCGACCCGGCCCTTGAAGTTGAGCTTCACCATGCCGACCACGTCCTCGACCTCGAAGCTGTGGCCGAACTTCGGGTAGCGCATGTAGGGACCGGTGACGAACCCCATCTCGCGCGTCTGCAGATGGAAGTGCGCCTTGGCAAATTTGTGGAAGTTCCCGACATGGTCGTAGTGCAGATGCGTCAGCACGACATGGTCGACCGAATCGGGCGCGATGCCCAGCTCGTTCAGCGTCTCGATCGGGCAGCGCAGGTGCTGGCGCTTGCGCTTGGCCGCGACCTCGGCGGTGAAGCCGGTGTCGACCACCACGACGCGGCCTTCGCCGCGGATTACCCAGGTGAAATAGTCCATCGGCATCGGCCCGTCGTGCGGATCGCCGCCGATGAAATGATCGCTGCGCTTGGCGTCGCGACAGGCGTAGCGGATGGCGTAGATCTCGTACTCGGCCACTTCCGTCGTCACTTTTCGCTCTTGAGGGCGGCCTGAAGCTTCTCGGCGTCGACGGCGATCTTCACGCCGGCGCGTTCCTGCTGCAGCAGCATCGCCGAGCGCGAATCGCGCTCCTGCCAGCCGCGGTTCATCGCCTCGGTCATCTCCTCGAGCGTGAGGTTGCAGGCGCGCATCGGCACGCTCACTTCCTTGCCCAAGGCCACCGCCAGCGAGACGTCCTTGTGGGCGTGACGCAGCATGAAGGCCGGCGGGTCGTAGGTGCCGGGCAGGAACTGGTCGATCAACCCGTCGAAGGTCCGGCGGCGTCCCAGCGCGCCCTGGCGCACCGCCTCGAACAGGGCGAGCGGCTCGACGCCCGCCTTGACGCCCATGGTGAAGACCTCGGCCAAGGCCAGGTTCATGGCGTATCCGGCGCAGTTGTGCACCAGCTTGGCCACGGTTGCCTGGCCGATCGGCCCGACATAGCGCGCCTGGTCGCCCATGGCGCCGAGCACGTCCTTGAACTTCTCGAACACGTCCTTGTCGCCGCCGACCCAGATCGCGAGCTTGCCGGTCTTGGCGCCGCGCGGTCCACCGCTCACCGGTGCGTCGAGGGCGTGCGCGCCCTTCTCGGCGAAGGCCGCATGGATCTTGCGCATGGTGGCGCGCGAGTTGGTCGAGAGATCGAAGTAGGCGCCGCCGCGCTTCATGCCGGCGAGGATGCCATTGGGACCGAGCGCCACCGCCTCGACCTCGGGCGGGCCGGGCAGGGAGGTGAAAACCACGTCCGAGTTACGCGCGACCTCGGCGGGCGAATCGGCCCAGATCGCGCCGGCTTCGATGTGGCTGTCGGCCGCGGCGCGCCTTGCGTCGTGAACCGTGACCTTGTGCTGGGCCTTCTGCAGATTGGCGGCGAGGCTCGCCCCCATGATGCCGAGCCCGATAAACCCGACTTTCATCGTTCGTTTCCCCCGATTGTTGACCTGTTATTTCGCGACCCATCTCTCGTAGTCGTGCGCTACATCCTCGACGGCTGTGTCGTAGAAGCGTTTGCCGTGTTCCGGCGTCGCGAGGTTGGGATCCGAGCCGATGCGGCCATCCGGAAAGGTCCGCCGGTAATCCTCGGCGTCGGCGAAGCTGCCGTTCGGTGCGATCCGGGGCTCCATCTCCTTGCGCTGGATGGTCTCGGGATATTTGTACCAGGTGAGCGCCACTTCCGATGCCGTGGCGTGGCTGCCTTCGCCGACCGGATAGAGTTCCTGGCTCAGCCGCTTGATCGCCGGACTGTCCCACCAGTTGCGCAGCGCACACTTGATCGAGGGCTGGTTGCTCATGCGCTCCATCGAACGCTCCGAATAGATCTCGGAGAAGGCCGCCGTCACCGTGGCGATGTTGCCGCCATGGCCGTTGACGAAGAAGAATCGGGTGAAGCCATGCCGTGCCAGCGACACCACCGTGTCGCATACGACGGCGATCAGCGTGGTGGGCTTCAGCGTGATCGAGCCCGCGAATCCCAGGTGATGTTGCGCCATGCCGACCGAGATGGTGGGCGCCACCAGGGCGCCGACTTTCTCGCCGACGCCGCGGCCGACCATCTCGGCGGTCAGCGCATCGGTGCCGATCAGGCCCGTTGGGCCATGCTGCTCGGTCGACCCGATCGGGATGATGATACCGGTCTTGGTCTTGAGATAGTCCTCGACGAATTGCCAAGTCTTGAGCTGAAGCTGCACGAAGCGAAACTCCTGTGGATTTGCCGCAGGATGCTAGAGCGGCTTTCGGTCAAATGGAACCGCGGAGCGGTTCCATTTGACCGGAAACGCGTTGTACGAAGCATTTCCTTCAATGGCACAGTCCGTCCGGCTGATGGCGGCGCGTTTACGCGCCTCAGCTGGACGGACTGTGCCTTAGGCTTCGCCGAGTGTGACAAGCAGGCTTAGCTGGTGGGAACCACCTTGGCAGCCATGCGCTTGCTGTCGATGTCGGCGAGCGCCTTGTCTCGCGCGTCGGAAATCTTCTTTTCGTCGATGCGGCAGAGTTCGCGGTTGTTGCTGCTGCACGTGCTCGCGATTCGCTTGATCTCGGCGTTCGCCTGTTCCTCGAGCCGCGATTTCACGCCGGCATAGTAGGCGTCGCGGGCAGCCGTCGTGGGAAAGCTCGACGGCGTCATGATGACAATGACTTTGTCAGGATACTTGTTGTTGGCGCCCGACGCTGCATCGACGACGATGCCAACGATGCCGCCGAGAAGGATATTGCCGACCGTCGCGCCGGTGAAGCTCGACGCCAGCACCTCGTTGGACTGCTCGTAGCCCTCACGCGTGCAACTCACCACCATGGTTTCCTTGGAGCGCGAGACGTTGACCCGTCCGGGCGTGGGCTTCACGAGGCCGACGTTGGCGCCCAGGCGATCGACCCTGCACTCGGCGGCCGGCGGGTCGGTTTCGATGAAGACTTCCTGGGTCGTTCCGCCGACCACCGTCGCACAAGCCGACGACGCCAGAGCCAAGCCGACAAGGGCCATCAGGCGGCCATACGCCACCCATTTGTGTCCATTCATGGCTTTCTCCCCCTGCCGGCAAACCGGCAGAGAGCGACTACCATGACGGGCAGAAGCTACGAAAGCTCCACTTGCTGTGGATCGACGACCGGCGCCTGACAGCTCATGTCGCGACAGACGTAAAGTGCTGGCCTGCCTCCAACCAAGCCCTTGCCGGCGGCGGGATGCGCCGATGGCAGCGCCGTGTCGGGCGCGACGCGCCGGACGATCTTGTTGGGCAGGCTTTTGGCATAGACCGCGCGGCGCAGTGCTTCGGTGGCGGGTAGAGCGGGATCGCCGACGATCACCAGCTCGCTGGCGTTCTGCAGGGTCTCGTAGCCGTTCAGCAGCGTCATCAGCGGAAAGAAGTTGCCCTGCAGTTCACCGGCGAAGGCGGCGACCTGGTGCTCCGCCTTGTCGTGCCATGCCTCCTCACCGGTCAACACCCAGAGGCGTGCGAAGACACCCGCCAGAGTGGCGTTGCCCGGCGGCACGGCATTGTCGTGGCAGTGCTTGGATCGCACGATGAGGTCGGCGGCATCGTCGGCGGTGGTGAAGTAGCCGCCCGCCGAGGCATCGGCAAAATGCCGATCGAGCACGGCGACCAGCGTCCTCGTCGCGTCGATGTAACTCACCTCGCCGGTCGTCTCGAACAACGCAAGGCCTGCTCGCGCCATGTTGGCGTAGTCGTCGAGCGTGCCGCGATGCAGCCGCTTGCCTGCCCGATGGGAGTGGAACAGTCGGCCGTGGTCGTCGCGCATTGCGTCCATCACGAAGCGCCAGGCGCGTACGGCGGCGGCCAGCCAGTCGTCGCGTTGGAACACCGCCGAGGCGTTGGCGAGGGCGGCGATCATCAGGCCATTCCAATCGGCCAGAACCTTGTCGTCCCAGCCCGGCCATACCCGCTTGTCGCGCACCGCCTTCAGCCTGGTGCGCAAACCCGCGAGCTGTTGCTCCTCAGCCTCGCCGAGCAGCGCCGGCGCCCGGTTGCGGTGGAGGATGTTGTGATGCTCCCAGTTGCCGCCGTCGCTCACGTCATAGACGGCACGGAAGAAGGCGCCATCCTCGGCACCTAGCACGTCGTCGATCTCGCCTCGGCCCCAGACATAGAACTTGCCCTCGACGCCCTCCGAGTCGGCGTCGTAGGTCGCGGCAAAGCCGCCGCTCTCGGCCACCATTTCGCGCAAGGTCCAGTCGCAAGTCTCGGCGATACGCGTGGCGTAGAGCGGGCTCGTGGTTTCCTGCCAGACGAGGGTCAGGAGATCGATCAGCTGCGCGTTGTCGTAGAGCATCTTCTCGAAATGCGGAATCAGCCATTCGTTGTCGGTGGCGTAGCGCGCGAAGCCGCCGCCCAGATGATCGTAGATACCGCCCTGGCACATGCGGTCGAGCGTGACGGTCACCGCATCGAACAGGCGCGCATCCTTGCGGCCGCGTAGCCAGGCGCGCCACAGCATCTCGAACAGGTAAGGCGAGGGGAATTTCGGCGCCTGACCGAAGCCACCCCATGCCGGGTCGCATTCCTGGGTGAGGCGCGCAGCGATCTGGTCGATCAGCGCCATGGGGACGAGCGGGCCATCGCCCTTGATCTCGATCGCCTTGTTGGCGGCCTTTTCGCGCAGCGCCTTGAGGAGCCCGGCACGGTTGGTCTCGATGTCCTGCGGCTTGTCGCGCCAGGCCTGGGCGATGCCCTGCAGGACATCGACGAAGCTCGGCCGGCCGTAGCGCGCGGGCGTGGGGAAATAGGTGCCGCCCCAGAACGGGTCGCCCGTCGGTGTGCAGAACATGGTGAGCGGCCAGCCGCCATGTTCGCCCAGGATGTGCAGGGCTTGCATATAGATCGCATCGACGTCGGGCCGCTCCTCGCGGTCGACCTTGATGTTGACGAACAGCTCGTTCATCACCGCCGCCACGTCCGACGACTCGAAACTTTCGTGCGCCATGACGTGGCACCAGTGGCAGGCGGCATAGCCGACCGAAAGCAGGATCGGCCGATTGCTGCGCTTGGCCTCGCCAATCGCCTCCTCGCCCCACGCCCACCAGTGCACGGGATTGTTGGCATGCTGCAGCAGGTAGGGGCTGGTTTCCTCGCCGAGGCGATTGCGGCCTTCGGTTGGGCGCGAGCCGGTCACGCCGGACCTTCGCCGAGATTGCCCTCGCTGTTGATAAGCAGAACGCGCGAGTGCTTGTCGAGATGCAGCGCCTTGAACGCGGCCTCGTCGGTACAGACGCGCGTCAGGCCGGCCAGGCCGGCGCAGCCCGACGGTCCGGAGGCGATAGCGGGATCGCCATCCAAAGGATGAGCCAGGAGATGACGCGCCGGCAAAACGTCGTCTTCCTCGATGGTCATGAACCAGTCGGTCGCCAGCCCGACGACAGGCCAGGTCACTGGCGAGATTTCGCGGCAGGCGAGGCCGCCCATCACCGTTTCGGCATTGCCGCTGGCGAGCGCGGGCTTGCCGGCGATGTTGCTCTGGAACCAGCAGTCGGCACTTTTCGGTTCGACGACGATGCAGGTCGGCCGCGGCTCATAGCGCGCCCAGAGATAGCCGATCACGGCGGCGGCAAGTCCGCCGACGCCCGCTTGCACGAAGACGTGGGTGGCGCCCGGCCGCCACTGGCGGATGATCTCCTCGACCAGCACGGTGTAGCCGCGCGTCACGTCGCGCGGCGTCGAGTCATAGCCCTCCCACGAGGTGTCGGAGATGATCGTCCAGCCGTTCTCCCCGGCCTGGCGCTTGCACTCGGCGACGGCGGTGTCGTAGTCGCCATCGACGCGGATTACCTCGGCGCCGCGGGCGCGGATCGCCGCTTCCTTCTCGGCGGACGTGAACTTCGGCAGGAAGATGATGCAGCGATTGCCGAACAGCTTGGCACCGGCGGCAACGGAGCGGCCGTGATTGCCTGAGCTCGCCGAGGTGAAGACGTAGTGCTTGGTCAACTCCTTGTTGTCGCCCCTGAACATCTCCTCGAAGGTGGGCGAGGAGTGATAGGCCTCGCCGACCGTGCCCGAGAGAGTGCCGTAGACGCCGAGCACGCCGCCCAGCGCCTTGAAGGCGCCGAAGCCGAAGCGCTGACTCTCGTCCTTGACCCTGACCTCGGCGACGCCCAGCCGCTTGGCCAGAGCGGGCAGGGAATAGAGCGGTGTCGTCTTGTGCGCCGGGCACTGCACCATCTCGTCGGTGAGCTCGGGCACACCGTTGGGATTGACGACGAACTGCTGATCGCGGCCGAAGGCGAGACCCTTCTTGGCGCGGGGATTTGCGGCGAGCCAGGACGGAACCATGCGGCGTCATAGCATGGCTGCGATGACATGGTCCCCGGCGTCGGGATCGCCTAAGCTGGCGCAAACGGAGAAGCCGATGAAAATAAACGTGGAAGTGAACTGCACGCCGGAAGAGGCGCGCGCCTTTTTCGGCCTGCCCGACCTCAAGCCGATGCAGGATCGCATCCTTGGCCAGATCGAGGAGAGGATGAAATCCGGCCTCGATTCCATGAATCCGGAAATGGTGTTCAAGACCTGGTTGCCGGCCTCCATGCAGGGGGTCGAGCAGATGCAACAGATGCAGCAGGCTTTCTGGTCGCAATTGGCCAATATCGCCGGCGGCAGCAAGAAGGGCTGATGAAATGAGCGAGCGTGAGAAGTCTTCCGATCCCAAGCCCTACTACGAAGCCCATGTCTTCTGCTGCACCAACCGCCGGCCGGCCGGCCATCCGCGCGGCTGCTGCGCCGAGAAGGGCGGCGAGGCGCTGCGCGACCACATGAAGAACCGCGCCAAGGAACTCGGCCTAAAGAACGTGCGCATCAACAGCGCCGGCTGCCTCGATCGCTGCGAGCTGGGGCCGACCGTGGTGATCTACCCCGAAGGCGTCTGGTATGCCTGTCCGACTGCCGCCGACATCGACGAAGTGCTGGAAACGCACCTGGTGAAGGGCGGACGTGTCGAGCGTCTGCTGCTGCAGACCGCCGACAAGCTGCCGGCCGACCGCGCCAAGGTGTGACCCCCTCCGTCGGCGTAAGACGCCGACACCTCCCCCGAAGACGGGGGAGGGAAAGAGGGAGTCGTCCCTCCCCCGTCTTCGGGGGAGGTGCCCCCGTAGTCGGGGGCGGAGGGGGACTTACTCCACCAGCTCGCCCAGTCGCTTGATGATGCGCGTCGGCCGGGCGGTCGCATGCGTCGGCACGCCTGCTTCGAACGGGTCGTACCAGATGCCGCACATGCCGAGCTGCTGCGGCGCCACGACTTCCCACTCGTAATTGTCGCCCACCATCCAGGCATCGGCGGCAGCGACTCCCAGCCGCTCCAGCGCATGACGGTAGACGGCGAGCTCGGGCTTGCCCTGGCCGAATTCGCCTTCGATCTGGATGTGGTCGAAACGGTGGCCGAGCTCGAAGCGCTCGATCTTGGCGCGCTGCGTCTCCCCCGCGCCGTTGGTGACCAGCGCGAGCTTCACGCCCGCCGTGCGCAAGGCATCGACCGTGGCGTGGGCGTCGGGATAGAGCCGGTACTCGTTGCGCCGCATCTCGGAGAAAGCGTCGGCGATGCGGTCGGCCAGCGCCTCGTCGGCACGATCGAGACGCGCCAGGGCGCGGCGCACCGACAGACGGCGGGCGGCAGGAATGTCGAGCCGCCATTTGGCCGCCTCGGCGCGGTCGGACCAGAAGGCGCGCGCCTCCTCCATCGCTGCCACCCGGACGCGCTCGATCGTGGCGTCGTCGTGCGCGTCGAGCTGGATGGCAAACCGCTTCAGCAGGCGCGTCCACGCTTCCTCGGGCTGGGCGTAGGCACGGATCAGGGTGTCGTCCAAATCGAACAGGATGGCGCGCGGCAGGATCGGCATGTCGTTCACAGCGCGATGACACTTGCTTCGGCCGTCGGCCCGGCTCCGGCAGCTATGGCGCGATGGTTGGCCATCGCGCCTGGGCGGTGCACTACAGCGCGATGACCGTAGTCATCGCGCTGCGGCCGTGCCGACGGCATGGCTCGAGTGAAAGTCATCGCGCTTTAGTTCACCGCCCTGGCGAAAGTGGTCGGTGCGGGGCTGACCACGGTGTTGCGTTCGCCCTGGATCTCGATCACCGCCAGCGAGCGCTCGGCGCGGCCATCGGGCAGGAAGCGGAAGACGCCGTCGACGCCCGACCAGCCGTTGGGGTTGGTGATCGCCTCGGGCGAGAAATCGCCGCCCGGCTTGAGGCGCGCGAGCTGGCCGGCCAGCGCCACGGCGTCGTAGGCAAGCGTTGCCAGGCGGTGCGGTGGACGGCCGTAGGTGGCGACGAACCGTCGCTCGAAGTCGGCGCGCCTGGCCGGATCGGGAGCGGCGTACCAGGCGCCGCGCAGCATGGTTTCCGAGCCGATGCCGGTCACGTCCCATACGCCGGTGCCGATGAACTGCACGGACCGGCTGTCGATGCCGGCGGCCGCAAGGGCTGCGAGCACGGCCGACAGCCTGGGCGGCGCCACCGGTACGAGCACGGCGAGCTTGCCTTCGCCCTTCGTCTCGTTGGCGAGCCGCCGTGCCAACGCCGTCAGGTCAGGGCTATCGTCGAAGAGCTCGACCGCCACAACGGTGCCGCCGCGCACGGCGACGTGGCTTTCCAGGGTGCGCGTCATCTGTTCGCCGTAGCTCGTGCGCGGAGCGAAGGCGGCAAAGCGCTTGATGCCCGAGGCCACTGCATGATCGACCACGCGGCGGACTTGCGGGGGCGCGGCGATGCCCATCACCCAGACGCCGGGCTGGGCGGCCTGCTCGTCGTTGGAGAAGGAAATCACGTTGGCTCCGCCTTGCCGGACCAGCGGGCCGAGCGCCGTCGCCGACACGCCGAACAGCGGTCCCAGCACCAGGGCGACGCCGTCGATGCGGGCCTTGCGATAGGCCTGGACGGTCGTGTCGGCCTGCTCGCCGCTGTCGTAGGCGGCCAGCGCCAGGTGCTGGGCTCCGCTGTCGAACAGGGACATCTCGGCGGCCTGCTGCATGGACTGACCGATCGGCGCGGCGCGGCCGGAGAGCGGCAGCAGCAACGCGATGCGCGTCTTGCCCGAGGCGGTGACCGGCGAGCCCGCCTGAGGTGCGGCCGGGGACGGGGCGGGCGTGCTAGTCTGGGACTGCTCGCCGCATGCGCCCAGAAAGAAGGCTGCAGCGGCGAGCGCGAAAAAGGACGGACGCATCGGTGCGAAACTCCGGCGGACGGATGCAGATGGACGTGGACAAAGAGACAGTGGGCGAAGAGGCAGTGCAAGTGACAACGGGCGAACCGCTCCAAGCTAGCGATGGGCAGGCCCGGCGTAAACCGCTGGTCATCGTGCCGGGACTGCATATTGTCGCCACACCGATCGGCAATATGCGCGATATCACGCTGCGTGCACTGGATGTACTGCGCGCTGCCGACCTGATCGCCTGCGAGGACACGCGCGTGTTTGCCAAGCTAGCCAACGCCTACGGCATCGCGGCCCCCACCGTGGCCTACAGCGACGCCACGCAGGACGCGGCCGAACCGCGCATCGTGCGCGCGCTTGCCCAGGGCAAGCGCGTGGCCTTGGTCTCCGACGCCGGTATGCCGCTGATTTCCGATCCAGGTTACCGGCTGGTCCGGGCCGCGCTGGCCGATGGCCATGTCGTGACCGCAGCGCCGGGCGCTTCAGCCGTGCCGATGGCGCTGGCGCTCTCGGGTCTGCCGACCGAGCGTTTCTTCTTCGGCGGCTTCCTGCCGGCCAGGCCAGTCGAGCGCCGCCGGGCGATCGCGGAGGCGGCAAGCGTGCCGGCGACCCTGGTCTTCTTCGAGGCGCCGCACCGCCTCGCCGCCTCGCTCGCCGATCTTGCCGACCTCCTGGGCGCGCGGCCGGCGGCTGTTGCGCGCGAGCTCACCAAGCTGTTCGAGGAAGTCCGCCGCGCGCCGCTCGGCGATCTTGCCGCCCATTATGCCGGGCGTTCCGACGTCAAAGGCGAGATCGTCCTTGTGATCGGCCCGCCGGGCGAAGCGGCGGCGCCCGCCGCCGGCGCGCTCGACGAGGCGCTGCGCTCGGCGATGGCCGGCGCGTCTGTCAAGGACGCGGCGTCGGAAGTGGCGGCGCGCTTCGGGCTGAAGCGCCGCGACGTCTATGCCCGCGCGCTGGCGCTCAAGCGTGAGGCCCAGCAATGACTACCGAAGCACGCCAGCGCGCCCACCGGCTGGGCCATGCTGCCGAGATGCGGGCGGTGTGGCGGCTGCGTCTGGCGGGCTATTCGATCCTGGCGCGGCGCTACCGCACCAAGCTGGGCGAGATCGATATCGTGGCACGACGGGGCGGCATATTGGCGTTCGTCGAGGTCAAGGCGCGTGCCGATGCAGCGATAGCAATCGATGCCTTGGGCGGACGGCAGTTAGGACGGGTGGCGCGCGCCGCCAGCCTGTTCCTGGCGCATCATCCCCGCCATGCCGTCTGTTCCGTGCGCTTCGATGCGGTGCTGGTGAGCGGCCCTCTTTGGCGACATTTTTGGCCGCGCCATCTGGCCGACGTCTGGCGCCCGCCGGAGTGATGCGTGACGCGTGACGAATCGGAGGTCCGCCTGCGCGATCTCTGCGCCGGCAATGGTGCCAAGGACGGCGAGCGCATCGACCTTCTCGAAGCCGCTTTGACGATGAGCGCGCTGCAGCGCGACGAGCCGGTCGATCTTGCGCCCTATCGTCAGCATGTGGCGGCGATGGCCGCCGACGTGGCCGACCTGGTGCGCCGGCGCGGCACCACGGCCGAAGCGCTGGCCGAAGTGATCGCCCGCTCCTACGCCTATCGCGGCGACAGCGAAACCTACGACGACCTGCAGAACGCCGACCTCGCGCGCGTGATCGAGCGGCGCAAGGGCCTGCCGGTGGCGCTGTCGATCCTTTACCTGCACATCGCGCGTGCCCAGGGCTGGGATGCCGAGGGCCTGGCGTTTCCCGCCCATTTCCTGATCCGCGTCGCCATCGACGGTGCGCGGCACGTCCTCGATCCTTTTCATGACGGCACGGTGCGCGAAGCGGGCGACCTGCGCGACCTCCTGCGCCAGGTGCTGGGCGCCGACGCCGAGCTCCGCCCCGCCCATTTCGATCCGGTGTCCGACCGCGAGGTGCTGCTGCGGCTGGAGAACAACGTCCGCCTGCGGCTCGTCAAGCGCGAGGATTGGCCGGGTGCCGCGCGCTCGCTCGACCGCATGCTGGCGATCGCGCCCGACCGTCCGGAGCTCTTGTTCGAGGCCGGCCAGCTCAACGTCCGGCTGGACAAGCGCCGCGCCGCCATCGCCGCCTTCGAGCGCTTTCTCGGCATCGAGGGCGGGCGGGGCGATCCCGGCCTGCGCCAGCGCGCGTCAGTCCTGTTGCAGGAACTGCGCCGCGGGCTTAACTGACGCTCCCGTTTACCCAGGACCCGGCCCCCAAGGACCCAGCCATGAAGCTCAATGTCGCCATTCAGATGGACCATGTGTCGACCATCGATATCGACGGCGATTCGACCTTTGTGCTGGGGCTGGAGGCCGAACGGCGCGGCTATGCTGTGTGGCACTACACGCCGCCCGACCTGATCTTCCGCGACCGCAAGGTTATGGCGCGCGCCCAGCCCATGAAGCTCAGGCGCGAGAAGGGCAATCACTTCACCCTGGGTGCGCCGGAGATCCTCGACCTTGCGACGCTCGACGTCGTGCTGCTGCGTCAGGATCCGCCCTTCGACATGTCGTACATCACGACGACGCATGTTCTGGAGCACATCCATCCCAAGACCCTGGTGGTGAACGATCCGGCGAGCGTGCGCAACGCGCCGGAGAAGCTGTTCGTCACGCATTTCGACAAGGTCATGCCGCCAACCCTGATCACCGCCAATGCGCTCGCGCTGCGTGAGTTCCGCGACGAGCACAAGGACATCATCCTCAAGCCCCTGTTCGGCAACGGCGGGTCCGGCGTGTTCCGCGTGCGACCCGACGACGAGAATTTCAATTCCCTGCTCGAGATGTTCTCCCAGCGCAGCCGCGAGCCGGTGATCGCCCAGCGCTATCTCCCGGAAGTGCGCCAGGGCGACAAGCGCATCATCCTGATCGACGGCAAGGCGGTCGGCGTGATCAATCGCGTGCCGGCCGCGGGCGAGGCGCGATCCAACATGCATGTCGGCGGCGTGGCGGTGAAGGCAACGCTCAGCAAGCGCGATATCGAGATCTGCGAGACGATCGGCCCCGAGCTTGCCCGGCTCGGCATGATCTTCGTCGGCATCGACGTGATCGGCGACTATCTCACCGAGATCAACGTCACCTCGCCGACCGGCCTGCAGCAGATCGACCGTTTTGACGGCGTGTCGCTGGAAGCCCAGATATGGGACCGTATCGAGGCGCGTTACCAGGCGACTCGCGGGAGCAGCACATGATCCGTCGGACATTTCTGGCAATGGCCGCGTGCCTCGTACCGGCCGGCCCGGCGCTGGCACAGATCGAATCGATGACCGTCAAGCCCATCGTCAAGGCAGTGCGTGACGGCGACGAGGAGAAGGTACGCCAGTCGTTGTTCAAGGGCGAGAATCCCAACCAGGCCGACACCAACGGCCGGCCGTTGCTGATGGTATCGGTGCTGGCCGGCCAGATCGCCGTGGCCGAGACGCTGCTCAAGGGTGGCGCCGTGGTCGATGCCACCGACCGCGAGGGCTACACCTCGCTGATCCGCGCCGCCGAGCGTGGCGATGTCGATCTTGTCGAGCTGCTGCTGAAGCGCAATGCCAAGCCCAACGCCCAGACGCGCCAGGGCACGACGGCGCTGATGGTGGCGTCGCGGCTGGGTTTCGCGGAAGTCGTCCGCGTGCTGCTCGAAAAGAAGGCCAATCCCAACACGCCCGATTTCACCGGACGCACGGCGCTCACTTTCGCGCGCCAGTCCGGCCGTACGACGATCGAGGCCTTGTTGCGCAAGGCCGGCGGGAAGGAGTGATGTCGGCGGCGGCCAAGGCAGCGAGCAAGGCCGCCCCGATCTGGATCGCAGGCTCCCTGACGCTCGATCCGGCGGAGATCGACGAAAGCTTCGTGCGCGCCACCGGGCCGGGTGGTCAGCACGTCAACAAGACCTCGACCGCCGTGCAGCTGCGCTTCGACGTGCGCCATTCGCCGTCGCTGCCGCCCGAGGTGCGCGAGCGGCTGGAGCGATTGGCCGGCCGGCGGCTGACCCAGGACGGCGTGCTGGTGCTGGTCGCGCAAAGCCAGCGCAGCCAGAAGCGCAACCGCGAGGAGGCGCTCGACCGCCTGATCGAACTGGTCCGTGCCGCGGCGCGCCGCCCGACGCCGCGCAAGCCGACCAAGCCCACGCGGGCGAGCAAGCGGCGGCGCATCGAGGACAAGAAGCACCACGGCGCGATCAAGTCGCTGCGCCGCACGCGATCCGACGACTAGATGGAGATTTCTACTTCTTCCGCTGCGGGGCCTTGTCGAGCAATTCCTTTAGCGCCGCCGCGTAGAATTTTGCCATGCCGGTCGTGCCGTGGCCGCGCGTCTCGTCGCTGGCCGGGATCAGGTACAGCCGGCCGTTCTTGACCTGCTTCAGCGCGCCTTCCAAGAGCCCGGTTTCCGGCGGATTGCGCTCGTCGTCCGCGGCATTGATCGCCAGGAGCGCTGCCTGGATGCGCGACAGGCCGGGCGAGGGGTCGTAGTCGCCCGAGGAGTCCCATTGGTAGAGGGTGTCGTTGGCGTCGGCGTTGAAGGGCGCCGCCAGCCGCGCGTCGAGCAGCTTGTCGGCCTTTTCGCGCGTCGGCGCTATCTTCTGATAGGCCAGATCGCCGCCGTTGGTGGCGATGCCGTAGAACACGGCGGCCGTCTTGAAGGCGCGCGGCTGCGTCGCGTAGTTGCCGTCCTTCCATTCCGGATCGTTGCGGATCGAATCGATGATCAGCCGCCGCATCATCCAGTTGCGGCTCGACATCGCGGTCGGCTGCGCCGCCATCGGTGCCAGCGCATCCATGAAGTCGGGATATTTCACGCCCCACACCCAGCTATGCATGCCGCCCATCGAATTGCCGATCACCAGGCGCAGGTGACTTATGCCGAGGCCTTCCTTGAGCAGCCGATACTGGGCGTCGACCATGTCGTCGTAATTGTACTTCGGAAACTTCGCGCGCAGGCCGTCGGACGGCCGGGACGATTTGCCGTGGCCGATCGAGTCCGGGATGATGATGAAGTACTTGGTCGCATCGAGCGGTTGGCCGGGCCCGAACAGTTCGCCCGCGAAGGCCGGCGTCAGCATGCTGTTGGCCGAGCCGGTGGTGCCGTGCAGGACGAGAACCGGCTGCCCTGAAGGCTCACCGACGGTCGTGTAGTGAAGGCGAAGCTCGGGCATGACCTCGCCGGTGTGGAACTTGAAATCCCGCGCGATCCAGTCGCCCTGCTTGGGGGCAGGGTAGTCGGCAGCCTGGGCGGCACCGCAGGCCAGTGCCAGAGCTATTGCGACCGCAGCTTGCAAACGTCTCATTTTGGGCCTCCTGCCGTTTTGCCTGAGCAATCCGCTGAAAATCCT
This sequence comes from Asaia bogorensis, assembly GCA_945889625.1. Lineage (GTDB taxonomy): Bacteria > Pseudomonadota > Alphaproteobacteria > Reyranellales > Reyranellaceae > Reyranella. Next base: position 77 of record CAMDCE010000052.1, on the reverse strand, counting down.
GACAGGTCGTGGCTATTTTGCTAGTGGTCGGCCCACGTCCCGGTAGCTCAGCCGGATAGAGCATCGGTTTCCTAAAC
>CAMDCE010000051.1 GCA_945889625.1 Asaia bogorensis | reverse complement strand
TCCGCCCCTGGGCACCATTCTCCTGATCGCGCATCGAAAGCTCATCTCGTGACGCATGACGACAACTGGGGTTGGCGAGCCCGCATTGGACTGTTCATCGTCGGCAGCGAAGCCGTGCCGGAAGCCGAATGGTGGGCGATGGCGCCCAGCGGTGTGTCCGTGCATGCCGCCCGCGTGACCGCCAGCGCGCCGTGGGCGCGCTGGCGCGCCGACCGGACCGGCGTCGATCTCGCGGATGACCTGCTGCGCGGCTGCCGGCAGTTTTCCGCCATGCGCCTGTCGGCGGTCGTGATCGCGCACACCTCCAGCAGCGTTGTCGGGGGCAATGGTTGGGACGCAGCCGTTGCTTCTAGTCTCGCCGCCGAGCTCGGCGCGGGTACCAGCGTCACGACGAACGGCGCCGACACGATCGCCGCTCTTCGGGTCGCCGGCGTGGATCGGCCTTTCCTGGTTCTGCCGCCGTGGTTCGGCGACGACACGGTCAACGCGGCCATTCGCTATTACACCGAACACGGGTTCGAACCGGCGGCACACCTACGCGCCGATCCGGGAGCTAAGTGGCGGGATCTGCCGCCGGCCGATCTGGTTGGCCACGGATTGGGCCTCGAGCAGGAGATCGAACCGCTCTATGCGCAAATCAGGGCGGCCTGTCCGCCAGCCGCGGACGGTGTTCTGATCGCCGGCACAGGCTTTCGCTGCGTGGCGATCCTGGAGGCGCTGGAGCAGGATCTCAAGCGGCCGGCCATTTCGGCCAACCAGGCAAGCCTCTGGCATTGCTTGCGGCTGTCCGGCATCCAGGCGTCGGTCGGCGGCTATGGCAGCCTTCTGAGACTGTGACGGAGACGGCCGCGTCGACGCGCGCGCCGGAATTTGAGTCCGCCAAAGACCGCGTGCACCGCTATTGACAAGTTTTCGACGCGCGACGGATAGTCGTTTCGCCGTCCGCTGAGTCCCAAGAACCAACAATTCAAAATCGACGTTTAGGGAGGAACTCATGTTCCGGCTCATCGCGAGAGTGGCGACTCTCGCTGTCATTCTGCTTGTCGCCGCCATGGCCCCGCTTGCCGCCCAGGACCAGAAGGGCACGCTCGTCTTTGCCGTCGAATCGCTCGGCGCGCAGACGCTCGACCCCATCCTCGAAGGGCGGCCGGGTAACGCCGTCTACCAGGCGGTGATGTACGACTCGCTGGTCGGCTTCAACCTCGAGAAGGGCGGTGTCGGCCCCGGCGTCGCCGAACGCTGGGAGCTTTCGTCCGACGGCTTGACCTGGACCTTCCATATCCGGCCGGGCCAGACCTTCCACAACGGCGACAAGCTCACTGCGCACGACGTGAAGTTCAGCCTCGAGCGCCAGATGGGGCCAGGCTCGCTTGCAGCCGCGGCGGCGACGATGCGGCGGACGATCAAAAGCGTCGAGGTGATCGACGACCTGACGGTGAAGGTGAATACCACCAGCCCGCAGATCGGCCTGCCTGCCGGACTGTCGCGTGCGGTGGCGCCGGAGGGCGCCATCATGCCCAAGAACTACATCGAGAAGGTGGGCGAGGAGGAGTTCCGCAAGAAGCCGATCGGCAGCGGCCCCTGGAAGTTCGTGCGCAACGTGCCGGGCGACCGCATCGAGTTCACCGCCGTGACCACGCCGCACTGGCGCGGCCGCCCGCATTTCAAGGATCTGCACATCCTGCTGGTACCGGAGGAGAGCACGCGCGTGGCCATGGTCCGCACCGGCGAGGCCGGGATCGCCTCGATCGGGCCCGAGACCATGCTCGGCGCCTCGCGCGCCGGCCTGGAGGTGCTGTCGGTGCCGGGCACGATGCAGGCGATCTTCCAGTTCTGGGGCATCTACAAGCCCGAGGTGAAGGATTCGCCGATCGCCAAGGTGCGGGTGCGCGAGGCGCTCTCGCTCGCCATCGACCGCAAGCAGATCATCGAGCACGTCATGAACGGCAAGGCGCGAATGCCGCATCCCTTTGCCACCTTCGGCTACACCGACTTTTTCAGCGCCGAGCGCTGGGGCAAATGGGCGGCCGAAGCCTACCGCTACGACCCGGCGCTCGCCAAGAAGATCCTGGCCGAGGAGGGCTATCCCAACGGCTTCGAGCTGAAGTTCGCCAACACGGCGCTGCCGGGCACGCAGTTCATGGTCGATATCGGCACGGCGATTGCCGACATGTGGACCAAGATCGGCGTCAAGGTGACGCTCAAGCATTACGAGTGGGGTTCCTTCGCGCCGATGGAACGCGGCGACCAGGCGCCGCTCATTGGCTGGGCCTCGATGTACCGCACGGCCGGTCGGCCCGATGCGCCATGGCGCTACAACGGCGCCTTCGCGCCCGACAGCACGCAGCGCCTGCTGGGCGACAAGGACAACTGCCAGGAGGCGTGCCAGGAGTTCGTCAAAGTCTATCAGGCGCTGGGATCGGAGCTCGACCGCGCCAAGCGTACCGCGCTGACCGACCGCATGGTCGAGCTGACAGCCAAGTCGTGGACGGTGATCCCGATCATCGAGGGCATGGGCTACTACGCGATCAACACCAAGAAGGTCGGGCAGTTCGACGCGATCGCCGGCCGGCACGAGCTGGGCGACGTGTTCGAGCGCATGCCGCGCCCGGAGCAGAAGCCCTGGAAGAAGTGAGGCCGACACTGACGACGGCCGCAGCATGAAGCGCTACATCGCGCGCCGCCTGATGCAGGGCGCGATCCTGCTCTGCATGGTGGCGACGATCGTGTTCTTTCTCGGCCGGCTGACCGGCAATCCGGTCGACCTGATGCTGCCCGAGGATGCCACGGCCGAGGACCGCGCCGCACTGATCCAGACGCTCGGCCTCGACGGTCCGATCCTCGACCAGTTCGCGATCTTCGTCGGCAAGGCGATCCACGGCGATCTCGGCACCTCGATCCGCATGAAGCAGCCGGCGGCCGAGGCCTTCTTCGACCGGCTGCCCAACACGCTCGTGCTCATCCCCTGGGCGATCCTGCTCGGAATGCTGCTCGGCATCCCGCTCGGCGTGGTGGCGGCGCTCAACCGCGGCGGCATGGTCGACCGCGCGGCGGGCACGGTCGCGGTGCTGGGCGTCGCCATGCCCAGTTTCTGGCTCGGCATTCTGCTGATCTTCGTCTTCAGCGTCGAACTGGGCTGGCTGCCGTCCGGGCGCATGGGCGGCCCGTCGCACTACGTCCTGCCGGTCATCACGCTCGGCACTTTCCTGGTGGCCGGCTTCATGCGCATCACGCGCTCGGCCATGCTGGAGGTGATGGAGAGCGAGTTCGTCAAGCTTGCCCGCATCAAGGGACTGAGCGAAGGCGTCGTGATCTGGAAGCATTGCCTGCGCAACGCCCTGATCCCGGTGCTTACCCTGTGGGGCGTGTTCGTGGGCAACCTGATCACCGGCGCCATCGTGACCGAGACCGTGTTCGCCTGGCCCGGCATCGGTCGGCTAACCTACGAGGCGGTGATCTACCGCGACTTCCCGCTCTTGCAGGCGGTGATCATCCTGAAATCGATCCTGATCCTTTCGATCAACCTCGGCGTCGACATCCTCTATGCCTATGTCGATCCGCGCATCCGGCTTACCTGACCATGGCGCTCGCTGACCGCCCACCCTCCGTCGACGCGACCACGCCGCGGCTTTCGTTGTGGCGCCTGGTCTGGCCAGCCCGCGTTCCCGGCGGGACGCGGCGCACGGCGCGCGTGCCCTGGATACCGATCGCGATCATCTCGGTGATCGTCGTCATGGCGGTCTTCGCGCCTTGGCTGGCGCCTTACTCGCCGATCGACCAGACCCTGCGCGACAAGTTGCTGCCGCCGGCCTGGATGGTGGGCGGCAGCGACAAGTACTTCCTCGGCACCGACGCCTTCGGTCGCGACATCCTGAGCCGGCTGATCTTCGGCGCGCGGGTGAGCCTCATGGTGGCGCTGCTCGCGCTGACCGCGGGCGGCGGCGTCGGCCTCGCCGTCGGCATCGTCGCGGGTTATGTCGGCGGCGCCGTCGACAGCGTGCTGATGCGCCTGGTCGACGCAGCCTTCACCTTTCCGGCCATCCTGTTCGCGCTGCTGCTCGCCGTCACCATGGGCCAGGGCCTGGGCACGCTGGTGATCGCCATCACGTTGCTGCTGTGGGCCTCCTTCGCGCGGGTCATCAGGGGCGAGGTGCTGTCGCTCCGGCAGCGCGACTTCGTGGCGCTCGCCCGGGTGCGCGGCTGCTCCTCGCTGCGCATCATGCTTACCCACATCCTGCCCAACGTGCTCAACACCTTCATGGTGCTGGTCACGCTCAACATCGGCGTCGTGATCATCGCCGAGGCGACGCTGAGCTTCCTCGGTGCCGGCATCCCGCCGCCGACTCCGACCTGGGGCCTGATGATCTCCGAGGGCCGCGGCCGCATCGCCGATGCCTGGTGGGTGGCGCTGATCCCGGGCATCGCCATCACGCTGATGGTACTCTCGGTCAACCTGTTCGGCGATTGGCTGCGCGACCGGCTCGACCCGCGGCTGCGCCAGCTATGACGCCGGGTCCGATAGGCGAGACTGTTCTCGAGGTCCGCGACCTGCACACCCACTTCTTCCTGCGCCGTGGCGTGGTGAAGGCGGTCGACGGCGTGAGCTTCTCGCTCAGGCGCGGTGAAGTGCTGGGCCTGGTGGGCGAATCGGGCTGCGGCAAGAGCCTCACGGCACTGTCGCTGATGCGCCTGCTGCCCAAGGGCGGCGCCCGCACCATCAAAGGCGAGGTGTTGCTCGACGGCGAGAATATCCTGGAGCGCACGCCGGCGGAGATGCGCGAGATCCGAGGCCGGCGGATCTCGATGGTGCTGCAGGACCCGCAGACCTCGCTCAATCCGGTCTTTTCGATCGGCGACCAGTTGCGCGAGGCGATCCTGCGCCGCAAGCGCGCGCCGCGCGTCGAGGTGATGAGGGAGGCAGTGGCGGCTCTGCGCCGCGTCGAGATCGCCGCGCCCGAGCAGCGCATCGGCCAGTATCCGCACCAGATGAGCGGCGGCATGAAGCAGCGCGTGGTGGGCGCCATCGCCATCAGCGGCGAGCCGGGCGTCCTGATCGCCGACGAGCCGACCACCGCGCTCGACGTCACCATCCAGCTGCAGTACCTGAAGCTGCTCAAGCGCCTGCAGGCCGAGACCGGCATGGCGATCCTGTTCATCACCCACGATTTCGGCGTCGTCGGACGCATGTGCGACCGCGTGGCGGTGATGTACGCCGGCCGCATCGTCGAGTGCGGCCCGGTGCGGCAGATCTTCGAGGCACCGCAGCACCCTTACACCCGCGCACTGATCGCCTCGGTGCCCAAGATGAGCGGTGCGGTCGGCCGTCTCATCACGATCGAGGGCCAGCCGCCGTCTCTGATGGACCTGCCGGCGGGTTGCCGCTTCGCCTCGCGCTGCTCTCTCGTCGAGCAGCGCTGCCTCGACGCCTATCCCGGCACGGTCCGGGTCGGCGACGAACATACCGCCGATTGCTGGAAGGTCATGCCGGTATGAGCGCGCAGGTCGCGGCCACCGGGCCGCTGCTGCGCGTCGAGGGGGTACGCAAGCATTTCGCCTTCACCAAGGGCATCCTGTTCGCGCGCACCCTCGGACACATCAAGGCAGTCGACGACGTTTCCTTCGATATCCGGGCCGGCGAGACGCTCGGCCTGGTGGGCGAGTCGGGCTGCGGCAAGACCACGACGTCCCGCATGATCCTCAATCTCGAGGAGCCGACCGAGGGTCGGATCCTGCTCGAGGGAGAGCCGATCCACGGCCTGCAGGGCGAGGCGCTCAGCGCCTACCGCGCCAAGGTGCAGGCGGTGTTCCAGGATCCCTGGTCGTCGCTCAACCCGCGCATGAAGGTGGGACGGACCATCGCCGAAGCGCTGATCGTCAACGCCTCGGGCGATCGGGCGTGGCGCGACCAGGCGGGGATCGACGAGCGGGTGCATGAGCTCCTGCTCCAGGTCGGCTTGCGGCCCGAGCAGGCCCAGCAGTATCCGCACGAGTTCAGCGGCGGCCAACGCCAGCGCGTGGCGCTGGCCGCCGCACTCGCCTCGCGGCCCAAGCTGATCGTGCTCGACGAGCCGGTGTCGGCGCTCGACGTGTCGATCCGTGCCCAGATGATGAACCTCCTGAAGGACATCCAGGCGCAGGACGACGTGGCGTACCTGCTGGTGGCGCACGACCTTGCCACGGTGCGCCACATGGCCGACCACACTGTGGTGATGTATCTCGGCAAGATCGTCGAGCAGGCGCCGACCGCCGCCCTGTTCGATGACGTCCGCCATCCCTACACCAGGGCATTGTTCTCGGCCGTCCTGGTGGCGGGACCGGATCGCCAGGACGAGGAGATCGTGCTTGCGGGCGAGGTGCCGTCGCCGCTCAATCCGCCAGCCGGCTGCCGATTTCACACCCGCTGCCCCTATGTCATGCCACAGTGCTCGCAGCGCGAGCCGGCGCTGCGCGAGGTCTCGCCCGGCCACGCCGTGGCCTGCTACCTGTTTGAATAGGAGAGAGTGTCGATGTCCCCGTCCTTCGGCCCGCTGCAGGGCGTCAAGGTTGTTTCCTGCTCGACCGCCCAGGCCGGCACCGTGCCCTACATGCTGATGGCCGATCTCGGCGCCGACGTGATCAAGATCGAGGTACCGGAAGGCGGCGACGGTTCGCGCCGCATGACCGTGATGCCCGGAATGCCCAGCACCTTTTTCGAGACCAACAATCGCGGCGTGAAGAGCGTGACGCTGAACCTCAAGTCGACCGAGGGCCGCGCCATCCTGCACAAGCTGGTCGCCAAGGCCGACATCTTCGGCCAGAACTTCCGGCCCGGCGCCGCCGAGAAGAACGGCTTCGGCTGGGAGGAGCTGCGCAAGGTCAATCCCAAGCTCGTGTACGTCTCGATCTCGGGTTACGGCACCAGGGGCCCGAACGGCCATCTGCCGGGCACCGATTCGATGGCGCAGGCGCTGGGTGGCGTCGCCGAGGCCTATTCGGTGCCGGGCTTGCCGATGCGTACCGGCATTGCCTCGGTGGCCGACGAGAGCTGCGCCATGCTGGCGTTTGGCGGAGCGCTTGCGGCGCTGACGCACGCACGCACCACCGGTCGGGGCCAGAAGATCGAGCTGTCGCTGCTGGGCGCGGTGATCCGGCTGATGGGCTGGACCTTCACCACCACGATGTGGCGCAACAAGAATCCCGTGACCGGTCAGGCGCGGATCACCGGCACGGCGCAGCGGCCGGGCATCAGCGCCTCGTTCAACGACCAGGATGGCAAGCCGCTGGTGTTCCAGCTTACCGGGCCGGAGAACTGGAGCGACGCCATGGCGGCATTAGGCTTCATGCCCCGGCTGAAGGAGCGGGGCTTCGAGCACCTGGGCGTCATCATCGACAACGATGACAAGCGCATCGAGCTCCTCAAGCTGCTCGATAGCCTGTTCGCCACCGGCACGCGCGAGGAGTGGGTGGGCAAGCTGCGTGGTGCGGACATCGTCTCGGCGCCGATCAACACGCTCCTGGAGGCGTCCAACGATCCCGACGTGCTGGCCAACGGCTACGTCACCGAAATCGACTACCCCAAGCATGGCAAGCGCCTGAAGGTTCATGGCACGCCGTGGCAGTTCTCCGAGACACCGGCCAAGCCCGGCATCGCACCGGAACTGGGTTCGCACAACGACGCGGCACTGGCCGAGCTGGGTTACAGCGCTGCCGAGGTGGCGGATCTGCGGGCCCGAAAGATCATCTGAGCCGTCAGGTATTCACTAATGCATAGTCCGTCCGGCTGAGGCGCGTAAACGCACCGCGATCAGCCGGACGAACTATGCAATTGAAGGAAATGCTTCGTACAAAGCGTTTCCGGTCAAATGGAACCGCTCCGCGGTTCCATTTGACCGGAAACCGCACTGGTGAAAGTTGGCAAGCCGATCGCGATGCGGGAAGCTTGCCCGGCAAACGTTCGGTTGGGGGAACGACAAGATGCCGGCATATCTCGTGAAGGTCACGACCAAGAGCGGATTGGTGAAGCCGCCAATGGTCGTGAACTGCGCGGATCAAGAAGAGGCCAAGCGACTCCTGACGGCGAGGAGCGACGAAGGTGACGTCATCGAGGTCAAAGGCCACCTTCCCGCCGACATGAAGGTGGCTTTCGGCAACGTGCCGGAGGGCTCCGCCGTTTTCAGATTCGACTGGATTTGGCCGTCGGACGGCGACGAGCCAAGGCCGTACTAAAGCGCGATGACTTTTACTCGAATCGTGCCGTCGGCCCGGCTCGTGCACCGCTCAGGCGCGATGGCCAACCATCGCGCCATAGCTGTGGGAGCCGGGCCGACGGCTGAAGCAAAAGTCATCGCGCTGTAGGCCGGACAGGTCAACTGCGCGGCTTGCCCTGCCGGGAATCGCTGTGGCACCTTGGCGCCTCGTCATTTAGGCCAACTGGGGAGCGCCGCCGTCAAGGTCGGCGTGGTGCCGATGAGTTCCGAAACCTATCTGCCATCGCGCTCCGGCGGGGCGTCCTACGGCTTCTTTTCCATCCGTTCGTACCTGCTGCTGCTGATCGCGGCCATCCTGGTGCCCATGCTGGCGCTGGCCACCGTGCTCGCCTGGCAGTACGCCACCGCCTCGCGGCGGATCATCGAGGCCCAGCGGCTGGATATCGCCAACAATCTCACGAATTTGATCGACCGGGAGATCGGGGCCATGGCCGGCTTTCTGAGCGGGCTGTCGATCTCGCCGCGCTTTCAGGCGGGCGAACCGCTCATCGTGGAAGTGATCACTAAAGTCGCACGCGAGCGCGGTTTCCAGGTGTTGGGCGTCTATGACCGCACCGGCCGCCTGCTGTTCGCCTCGCCTGCGGACGATCAGGCCTTGTTGACGTCGGCCGAGCGCGCTGGCGTGGCCGAGGTCGTGGGAGGGCGCAAGGTGTTCGTCTCCGACCTGCAGGTGAGCGCCACCGCCAAACCCGGGCTGTTCTTCATCTCGGTGCCCGTGGTCGTCGACGGCCGGGTCGCCCTCGTGTTGAGCGGCGGCGTCGCGCCGCAGCGGCTCCAGGGATTGTTCGCAGAGGCCGGCCTGCGCGACGAATGGAGCGCCGGCGTCGCCGATCGCACCGGCATGATCATCGCCCGCAGCCGGCAGCCCGAAGTCTATGTCGGTTTCCCAGGCCAGCCACCAATGGTCGAGGCGGCGCGTGGGTCGCAGTCGTCCGGGCTGTTCGACGTCGTTTCGCGCGAAGGAGTCGAGGTCAAGAATTCGTTCCAGCGGTCGGCACTCACCGGCTGGACGGCCGGCGTCGCGGTGCCGGCCTCGGTCGTGAACGCGCCGCTGTGGACCACCGCACTCATTCTGACCGTCGTAGGACTCTGCTTCACCCTGCTCAGCCTGTTGCTCGCAAGCCTGGTCGCCAGCCGCATCACGCGTGCCGTCTATCAGATCGGCCAGGCCGTGGTGGCCTACGCCTCCGGGGACGTCGTGCCGCTGCCGACCAAGACCCTTACCGAGCTGCGGGACGCATTGCGTGTGATCGAGGGAACGGCGGCAATGGGACGCGGCCGCGCTTTCCCGCAGCGCTAACAACCCTACGCTCCCAGAGACTTCTCGCCGAGGTCTCACTCACGTCTCACTGCGGTGAGACCTATCCGATGCCGATGGCGTCGGCTTTTTTCTCGAGCAGTCTCAGTTTCCGCCACCCCCCGGGGGCCGTCGCGGTCCGTTACATCGACATCCGGCTGTGCAGGTCGACCATGATCCACAGGCTGCCGCCGACCATGATGAAAATGAGAACCGCCGTGAAGGCGATCGCCATAAGGTTCTCGCGCGGCGTGGTGGCGAGGTCGAGGTGCAGGAAATAGCGCAGGTGAACCAGGACCTGCAGGACGGCGGCGATGGCGATGACGATCAGCAGGCGCGACGGCGGCAGGGCATGCAGCGCCACCAGGGCAAAGGGAATGACGCTCAGGATGACGGCGAGGGCAAAGCCCACGAGGTAGGAGCGAAGACCGTGGCGTTCCATCACAGCAGTCCCGGAAGATAGACGATGGAGAAGATGCCGACCCAGGCGATATCGAGGAAGTGCCAGAACAGGCCGAGGCGAAATAGACGCGACGTCACCGGCACGCTCAGCCCCTTGAGGAAGACCTGCCCGCACATGATCAGGATCCAGGTGAGGCCCACGCTCACATGCACGCCGTGGGTGCCGACCAGGGTGAAGAAGGCCGACAGGAATCCGCTGCGGTCGGGGCCTGCGCCGGCGCGGATCATGCCCTGGAACTCGCGGATCTCCAGGCAGACGAAGCCCAGCCCCAGCAGGAAGGTGATCAACAGCCAGCCCAGCACGGCTGACCGGTTGCCGGTTCGCGATGCCAGCGAGGCAAAGCCGAAGGTGGTGCTGCTCACCAGCAACAGCATGGTCTCGAGCGCGGCGTTGGACAGGCTGAACAGGGTCTTTCCGCTCGGGCCCCCGGCGGTGTTGCCGACCATGATCGCATAGGTCGCAAACAGCAGCGCGAAGATGACGGCGTCGCCCATCAGGTAGAGCCAGAAGCCGAGCGCCCGTTGTTCGTAGGCGTCCGAGGCTTCCCGCTCGGGGGCCATCACGGTCATGGCCGGCTTCCCATCGCGCGATAGCGTGCGTCCTCGATCCGGGCCACATCGGCTGCCGACAGCCGATACTCGGTCTCGTCATCCGACGAGCGCGCGATCAGCACGACCCACATGCCGAGGCCAGAGACCGCGGCCAGCCACCAGATGTGCCAGACCATGGCGAAGCCCAGCGCGAAGGCGAGGCCGCCCAGCGCCACGCCGGCAACGCTGTTCTTCGGCATTTCGATGTCGACGTAGCCGGCCGGCCGCTGATAGGCGACGCCGCGCTCCTTCATTTCGAGCAAGGGCTCGCGATCCCTGATCTCGGGCAGCACCGCGAAATTGTAGACCGGCGGCGGCGAGGAGGTCGCCCATTCGAGCGTCCGGCCGTCCCACGGATCGCCCGTGACGTCGGCGGTGAGCCGGCGGTCGCGGATACTGACATAGAGCTGCATGACCAGGCAGGCGATGCCGAACAGCACGAGGAGGGCGCCCAGGGCGGCGACCAGCAGGTAGGGCTGCCAGCTCGGATCGTTGTAGTGCTCCATGCGGCGGGGCATGCCTTTGAAGCCCAGCGCATAGAGCGGCATGAACGCCAGGTAAAACCCGATCATCCAGCACCAGAACGAGCGGGCGCCCCACGTGCGGTCGAGCGCGAAGCCGAAGGACTTGGGAAACCAGTACATGTAGCCGGCGAAGTAGCCGAACAGCACGCCGGGAATGATCATGTTGTGGAAGTGCGCGACCAGGAAGGTCGTGTTGTGCAGCAGGAAGTCGCCGGGCGGCATGGCCAGCAGCACGCCGGTCATGCCGCCGATGACGAAGGTCACGATGAAACCCACGGTCCACAGCATGGCCGGATGGAAGTCGATGCGTCCGCGATACATGGTGAGCAGCCAGTTGAACACCTTCACGCCGGTCGGCACGGCGATCACCATGGTCGCCACGCCGAAGAAGGCGTTGACGTTGGCGCTCGAGCCCATGGTGAAGAAGTGGTGCAGCCACACGGTGAACGACAGCAGCGCGATCGCCGCCGTGGCATAGACAAGGGATTCGTAGCCGAACAGCCGCTTCCTGGAGAAGGTAGCGACGACCTCCGAGAAGACGCCGAACGCCGGCAGGATCAGGATGTAGACCTCCGGATGACCCCAGATCCAGAACAGGTTGGGGTAGTTCATCATGTTGCCGCCGTGGGCATTGGTGAAGAAGTGCATGCCCAGCAGCCGGTCCAGCGCCAGCAGGCCGCAGGCCACGGTCAGCGCCGGGAACGCGAAGGCCATCAGCAGGCTGGCGCACAGTGCCGTCCAGGTGAACGGAGTCATGCGCATCAGGCCCATGCCCGGCGCGCGGCGCTTCAGGATGGTCACGACGAAATTGATGCCGCTCAGCGTCGAGCCGACACCGCTGATCAGCAACGCCCATATCCAGTAGTCGACGCCGACGCCGGGGCTGTATTCGATCCCGGAAAACGGCGGGTAGCCGGTCCAGCCGGCGGTCGAGAACTTGCCGATCACCAGCGACACCATGACCAGCCCGGCGCCCGCCGAGGTGAGCCACAGGCTGACCGAGTTGAGGAACGGGAAGGCCACGTCGCGTGTGCCGATCTGCAGCGGCACGATGATGTTGATCAGCCCGGTCAGGAACGGCATCGCCATGAAGAAGATCATGATGGTGCCGTGCGAGCTGAAGATCTGGTCGAAATGCTCGGGCGGCAGATAGCCGTCGGAGTTGAGCGCCATCGCCTGCTGGGCCCTCATCATGATCGCATCGACGAAGCCGCGCATCAGCATGACCAGTGCCAGCACGATGTACATGACGCCGATGCGCTTGTGGTCGACGCTGGTCAGCCACTCCGTCCACAAGTATCGCCACGCGCCCAACCAGGTGACCACCACGGCGACGGCGAATGCGCCACCCACCGTGACAAGCGCGCCACTGAGAGCAACCGCGCTGTAGAGCGGCAACGCCTCGATCGTGAGTTTGCCGAGCATCCGGCTATTTCCCCATTGCCTGGTGGTCGTGGACGTACTTGGCGATGATCTTGTCGAACAGGCTCGGCTCGACGACGGAATAGTAGGTGATCGGATGGCGCCGGCTGCGTTCGGCGAGCTTGGCGTAGGTGGCCGCATCGAGTTTGTCGGCCGACTGCCGCGTCTTGGCGACCCAGGCATCGAAGTCGGGCTGCGTCATGGCGATCGCCTGGAAATGCTGGTCGGAGAAGCCGCCGCCGCTGTACTGGGTGTTCCGGCCCACGAACGTGCCGGGCGCATCGGCCAGCAGGTGCAACCGAGTCTGCATGCCGGCCATGGCGTAGATCTGGCCGGCAAGTGCCGGGATGTAGAAGGAGTTCATCACCGTGTCGGCGGTGATCCTGAGGCTGACCGGCCGGCCGCTCGGGAACGCCATCTGGTTCACGACGGCGATGCCCTGCCCGGGATAGATGAACAGCCACTTCCAGTCCTGCCCGACGACCTGGATTTCGAGGGCCGGCACCGCGGCATCGATCGGCTTGTAGGGGTCGAGCCTGTGCGTGCTGCGCCACAGCAGGACACCGAGGGCGATGACGATCAGCGCCGGAATCAACCAGACGACGGCATCGATCCGGCCGGAATAGGACCAGTTGGGCGTGTAGCGGGCTTGCGTGTTGGAAGCCCGATATCGCCAGGCAAACACCAGCGCCATCACGATGACCGGGATGACCACGATCATCATCACGATGAAGGCGTCGTACAGGAGATTGCGCTCGGCAAGCGCGATCGGGCCCTTGGGGTCGAGGACGGCGCTCGTCCGAAGGTCGCAACCGCCCGCCGCCAGCGCCGCAACCAACGCTGCGGCGGTACGAAGCCATTTGCTGGCTGCCTGCTCTACGATCTGTGCACTCCTCCGCAAGCAACGGTGGCAGCTTGAAGCGCGGACTTGCGGTCAGCAACACTTCTTTTTGAAGTGGCGTGAACCTGGTCGATGGCAAAACGGTTTTCATCTATCCTGGACGCGACCCAACGGAAGGCCGGCGTTGACGCCATGAAGCAATCAATCGGCGCTGTGGCGCTCGTCGTTCGCGACTACGACGAGGCCTTGGCCTTCTATGTGGGCACTCTTGGTTTCACATTGATCGAAGACACTTTCATTGCGGCCCAGGACAAGCGCTGGGTGGTGGTCGCACCGCCTGGTTCCACCGAATCGCAGCTGCTGCTCGCGCGAGCGGTCGGCGAGCAGCAATCGTCACGGATCGGGAACCAGACCGGGGGGCGTGTGTTTCTCTTTCTTCATACCGACGACTTTTGGCGCGACTATGAATCGTACCGCAAGAAGGGCGTCGTCTTCGTCCGCGACCCGAAGGAGGAAACCTACGGAACCGTCGCGGTGTTCAGGGACCCTTACGGCAATCTGTGGGATCTGGTGCAGCGCAAGTAGAGCGCGCTAGCTATCGCGCTTTAACTGCGGGAGCTGGGCCGACGGCGCGATTCGAGTGAAAGTCCTCGCGCTTTAGTTCGTTCGTCAGTTCACCCGGTTCAGGCGCGAGCTCCAGCTGTCCGTTCCACCCCGGCCGTTGTTCGCTGTGCCGCTGCATTGCGCGATGTCGCCGGCGCCGCGGCGACACTCGAGCGAGTCGGCAAACCACTGGCTGCCATCGGTGCACCTCGTGTCGGAATCGCGAATCCGAAGCTGCTGGCCCTCGTAGCGCGCCCGTGCCGGTGCACGACAGGCGTAGCCGGGGTTGCTCGGCCTCCGGAATTCGAGCTGGCCATTTCCCTTTTCGTCGAAGCAGTAGCGCGAGACGCCCGGCGAATGCGTTGGCGAATGCTGGAAGGGGTCGGTGCGCCAGCAGCCCTTGAGGAACGAAAGATCCTCGGTCGGCTTGTCCGGCATCTTGAGGACCGGCGACGGCGGCTCCGGTTTGGGCGGCGGCGGAGGTGGCGGCTTGAGCGCGGCGGTCTGCTGTGGGCGTGGCGGTCCTGCTTCGGTCGGCAGTTCGAGCGGCGTCGGCGCCTGCGGTGGAAGGCTCGCACACTCGAGGTTCTTGCGGGCAAGCTCGAGTTCGAGTTGCCCGGCGATCTTGGCCAGCGCTGCGCCGCGCTCGGTCTCGGCGGACAGCGCCAGCGGCGCGGAGGGGCAGAAGTTCCAGCCCAGGAGCGGTATCGCCATGGCAAGCGGGGACAGCAGTCCGCAGGCGCGCAACAGCACGACCCCCGAGACAACGACGGTCGCGGCGAACGCCATCCATAGCGCGTAAGACAACGGCGCGTAGGACAGACGCCGTCTCCGGTCGCGGTCGCTCACCGCTGCAGGGCCCTTTGCAGGATCATGCGCCGATCTTGCGCAGGATCATGGCCGGCTCATGGCACCCGGTTCATGCGGACCGTCCAGCTATGCGGTCCCGATGGCGTGTTCGAGCTGCCGCCGCATTGTGCGATATCGCCTGCGCCGCGCTGGCATTTCAGCTCGTCGGCGTACCACTGGCCGCCGTCGCTGCACTTGCCGTCGGCATCGCGAACGCGAAGCTCCTGGCCTTCGAAACGCGCCTGCGCCGTGGTGCGGCACGAATAGCCCGGCTGGCCCGGCCGGGTGTACTCGAGCTGGCCGTTGCCCTTGTCGTCGAAGCAGTAGGTCGAGATGCCCGGCTGGTGGGTCGGCGTATGCTTGAACGGATCGCTGCGCCAGCAGCCCTTGAGGAACGAATAATCCTCGTTCGGCTTGTCCGGGATCTTGAGCTGCGGCTCCGGAGGAGGCGGTGTCGGCGGCGGTGGGGCCTCGGCCTTCTCTTGCGGTGTCGTCGGCGCGGGCTGAGGCGGCGGCGGAAGGCTCACACATTGCAGGTTCTTGCGGGCAATTTCGAGTTCGAGCTGGCGAGCGAGCCTGCCGAGATACTCGGTGCGGTCGGCTTCAACCGCGAGCGCCGACGGCGCGACTCGGCAGAAATTCCAGCCGAGACCCGGCAATACGCCCGAGAGCGGCGCCAGGAGACCGCAGGCGCGCAGCAGCACGACGCCCACGACAATCACGACAGCCGCGAAGGCCGCCCACAGGGCGTAGGAAAACAGGCGCGAGAACCAGCCTGGCCTCATCTCGTGAACTCCGTCACCTCAACCATCTGCTTCTCACTTTCGAGCGTTGCCGGGAATATCCTTTCTCTTGAGCCGTCCTTGATACGTACCTTGAAGGAAATCGACGGCCGCGGGTCGACTCGTCGGTTATAGAGTTTGACGCTGATCTTGAACTTCCCCCTCGGTACCTGCCCCTGAGGCCAGAAGATGTTCTCGACCGGCGTTTCCGAATGCTTCGCGTTGTTCATGTCGACGTCCAGCGTGCCACCGCAACCCACCGGGCTTGCAAAATAGATCTCCTTGCCATCGGGGCAGGTGACGTGGAGGTCGAGGTCGGACTTGCCGTCCCAGACAAGGGAAATCTGCAGCTCGCCGGTTCGCGCATTCTCCCGCTTCAGCCGCTCCTCAAGTTCCGACGGTTTAGGCGGGGGAGGTGGCGGTTTCAGGGCGGCGGTCTGCTGCGGCCGCGCCGGGCCGGGCTGGGTCGGCAGTTCGAGCGGTGGCGGCACCGGCGGTGGAATGCTGGCACAGGCGAGGTTCTTGCGCGCCAGTTCGAGTTCGAGCTGCCGGGCAAGCCTGCTGAGCGTCGCAGCACGCTCGGTCTCGGCCGAGAGCGCGGGCGGCATGGCGGGACAGAAGTCCCAGCCGAAGGCCGGCAGCGCGACGGCAACCGACATCGACATTCCGCAGGCGGGCAGCAGGACGACTCCGGCGGCAGCGACGACCGCGACGAAGCCCGCCCACAGCGCGACGGCAACAGGCGAGCCTCCGGCGCGGCCTGTCATGGTCCGTCCCTGCGGCGGAATTCATGCTCGAAGTTCAGCGTGTCCTTGCAGAGCGCCAGCGCGTCATTGACCCGCCGGCAGCTGAGATAGTTCGGCGTGGAGTTCCAGGTGATCGAGGACGGTGTACAGGTCACCTTGGGCTGGGTCGTGCGCAGTGTCCCGCCATCGCCGAAGGTCGCCGTGATGGGGGCCTTGCAGCTATAGGCGCCGGTCGACTGGCAACGCGAGTTCTGCTCGCGCTGGCCCCGGCCGTCCTCGCCGAAGCAGATCGTGCCGGCTTGAACCGTGCAAAGCTCGATCCCGCCACTGCCCCTGGCCATGTTGGTCCGCGCCTCCTTGCCGAGCTGCCAGCATCCCTTGAGCAGGCTGAGATCCTTCTTGTTCCAGCGATCGGCCGGCAAGGGCGGCGGGGGCTTGGGCGGTTCGGGCGGCGGCTTGAGCTCGGCGGTCTGTTGCGGGCGGATGGGGCCGGGCTCGGTCGGCAGTTCGAGCGGCGGTGGTGGTGGCGGCGGGATGCTCGCGCATTCGAGATTCTTCCGGGCGAGCTCGAGTTCGAGCTGGCGGGCAAGCTTGCTCAGCTCTTCGCCGCGCTCGGTCTCGACCGACAACGCCGGTGGCGTGGCGGGGCAGAAGTTCCAGCCCCAGGCCGGCATCAGCAGACCGCAGGCGCGCAGCAATATGATCATCGTGGCGGCGACCAGCAGGACGAAGGCCAGCCACAACAGCCAGGCAGTGCGCGACCTTGTCATGGCGCCGCGGCCGCGACGGGGATCAGCGGGAGACGGCTCGGCGCGGCACTCAAGGCGTCGCCTTCCGGCGAAATTCGTGCTCGAAGTTGTCGCCGTCGCGGCACAGCGCCGTGCCGTCGTCCACCCTCTTGCAGGTCAGCCGGTTGGGATTGCTGTGCCAGGTGATGGTCGCGGGCTCGCACTTGACGTCGGGCTGTTCGGTTTCCAGCGCGCCGGCCTCGGTGAAGCGTGCCTTGATGCCGGCCTTGCAGACGGAGAAACGCTTGCCGCCGCACTCGGTTGCCTGCTCGCGCGTGCCAGTGCCGTCGGCTGAGAAGCAGATGGTGCCGGTTTTCACCGTGCAGCGCTCCTCCTTGCCGGTGTCGTTCAGCACCAGGGTCTGGGTATCGCGGCCCAGCGACCAGCAGCCGGCGAGGATCGAGAGATCCTTGCCGAGCCAGCGATCCTTGGGCAACGGCGGTGGCGTGGCGGCGATGCAGGCGATGCGGGCCTGCACGAGCTGCAGTTCGAGCTGGCGCGCCGTGTCGTCGAGCGCACGGCCGCGCTCGACCTCGGCAGCCAGCGTCGCCGCGCCCGGCCGGCAATAGAGGAACCCTTGCCCCGGGTCTCCGGGCCAGGCGACACCGCAGGCGCGCAGCAGAAACCACGCAATGGTGAGCAGCAGGATGGCGAGCAGCAGCCACAGCGGCCACCACCAGGCTGAGCGGCTCTGCACGACAACAGGCACGGCCGGCGCCGAGACGAACTCGGCGGCCGGCTCCGGCACGAACCGCGGCGGCAGGGGCGCGCCCACCATGACCTGGGGCGCAGCGCCGGCCAGGCGCGGAGCATCGTCGGTGTAGGCCCAGCAGACGACAACGGGAATCTCGCCTTCGGCCTTGCCGTCGTCCGGCAGAAGAACGTGGACAAATCGCGCGAGCGGGGTCGGCGTTTCGCTCGCCACGATCAGCGCGGCGCCCAGCGGATTGCCCGCTGCGCGCAATCGCTCGCCCTCCTGGCGGATCGCCGACAGCTGAGCCCTGACCCGTTCGAGGATCGCGGCCTGTCGCGCGTCATCGAGGCTTTCGAGGGCAACCGAAGGACGGCTGCCCGCGATGTACCAGTCGACGCGGCCGCCATCGCGCGCCGGTACCGGCTCGGCGAACAGGGACGGGCCGTCGGGGGCCAATTCCGGATGTGTCGCGAGATAAGCCACCAGTTGGGCGTGGTCGCGCTCGGCCGAGCGGCCGAACGGCTTCAGTCCGTCGAGCGGTGTGGAGGCGATGAGCCGGCTTTCCACCGCATTATCCTCCGGCCCGGGTGCGGCTCACTTGCCTCCTGCCGCGGGCGCCGCAGGCGGAACCCCCGGCGTGGCAGGGGCTGGCACAGCGACTGTCGTCGTCGGCCCGGCCACCGCCGGTGCGCTCGCCTCGCAGATGCCGGAAACCTTGGTGAAGCCGACATTGCCCGATTCCAGGAAGGCCGCGACGCTGGTCGCGCCGAGTGCGCCGTTGAAGGAGATCGGGCGCTGGCCATCGCTGCGCGTGAAGGTGTTGACCGCAACCAGCCGGCCGCAGACGTCGGCCAGCGGCCCGCCGGAATTGCCGCCCGAGATCGTCGCGGTATGAAAGACCAGCGGCACGCCATTGTTCTGCTGGATGACCGTCACGATGCCCTGCGTCACGATCATGTCCGGCATCGCGCCGACGTCGCCCTGGAGCAGGCGGGTGAAGGCCTGGTCACCCCTGAGCAGTGCCCCGGTGTAACCTGCCGCCGTCACCGGGCTCAAGCGTTCGGTCGCTGCCGGCAAGGCCATGCCGCTGATGCCGCTCGGCCGCGCGATTTCCAGCAGGGCGAAGTCCTCGCGCATCTGCGGCGCCGCTCTCGTCATGGCCACGATGGTGGCGGGCACGGGCTGCGCCAGCGTCTTGTTCGCGACGAACACGCGACCGGGTTGGGCGGACGCCACGACATGGCGGTTCGTCACGATCTGCCGGTCATTGACGAAAAAGCCCGAGCCGATGCTCTCCACGCCGACAGCCGGATCGGGCGAGGCGACCAGCACGAGGACCGTGGCGTTCTCGAGGGTCGCCAGCAGGTCGCTGTTGCTGAGCGGCCTTGCATCGCCGGTAACCGGCGCCGGCGGCGCCCGTGGCGGCGCCAGTTGGCCCTGCTTGCCGGGTGCCGGTGCCGTCTGGCCTGGTGGCACGGGCGTTTGCTGCGGCCCGCTGGGGATCGGCGTGGCGCCTCCCGGATTCTGCGGCGTGCAGACCGCTTCGTCCAACTGCTTGCGCAGTTGCCCGACCTTCTCTTCGAGCGTGCGGTTCATCTGGCGGCGCAGTTCGATGTCGTTCGCCGAGCCGACGCTCTGGTCGGGATACATGAGAACGCCGGGAATGAGCAGGACCAGGAGGGCAATCAGCGCCACCGCCGTGGCAACGGCGATCGGCAGCCAGGGGCGATAGCGCGACGTCCGGGCGACGACGACCGCTGACGGTGCGACCGAAGCCGCTGCCGGGCCTGCCGTGGCAGCCGTTGCCGCTGCGGTTACGGGCGCCGCGGCCGCCGCCATCGGCGTCACCGGTGCGACGGCGGGGCCGCGCCCGACATTGAACGGCGGCACCGAGATGCCCGGCAGGTATTGCCCGAGGGTCGTGCGGAAATGAGATTCGCGGCGCGCCGGCGAGGCGGCGATGCCCTCCGGCAGGAAGCCCCAGTTCACGATCACCGGCCGGCCGCCCACGACCATGACGTCGGCCATCGAGGGGATCTGGACGCAAGGGCCGATCAGGTTAGTGGTCGCGGGGTCGCGCAGAACCGGATCGAGCCGCGACAGCAGCGACGTCAGATGCGCCGCCACCGTCGCTCGCCCATCCGCGTCGAGAGCGGAAAGGCTAACGATCGGCCCGTCGGCGTCGGAATACCACCGCGCGATCGATTCGGACGTGCCGTTGGAGCGCGAGATCGACGGCTCGGCAAACAGCGCCGCGACGTCGCTGCCACAACGCTGCCCCAGGATCGTGGAGATTTCGCCCCATTTGTCGGTCACAGGGGTCGAGCCGACTTCGGCTTCAACCAAGGCGCGCAACGCATTCGTTCTGATCAGCATCGCGATCCGCTCCGGCCAACGTGGATGGCACCGCCGTCTGGCGGCCCACGGTGAAACATCTTGCTGAGAAGGTTCGACACCCGTCAAGGCGGGCACGCCGCGACCCCTGAGAATCGACGGCATGGCGAACGTATGCCAGAGTAACGGGCCTGCGAACAAGGTCGGCCGGGAGAATGCGCCGACTCTGAAATGGCCGATCGGGCGAGGAGTTTTAGGCGTGGAGAACGTGCGGATCGCATCGACGCCGCTGGCCGGGCTGAGGCCCGTGGGCCAGGCGACGAATCGCGACCATGGTCGGCTGACCGGAGGTCTGGCGGGTCTCTCCGGCGCGACGACCGATCTGCAGCTATTTTTCGCCGAACCGGTGCCGGCGCGCGATCGTCAGCGGATCGATTGGTACGGCCCGGGCGGCAAGACCTACACACCGCTTGCCGCGCTGCCGGCCGACGAACAGACGGCCGTGCTGGCCAGCGTCGACGAGATGTGGGCCACCCTGCAACGCGAGGGCGAGCGCCTGCGCGCGGCAGGCGACGGCGCGGCCGACGCACTGTTTGCCGCCACGACCATTCCATCGCCGCGGCAAAACTACATCTACATCGCGCGCGAAATCGGCAAGCCCGAGAACTGGCATCCGGTGATCGTGGGTTGGGCCTATACCAACGATGTGGCGGCCCGGGCCGGCGAGCTGCCGCAAGTTATGGTGCGGCCGACGCCGCAGCCATCGACGCCGTCGCTGCCACCGGTGTTCGAGCGACCGGCGGCGGTCCTCGCCTCGGCGCCGGCGATGGCCATCGAGGAGCGGCGCAGCGGCTGGTGGTGGCTGCTGTGGATCGCACTCACGCTGTTGCTGCTGATCATCGCCTGGATGCTGCTGCGGGCCTGCGGTATGGCGTTGCCGGGCTATGGTGTGTTGCATCACATCGGCAACACCTTCTGTCCCAGCACGGCAATCGCCCGCACGGTCACGGACGAAGAGCGCATGCGCACGCTCACCGACCTCACGCAGCAGCTCGAGCTACAGCTCGTGCAGCGGCAGGTGGCGTGCGCCACCGAAGCGCGCCGCATGGCGGCCATCACGCCGCCCGCGCCGCCGCCGCCCGATCCGCCGTCGGATATCGACAAGCGCCTGGAGCGCGAGCAGGCCAAGACCGGCGAGCTGCAGATTTCGCTCGTCTGGGACGGCCCGTCCGATCTCGACCTCCACGTCTTCTGCCCGGACGGCACGGAAATCTACTACTCGCGCAAGGCCAGTTGCGGCGGCACGCTGGACGTCGACATGAATTCGTCGAACAACAAGTCGTTGACGCCGGTCGAGAATGTCTACTGGCCGGACGGTCAGGCGCCGAAGGGCAAATTCAGGGTGGTCGTCACCATGTACGACCGCTATGGCGAGAAGCGGCCGGCGATTCCCTTTCAGGTGCGCATCAAGGATGGCGGGCAGGAAAGAACCGTGCCGGGCACCATCGAACGGCCCGGCGCGCCCGTCGAGGTCACGGAGGTCGTGAGATGAGCCCTGCAGGCGACAGAAGCGGCGCGGCGCCTGGCGATCTGCCGGAAACCCTGATCCTGGTGCCGAATTCCGGCATCCAGTTCGTCGAATATGCGTTTCACCTCGACAAGGTGCCGAGATTTCAAAGGCCGTTCATCGAGCGCGAGTTCGTCAACGAGCGCGACGCCAGGACCGGCGAAGTGCCGGCCCGGTTGCTCGCCGGATGGAACGAGGACGATCCCGACTCCGGCGAGCCGCCACCGTCCGATTTCGGCGATCGGCTATACTCGCTGACGCCTGTCCGGGCGCTCGAGCCCTTTCTCGGCAAGTGGGTGCCGGTGCCCTATATCGCGCACCTGCGCGTCGATCCGTTCGGCGCGCCGCCGGTCTACCGCAACGGCCCGACCAACTGGGCGCGCGTGCGCATCGTGCAGGAGGAGGGCGTGGAGGGCGCCGCGGCGACCCACAAGGTCGTTTTCGCGTTCGATACGTCGATCGACGACAAGGATCCGCCGCTCACCTTCACCACGCCGGCCCAGCTCCATATGGGACCGAGCTGGGAATTCAGCTTCGTCAGCCGTTTCAGCGATCTCCACTGGTTCGTGCACAATCCCGATTCCGACGGCAGCGGCCAGGACTACGGCCTGTGGGTGCGCGACTGGGTCGAGCGGCTGTTCCAGGAGTTCAAGTTTGCCCAGCGGCGCGGCCGGCCGATGCGCGCCGACGAGGATCAGGGCCGGCTCGAGGCGCTGGCCCGTTATTTCGTCTTCCTCGAGACGCTCACCCAGGCGATCAAGCCGCGCAAGATCCGCTTCGTCGACGCCCAGGCGAGCGCACGTCCCGTCGAGGTCGATCTCGTGCTCGATATCGGCAACAGCCGGACCTACGGCATCCTGATCGAGCGCATCCCCAACAAGGATCGCGTCGATCTCAAGGACTCCTACACGCTGAAGCTGCGCGACCTGCAGGAACCCGAACACCTCCATGCCGGCGCCTTCGAGAGCCATGTCGAGCTGTTCGCGCCCTCGTTCGGCGACGAGGATCTGTCACGGCGTTCGGGCCGCTCGCGCGCGTTCTTCTGGCCGAGCACGGTGCGCGTCGGGCCGGAGGCCGGCCGCATTCGCGAGCGCCAGGACGGCACCGAGGGCTATAGCGGCCTGTCGAGCCCCAAGCGCTACCTGTGGGATCTCCGTCCGGTGCAGCAGGAATGGCGCTTTCCCAAGGATCAGTATATCGGCGAGGACGATCCGTCGCTGGGCAAGCGGCTGCGCAACCTGGTCAACTCGAGCGGCGAGTGCATGAGCCAGATCAAGCGCAACGCCGGCCTGTTCAAGCGCGTCTACGACGGCGGCCTGCCCGCCGACGCCATGCAGCCGGCCAAGGCGATGAACTTCTCGCGTTCGTCGATGTACGCCCTGATGGTCGCCGAAGTCGTCTGGCAGGCCATGACCATGATCAACAACCCGGTCGGTCGCCTCGACCGGCCGCTTGCCGAGCTGCCGCGCCGCCTGTCGCGCATCATCCTGACCCTGCCGTCGGCGACGCCGGTGCGCGAGCAGCTCCTGATGAAGCTTCGCGCCGAGGGCGCCATCCAGCTTCTGTGGGATTTGATGGGCTGGCCCAACGACCGGCGCTTCCCGCAGCCGACCGTGCAGGCGTCGTGGGACGAGGCGAGCTGCGTGCAGCTGGTCTGGATGTACGGCGAGATCGCCGGCAAGTCGGGCGGGCGCATCGACGATTTCTTCGAGCTCGCCGGCCGCCCGCGCAAGCGGATCGGTCCGGAGGGCGGCGACGACAAGATGGCCGATGAGCCGTCGTTGCGCGTCGCCACGGTCGACGTCGGCGGCGGCACCACCGACCTCATGATCACGACCTATTACGTCGACGACAGCCGTCGCCTGACGCCGGTCCAGAATTTTCGCGAGGGTTTTCGCCTCGCCGGCGACGACATCCTGCGTGCCGTCATCGAGAGGGTCGTGCTGCCGGCGCTCGAGCGCGGCATGAAGGCGGCCGGCATCGAAAAACCCGAGTTGCTGCTTCGCACGCTGTTCGGCGGCGATCGTGCCGACCTGCGCGAGCAGGATCGCCATCTGCGGCGCCAGTTCGTGCTGCGCGTGCTGCGACCGGTGGCGCTCGGCCTCCTGCATGCCTACGAAGAGTCCGACTCGGGCGATCCGGAGCTCCAGGGCCAGGGCATCCGCAAGCTCGGCTCGTTCTTCGGCGACGGCACCGCGACGAGCGACGACAAGCTCGGCATCGACGCGCGCATCCTCAACTACCTCAAGGGCAGTCGCGGCGCCGGCGGCACCGCCCTGTCGCTTGTCGACATTGACGTGCCGCTCGATTTTGTCGGCATCGCCGACGCCACGCGCGGCGTGCTGAACGCGGTGTTCGACAATATTGGCGAGGCATTGCACCGCTTCGACTGCGACGCCGTGCTGCTGTCGGGTCGGCCGTCGCGGCTGCCGGCGGTCTCGCAGCTGCTGATCGACAAGCTGGCGACCGCGCCCGACCGCATCGTGCGCATGCACCTCTATAAGCCGGGCCGCTGGTATCCCTTGCCCGACTACGCCCACGAGGACCGCATCGGCGATCCCAAGACCACCGCCGCGGTGGGCGGCATGCTGTGCGCGCTGTCGGAGCGCGATCTGCTGAACTTTGCGCTGTTCACCCGCAAGCTGCAGATGCGCTCGATCGCCAACTTCATCGGACCGCTCGAAAACGACGGCCAGCTGCTCGAGGACAACGTCCTGTTCGAAACCGCCGAGGTAAGCGCCCAGGGCTCCGAAGACGTCAAGCCGCAGAAGTACTACACGAAGATGCGCATGGGCTATCGCCAGCTGCCGACCGAGCGCTGGGTGGCATCGCCGCTCTATCAAGTGTCGCTGGAGCAGCTCAATCCGGCGTTCAGCGTACCGACGCCGATCAACCTCCGCTTCTCGCGCCAGCTCGAGCTGCCGGAAGACGAGCGCCAGGACGCGATCCTCGAGGCGGAGGCACGCAAGGAGGAGCTGCAGATCGTCGAGGCGTTCGATGAGAACGGCGACCCCGTGCGCATCAACAAGGCGCCGCCGCCCGACGCGCGGACCGCCCGCTGGGCGTCGCTGCAGATGATCTTCCGCACATTGACCGACGAAGAAGGCTACTGGCTCGACACCGGTATCCTCGGAACGCATTGAGGACAGGACGCGCTCTATGACGAACGGCAGGAATTCCGATCTCGCCGCCACCGCCGGCCAGACCGCCGTCCGTTCCAAGGACGGCTTCGCCTGGGTGACGACGCCGGTCAATGCCACGCGCGTCGGCGATCCGACGGCGCTCGGCTATCGCCTGCGCCGGGCCTCGCTGCGCGCCGCTCGCCTGGCGCGCGCCGCGACGCGAAAGATGTGCGTCGCCGTGTTCGGGCCGAGCCAGGCCGGCAAGTCCTACATGGTCTCGGTGCTGGCAAGTCCGCCGGGCGGCCGCCTGCACACCGAGCTGGACGGCCAGGTCTACGACTTCCTGCGCGACATCAATCCGCCGGGCGGCCGCGAGTCGACCGGCCTGGTCACCCGCATGACCACCGACGTCAGCGCCGCGCCAAAGGGCTTTCCGATCGAGCTGCGCCTGCTGACGCAGACCGAGCTGGTCAAGATCCTCGCCAACTCGTTCTATCTCGATTTCGATCTCGAGCACTTCGACGTCGTGCCGCCGGATGCCGACGCGATTCGCCAGCGGGTCGAGCAGTTGCGCGGCCTGGCCCGTGCCCAGCCGGTCGACCGGCTGACCGGCGACGACGTCTTCGACTTGATGGAATATTTCCAGTCGCACTTTCCCAAGCGTACCTCCGCCTTTCGCGACGATTTCTGGCGCGAGGCCATCGAGTTGGCGCCGCGGCTCGAGGGCCGCGACCGCGCCCGCCTGTGGTCGCTATTCTGGTACGACTTTCAGGCCTTCACCGACCTGTTCATCGAATTGTACGAGGGTTTGCGCCAGCTCGACTTCCCGTCGAGCGCCTATGCCGAGATCGGCGCGCTGATCCCACGCACCGGCAGCATCATCGACGTGACCGTGCTCGATCGCCTCGGCGCCGATGCCGGCGACAAGGTGCGGCTGATGCCGGCCGGCGGCACGCGCGAAGTCGGTCTGCCGCGCTCGCTGGTCGCGGCGCTCACCGCGGAGCTGCGCATCACGGTCAAGGAAAAGCCGTCGGAGGTGTTCGACCATACCGACCTGCTCGACTTCCCCGGCGCCCGCTCGCGGCTCGGCATCAAGCGCCTCGAGGACGCCGGCAAGGACGACAAGGGCGAGACGACGGCCAATCCGCTGCGCGAGCTCCTGCTGCGCGGCAAGGTTGCCTACCTGTTCGAGGGCTACACCGCGGAAGGCGAGATCTCCGCCCTGCTGCTGTGCGTGCCCGACAGCGTCCAGGAAGTCCGCGGGCTGAGCGGCATGGTCGAGGATTGGGTGCACGGCACGCTCGGCGCCAAGCCGGAGGCGCGGGCCAAGGAGAAAACTGGCCTGTTCCTCGTGCTCACCAAGATGGACGCCGAATTCGTGCAGAAAGAGGGCGTCGACGACAAGGACAAGGACTGGGGCATCAGGATCGACAGCTCGCTGCTCAAGAACTTCCGCGGCGACTGGCCGACCGACTGGGACGGCAAGCCGTTCCGCAACCTCTTCTGGCTGCGCAATCCGACGATCCACGACACAAGGATAATGTCCTACCAGGGCGACAAGCTTGAAACGGGCATCGCCGACAGCTTTCGCGACCGCTATCGCAGCCTGCACGATACCTTCGTCGGCAACGAGATCGTGCGCCGGCACTTCGACAATCCCGAGGAAGCCTGGGCCGAGGCGTTCCGCACCAACGACGGCGGCATCTCCTACATCGTCCGCCGCCTCGCGCCGATTTGCGATCCGGCAACCAAGGCCGCGCAGGTGCGCAACCGCCTGGCCGAGTTGCGCACCGACATCGTGCGCGAGCTCGAGCGCTTCCACGTGGCGGGCGACGTGCAGATCCGCATCGCGCAGCGCCGCCAGGTCGGCAATCGCATCATGGAGCGGCTCTACGACACCAACGATCCGGTGCAGCTCGGCAGTCTGCTGAAGAGCATGCAGGTCGATGGCGGCGACCTCGCAGCCTATCTCTATGGCGCCCTGGTCCAGGGTGTCGCGTCCGACGGCGCCGATCCGGCGGGCGCAGCGGCGGCGCAAGCCGCGGCAATGTCGAACCAGCGTGCACGCACCGGACGGGCGCGGCCGGGAGCACCTGCCGAGGAGGGCGGTCCGCCGGCCACGGCGCCGGACTACCGCCCGGCTGGCAGCGGCCGCACCACCTTCGAGCGTCGCGCGGCGCGGGAAATAATGCGCTGCTGGGAAGGCAGCATGGCGGCATCGGTCGACAACCCCCAACTCGTGCGTCTGCTCGGCATCGGACGCGACCTCCTGGCCGAGATATCCGCGGAACTGCTGGCACTCGCCCGGCGGGCCGGGCTGGAGCGCGGCATGGAAAAAGCGATTGCCCGCGTGTCGGTAACCGAACAGAGCGAGCAGAGGATCGCCAAGGCCGCGATGATCGGCGAAAGGTTCGTCAACCGCCTGGTGTCCGAAATGGGCTTCGGCGAGGCGCCGGTGGCAGAACGCCCGACCGTCTCGGTCGACGGCGCCAGCCGGCCGGTCTTCGCGCCGCGTGCGGTGAGCTACGGCACCGAGGGATGGAGCGCGGGCCCGCCGACCTATTTCGAGGACTTCTTCGACGATTGGGCCAACGCGTTCTATCGGGTCATCGAGGACAACGCCAAGAGCCTGGCCGGCCTCACCGTCGATATCGAGCAGAACGACCGGCTGGGCCGCATCCTGACCGACCTTCGGGTCCCGGTCTGACGATCAAAGCGCGATGACTTTCACTCGAATCGCGCCGTCGGCCCGGCTCGTGCACCGCTCAGGCGCGATGGCCAACCATCGCGCCATAGCTGCGGGAGCCGGGCCGACGGCTGACGCAAAAGTCATCGTGCTGTAGGAGGCCTGGGTGTCGTACATCAAGGCGAGTGGCGTCCATGGCCGGCCAGGCCATGCGATCATCGAGATCGGTTACGCGCTCAATGTCGAACCTCTGCTCCTGACCATCCAGAAGGTCGGCGCCGACCCGCGCTATCTTGCCCGCGACGGCGGCTGGCGCGCCGATCCCCAGCCGCTGCAGCCGACCAGGGTCGAGCGCCAGGAGGGCCGCACGTTGATCCATGTCGGCCCCGACATCGTCAACCATCTCGACGACGACCAACGCCTCCGTGTCGGGATCGTTTCAGCCGATTTTGCCGGCGACGTAGCGTGGTCCGACATCCCGCCCTCCTCGGGAGGAATCGGACGATCGATCTTTGTCGCGCGCACCAAACCGGCCGCCGTTGCCGAGGAGCCGCCGCCGCTCCCGGCCGAAAAGCCCGAGGAGCCCGAGCCGGTTCACACGCCGGTGGTGCTCGAACCCCCGCCGGCCATACCGCCGCGGCCACCCGAGAGTCGCACGCTGTGGTGGGTGCTGGCGGTGCTGCTGTTGGTGGTGGCCGCCGGAGCCGGCGCCTACTGGCATTTCAATCTGTGGCCCTGGCCATGGCCCAAGCCGGCGGTGGTCGTTCCGCCGCCCAATGATCTCCAGCGCCTGCACCAGCAGCTCAGGCAGATGATGCAATCCGACGGCGACCCCGGCCAGATCCTCGACGGCGGCCGTCGCCTGATCGACAGCGACGATGCCGGGCTGCGCGACTTCGGCTTCCGCGCCATGGATTTCGCGGCAACGCGCGGCTCGGCGAGCGCGCAGCTCGAGATCGGAAAATTGTACGATCCGCGCTATTTTCGCGCCGACCGCGGCGAAATAAAGCAGGCCAACCCCTCGACGGCCGCCGAATGGTACAAGCGGGCGACCGAGAGCGGCTCGCGCGAGGCACCGTCCGAGAAGCAGGGGCTCTGTGAGAAGCTCGCGCAGCCGGTCGACGGTATCGACGAACAGCTCCGGACGTCCACTCTCGCACAGTATTGCAACTGAGGGCAGGGTAGGATCGTTTCGGGCCGTGGAGGCAGGCGATGATTAAGCAAGGCTTGGGCAGGTTGCTGGCGGGCGTTCTGGCGCTCGGCCTGTTCGTGGCGCTGGGCGGTGGCTGGGCCGCCGCGCAGGGGCGCCAGCCCGAGCTGATGGAGGGCAAGAAGACGCTGTTCAAGCGGGTCATCGTGCGGCCCGATGCGACCCTCTTCCCGGCCGCCGCCGACCAGGGCGGTGCGCCGATGCCGGCCTTCTCCGTGCTTTACGTCTACGGCAAGTCGGGCGATTTCGTCGAGGTCGGCAAGACGATCGGCGCCGCCTCCGGCTTCGTGAAGGCCGACAAGCTGATCGAGTGGAAGCAGACCATCGTCGCGGTGTTCAACAGCAACCGGGCGAACCGCGAGCGCTCGCTGCTGTTCAAGTCGCCCGAGGCGATCGACGCGGTGATCCAGAACGCCAATCCGCGCGAGAAGCTGGCGCAGTTGCGCGCCGAAGCCTCCGCCGGCCGGCCGGGCGACGGCTCGGTGCTGGCGATCGAGCCCGAGACACCACCCGATATAAGGCAGAACTTCTATTTCTTCCCCATCCTGTCGGTGGCCGACAAGCGCCTGCCCCAGAGGGTCGATGGCCGGATTCTCCAGGTCGCCTCGCTGTCGAAGATCGACCAGCCGCCGCCTCCGCCGCCCGACCGCAAGCGCAGCCTGGCCGACATGCGGGTGGGCGTCGTGTTCGTCATCGACACCACGACGTCGATGGGCCCCTACATCGAAAAGGTCAGGGAGGCCATGACGCGCGTGCAGGCAAGGCTCGATCGCACGCCGGCCGGCCAGAACATGCGCTTCGGCCTGATCGGCTTTCGTCAGAGCCTGGCCGACAACACGCCGGGCGTCGAATATCACGTCAAGACCTTCCTCAAGCTCGGCAAGGAGAGCACGGCGGCGGCGTTCGTGAAGGCCATCGCCGACGTCAAGGAATCGCCGGTGCCGACCAAGGGCTTCAACGAGGATTCGCTGGGCGGCGTCTACGAGGCGATCTCGACCGGAGACTGGAAGGACTTCGACGCCAAGTTCGTCATTCTGCTGACCGACGCCGGACCGCTGCTGCCCGAAAGCCGTCAGACGCTGCGCGCGCCGGGGTTGGGACCGGCGCAGATCCAGCGCAAGGCGGCGGAAGACGGCATCGCCATCACCGTCCTGCACCTGCTGACGGCCGAGGGCGCCAGCGACCACGCCAGCGCCCGCGGACAGTACCAGACGCTGTCGCGCAGCGGCGAAGGCAGTTCATACTTCAATGTCGCCGATGGTGCGCTGGACCGCTTTACCCAGGGCCTCGACTCCATGGCCGACGGCATCATCGCCCGGACCGAGGCGCTGGCGGCGGGCGACACCAACCGGCCGGCGCCGACCGGCAATCCGATCCGCGACGCCATCGAGCGCAACTTCTACGCCATGCAGCTTGCCTATCTCGGCCGCCGCGAGGGCAGCCGCGCACCGGACATGTTCGAAGCCTACCTGTCCGATCGCGATCTCGGCGACCCGACCAAGGAGGCGACCGAGATTCGTCTGTTCCTCACCAAGAACCAGCTCGCGACCATGCACGAAGTGGCCAAGCGCATCGTCGAAGCCGGTGAGCGATCGACCGTCGATCCGACGCAGTTCTTCTCGCAACTGCGCCTTGCGATCGCCTCCGTGGCGCGCGATCCGAGCCGGCCGGTGAACCTCCGGCCCGAGACCCTGGGCGCGGCATTGGGCGAATTCCTCGAAGGATTGCCCTACGCCCAGGCAAGCCCGATCCTGTCGATCGACTCGCAGATGTGGGTGCAGATGGGCGCGGCGCGCCAGCAGGAGATCCGCATCGACCTGCAGCGCAAGCTGAGATTCTTCGAGGAGTGGCACAACACGCCCGACAACTGGGTCCCGCTCAATCGTGGTGCGCCCGAGGGCGAGAAGGTCACGGCATTCCCGCTGTCACAGCTGCCCTGAGCCGCAGGACCTGAACCATGACCTGGCTGTGCGCCCATGGCGTCGCCCAGACTCTCGAGGACGGCGAGCGCACCTTTCATCTCGATATCGCCGCGCTCAGCCTCGGGCCCGGCATGCGCAAGGCGATCGTGGGGCCAAGCGGCAGCGGCAAGACCACCGCCATGGACCTGCTGGCGCTGGCCGGCCGGCCGCGCTCGGCCGAGAGCTTCCTGCTGGTGGGCGAGGACGGCGAGACGATCGACCTCGGGGGCTTGACCGGCGATCGGCGCGATCGTGCGGCCGCCATCCGCGCCCGCTACTTCGGCTACGTGCTGCAGACCGGCCTGTTGCTGCCGTTCCTGACGATCGGCGAGAATATCCTGCTGGCCCAGAAGCTGGCCGGCATCGATGACCGCGCCTTCGCCCAGGCCCTGCTCGACGAGCTCGGCATCACCGCGCCGTTCTCGACCATGCCCAGCGCACTCTCGGTCGGCCAGCGCCAGCGGGTGGCGGTGGCGCGCGCGCTCGCCCACAAGCCGCAGTTCCTGTTCGCCGACGAGCCCACCGCCGCGCTCGACCCCGAGGCGGCGCGGCGCACGCTCGGCACCTGTCTCGATATCGCCATGGCGCTCAATTCGGCGGTGCTGGTGATCACCCACGATCTGGCGCTCGCCCAGGAACTCGACTTCGAGATCGTCGAGATCGCCGCCAGCGCCCAGGACGGCGTCGTCAGTGCCACGATCGACGACGGCTCCCGGCCGCCGCGCGAGGAAGTGGCGTGAACCTCTTCCTTCTCGGGCTGAAGGCGCTGTGGCGTCAGCGCACCCTGCTGCTCTTCACCAGCACCGGCCTCGCCGCGGTCCTGGGACCGCTGCTGCTGCTCTACGGCTTCAAGTTCGGGGTGATCGCCGCACTCCTCGCCGCCTTGCGTGACGATCCGACCAATCGCGAGATCGTGCTGCGCGGCAACTACGTGCTGCAGCAATCCGACATCGACAAATACCGCAGCTGGCCGGAAGTGGCCTTCGTCGTGCCGGCGACGCGCACCATCGCCGCCCGCTTCGAGCTGGTCGGCCCCGGGCCCGAACCGGTGACCGCAGGTTCCGGCGTGCTGCCGAGCGGGCCGGGCGATCCGTTGCTGCCCGCCGGCATGGTCCTGCAGCCCGGCCAGATCGCGCTGTCCGGCGCGCTTGCCGGGCGGCTCAAGGCAAAAACCGGCGACCAGGTCACGGGGCGCAACCGCCGCACCACCGACCGCGGGCCCGAGCAGATCACCTTCGACTTCACGGTGGTGCACGTCGTCGACCGCCGCTTCGCCACCGGCGACCGCGCCTATGTCCCGGTCGACACCTTGTTCAGGCTGGAGGCCTTCCTCGACGGCTATGAGGTGCCGGAGGCGAACATCGCCGGCAAACCGCTGGCGGACCGCGCCGACACGCCGGAGAATGTCCGCATGTACGCCCGCTCGATCGAGGACGTGCCGGCGCTCGACCACCGCCTCGCCGCCGCCGGCTTCAACGTCTATTCCAAGGCCGACGACGTGGCCGGTATCCTCGGCCTCAATCGCAGCCTGGACGCGGTGTTCGCGCTGATCGCCGGCATCGGCAGCCTGGGTTACGGGGTGTCGCTGGCGGCAAGCCTGCTTGGCAGCATCGCCCAGCAGCGCAAGCTCTTGAGCCTGATCCGCCTGATGGGGGCGGGCCGCCGCGCGCTCCTGTTGTTTCCGCTGGCCCAGGGGCTGACCATCGCCGGCGCCGGCTTCGTGCTGTCGACTGTGCTGTTCTTTGTCGTCGCCTGGGTGGCGAACACGCGCTTTGCCGCCTTCCTGCCGATCAACGCCGATGTCTGTCGATTGGGCTTCGAACATTTTGTCGCCGCGTTGCTGGCGACACTGGCGATCGTCGGTGCGGTGGTGGCCTGGGTCGGGCGGACGCTGCTGTCGGTCAGCCCCGCGGAGGTGCTTCATGCGGAGTAGGGGACTGTTCGCCATCCTGCTCGGCGGCGCTCTTCTTCCGGTTGCCGCGTTGGCGCAAGCGCCGCGACCGCCGGCGACGCCGCCCACCGCTCCAACCGCCGCTTCGCCCGCAGCACCATCGGCGATCGCCTGGGACAAGGACGACTGGAACCCGGCAGCCAAGCCCGACGACGTCGTGTTGCCGCTGCCGTGCAAGGGCGCCATTGCGCTCCGCCGGGTTGTCACCGGCCCGCCGCGCCAGGCCGGCAAGGGCAACCAGCTCGAGGACCGGCTGGTGACGCTCGGCAGCGCCGACGATCCCACGACCTATGTCGGCTACCTGCACGGCGACTTCATCGCCGGCGGCTTCTTTGCCGCCGATGGCCAGCGCTACTATCTGATCGGCAAGTACGAGGTCACGGTCGAGCAGTATGAGTCGGTGATGGGCAACGGCGAGTGCAAGCCCGTGCCCCGGGACCGGGCCGCCCTGCCGGTCTCGGGCGTGAGCTGGTACGACGCCATCGACTTCACGCGCCGTCTCAACAAGTGGCTGTATGCCGAGCGGCTCGATGCGCTGCCCAAGTCGGGCGGCCGGCCGGGCTTCGTGCGCCTGCCGTCGGAAGTCGAGTGGGAGTTCGCCGCGCGCGGCGGTCTCGCGGTGTCGGATGCCGAGCGCGGCAATCCCACCTTTGTGCCGACCAGCGCCAACCTGTCGGAGTATGTCTGGTTCGCCGGCCCCGAATCGTCGGCCGGCCAGCGCAAGCCGATCGGCAGTCTCAAGCCCAATCCACTCGGCCTGTACGACATGCTGGGCAACGCCGAGGAGATCATGCTCGAGCCGTTCCGCCTCAACCGCGTCGGTCGGCTGCACGGTCAGCTCGGCGGCATTGTGGTGCGCGGCGGATCCTACATGACGCCGCGCGAGTCGATACGGGCCTCGGCGCGTACCGAGTTTCCCGTCTACGAACAGACCAGCAAGGGCGAGATGCGTCTGCCGACCTTCGGCTTTCGCATCGTGGTGAGTGCCACGGCGCTGAACCAGACCGAGCAGGCGGCGGCACTGCAGAAGGAATGGGACGAGGCGCGCCGCACCGAGACGTCGGTCGCCGGCAAGAATCCGCTGCAACTCCTCGAAGGCCTGCTCAAGCAGGCCGCCACGCCGGCGGAAAAGGCCCAGCTCCAGGCAGTGATCGAGCAGTTCAACACCGAGGTTCGCCAGCGCAACGAGCTGCAGGCCCGTGCCATCAAGAGCCTGCTGTCCGGTGCGCTGATCATTCGCAGCAACATCGCCCTGACGGCGACCAATTTCGACCAATTGCACAAGCTGGGAATCGACGCCGGCAAGCCGGGCATCCAGGGCGATCTCGCCAAGCAGGCCAAGGCCAAGCTCGACGAGCAGAAGCCGAAGTTCGAGATCTGGGCCACCGTCTACGCCGACCTGGTCCAGCAGCTCGGTTCGGATTTCCGCGCCGATGACGTCAAGGCCCAGGCCGAGGTGCTGAAAGCCGACCTCGTGGCGCGCGGCCGCGACTACGATCGGGCGGGGGTCGACGCCACGCTGGCCGATGCCACGGCCTTTCGCGACGGCCGACGGCGCGACACTGCAAAAATCCTGCGCGCGGTTGTCGGGCCGCGGCCCTGGCTCACGCCCTGAAATTGCCGTTGCCGTAAGCGGTCGGTGACGTAGGATGCGGCACGGCGCGGGTAGGGGGCTAGGCGCGCCTTTCGGGGGAGACATCATGAGCGACATGACGATGGGACTGCGTCCCTTTTGGCGCGTGACGGCTGTTGTGGTGGCGTTGTCGATGGCGCTCGGCGCCTGCGTGACCGAGCAGCAGGAGAATCCTGCGACCCTGACGGCGGCGGAAAGGGACTTGCGGACCAAGACCGAGGACCAGCGCAAGGCCGACAGCGCCGTGACCGGCGCCGCCGGCGGCGCCGTCGCCGGCGCGGTGATCGGTTACCTGATCGGTGGCTGGAGCGGCGCGCTGTACGGCGCGGCGGCCGGCGGCATCGCCGGCGGAGCGGTCGGCTATGGTTACGGCTCGTACATGAATGCGCGGGCCCGCGAATATTCCAGCGCCGAGGTGCGCGCTGCGGCGGTCACGAAGAGCGCCAACGAAACGCTCACCTATTACAATCAGGTCAACGCGTCGGCGCGGACGATCCTCGCCGAGCAGGAGGCGAAGATCGCCAAGCTGAACGACGCCTACAAGAGCCGCGCCATCAGCAAGGAGCAGTTCCAGGCCCAGCTGGCTTCGGCCGACAACAACGAGGCCAGCCTCAAGGAGCAGCTTACCGGCATCGACGCCCAGCTCAACTCGATGAAGACCGACCCGCAGGCAGCGCAGCTCAGCCAGCAGATCGAGCAGTTGCAGCAACAGCGCGATTCGCTGAAGGGCACCTACGACCGGCTGCTGCAGATCTACGGCACCGTGCCGGCCGAGGTCCGCGTTTCGAACCGGGCATAGGCGTGGACCCGACACCCTGAAATTGCCCATTTGAGGCGGTTTCATTCCTGCCCTAAGGCATAGTCCGCCCGGCTGAGGCGCGTAAACGCGCCTCAGCCGGGCGGACTATGCCGACGAAGGAGACGCTTGGCGCAATGCGTTTCCGCTCAAATGGAACCGGGACGCGGTTCCATTTGAGCGGAAGCCGCTCTAGGATGAAGGCGGCGCGCATCGGGGGCCAAAAGTGCGCGCCGGCAGGGAAATTTTCATGAGCCAGCCTACGATGACCATGCGTCCCATTTGGCACGCGACGGCGGTCGTGGCGATCCTGTCCATGATGTTGGGCGCCTGCGTCACGAGCGACGGCCAGGAGGACCCCGCGAGCCTGACGGCGGCGGAACGGGATCTGCGCAAGAAGACCGAGGAGCAGCGCAAGTCCGACAGCGCCGTGACCGGCGCCATTGCCGGCGCCGTCGCAGGCGCGCTGCTCGGCGCCCTGCTCGGCGGTCGCAACGCCGCGGCCGGCGCCCTGATCGGCGCGGCAGCCGGCGGCCTTGCCGGCGGGGCGATCGGCTACGGCTATGGCTCGTATATGAACGCGCGCGCTCGCAGCTACTCGAATGCCGAGGCGCGCGCCAGCGCCGTGACGCAAAGCGCCAACAACACGCTGACCTATTACAATCAGGTCAATGGATCGGCCCGGGTGATCCTCAGGGAGCAGGAGGCGAAAGTCGCCAGGCTGAACGAGGACTACAGGAACCGCGCGATCAGCAAGGAGCAGTTCCAGAAGGCGCTGGCCTCGGCGAACAACAACGAGGCCAACATCAAGCAACAGCTCGATGGCCTCGACTCCCAACTCAATGCCATGAAGACCGATCCGCAAGCCGCGCGGCTCGCACAACAGATCCAGCAACTGCAGCAACAGCGCGATTCGCTGAAGGACACTTACGACCGCCTGCTGCAGATCTACGGCACCGTGCCGGCTGAGATCCGTGCGAGCAACGTCAGGGCGGCGGCGGTCTCGAAGTAGGATCGCGACGATGAAGCTCCAATGGATCCAATCGACGACGGGGACGGCGGTGAAGGCCGGCCTGTTCGGCGCGCTGGTCCTCGGCGCGGCCGGCTGCGCCACCGGCCCCTGCACCGGCAACCCGCTCAGCGACAACATTTCCTGCGTCCAGTCCGGCATCAACAGCGGCCAATACCAGCGCCGGGTCGAGGAGCGGCAGACCGAAGCCCAGGAAAAGCAGCGCCAGGTCGAGGCGGCCAAGGCCGAGAACCAGCGCCTCCAGGATCAGATCGCCGACGCAAAGGTCCAGGAGCAGTCGTTGCGCGCCAGGCTCGCCGCCCAGCGCACCGAACTCGACCGGCTCGCCGACCAGATCAATCGCCAGGCCGGCCAGGGCCAGCTCTCGCCGGGTGAATCGAGCCTGCGGCGGGCGCAGGTCGATTATCTGCGCCAGCGCCAGGCGGCGCTGCAGCAGCAGGGTACCGACAATCGCGAACTGCAGCAGAAAGCCGCAGCGCTCCAGCGCGAGATCGACGATCTGAAGGCGGCGCTGGCGAAGAGCAGGATCTAAAGCGCGATGACTTTCACTCGAGCGGATGGGCTTTGCCCATCCTCTATCGCGCCGTCGGGCCGGCAGGTGCGCCGCTCGGGCGCGATGGCCAACCATCGCGCCATAGCTGCGGGAGCCGGGCCAGCGGCTGAAGCAAAAGTCATCGCGCTGTAGGCGCCGGTTCGGGCCAATGCCGAAGTCGGTTCCGGATAGGCACCGTGAATCTTGCACCGCAGAAGCAAGATGATGCGCTGGCAAAGCGCCGCGCCTTAGTCCTTATATCCCCGTGCTGGGGAGCTGGGATTTGGGTATTTCACGATGAATCCGCTTTTGGCGATCACCATGCTGGTGTTCGGCGTCGCTGCCGGTGCGATCGGCTGGCGTAGCAGCACCAAGTACGTCTATCGCCGCTCGATCTACGCGCCCGACATTCCGGAGGGCATCAGCCGCCAGGATCACGAGCGCGCCGTGCGCCGGCGCCGCAAGCGCTGGCGCCTCGTCATCACCGTCGTCTATGCGATTGTCGGTGCCATAATCGGTGTGCTCTTCCTGATGCTTGTCGGCCGGCGCTGAGCGGCGGCGACCCGACGTCTCGATCACGAAGCTCCGGACTGCGCAACCTAGGAAGTTCGCTTCCGCCTCGGCGTTAGACCTTGAAGGCTTGCCGCGCCAGCAGCTTCCAGTTCGCGCCCTGCTTGGGCCAGACCTGCAGGACGCCGAACTTCGACACGTTCCGCTTGCCGTCGCCGGTGCCGCGGCGTCGGCCGATTCGGCAAACGCGGGCGAGCGGGGCACGCGACACCCGCCTCGATGGCGGCGAAAGATCGGCTATGATCGGCGGCAGGGAGATCCGCCAATGGACATTGCATTCAAGGTGAACGGCCAGGCGCGGCAGGTCGGCGCGCCGCATACGGCGTCTTTGCTGGAGGTCCTGCGCAATCATCTCGGCCTCACGGGCACGCGCTATGGCTGCGGGCTGGAACAGTGCGGCTGCTGCATGGTGCTGGTCGACGGCGAGCCCGCCTACGCCTGCACCCGCGAGGTCGGCACGGTCGCCGGCCGCGACGTGACCACGATCGAAGGACTTGGCAGCGCCGCCAAGCCGCATCCGCTGCAGCAGGCCTTCCTCGACGA
>CAMDCE010000050.1 GCA_945889625.1 Asaia bogorensis | reverse complement strand
GCCACGCGCCCAAGGGCTTTGCGAGCCCGCTGGCGCGCTTCGTCGGGTGTCAGCACCCCAACCCGCCCCAAGGCGAGCTTTCGAGTCCTGCCGGCCGAATTTCGGTACTGCACGACCCACGTCTGCACGCCCGAAGGTTTGGCCCTCAGTGCGAAGCCGGCCAGATCATCGTCGCGATAGAGCGTGTCGCGCTCGACGGGCTTCAGGGCGTCAACGAATCGCTTGGTGAGCTTGGGCATAGGAGCCTCCGCAAGGGCTGGGCCGATGGGTCCGCTTGGCCGGGGACACACGGGGGACACAGAAGGGGGAAAACCCGGGGAATTACCCGTCTTTTCCATTGCCTTCCCATAATGGCTTAAACACTATCTTTTGCAAGCTTAGTCTATTCGGGGAAAACTCGGGGACACACGGGAAAACCCTTTGACCTCGCCCTTCGAAAGCAAGTTTCGTCTGTTCGCCGCCGGCCGCTGGCCGCTCGGCGTCGCGGGCACTAGGCTGGTCCTCTTCTGAAGAGGACGACGGCATGCAGCGGACTGTCGGCAGACTGAAACGGCCGTTCGGCAATCTCTACTACGAAGTCTCGGGCAGCGGGCCGGCGCTGGTCTTCGCCCACGGCCTGGGCGGCAATCACCTGAGCTGGTGGCAGCAGGTCGCGCACTTCGCGCCGCGCTACACCTGCGTGGCCTTCGCCCATCGCGGCTTCGCCCCGTCCGACGCCGTGGCCGCCGGCCCCGACCCCGCCGACTATGCCGACGATCTTGCCGCCCTGATCGATCACCTGAAATTGCCCGACGTGCGGCTGGTCGGCCAGTCGATGGGCGGCTGGACAATGTTGGAGTACACGCTCGGCCATCTCACGCGCGTCAAGGCGCTGGTGCTCAGCTCAACCTCGGGCACGATCGATCGGCGCAGCAGCGATCCCTCGGGCGGCGGGCGGTACGACGCCTGGGCGAAGGACGCCGAAGCCAAGATCAAGGACGGGGTCGCCAAGGGTATCCACCCCGCGATGGGTGCCGGCGGCGCTGCGCGCTTCCCGGCGCTGCATCTGCTCTATCGCAGCATCGACGAACTGGCGGGCACACTCGACAAGGACAAGGTCCGCGCCGGGCTGCGCCGTACTGCCACGCGCAAGCTCGCCGATTTCAAGGACTTCCGCGTGCCAACGCTCCTGATCGCCGGCGCCGAAGACGTGGTCTTCCCGCCCTTCCTGGCCCCCGCCATCGCCGCAACCCTGCCGTCCGGCACGTCGCAAACCATTGCCGATGCCGGCCACTCGCCCTATTTCGAGCAAGCCACTACCTTCAATACGCTGGTTGACGCCTTCCTCGCGCGTCACCGCTAGGAGGCATCCGTGTCCAGGGAGAATCCGCGAATCGCCATTCTCGGCTTTGCCATCGAGTGCAACCGCTTCTCGCCGGTCAGCACGGCGGCGGATTTCGAGCAGGACGTCGACATCCGCGGCAACCGCATCATCACCGAAGCACGCTCGGTGGCGTCGATCACCCTGCCCGACCTGCCGGGCTTCTTCGCCGAAATGGACAGGACCGGCCCGTGGACTCCGGTGCCGCTGCGCGTCGCGCTGGCCCAGCCCGGCGGCCCCGTCGAAGCCAATTTCTTCAAGGAGTTCCTGGCCGAGATCGGCGCCGGCCTCAGGTCGGTCCTGCCGGTCGACGGCGTCTTCGTGGCGTGCCATGGCGCTGCGCTGGCCGAGGGCACCGACGATCCCGACGGCGACCTGTTCGAGTTGATCCGGGGCATCGTCGGCCCCGACGTGCCGGTGGTGGCGGTGTTCGACCTGCATGCCAACGTATCGCGGCGCATGACCGACAATGTCTCGGTGTTCGTGGGCTATCTCGAGAACCCGCACAACGACATCCGCGAGCGCGGCGTCGAGGCCGCCGAACACCTGCGCGAATGCCTGGCCGGCGCCAGGACCGCAGTGACCATGGTGAAGCTGCCGCTCGTGCCGCCGGCAATCACGCTTTTGACCTCGCGCGGGCCTTATGCCGACCTGATCAGGTACGGCCAGACGAAGGTTGGCGGCGATATCATGAACGTCTCGGTGATGGCGGGCTTTGCCTATTCCGACTCGCCCAAGAACGGCCTCACCGCCGTGGTCACCGCGCGCAACGGCAGGCCCGAGGCGGCCGCTGCGCTATCGCTCGACATCGCCAAGCGCGCCTGGGGCATGAAGGAGCGCTTCAAGAAGGCGATGACGTCGCTCGGCGACGCCGTCCAGCTGGCCGCCTCGGTCAGCCGCGATCGGCGGCGCAAGCCGATCATCCTGGCCGACGTCGCCGACAACCCCGGCGGCGGCGCCCGCGGCAACACCACCTACCTGTTGCGGGCGCTGAAGAGCGCCGGCGTCCAGCACGTCATCTTCGGCGTCTTCAACGATGCCGCACTGGCAGGCCAGGCGCACCAGCTCGGCGAGGGCGCCATCTTCACCGCGTCGTTCAACACGCAGGAGAAGCACGAATTCTCCCTGCCCTACGATTGCGAGGCCAAGGTCCTGAAATTGTCGGACGGCAAGTATGTCGGCCGCCGCGGCGTGCTCCGGGACGTCTCCGCCGACATGGGTCCGTCGGTCCTGCTCGACCTCGGCGGCATCCAGATCGTGGTGATCAGCCACCGCTGCCAGTGCATGGACCCGCGCCAGTTCGAGATGTTCGGCCTCGACATCGCCGCCGCAAGAGTCGTCGTGGTCAAGAGCCGCGGTCATTTCCGCGGCGGCTTCGATGAGTTCTTCAAACCCGAACAGATCTACGAGGTCGACTGCCCAGGCCTGACGTCGCCGGTGCTGGCGAACTTCACCTGGACGAAACTGCCGCGTCCCGTCTATCCGCTCGACGAAGAGACGAGCTGGACACCGCCAGCCGCGGCGTGAACCGCCCGTGCCTATTTATCCGGCAGCGGGATGAATTCCGGATCGCCGGGCACCCTGGCGAAGCGGCCGTCGCGCCAGTCCGACTTGGCCTGTTCGATGCGCTCCTTGGACGACGACACGAAGTTCCACCAGATGTGGCGCGGTCCGTCCATGGTGGCGCCGCCGCACAGCATCACCTTGGCGCTGCCGAGGCCGGCCACGATCTCGACCGGCTGGCCTGGTACTAGGACGGCAAGATTACCGACGACCAGCACGCGGTCGCCGATCGCGGCCTCGCCCTCGGCGACGTAAGCCGCCCGCTCGGCATGTTCGGGCGACACGACGATCTTGGCGCCCGCCGCCATCTCCACGGCGACGTAGAAGATCGGCGAGAAATGCGTGGTCGGCGCGATGCGGCGGCCATAGCTGCCGACGATCAACCTGAGCGACGCCGTGCCCTCGTGCCACGCCGGCAGCTTGGCCGCCTCGACATGCTCGAAGGCCGGCGCTGTCTCCTCGTGCGCCTTGGGCAGCGCCACCCAGGTCTGAACGCCGTGCATGCGAAAGCCGGTGCGGCGCATTTCGGCCTCGGTACGCTCACTGTGGACGATGCCGCTGCCGGCCGTCATCCAGTTGACGTCACCCGGCCGGATCGCCTGGCCATAGCCCAGGCTGTCGCGATGGAAGATGCCGCCGTCGAACAGGTAGCTGACGGTGGCGAGGCCGATATGCGGATGCGGCCGCACCTCCATGCCGTCGCCGCCCGGCGGCACGTCCACGGGGCCGAAATGATCGAAGAAGACGAAGGGGCCGACCATGCGGCGCTTGGCGCTGGGCAGCACGCGGCGCACCGAAAAGCCGCCGCCGAGGTCGTGGGCGCGGCCCTGGATGAGAAGTTCGATCGGATCGGCCACCTTGTTCTCCCTCTGCGCCTGTGCTGCAACGGCGCAGCATGAGCCGTGACCTCACACCGTTCTTCGCGCCACGCAGCATCGCCGTCGTTGGCGCGGGCGAGCGCGCCACCTCGTCGGGCGGCGCCATCATGCAGATGCTGCGCCTTGCCGGATATGGCGGCCGCGTCGTCCCGGTCAATGCCCGAGGCGGCACGATCTTCGGTTACGAGTCGGTGACCTCGATCGGCGCCATCGATCCGCCGGTCGATCTGGCGGTGATCGTGATCCGTCCCGACGCCATTATCGACGCCTGCCGGGAAGCGGCCGACCGCGGCATCCGCAACCTTCTGATCCTGCCCGGCGGCTTCGCCGAAGCCGGCCCCGTGGGCGCCGCGCGCAACGAGACGCTGCTGAAGCTCGCCGCCGAACGCGGCCTCACGGTCGCCGGCCCCAACTGCGCCGGTATCATCCATCTCGACCCGGCTTGGCGCTTTGCCGCCACCTTCCTGCGCGACCTGCCGCCAGGAACGAAGGGGGGCGCGGCGGCTGGCGCCAACAATGGCCTTGCCTTCATTTCCCAGTCCGGCGCCCTCGCCGAAGAATTCATCGACAAGGCCAATGCACGCGGCCTGCCGCTTTGCTCGGTGGTATCCGTCGGCAATGCCGTTCATCTCGGCGTCGAGGATTATCTTGCCTGGTTGGGCGACCGGCCGGAGATCGGCGCCGCCCTCCTCTACGTCGAATCGATCGACGACCACGAGCGCTTCCGTGCCGTCGCCCGGACCGTCGCGGCGCGCAAACCGGTGATCGCCCTGTTCGGCGGACGCACCGACGTCGGCGGAAGGGCGGCCGCAGCCCATACCGGCGCCGTGGCCAACGACGATGCAGCCATCGACGCCTTCTGTGCCTCGTGCGGCATCGTGCGGGTGGAGAGCCTGCGCCGCCTGCTGGTGGCGGCCAAGGCATTCGGCCGCTTCCCGCAGGGTTTGGGCAGGCGGACGCTGATCCTGTCCAACTCGGGCGGCCCGGGCGTGATCTGCGCCGACCGCGCCGCGCTCGAGGGGCTCGAGCTCGGTGCCCTGCCCAAAGCCATGGCCGAGGTGCTGCGCCAGCAGTTGCCGGCGGAAGCTTCGGTCGCCAATCCGCTCGACCTGTTGGCCGACGCCCGCGAGGATCGCTTCGGCGCGACCTTCGAGGCTGCGATGACTCATGCCGCCCAATCCTACGACATGGTCCTGATGATCCATGTCGTGCCCTTCATGGTG
This sequence comes from Asaia bogorensis, assembly GCA_945889625.1. Lineage (GTDB taxonomy): Bacteria > Pseudomonadota > Alphaproteobacteria > Reyranellales > Reyranellaceae > Reyranella. The sequence continues at coordinate 33,963 of CAMDCE010000050.1, read as the reverse complement.
GAGGCCGGACCGGTGATCGCCCGTCTGGCCGAACTGGCCGCGACGGCCCGCCTGCCCGTGATGCACAGCATGATGGGCACCCTGCCGGGCAAGGCGGAGTGGTTCGCCACCATGGAGGCAGCGGGGGTTCCAACGTTCAACGATGTCGAGGAAATGGCCGAGGCCGCCGGCCTCCTGGCGCGCTATCCGATCCTTCGCAATGCAGCCCACAAGACGCTTTTGTCCCCTGCGGCGTTTCACGACCGCAAGCGCTCCTGAGGCTGAATATCGTTCGCCTACAGACGATTAGCTCTGCCACGGGACTGTTGCATTTTTGCCACTTTTTGTTGGACTTGTGGATAGTCGATAGCCAGTATCCCCGGCGAGGCCAAGGCGTGGGGCGTCGGCAGGGCAGCCGGTGAGTTCGCCAACAGCCTCAAGCGTTTGAGTTTTCTGGTTCAATGGAGCGTGGGAGAAGCTGATGGCGTTCACGACGACGCGCGACATGCGCGCCGACCGCTGGCGAACTTTGTGTGGCCTTGTTGCCGCCACCGTCGCGGTTTCCACCCTCCAGCTTTTTGGCGCCACGGCCTCGATTGCCCAGGTCAAACCGCCCAGCAAGAGCCAGCTCCGGGCGCCCAAGGCGCCCGCCCAGGATTCCCAGGCCGATCAGCTCAACGCCAAATGGCTGTCCGAACACAATCAGCAGGAGCAAGCCGCTTCCGCCGCTGCCACTCCGGCGGCCGCCGCCTCCCCGCAAGCCCCGGCACAGGTCCAGGCCGTCAGGCCGGAGCCCGCCGCCGCGGCACCCGGGCCCGATGACGAACGCTCGACCGTCCCCAACACCGCGCCGTCGATCGGCGCCGGCGCCCGTGCCGTGGTGCCGGGCACGGTCAAACTGGTGAAGGCCGCAACCCCAGACGCTGCCTTCAAGTCGATGCCCGGCGGCGCCAACCAACCGATCCTCAAGGACCTGACGCAGGCCTTTGCCGGCTTCGCGCCGAAGGCCTCCGGCAAGTTCGAGATGTTCCAGGGCCGCACCGTCGACGGCTCGACGCGGCTGCTCTACGCCAGCATCGGCGAGGGCACGAGCAAACAGGGCTACTGGTGGTTTGCGCCGCCCGACCAGCCGGAAGGCTGGTTCGACAACGAGGGCAAGCGCCTGGGCGGCACGGCGTTCGCCGCGCCCAAGCCTGACTCGCGCATTTCCTCGCCGTTCGGCAGGCGCCGCTACTACGGCCGCGCCGGTGGCGGCTACCACAACGGCATCGACTTCGAAGGCAAGACCGGCGAGCCGATCTATGCCGCGGCCGATGGCGTAATCAACCACCAGGGCCTGTACTTCAACTATGGCCGCACGGTGAAGATCAGCCACGCCGACAGTCTTGAGACGCTTTACGCCCACATGTCGCGCTTCCAGGCAGGCGTCGGTCCGGGCAGCCATGTGCGCAAGGGCGACGTGATCGGCTATGTCGGCTCGACCGGCCGGTCGACCGGCCCACACCTGCATTTCTCCACGATCGTCAACGGCGTGTTCGTCGATCCGGCGCCTTATATCTCGGAGGGCACCATGAACAGCGCCCTGTACGCCGGCGCGCTGGTCGCCTTCCGCCAATGGCAGCAGGATGTGCGGGACGCCGCGCAGAGCAAGAGGGCCGACGCCAGCCCTCGTGAGCGCTACCAAAACGTGCAGGGTGGCGAAGGTTGGAGCCGAAATCCGTTCTCGGCCGGCAATCCCGACCGCCTCTAGGTCCCGCCGACCGGACGAAACGGCGCTGTGCCGGGAAGCCCGGCGTTGCGCCGAACAGCTCGGCGTTGCGCCGAGCCCACTGATCGCCTAGGAATCGCCATCTCGCCCCTCAACAGCCACGCTTTAGGTGGCCGACGGGGCGACAGGGGCAACCACGAGGGAACAACCGCATGTACAACAAATTAATGGCCGCTGGCGTCGCCGCGGCAACATTGGTCGGCGTCGCAGGTACCGCGCATGCCGGCAAGGATCTCGACGCCATCAAGGCGCGCGGGGCGCTGCTTTGCGGCGTCGGCACGGGCACGGCCGGGTTCAACCAACCCGACAGCCAGGGCAAGTGGACCGGTCTCAACGTCGACATCTGCCGCGGCGTTGCGGCTGCCATCCTCGGCGATGCCGATAAGGTCAAGTACGTGCCGCTCACCGCCCAGCAGCGCTTCACGGCGTTGCAGTCGGGCGAAGTCGACATGCTGTCCAACAACACGACCTGGACGCTGACGCGCGACACCGCGCTCGGCTTCGACTTTGTCGGCGTCACCTACTACGACGGCCAGGGCTTCATGGTGAACAAGAAGCTCGGCGTGAAGAGCGCCAAGGAACTGAACGGCGCCACAGTCTGCGTCGCCCCGGGCACCACGACCGAGCTCAACCTCGCCGACTATTTCCGCGCCAACAAGATGACCTTCAAGCCGGTGGTCATCGAGAAGGTCGATGAAGTGCGCGCCGCGTTCTTCTCGGGCCGCTGCGACGTCTACACCACGGATGCCTCGGCCCTCTACGCGACCCGTGTCGCCAATGCGCCGAAGCCGGAAGACTACATCATTCTGCCGGAGATCATCTCCAAGGAGCCGCTGGGGCCGGTGGTGCGCCACGGCGACAACCAGTTCGCCGACGTCGTGCGCTGGACGCAGTTCGCCATGGTCGAGGCCGAGGAGTACGGCATCTCGTCGAAGACCGTCGACGAAATGCTGAAGAGCGACAACCCGGTGATCAAGCGCATCCTCGGCACCACGCCCGGCATGGGCAAGGCGCTGGGTCTCGACGAGAAGTGGGTCTACAACATCGTCAAGCAGGTCGGTAACTACGGCGAAATCTTCGACCGCAATGTCGGCATGGGCTCGGCGATCAAGATCGCCCGTGGCCAGAACGAACTGTGGACCAAGGGCGGCCTGCAGTACGCGCCTCCCATTCGTTGATCGGGCGCTCGCGGACCTCCGGGTCCGGCCGAGTATCGAACAAATGCGCGCCGCCGCCCGAAAGGGCGGCGGTTTGCATTTGGCCTGCTGCTTGCAAGACCGGGGAGGCAAGAGGTTTGGTCGGTTGCAAGTGCGGGATTCCCTCCTACACTGACGGCAATAGCAAAGGGCGGCGGGGGCATGCGGGCTAACCGCGGCAGACGGGGAGATTAGCGTATGGCAGTCGAGGCACTCGGCGCCGCGCCGCGCGTGAGGGTGGCGCCCTGGAACGATCCGGTCATCCGCGGTTGGGCCTTCCAGATCGTGGTGGTCGGTCTCGTCGGCCTGCTCGCCTGGTTCCTCGTCAGCAATACCATCGACAATCTCCAGCGCCAGAAAATCGCCACCGGCTTCGACTATCTCGACCGCGAGGCGGGCTTCGAGATCGGCGATTCGATGATCGCCTACTCGCCGGCCAGCACCTACTCCCGCGCCATTCTGGTCGGCATGCTCAATACGCTGAGGGTGGCGGTCATCGGCATCCTGCTCGCCACAACCTTGGGCACGCTGCTCGGCGTCGGGCGCCTCTCGCCCAACTGGCTGCTCGCCAAGATCTGCGAATGGTACGTCGAGGTCTTCCGCAACGTGCCGCTGCTGCTCTGGCTGTTCCTGATCTACAAGCTCATCAGCGAAGCCTTCCCCGGCCCGAGGCAGGCCATCAGCATGTTCTTCGGTTCGCTGTTCCTGTCCAACCGCGGCCTCTATTTTCCGGTGCCGATCGCCGATCCGATTTACAAATGGATGGGCGTCGGCCTGCTGGTCGGCATCGCCGGCGCGATCGTGCTGCACCGCTGGGCAAGGAAGCGCCAGGACGCCACCGGCCAGCCCTTCCCGTCGATTTCGGCGGGCTTCGGCGTCATGCTCGGCGTACCGCTGGTGATCTGGCTTGCCGGCGGCGCGCCGCACCACATGAGCTGGCCGGCGCTGCGGGGCTTCAATTTCGAAGGCGGCACGGTAATCCAGCCCGAGTTCACCGCCCTGCTGCTCGGCCTCGTGCTCTACACCTCGGCGTTCGTGGCCGAGATCGTGCGCTCGGGCATCCTGGCGCTGCACAAGGGCCAGAGCGAGGCGGCGATGGCGATCGGCCTGTCGCGCGGCCAGGTCATGCGGCTGGTGCTGCTGCCGCAGGCGATGCGCGTGATCGTGCCGCCGATGACCAGCCAGTATCTCAACATCACCAAGAACAGCTCGCTGGCCATCGCCATCGGCTATCCCGACCTGGTGGCGTCGATCAACGTCACCATCAACCAGACCGGCCAGGCGATCGAGAACATCCTGATCATCATGGCGGCCTATCTCAGCGTCAGCCTGTCGATCTCGGCCTTCATGAACTGGTACAACAAGCGCATCGCCTTGAGGGAGCGCTGAGCCATGACCGACGCATTGCCCGTCGGCGAACGCCGGCAACTCAAGCCTCCCGTCCTCGAGACCGGTGCGCTCGGCTGGATACGCAAGAACCTGTTCTCGAGCTGGGGCAACGGCATCACCACCGTGGTGCTGATCATCGCAGTGCTCTGGCTGCTGTCCTGGTTCCTCAACTGGGCGGTCCTCACAGCGGTCTTCACCGCTCCGACCGGCCAGGCCTGCCACGGCCACGGCGCCTGCTGGGCACTGATCCACGAGAAGTACCGCTACATCTTCTTCGGCTCGTTCCCCTACGAGCAGCAATGGCGGCCGCTGCTGGCCATCGTCGCGATGCTCGCGATGCTGATCCTGAGTTCCGATCGGCGGATGTGGAATGCCCGCCTGATCCTGATCTGGGGCATCGGCAGCTTCGTCACCTTCCTGCTGATGTTCGGTCAGATCCACATCCCGCTCAGCCTGATGCTGTTCGTGGCGCTGGCGGTTGGCGGGCTGGGCATGATCCTGCGCACCGCCGCTGTAGCCCAGCCGATCGAGATCAACGGCTGGCGCGCCCTGGCGGCGATCGGCGCGGTCGGCCTGGTTCTGCGCTTCGCCGGCGTGCTGCCGGCCTGGAGCCTGGCCATCGCGCCGCTCAGCTACGTCGAGACCGGCCTGTGGGGTGGTCTGCCGGTGACGATAATCCTCGCCACCTATGGCCTTGCTTTCGCCTTCCCCTACGGCGTCCTGCTGGCGCTCGGCCGGCGCTCCAACCTGCCGCTGATCAAGGGCCTGTGCGTGGGCTTCATCGAGCTGATCCGCGGCGTGCCGCTGATCAGCCTTTTGATCATGGCCTCGGTCATGCTGCCGCTGTTCCTGCCTTCCGGCACCACGTTCGACAAGTTCCTGCGCGCCCAGGTCGCCGTCATCCTGTTCGCCGGCGCCTACATCGCCGAGATCGTCCGCGGCGGCCTGCAGTCGCTGCCCAAGGGGCAGTTCGAGGCGGCTGACGCGATGGGGCTGAACTACGTGCAGAAGACCCTGTTCATCATCCTGCCCCAGGCTCTGAGGGTTGTGATCCCGCCGCTCATCAACACCTTCATCGGCTTCTTCAAGGATACCTCGCTGGTGCTGATCATCGGCATCTTCGACTTCCTCAACACCGCCAACGCAGCACTGGTCGATCCCGCCTGGGCCGGCTTCCCCGGCGAGGTCTACCTGTTCGCAGCCTTCGTCTATTTCTGCTTCTGCTACTCGATGTCGCGCTATTCGAAGTATCTCGAGGTCGAACTCAACAAGGGAACGCACCGCTGATGGCCTCCAAGACCACCCACGATCTTTCCGGCAGACCGTCATTGATCACGCTCAAGGCCGTGAACAAGTGGTTCGGGCAGTTCCATGTGCTCTCCGACATCAATCTCGACGTCAAGGAAGGCGAAAAGATCGTCGTCTGCGGTCCGTCGGGCTCGGGCAAGTCGACGCTGATCCGCTGCATCAACCGGCTGGAGGAGCATCAGGCGGGCGACATCATCGTCGACGGCGTGACGCTCTCCAACGACGTCAAGAACATCGAGGCGATCCGCCGCGAAGTCGGCATGGTGTTCCAGTCGTTCAACCTGTTCCCCCATCTCACCATCCTCGACAACCTCACCCTGGCGCCGATCTGGGTGAAGAAGATGCCCAAGAAGGATGCCGAGGAAATCGCCATGTCGCTGCTCCAGCGCGTGCGAATTCCCGAGCAGGCGCTGAAGTATCCCGGCCAGCTCTCGGGCGGCCAGCAGCAGCGCGTGGCGATCGCGCGCGCGCTGTGCATGCGCCCCAAGATCATGCTGTTCGACGAGCCGACCTCGGCGCTCGATCCCGAGATGGTCAAGGAAGTGCTCGACGTCATGGTCGAGCTGGCGGGCGAGGGCATGACCATGCTGGTGGTGACGCACGAGATGGGCTTCGCCCGCGCCGTTGCCGACCGCGTGATCTTCATGGACCGCGGCGAAATCGTCGAGCAGAACGAGCCCGAGGAGTTCTTCGCCCATCCGAAGAACGAGCGCACCAAGCTCTTCCTCGGCCAGATTTTGCATCATTGATCTGACCCCCTCCGTCACCGTAAGACGGCGACACCTCCCCCGAAGACGGGGGAGGGAAAGAAGCTCGTCCCTCCCCCGTCTTCGGGGGAGGTGCCCGCGGAGCGGGCGGAGGGGGTCATGAAGCTCCTGGTCACCGGCGGCGCGGGATTCATCGGCTCGGCGGTGGTCCGCCACGTCGTGCGCACCACCGACTGGTCGGTGGCCAACCTCGACAAGCTCACCTACGCCGGCAACCTCGAGTCGTTGGCCGAAGCCGGCGCGAGCAACCGGCATCGCCACTACAATACCGACATCTGCGACCGCTCCGCGCTCGACACGATCTTCCACGAGGTTCGGCCCGACGCCGTGCTGCATCTCGCAGCCGAAAGCCATGTCGACCGCTCGATCGACGGCGCCGCGCCCTTCATCGCGACCAATGTCGGCGGCACCTACACGCTGCTCGAGGCCGTGCTGGCCTACTGGCGCACGCTCGACGCGGATGCGCGCGGCAAATTTCGCTTCCAGCACATCTCGACCGACGAGGTTTATGGCTCTCTGGGTCCGGCTGCGGAGGGGGGCGGCAAATTCAGCGAGACCACGCCTTACGCGCCCAACTCGCCCTACTCCGCGTCAAAGGCCGCGTCGGACCATCTGGTGCGCGCCTGGCACCACACCTACGGCCTGCCGACGCTGGCCACCAACTGTTCGAACAACTACGGCCCCTATCACTTTCCCGAGAAGCTGATTCCGCTGGTCATCATCCGCGCGCTGCGCGGCGAGAAGCTGCCGGTCTATGGAAAAGGCGAGAACGTGCGCGACTGGCTGCATGTCGAGGACCATGCCGAGGCGCTCGTCCTGGTGCTGCAGAAGGGCCGGCCGGGCGAGACCTACAACGTCGGCGGCGACAGCGAGCGCACGAACATCGACGTGGTGCGCGCCATCTGCCGGCTGCTCGACGAGATGCTGCCCACCAGCGTCAGCCGGCCGCACGAGAAACTGATCGAGTTCGTCACCGACCGGCCCGGCCACGACGCGCGCTACGCCATCGACGCCGGCAAGATCAGGACCGAACTCGGCTGGCGACCGCGCCACGGCTTCGACGAGGGGCTGCGCCAGACCGTACGCTGGTTCCTCGACAACCGCGGCTGGTGGGAGCGCGTCATGAGCGGCGCCTATCGCGGCGAGCGGCTGGGGCTCAAGAGCTGACGCCCCTCGCTGCATTCTTCTTCTATCGCTTGCCGGCTTGATGCGTGGTCGGAACCGACCGGGGATGCCAGTTCGCTTCAACACGTCGGAAAGTGCCAACGTCAACGCGACCCAACACAATTTGCAGTGCGCGGCCAGCGATGGCGGCGCATGGGCTGGGAGAAATCGAGTTTCTTGGTATGGTCAGCTCGCAATTGAACAAGAGGGGCCTTGTGACAACCAAACTCAAGACGGTACTGACGCTACTTGCGGGCATCGCAGTTGGTGCAGTCGCGGTTCAGGGGCTTCATGCCCAGGCCACACCGCCGACCTATGCCGTCATCGACGTCAGCAGCATCACCGACCCCGCCGGATACAGCGCGATCGGTCCCAAAGGCGGGCCGGCGACGGCTGCCTTCGGCGGCAAGTTCGTCGCGCGGACCGACAACATCACCGCGTCCGACGGAACGCCACCCCGGCGCATGATCATCATCGGGTTCGACAGCCTGGCGAAAGCCAAAGCCTGGCGTGCATCGCCCGCCATGCAGGAGATCTGGGCAATCGAAGACAAGACCTCGAAGTCCCGCATCTTCTTCGTCGAGGGCATGGCGCAATAGCCTGTACGCGCAGGAGGATACGACCATGATCGAACCCTATACCGCGGTCGGGCTGATCCCCAGCTTCTGGGGCATTCGCCGGCGCGAGGATATCGGGAAGAATCTCGAGCATCTGGAAAGCCTCACGCATGCGGCCTACTGGCTGTCGAACCTCGACATTCCCGTTCGGCTGATCGCCATCCCCGAGGGCGCGCTGCAGGGCTTCAACGACGAAGTCCTCGACGTCGATCACGCCGACTTCGCGCGCACTTGCGCCATCGACATTCCCGGCCCCGAGACCGAGCGCCTCGGCCGGCTGGCGCGCAAGTGGGGCGTGTTCATCATGGCCCAGGCCAAGGCGCGCCACGAGGACTGGCCGGACCGCTTCTTCAACGTCGGGTTTGTCATCGATCCCGATGGCGCCGTCATCCTGAAGCACCACAAGCTGTCGGCGCTCCTGCCCTGCGAGCGTTCGGTCTCACCCCACGACATCTTCGACTGGTGGGTTGAAAAATACGGCCGCACGCTGCAGGCCTTCTGGCCGGTCGTCGACACCGCCATCGGCCGCCTGGGGGTCATGATGGCGATGGAGGGCAGCTACCCCGAGAACGGCCGCGGCCTGGCGCTGAACGGCGCCGAGGTGGTGTATCGGGCCTCGCTGCCGGCGCCGTTCACCGAGAACGACTTCTTCGAAATCACCAACCGGGCACGCGCGCTCGAAAACAACATGTTCATCGTCGCACCGAACATCGGCGGCTATCACCTCCACCCGGACGCCGAGACTCCGATCGACGCCGGGGGCGGCCAGTCGATGATCGTCGACTATCGCGGCATGCTCGTCGGCAAGCAGCGCGACACCAACGGCTCGACCTTCGTCGCCGGGCCGATCAACATCGAGGCGCTGCGGCACCATCGGCAAAGTTCCCAGGTGACGAACTGGACCAAGGACATCCGATCGGAGCTGGCACAGATCATCTACGAAAAGCCGATCTACCCCAAGAATCTCTATGCCGACAAGATTCCCGCCAAGCATGCCGAGTACAAGCGCGATGTGATCGACCGGCAGATCCGGATGATGCAGGAGCGCGGCATCTGGAAGGCGCCGTCGCGAGGGTGATTGTCCTGACAGCAGGCCGAAGAAGACACGTATTTCAGGAGGATCCGATGTTTCAAAGACGCAGGCTATTGGCGCGCATGTCCGCAACCGTCGCGTTGTCGACTGCAGTCGTCGCGGGGTGGTTCAAGGCCGATGCCCGGGCTCAAGGAGGATACACTGTTAGCCAGCAGGCGATGATCGATCTGTTCCAGAAACATGTCGGTGCCGAGTTGGCCGGCGATCTGGAAACCACCATGGCGACCATGAACGACAACCCACATCTCAATCACGTTCCAACCATGGCCGGTGGCGTCGACCGCGAGGGCGTGCGGGCATTTTATCGCGACCATCTCGTCGGCAAGTTCTTCCCGCCCGATGTGAAGATGGTCGGCGTCTCGCGAACCGTCGGCGACACCCAGATCGTGGAAGAACTGGCCATCAGCTTTACGCACACTACCGTCATCGATTGGCTTCTGCCCGGCGTTGCGCCGACCGGAAAGCCCGTTGAAATGGCCGTTGTCGTCGTCGTTGGCTTCAAGGGCGGCAAGATTTCGCATGAGCACATCTATTGGGACCAGGCCGGCGTCTTGGTGCAGGTCGGATTGCTCGACCCGAGGGGTCTGCCGGTGACGGGTGCGGAAAGCGCGCGGAAAGTCGTCAATCCGAACCTGCCGGCGCGTCCCATGTGATCTTCGCGCCGGTTCAACTCGCGCGCAGTCGGGTGCGCGAAAGCAGGCTACGGTCGGCGGCTCGCTGCGAAAGGATCCACTTAATGTTGCGCCCGTCATTGTCCGTCGCCCTCTCGCTGCTCGCCACCAACGCACTGGCCCAGGGCGACATCGAGCTCCTGCTGGTCAACGGGACCGAGTATGCGCTGGTCGAACTCGCCCTCTCGCCACCTGGCGTGGACTACTGGGGCGACAATTTCCTGCCGCCGCCGGCCCTCCAGGGCGGCGAGGCGCGCAAGGTCAAGCTCATGCCCTTTGCCGCCGAATGCACCCAGGACGTCAGGGGCGCCTTCGCCTTCGACGCCTCGCGGGTGGTGTGGCGCGGCGTGAACGTATGCAACGTCAAGAAGCTCACGCTCCACTTCCATCGCGGCAGCGGCCGCACCTTTGCCGCCTACGAGTGACGTTCGGGACCGCCCGCCGGCCCGACAGACCGCCTTGCCGCCGGGCCATCCCCTGCCCTACGCTGTGCCCGACAGTGATCTTCGCCGCACGACCGACCTTGATCGGCCTGCGAAACGCCCACCAAACCGACAGGACCCAGCCCCATGACCACCGACAACCCCGACAACAAGTGGATCGGCAAGCGCACCCCCCGGCCGGACGGCGCGGACAAGGTCACGGGGCGGGCGGCCTACGCCGCCGACGCCAACATGCCGGGCATGATCTGGGGCAAGGTGCTGCGCTCGCCCCACCCGCACGCGAAGATCAAGTCGATCGACACCTCGGCGGCCGAGGCTTTCCCCGGCGTCAAGGCGGTCGTGACCTCCAAGGACATCGTCGAATTCCCGATCGCCAAAGGTCCGGTGATGCTCGGCATCCAGGACATGCGCTGGATGTCCCGCAACGTCCTGGCGCGCGAGCGCGTGCTGTTCCATGGCCATCCCGTCGCGGCCGTCGCCGCCACCAGCCAGGACATCGCGGCCGAGGCCTGCAAGCTGATCAAGGTCGAGTACGAGGTGCTGCCCTTTGCCATCGACGTCGAGGACGCGATGAAGCCCGGCGCGACGCCACTGTTCGACCATGTCAAGTTCCAGGACAAGCCTTCCAACATTGCCGGCACGCTCGAGCACAAGAAGGGTGACGTCGAGGCCGGCTTCAAGGAAGCCGACGTGATCGTCGAGCGCAGCTTCAAGACCGAGGCCGTACACCAGGGCTATATCGAGCCGCATGCCTGCCTGGTCAGCGTGACCGACGGCAAGGCCAAGATCTGGAGTTCGAGCCAGGGCCAGTTCATGGTCCGCGCCATGTCCGCCCTCCTGACGGGCATGCAGCAGAGCGACATCCTCGCCATCCCCGCAGAGATCGGCGGTGGCTTCGGCGGCAAGACCATCATCTATCTCGAGCCGCTGGCGCTGATCCTGGCAAAGAAGTCGGGCCGACCGGTCAAGATGGTGATGTCGCGCGAGGAGGTGATGCGCGCCTCGGGCCCGACCTCGGGCTCAGTCAGCAAGGTCAAGATCGGCGCCAAGAAGGACGGCACGATCGTCGCCGGCCAGGGCACCTACTGGCTGCAGGCCGGCTGCTTCCCCGGCTCGCCGATCCGCGGCGCGGCAGGCTGCGCCTTCGGGCCCTACGATATCGCCAACGCCCACACCGTCGGCTTCGACGTGGTCTCGAACCGCTCCAAGGTGGCAGCCTATCGCGCCCCCGGCGCGCCGATCGGCGCTTATGCCGTCGAGTGCGTGCTCGACGAGATCGCCGAGAAGCTGAAGATGGATCCGCTCGAGTTGCGCCTGAAGAACGCCGCCAAGCAAGGCACCAAGGCGGTGCACGGTCCAGTCTACCCGGTGATGGGCTACCAGGAGACGCTGCGCACGGCGATGGCCCATCCGCACTACAAGGCGCCGCTCAAGCCCAACCAGGGCCGCGGCGTGGCCTCGGGTTACTGGTTCAACGCCGGCGGCGAATCGACGGCGCAGATGAACATCAACGAGGACGGCACAGTAGTCGTCACCACCGGCCATCCCGACATCGGCGGCAGCCGCGCCTCGACCGCCAACATCGCGGCGGAGATCCTGGGCATCGACCACAGCAAGGTGCAGGTGCTGATCGGCGACACCAACTCGATCGGCTTCTCGAACCTGACCGGCGGCAGCCGCGTCACGTTCGCATCGGCGATTGTGGTAACGCAATCGGCCGACAATGTGATCAAGCAACTCTGCCAACGTGCCGCCAAAATCTGGAAGATCGAGCCGGATGCTGTGACTTGGGACAACGGCTACGCCAAGCCGGCCGGCGACAATGCCGGCAAGTTCGAACCGCTGTCGCTCGCGCAGATTGCCGCCAAGGCGAGCGAGACCGGCGGGCCGATCGGCGCCGGCGTGGCGCTCAACACCACGGGCTCCGAGGGCGGCTTCTCCACACATATCTGCGACGTCGAGGTCGATCCCGATACCGGCCGCGTCTGGGTGACGCGTTACACGTCCTTCCAGGACGTCGGCCGCGCCATCCATCCCGACTACGTCGAAGGCCAGATCCAGGGCGGCGCCGCCCAGGGCATCGGCTGGGCGCTCAGCGAGGAGTACATCTACGACAAGAACGGCAAGCTCGATAACGCCGGCTTCCTCGACTATCGCATGCCTGTGACCTCGGACCTGCCGATGCTCGACGCGGTGATGATCGAGGTGCCAAATCCCAAGCACCCGCAGGGAGTGCGCGGCGTCGGCGAGGTGCCGCTTGTCCCGGTGATGGCGGCCGTCGGCAACGCACTGCACAACGCACTTGGCATCCGCTTCTACAGCCTGCCGATGTCGCCACCCAAGGTGCTGGAGGCGCTGGAGCCGATGGCGAAGGCGGCCGACTAAGCCCGGCGACAGCAAAGAAAACGGCGGGCACCTTCGTGCCCGCCGTTTCCGTTTCGTAGCGCAGCGTTACTGGATGCGGATCGTGAAGCCCGGCGTGTTGTCGTAGATGATCGGGGGCGGATAGTAGTAGCCGCCCCGATAGGGCGTCGAGTAGACGACCGGCGGCTCGCGGTAATAGTAGCCGTTGTTGTACTGGTGGTTACCGCGCCAGCCGTTGTTCCAGCCGTTATCGTATCGATCGTTGTTATACCAGCGCGCGCTGGCGGGGCCGGCGATCGTGGCGAACGCGACGAGCGCGCCCAACACGATCGCTGCCGCAGTTTTCGGATTCTTGATGGCGATCATGATTGAACCTCCTGGTTGCTATCCGTGGGTTAACCCTGCTTCGCGGAACCCTGGGGGCCGTACTTCTGGAACACCTGGTCGGCGTTCGCCTTCTGGTCGGCCGACATCGAGTCGTAGAGCGCCTTGAAGTCGGGGATCAGGTTCTTGAGCCCGTCGAGTTGGGCCTGGCTGAATTCCTGATAGATCTTCAGGTCATCGACCGCGCTCAACTTGTTGGGGTCCTGGGAGTTCTTGGCCTTGATCAGCTTTTCCATGGCGCCGGCATTCTCGCGCATCGCCGTGGCGACGGCGTCCCACTTCTTCTCCTGATCGGGCGTGACCTTGAGCGACGCCTTGAGCGAGACGATGCGCTGCTCGACGGTCTCGGGCTTGCTGCTGGTGGCGGCCGCGGCGGCCGGAGGCTTTGACGTGTTGGTCTGTGCGATCGCCGGACCCGCGATCAAGGCGGCGCCCATCAGGGACGCAATCGCCAGGGAACGCATGACAGGCGCGGTTAGACGGAAATGAGACATGGGTTGCCTTCCTCAGTTCAAACGGAGTCCGCACCCGCGGGGATCGCCGGTCGGACCAGTAGGAAGGCAACGTGACGGGAGATGGAATGTTACGGCGGTACGGTCGGGAACATCGGCTTCAAGGTGCCGTTGCCATTCTGTGGAGGAGCCACAATGGTGACATGGCAAAATCTGGCCGTGGTGGCGGCTCTGCTGTTCGGTTCGCTCGTCGTCGTCCTGACTACCGCTGCGCTTCTCGAGACGCGGGCGCTCCAGGGACAGGCCAAGCACCAAGCCAGCGTGCCGCAGACCTAAAGCGCGATGACTTTCCCTCGAATCGCGCCGTCGGCCCGGCCGCAGCGCGATGACTATGGTCATCGCGCTGTAGTGCACCGCTCAGGCGCGATGGCCAACCATCGCGCCACAGCTGCGGGAGCCGGGCCGACGGCTGAAGCAAAAGTCATCGCGCTGTAGGTCTCGACCTACGGGCGCACGACAAAAAAGGCGGCCCCGAGGGCCGCCTTTTCCGCATCGGTTATTTGCGATCGCTCAGGTGATCGGCCGGCCGGGCCAGCGGTAGCCGGGCGCCGGGAGCGGAATCTTGTTCGTGATATGGGCGTCCTCGAGAATCGGGATGCCGGTCGCATAGTCACCAGCCTCGCACTTGGCGATGGCGACGGCTTCGACGGTATCGACCTGCGAGGTGCGGAACTGGCGCCACTTGTCGCTCAGAGCCTTGCAGTAGGCCCGCGGGTCCGAAAAGATGCCGGACATCGCCTGGCCGCCGACGACAATTTCGACTCGCCGGTTCTGCGGCTCGCGCACGCCGTCGCCGGTCTGGACGAGCAGATTGGACTCGCCACGGCCGGCCGTGACGATCGACGCTGGCGGCACGCCCTGCTGGACCAAGCCGTCCTTGACGGCGTTGGCGCGACGCAGCGACAGCGCCATGTTGTAGCCCTCCGGACCCGACGTGTCGGTGTGGCCGGTGGCGGTCACCTGGACGTTACCCCTGGCCTTGAAGGCCGCGGCGGCCTGCTGCAGCGTACTCATCGCCTGGGGCGACAGGTTCGACCGATCCCAATCGAAGAAGACCATGAAGGTGGGAGCAGCCACCGGCGGCGGTGGCGGCGGTGCTGCTACCTGGGGCGGCGGTGAACTGCAGGCCCCCAGCAAGAGTGCCGCGGCGATAATCGATAACGTTGATTTGATCATAGTCTTGTGCCCCTAGGTTCGCTGCCCTCGGAGAGGTACCGCGTCGTGTCGCCCCCGGATTTCGTGGACTGCTCCACGCGCACACTAGGCCGGGTAGGTGTCTTTCGTCTGTCCCCAATTAAACACCCCAAATGTGCGATCCGGGGGGAGGCGAAGCAGTGTCCGATGGCGTACATTGGGCCTGCGCAATTCAGCGTTCTCGGGGGCGCTCATGGCCAAGAAAACTCAAATCACCTTCGACCCCAAGGCATTCCTCGCCACGGTGAGCCGCGGCCGGACCGTGTCCGACTATCGCGAGGGCGACGTAATCTTCCTGCAGGCTAGCCCGGCGGATGCCGTCTTCTATGTCCAGAAGGGCAAGATCAAGATCGTGGTTGCGTCCAAGCAGGGCAAGGAAGCGGTGATCGCGATGCTGGGACCGGGCGAGTTCTTCGGCGAGGGCTGCCTGAACGGCCAACCGCTGCGCCTGTCGACGGCCCGGGCCATGGTCGAAAGCGAAGTCATGCGGGTCGGCAAGACCGAGATGATCCGCGTCCTGCACGACGAGCCCGCCTTCGGCGAGCTGTTCATGGCCCATCTGTTGACCCGCAACAGCCGCGTCGAGGAGGACCTGGTCGACCAGCTTTTCAATTCGAGCGAACAGCGGCTGGCACGCACGCTGCTCCTCCTGGCGAATTTCGGCAAGGACGGCGGGCCGCAACCGATTACGCACCGCATCAGCCAGGAGACGCTGGCCGAGATCATCGGCACGACGCGCCCGCGAGTCAGTCATTTCATGAACAAATTCAGGAAGTTGGGCTTCATCAGCTACAACGGCCACATGGAGATCCACAGCTCCCTGCTGAGCGTCGTGCTGCGCGACTAGCGCTTTGGCGGCCAAACGTTTGAGCCGAAAGACCCACCGGCGAATTCCGGATGTGGTCAATAGCGAACAGACCAACAACACCCCGCTGCCTAGTGTTCGCGAGGTGCTGCACACCGTGTGAGGGGCGATATTCGCGGCACCGACGAGGGGCGCGAACCATGCTGCACATAGTGGAGCCCGCAAAGGGTTACAGCCGCCGAACGTTTGCATCGGTGACGGCTGCCTGCACGGACAACGAGGCCCGGCCGCCGGCGATCGTGGAACGCTACGAGATCCTCGATACCCCGCCGGAGCCGGCGTTCGACCGCATCACGGCACTGGCGGCGGATCTCTTCGACGCACCGATCTCGATCATCAGCTTCCTCGACGGCAACCGTCTGTGGTTCAAGTCGCACCACGGTTTCGCGCCGACGGAAATCAGCTGGGCGCCGGGCATCTACGCCTCGACCATCGAGCCGCGGTTTCGCCGCGGCCTCGATCTCGGCTTCTTTGTCAGTGCGCCGTTGCATACCCATGACGGGCACGACCTGGGATCGCTGTGCGTGATCGACCGCCAGCCCCGCCAGGTCGACGAGCGGCAGATCGCCCATCTCAAGTCGCTGGCGGCCATCGTGATGGATCTGCTGGAACAGCGCCGGACGGCCCGCCGGGCCGCTGCGCAGGCCAGGATCCTGGCCGGCGAAATCGATCACCGCGTCATGAACAGCCTGCAGTTCGTTGCCAGCCTGCTGCACCTGCAG
Source organism: Asaia bogorensis (assembly GCA_945889625.1). GTDB lineage: Bacteria > Pseudomonadota > Alphaproteobacteria > Reyranellales > Reyranellaceae > Reyranella. Next base: position 17,527 of record CAMDCE010000050.1, on the reverse strand, counting down.
AGCAAAGCCGTCGATGGAATAGCGACAACACAGGCCCTGACGACCGCCGCCAATCGCGTGTTGGCCGTGGCCCGCGCCCATCGACATTTTTCCGTCGATGAAGCCGCCGACCATGCGCCGGTTCTGGCCTACCTGCGCAGGCTTTGCGGCGAGCTCTCGGGTCTGCTGGCAACTGAAATCAGGGTCGAGGGCATGGAGGCGAGCGTGCCGACGTCGCAGATCCTGCCGATCGGCCTGGTCGTGAACGAGCTCGCAACCAACGCCAAGAAGCACGGCGCGGGCCCGATCAAGATCTCCTTCACGACCGGCGCGCTCGGGCAACATCGGCTTTGCGTCCTCGACGAGGGCGCGGGCCTGCCGACGGGATTTTGCCTGGACCAGGGCGGCAGCGGGCTCGGCATGAAAGTGGTCAACGCGCTTGCCCAGCAACTCGACGGCCAACTTTCGGCAAGCGCCAACCCGGCCGGGCGGGGTGCCTGCTTCACGGTCGCCTTCCCGGCCACTGAACGTCACATGACGGCGTAAGCCGCTTTCTCCCCCACCGGAGTTGTCTTACTCCACTCCGGTCGCTCCCCTCGGGGCCGCAGCTCACGTTCTCCCCGAACTGCGGTCCCGAGGGCGAGCACTTGGAGCGGCTTCCGGACAACTGGAACCGCTCCGCGGTTCCAGTTGTCCGGAAACGCGTCGTACGAAGAGTATCCTTCAATGGCATGTTCCGTCCGGCAGATTGCGGCTCGTTTATGCGCCTCAGCCGGACGGAACATGCTCTAAGAAAATCCAGGATCAGTCTCGGTCGGCGGCGGCAAACAGAAAAAGCGGCCACGAGGGCCGCCTTTCCGTATCGGTTTTCCGATCGCTCAGCTTGGCGCGTAGCTCCTGCCGGGCCAGCGATAGCCGGGCGCCGGAAGCGGGATCTTGCCGGAGATCAGGGAGTCCTCCAGCACCGGAATGCCCTCGGCCGTGTTGCCGGCCTCGCACTTGGCGATGGCCGCCGCTTCGACGGTATCGACCTGGGAAGTGCGGTACTGGCGCCACTTGTCGCTCAAGGCCTTGCAGTACGACACCGGATCCCTGAAGACGCCGACGCCCACCATGCTCGCGACCTGTACGCCCGTGATCTCGACACGCCGGTTCTGCGGCTCGCGCACGCCGTCGCCGGTCTGGATCAGCAGGTTCATTTCACCGCGGCCCACGGTCTCGATCGACCCGGCCGGCACGCCTTCCCGGACCAGCGCGCCCTTGACCGTGGTCGCGCGACGCAATGACAGGGCCATATTGTAGTTTTCCGGACCCGAGGTGTCGGTATGGCCGGTCGCCGTGATACGGGCACTACCGGTGGCCTTGTAGGAGGCAGCCGCCTGCCGGATCGTGGCCAGGGCCTGGGTCGACAGGTCCGACCGGTCCCAGTCGAAGAACACCATGTAGGACTGAGCCACCGGCGGCGGTGGCGGCGGCGCGGCGGCCTGAGGCGGCGGGGAATCGCAGGCGCCCAACAACAACGCAGCGCCAACGGCGGCAATCAAAGACTTCAGCATGGTTGCATCTCCTCAATTTGGCCAAGGTGCAACGCAGGCCGGCCGGGAAGGATGCAACCCTTTTTGGCGCTCAGCTGCCCAATTGCCGCTTCAGCCCGGCTAAAGCGCGATGACTTTCACTCGAATCGCGCCTTAGCGGCCGAGGACGGGCCGGCCGCCGCGAAATCGATTCTGTCCGCATGTACATGGTTTGGCGGATTTTCGGCCACTATTGGAGGCCACATGGCTCAAGGAGGCCGCCCGGGGAGGGTGCCAGTCATGTTTCATCCATTCGCCTACGACGAGAAACACCGGACGTGGCTCGCCCGCTTCAGCGGCACGCTCACCGAACAGGATCTGGTTGCGTCCGATGTTGCCACCAGGGAGTGCCTGGCCCGGCACGGACCCGCTGCCGGACTGCTCGATTTCAGTTGCGTCGATTCAATGGCGGTCACCGTAGCCGAGACTGTTTCGCGTGGGTTGCGGCCGCAGATCATGGTTGGCCAGAAGCGCGCCATCGTCGCAAATGGCGTGGTCTTCGGCATGATGCGGATTTTCGGTACGTATCAGTCGCGAGACAGCCTCGAGCCGATGGTCATGCACACCCTCCCCGAAGCCTATGAGGCGCTTGGCCTGCCGGCTCACGATTTCCAACCCGTCGCGCTTTCAACGCCGCTCGCCCCTGTATCGCCGGCGAGCCTCGGCGCCTGAGCCAAATCAGCAATTCGAGTTTTCGAAGACTGACCAATTCCCGGAGGACTTCCGCAGGACGGGGTTGCACGCACCGTCGGGAAAGACCTTCGCCGGCAGCGGACCGGCATGGCGGACGAAGTAATACCGGTAGTCGCCGGTCGCCAATCTTCTGTCTCGAAAGCTCACAACCTGGATCGGGAAATACGCAAAATTGGGATCGGCGAGTCCTTGCTTCTCGACCTGGTACCAGACCGGGAAACTGGCGTAGGCCCTCGGGTTGGCCGCCGCTGCGCTGGCGGCATCGAGGACCACCCCCCGGACGCGATATCCGGGCTCGGTCGCCGCGAGCACGTCATCGAACGACCGGCTTTCCCTGGAGAAGGCCATCGAGCGTCCGGCATGGATCGCGACAAAGGCAAGGCACAGCGCAGGAGCCACCGTCAGCATGAGCCATGGCCGACGACCGGCCGGCTCGGGAGCTGAGAACATCAGCGCATAAAAGGGCAGAAAGAATACGGCAAAGCGGGAAGCGGCAAACCAGTTGTCCGCCCACGACTCCGGCACAAGCGCCAGCCACAGTAGCAGGACGGATATCGGCACAAACGCCGCCTTGTTGCGCCAATTGATGCGACACCCGAGCACCAGCGGAGCACAAAGCAGGAGCGGCACCAGAAGTGTGTACAGCCAATCCACGCCCGGACTGCCAAACGGAAAGAACAGCAGATTGTTCAGTCCGCCGAACAGGCCAAGCCATTGCGGACTTGCCGGATCACCCGGCGGACTCGAGAAAAAATAGACCAGGCACAGCAGGCCGAGTGCCGCGTAGGGAAGTGCGCCGATCGACAGGAGCCTGAGGGACTGCCGCCTCAGCAGAAGAAATGTCACGCCGATGGCATTGGCGAACAGAAAGGCCAGTCCATGGGCGAAGAAGAGCGCCAAACCCGTCATGCACAGCAGTGCGCCCCAAGCCGGCGTCGGACGCCCGGCATGGCGATGGGCAAGAGCCGTGAAGAGAACCGCGATCGGCAGCGCGATCAGAAAAGGAAAAAAGCCATAGGCATAGGCCAGTCCAAAGAAGCCGGTGACGAACAGCCAATCCAATCGCCGGTCGCCACCCATCCAGCGGCGCAACAGGATGCATGCCGCGACGAAGCCGCAATACGACAGCGTAAGCAGCAGCTTCAGTGCCGCCCCGACCGGCATGACGAAAGACAGCAGCAGCGCGAGGCCACTGCCCAGCAGATAGGGCGTGAAATAGTTCACCTGGAGAAGTGGCTGCCACTTCGACGTTCCCAGCAGCAGGTCGCGCCACAGCACGACCTGTCCTGCATGCTGGGCCAGGTCTTCCATCGGCGGGCGGGGCGAAATCCAGAAAGTTGCGCCTGCAAGGATGACGGTCAGCCAGAATGCCGCCCGTTCGACTCCATCGGCCAGGCTCATCCAGCCCCGTCGCCGAGCTGCCGCTTCAGGTCAACCCAGCGGTCGAGGATCGGCAGGATCTTGTCCTCCTTCTCGGCCGGCAGGGAGAAGACGATGCGGTCGATGCCGATCTTTTCGCACAGCCGCAGGCGCTCGATATTGTCGGGCACGCGGAAGATGCTGATCGGCAGGCTGGCGGGATCGCGACCGGATTCCTTCGCCAAAGCGCGGAACTGGTCGATGACACCCGCACCGTCCCGCTCAAGCCAATCGTCGCGCGGGATCCAGCCGTCGCCGTAGCGGATCGCCCGTCGTGCCGCGTGCGGGAACCTGCCGCCGACGATGATCGGCGGATGCGGCGTCTGCCTGGGCTTGGGCCACTGCTTCATCTTGTCGAAGTTGACGAACTCGCCGTGATACTCCGGTTCTTCGTTCGCCCAGATGGCCTTCATCGCCTCGATGCGCTCGCGCGCCAGCTTGTGGCGCGTCTTGAACTCGGTGCCGTGGTTTTCGATCTCGTCCTGGTTCCAGCCGTTGCCGACGCCGAACAGGAAGCGGCCGCCCGAGAGCTGGTCGATGGTCGAGACGGCCTTGGCCGTGACGATCGGGTCGCGCTGGATGACCAGCGCGATGCCGGTGCCGATCTTGAGCTTGGTCGTCACCGTGGCCGCCGTGTTGAGCGCCAGGAACGGGTCCATGATGTCGTAATACGGCCGGATCAGGCCGCCGCCCGCCGGATAGGCGGTCTTGCGCGACGACGGGATGTGGGTGTGTTCGGGCACCCACAGCGATTCGAAACCGCGCTCCTCCAGCGCGCGCCCCAGCGGGGCGGGCTGCATGGAGTCCGTGGTGAAGAACATGACAGCGCCGATTTTCAATGGCATTGGGCCTCCCCCGAACGAGCCTTGCGCCGCCAAGGTCTACCACATCGTCCGAGGTTTGCCGCAATCAGGCCTTTTTGCCGACGCCGGCATCGGTGGCCGACGGAACCGTCCGCCGGATTGCGGGTTTACTCCTTACAGGAACAGGAGATCCCCATGAGGTATGTCCGCTCTATCGTCACGGCTGCGGTGCTTGTCGGCGCCGTCGCCGGGTGCGCGCAGGAGCCTTACTATCCGCGCAACCAAGCCTACCGGTCGGACGTGTACTATCCGAGCGGCAACACCTACGCGCAGCGTTCCGCTTATTCGGAAGGCTACTACTCCGGTGGCACCTATTATCCGCCGGCCAGCGCCTACCCCAACCCGAATCCGTACGCCACGTCCGACAACAAATACGCGTCGAAGTGGGACTATTACCGGAACTATCAGGGCATCCACGGCGGCCCCGAGCGCAACTAAAGCGCGATGACTTTCACCGGAATCATGCCGTCGGCCCGGCTCGTGCACCGCTCAGGTGCGATGGCCAACCATCGCGCCACAGCTGCGGGGCCGGGCCGACGGCCGAAGCAAAAGTCATCGCGCTGTAGCCGGTCGTCGAGGAGACCACGATGAGTCCTGTCCGGTGCATCGTCGTTACGGCGGCGCTTGCCGGGCTCATCGCAGGGTGCGGCCAATTCAACGACTATCCCTACGCGTCGCCCCGCTACACGCCGGGCTACACGCCGTTGGGCGGCTCAGATACGGCTGCTCGCCATGACCGCATGCGCAACGGTATTCATCCGGATCCGGAGCGTCGACCGTTCGGCTAGAGTCTTTCGACGGCTATTGGATCAAGCCTTTCCTCCCCTTCGCGGAATCCGCGAAGGGGAGGTGTCGGCGTCTGACGCCGACGGAGGGGTCACGACTGGGGCTTCTGACTCCTCCGAGGCCTATGCCGCTTTCGCCGCCGACGGCGGCGAAACGGCTAGACGGCGCCACCTCCCCAGCAGACTGGGGAGGAAAAAAGACGATTCAACTCTCATCGGAAAGACCCTAGCTGATGAGCGTTGTCCGCACGACGGCCGCCACCTCGTCCACCTGCTCCAGCGCCATGTGCGGCCCCATCGGCAGGCTGAGCACCGTGTCGGCGAGTTTCTCCGCCAGCGGATAGGCACCCTTGCCGGCCCCGAGATCGGCATAGGCCTGCTGGAGGTGCGGCGGGATCGGATAGTGGATCAGCGAGCCAATGCCTGCCTTGTCGAGCGCCTTGACCAGATCGGCGCGACGGTCGGCCCGCACGACATAGAGGTGCCACACCGGCTCGGCCCATTGCGGGGCGCGCGGCAGGCCGAGCCCGGGAATGCCGGCCAGCCTGTCGTCATAGCGCGCGGCGATCCGGCGGCGCCGCTCGTTCCAGCCATCGAGGCTCTTCAGCTTTACGCGCAGGAACGCCGCCTGCATCTCGTCGAGCCGCGAATTGTAGCCGCGCTCGAGGTTCACGTACTTCACCTTGCTGCCGTAGTTGCGCAAGGTCCGCAGCCGCTCGGCGAGCTTTGCATCGTCGGTGGTGACGGCGCCGCCGTCGCCATAGGCGCCGATGTTCTTGGTCGGAAAGAAGCTGTGCGCGCCGGCATGACCCAGCGATCCGGTGCGCCGGCCGCGCACTCTTGCCCCCTGGGCCTGTGCCACGTCCTCGATCACCTTCAGCCCGTGCTTGTCGGCCAGCATCCTGATCGCGTCCATGTCGGCCGGCTCGCCATAGAGATGGACCGGCATGATCGCCCTGGTCCGCGGCGTGATCGCCGCGGCAATGCGCTCGGGATCGATGTTGGGACCGGCGGGCGTCGGTTCCACGGGCACGACCTTGGCGCCCAACGCGGTGACCGCGAGCCAGGTCGCGATATAGGTATTGGACGGCACGATGACCTCGTCGCCGGGCCCAAGATCCCAGGCGCGCAACACCAGCTCGAGCGCCTCCAGGCCATTGGCGAGCCCGACGCAGTGCCTGGTGCCGCAGAAGGCGGCGTACTCGGCCTCGAAGGCCTCGACCTCCCTGCCGAGCACGAACCAGCCCGACTCCATGACGCGCGTATAAGCGGCATCGAGCTCGGTCTTGAGCTCGACATAGGCCGATTTCATGTCGAGAAAGACGATCACGCCCTGCTTCCCCGGGCGTGCGCCCCTCTTCTGCGCTCGAGGGCTTCGCGCTTGAAGACCTCGTAGTCGCGCAGGTACTCGGCTTCGTCGTAGAGCGAGGAGGCGATGATCACGATCGCCGTCTGGGGTGCGAAGTCGGTCAGCTCGTGCCACACCCAGGTTCCGACGTAGAGCGCCCTGGCCGGATCGTCGAGCGTCACCGTCTGCTTGACCGTGCCGTCGTCGAGATGGGCCCGGCAGCTGCCGTTTGCGGCGATCAACACGAGTTGTGAGTGGCGATGGCCATGGCGGCCGCGCCATTGACCGGGCGCCACGCCATGCAGCCAGAACAGCCGCAGCGGCTGGAAGTCGAGGCCTTTGCCCAGCTCGAGAAAATTCACCCGGCCGCGCGCATCGGCGGCGCCGGGCACGGCAATCCAGCGGCAGTTGCGGGCCTCGAGAACGGGCGCCGTCATGTTCGTTCCACCGTCTGCAACCTGCGCCATTGCATATAGACCACTCCGCTCAGCGCCACCAAGCCGCCGACGATCTGATAGACGTTCGGCCGGAAGCCGTAGGCCATGGACCATAGCACGGCGAAAAACGGCACGAGATTGACCCACAGCGAGGCCACCGCGACGCCGAGCCGGGAGGCGCCGACGTTCCAGAAATAGCCGCCGAGGCCCGACGCGAAGATCGCCACGGCGAATAACTGCGTCCACACCCAGCCGTCGGCGATCCAGAAGGGCGATTCCGACCAGCCGGCTGCAATCAGGATGGCACTCAGCGCCACCATCCAGCCCATCGCCGACAGCGAGGCGACGTAGCTGCGCTGAAGCTGGCTCGCGTGGTCGAACCAGGCCTGCGCCTTCAGGCTGTAGAGGGTCCACAGCGCATTGCTCCCCAGCACCACGAGCTCGCCACCGCCCAGCGTGACGGTCTGTCCGACCAGGGTGCCCGACACCAGGATGAGGCCGCCCAGCATGGTGAGGCCGAGCGCCGTGCCGAAACCGGGATCGAAGCGATGGCCGGTGACCAGCCGCACCGTGACGGCCGAGACCAGCGGGCCCGCCACCTGCACGGCCGCCGCGCTGATCGGATTGCTGAACTGGATGCCCAATGTGTAGAAGCAGAAGAAGCTGCTCATCATCAGGCCGAGCAGGGCGAACCGCGTGAAGCCGATGCCGATCCGCAGCGACCGGCTGCTCTCGACCACCACCAGCACCAGCGCCAGAGTGACGGTGGCTCCGGCAGTACGCAGTGCCGACATCGGGATCAGGTCGAAATAGGCCAGCATCACCTTGGTGACGGGCACGTTGGCGCCCCATGAGGCGCCGACGAACACCATGGCGGCGAAGGCACCCAGCAGCTGCTTGCGCTCGTGGGTCATACCCCTCCCCCGTCTTCGGGGGAGGTGTCCGCGTCTGCGCGGACGGAGGGGGTCATGCCCTCCTCCGTCTGCGGGGGAGGTGTCGCGGTAATCCGCGACGGAGGGGGTCATAATTCATGACTAACGCCTCCGACCCCCTCCGTCGTCATATGACGACGACACCTCCCCCGCAGACGGGGGAGGGATGGGAAATGACGGACTCATCTGCGGCGCACCGCCTCGTAGCCGACGCGGCAATCCTTGTAGACGTCGGGTTTCTCGGTCGAGACGCGCGCCTCGATCACCCCGGGCTGGGCAAGGCAAAGATCGAGGATCGCCTCGCACAGCGTCTCCTGCAGGTTGAAGTGGCGGCCCTTGGCCAGCGCCACGATGCCGTCATGCACGGTGTCGTAGTTCAGCACGTTGCCGATCCGGTCGTTGTGCGCCTTGCCGGCCGGCGCCAGCAGCAGGTCGGCATTCACGACCACGGTCTGCGGCGCGCCCTGCTCGAAATCGTGAATGCCGATCGAGACCTGCAGGCGGAAGTCGCGGATGAAGATGCGGCGATCAGCGTCGTTGGCCATGTCACTTCTTCTTTTTCTTGTCGAAAGCGATGTCGCGCGGCCGGCCGATGAGATGCTCGCCGCTGTCGACGACCAGCGTGTCGCCGGTGTAGCTCGGCGTCGCCACGATGAAGCGGAGCGCGCGCGCCAGATCGTCGGTAGTGACGCCGATGCCCAGCGGATTCTCCGTGTGCTGCTGGGCAAAGCGCGCGTCGGTCTGGCTGCCGCTGCGCAGCGTGAGGCCGGGCGCGATGCCGGCCACGCGCAGGCGGGGCGCGAAGGACTGCGCCAGGAGCTTGGTCAGACCCTGGAGACCCACCTTGGAGAGCGTGTAGCTCAGGAAATCCGGATTGAGGTTGAACAGCTTCTGGTCGAGCAGGTTCACGACCAGGCCGGTCTCACCCTCCGGCAATTGCCTGGCCAGCGCCTGTGACAGCAGCAGCGGCGCGCGCAGGTTCACCGCCATGTGGAGGTCGAAATCGACCGCCGTCGCGGTGTGGGCGCGGTCGAGCTTGAACAGCGAGGCGCTGTTCACCAGACAGGTGAGCTGCACATCCCTGGCCCGGCAGCGGCCGATCAGCGCCGCGGCCTGCCGGGCGGAGGCAAGATCGGCGCGCACCGCCTTGGCGCCGCCGCCGGCCGCCTTGATGTCGGCCACCGTGGCGCGCGCCTCGGCGGCCGAACGATTGTGATGCACGAAGACGAAAAAGCCGTCCGCCGCCAGCGCAAGCGCCAGCGCACGGCCGATCCGCGTGCCCGCCCCGGTGACCAACGCGCCCTTCATGATTGCGCGGAATAGAAGACCTCACCCTGAGGAGGCGCGATTAGCACGGGGTAAACCCCGTGCACAGCCGTCTCGAAGGGTGGGAAACACGCACCGTGTATGCAGCCCATCCTTCGAGACGCGGCCCTCCGGGCCGCTCCTCAGGATGAGGTTGGGCGTGTTGTGTTACTGGCTTAGTCACAGCGGTCTCTACTAGCATGTGGCCCATGAGTTCGTCCCCGTTCGAAACCGTCGATTGCGTTGTCATTGGTGCAGGCGTCGTCGGGCTGGCCGTTGCCCGCGCCCTTGCCCTTGCCGGCCGCGAGGTCATCGTGCTGGAGGCGGCCGAGGGCATCGGCACCGCGACCAGTTCGCGCAATTCCGAAGTCATCCACGCCGGCATCTATTATCCCAAGGGCAGCCTGATGGCGCGGACCTGCGTCGCCGGCCGGCACCTGCTCTATGCCTATTGTGTCGAGCACGGCGTGCCGCATCGCAATTGCGGCAAGCTGATCGTGGCCACCGACGACGACGAGAGCGCGCGGCTGGTCGAGATCAAGGGCCGCGCCGAGGCCAATGGCGTCGAAGGCATGCGCCTGCTGAGTGCTTCGGAGGCGATTGCGCTGGAGCCCAACCTGCACTGCACGGCGGCGCTTCTGTCGCCCAGCACCGGCATCGTCGACAGCCACTCCTACATGCTGGCGCTGCAGGGCGACGCCGAGAGCCGCGGCGCGATGCTGGCCTTCCACAGTCCGGTGCAGCAGGGTCGCGCCACCGACGAGGGCGTCGAGATCGAGGTCGGCGGAACCGATCCGATGGCCCTGCGTTGTCGACTGGTGGTGAACTCAGCCGGCCTGCACGCTCCCGCTCTTGCGCAGAAAATCGCCGGCATGCCATCCGGTCGGATACCGAAGGCGTACTACGCCAAGGGAAACTATTTCACCTTGGCCGGACGCTCGCCCTTCTCGCGGCTGATCTATCCCGTCCCCGTGCCGGGCGGTCTTGGCGTGCACATCACCGTCGATCTCGGCGGCCAGGCCAAGTTCGGCCCCGACGTCGAATGGATTTCCGCCATCGACTACAACGTCGACCCGCACCGCGCCGACAAGTTCTATGCCGCCGTGCGCCGCTACTGGCCCGGCCTCAAGGACGGCGCGCTGCAGCCCGGCTATGCCGGCATCCGTCCCAAGACCGTGCCGCAGGGCGCGCCGGCCCAGGACTTTGCCATCCAGGGTCCGGCCGAACACGGCGTGCCCGGCCTCATCAATCTCTACGGCATCGAATCGCCCGGCCTCACCGCCTCGCTGGCGCTCGCCGATCGGGTCCGCGACATCGCGGCGGCATAGCGTCCGCGCTGGCCGGCAGCGTCCCTCCCCCGTCTTCGGGGGAGGTGTCCGCGAAGCGGACGGAGGGGGTCGGAGGTTGCACCGCGGAACATGACCCCCTCCGTCGGCGTGTGACGCCGACACCTCCCCCGAAGACGGGGGAGGAAATGGAGGTGGAATTTCGCTAATGCTGGCTCCAACAGTACGCGGGGGAAATACCAAGATGATCAAGACGCGCTTCACCGAGATGTTCGGCATCAAGCACCCGATCGTGCAGGGCGGCATGCAGTGGGTCGGCCGCGCCGAGCTGGCCTCGGCCGTCTCCAATGCCGGCGGTCTCGGCATTCTCACCGGTCTCACCCAGCCCACGCCCGACGACCTGCGCAAGGAGATCGAGCGCTGCCGGGAGATGACCGACAAGCCGTTCGGCGTCAACCTCACCATCCTGCCGACGCTCGTGCCGCGGCCCTACGGCGAATACATCGACGCCATCGTCGACTCGGGCATCAAGATCGTCGAGACGGCGGGCAACAACCCCAAGCCCTTCCTGCCCAAGTTCAAGGATGCCGGCATCAAGGTGATCCACAAATGCACCTCGGTGCGCCACGGCGTGTCGGCCGAGAAGGTCGGCGTCGACGCGATCTCGATGGACGGCTTCGAGTGCGCCGGCCATCCCGGCGAGGACGACGTCCCCAACCTGGTGCTGCTGCCGGCGGCGGCCAACGTCATCAAGATCCCGATGCTCGCCTCGGGCGGCTTCGGCGATGCGCGCGGCCTGGTGGCGGCGCTGGCGCTGGGCTGCGAGGGCATCAACATGGGCACCCGCTTCATGGCGACCCGGGAAGCGCCGATCCACGCCAACGTCAAGAAGGCGCTGGTCGAGAGCGACGAGCGCGCGACCGCGCTGATCTTCCGCACCCTGCGCAACACCAGCCGCGTCTACGGCAACTCCGTCGCCAAGAAGGCGATCGAGATGGAGCACGAGGGCAAGACCATCCAGGAGATCGGTCCGATCGTGGCCGGCGCCAGGGGCCGCGTGGTCTACGAGACCGGCGACATGGAGCACGGCGTGTGGTCGGCCGGCACGGTGATGGGCCTCATCCAGGACGTGCCGACCTGCAAGGAACTGATCGAGCGCATCGTGCGCGAAGCCGAGGAGATGATCCGCGGCCGCCTGGCCAGGGCGATCGCGGCTTAGCGTCTTTCCGACGGGAATCGAATCGCTTTCCTCCCCATTCATATGGGGAGGTGTCGCGGTCTTCCGCGACGGAGGGGTCAGAAGCCCCAGTCCGTGACGCATGACCCCTCCGACGCCGTATGACGGCGCCACCTCCCCATTTGAATGGGGAGGAAGGGCTTGATTCAATCGCCATCGGAAAGACCCTGGATCGGCATGATGCCGCGACGCGGCGAGGCGGCGGCGTAGGTCTCGCGGCTGATGGGGGCGCCCAGCGCCTGCAGGGCTTCGCGCTGCTGCGGCACGGGGACGCGCAGGACGGCGTCCTCGATCTTGGCCAGTTTCTGGAACGGCGCGGTTGCCAGGGTGCGGGCCATCCAGGCGGCCGACTTCGGCCAGCGCGCGGCGTCGATCTGGAAGCGCACGAAGGCGACGGTGCGAAAGAAACAGGCCGGGGCGATGTCGCCGATGGAGAGCGCGCCGAAGCGGAAACCTTCCGCCGGCGCCTCGGCTTCGAGGTAATCGAGCACCGCCGGGACCTCGTCCCTGAGCGTGCGTTCGACCAGCTCGCGGTCCCCCTTCTCGCCCCACACCGACGGCCGGATGGCGACCTGGTTGAAATAGCGCCAGATGAAGACGTCGCCCATGCGCGTGTCGGCGAATTCCTCGAGCCAGCGCGCCCGCGCCCGGTCGCGGATATCGGCGGGAAACAGCGCCGGCGACGGCACGAGGTCCTCGAGGTACTGGCAGATCACCGACGAGTCGCTCAGCACGAGATCACCGTCCACCAGCACCGGGATGCGGCGCAGCGGGCTCAGTTTCGAGAAGCGGTCGTCGCCGAAGAACGGAACGATGTGATCGACCTCGTAGGCGATATCCTTGGCCTCGAGGCAGACCAGCACCTTGCGCACGTAGGGCGACAGGTAACTGCCGACGATCAGCAGCGGCTTCATGCAATTGTCCCTGGTTGCGTCCACCCACAATGTAGATACAGAGAATGGGACCGGACGATATGAAGAGCAACACCGCTGCCCTCGACAGCCGCACGGCGTGGATCACCGCGTGGGCCGCGCTCGCCGTCATGAGCATCGGCTACGGCGCGCCGCTGGTCGCGGTCGTCGCCATGAAGCCGATCGCGGCCGAGCTGGCGACGGCGCGCTCCGGCCCGTCGACGGTGGCGGCCGTCTCCTACATCGGCTCGGCCTTCGGCGGCATCGTCGCCGGCTGGCTGGCCGGCAAGTTCGGGGTGCGCCGTGTCGTGCTGTTCGGCGCCACCATGGTGGCGGCGGGCCTGGCGCTGTCGGCCTCGGGCGGGCTGGTCGAGCTCATCATCGGGCACGGCCTGCTGATCGGCCTGCTCGGCATCTCCTGCATGTTCGCGCCGCTCTTGACCTATGTCAGCCTGTGGTTCGAACGCCGCCGCGGCTCGGCGGTGGCGCTGATCGCCTCGGGCCAGGCCGTCGCCGGCGCGGTGTGGCCGCCGCTGCTGCAGTACGGCGTCGACGAGATCGGCTGGCGCCGCACCATGCTGGTCTTCGCGGTGCTGATCTTCGTCTCGGTCACCGCGCTGGCCTTCATCTTCCTGCGCCCGCCGCCCGTCGCGGCAGCGGCCGCCAGCGGTCGTGCCGCGGCAGCGACGACGCGCGAGACGACGTTGGGCCTGTCGCCCAACCTGCTGATGGTCCTGCTCATGGTCGCGGTGTTCTGCTGCTGCGTGCCCATGGCCATGCCGATGAACCACGTCGTGGCCTATTGCGGCGACCTCGGCTTTGCCTCGCAGACGGGAGCGGCCATGCTGTCGGTGCTGCTGGGCGTCGCCTTCTTCGCCCGGCAGTTCTGGGGCTGGCTGGCCGACCGCGTCGGCGGCTTCCAGACCCTGCTGTACAGCTCGCTGGTGCAGATCACCGGGCTGGTCGGCTATCTCGCGACCCAGGACCAGGTGCCGCTGTTCGCCGTGTCGGCCCTGTTCGGCATCGGCCTGTCGGGCCTGCTGCCGTCCTACGTCATCGTGATCCGCGAATGCTACACCGCCCGCGAAGCCAACTGGCGCGTGCCGACCGTGATGTTCGCGGGCTTCCTCGGCATGGCCTCGGGCGGCTGGCTGCCCGGCGTTCTGTTCGACGAATACGCGAGCTACCTGCCGGCCTTCGGCACCGGCCTCGCCCTCAATCTCGTCAATCTGGCCGTCCTGCTGTTCCTGGTCGGACGGCGGCAGCGACCCTCCCCTGCCCTCGCCGCCTCTCAGTGATGAGTCATGACCCCTCCGTCGCGTATGACGCGACACCTCCCCAGCAGACTGGGGAGGGAAGGCTTGATTAATCGCCGTCAGAAAGACTCTAGCGCCGATGTGCTCGACGGGCGGGCTGCCTGGACCGTGGCGGTGGCGGCGGTCACCATCCTCACGCTGTCCTACGGCGCGCCGCTGATCGCCGTCGTCGCCATGACGACCATCGCGGCGGAGCTGGGCACGCCGCGCTCGGGCGCCGCCGCTGCAGGCGCGCTGGTCTATCTCGGCGCCTCGGTCGGCGGCATCCTCGCCGGCTGGCTGGCCGGCAAGCTCGGCGTGCGCCGCATCGTGGCGTTCGGCGCGGTCATGACGAGTGCCGGGCTGATGCTGTCGGCCTCGGGCGGCGTGCTCGAGCTCTACACCGGGCATGGCGTGCTGATGGGGCTGTTCGGCAACGCCTTCATGTTCACGCCGCTGCTCACCTATGTCAGCCGGTGGTTCGAGCGCCGCCGCGGCTCGGCGGTGGCGCTGATCTCGTCCGGCCAGTCGATCGCAGGGGCGCTGTGGCCCTTCCTGATCACCCTCTCCATCGAGGCGATCGGCTGGCGCCACACCATGCTGTATTACGGCGCCTTCCTCGGCGTGGCGGTGATCGCCCTCACGGCGATCTTCCTGCACCCGCCGCCCGCCATGCCGGCTCCAACGGCTGCGTCGGCGCGCGGCGGCGAGCGCGCCGGCCAGGTGCTCGGGCTGCCGGCCAACCTCGTCATGGTGCTGCTGGCGGTGGCGATCCTGTTCTGCTGCATCCCGATGGCGATGCCGATCAACCATGTCGTGGCCTACTGCGGCGACCTCGGCTTCAGTGCGCAGTATGGCGCGGCCATGCTGTCGCTGCTGCTCGGCACCGCCTTCTTCGCCCGCCAGTTCTGGGGCTGGCTGTGCGATCGCATCGGCGGCCTGCAGACGCTGGTCTGGGCGTCGCTGGCGCAGATGACGGCGCTGACGGGCTTTGCCCTGATCCAGGACGGCCACGTCCTGTTCGCCGTCGCCGTGGCCTTCGGCTTCGGCCAGGCCGGCCTGGTGCCCGCCTATGTCATCGTCGTGCGCACGCACTATTCGCTGCAGGAGGCGAACTGGCGCATTCCCACCGTGCTGTTCGGCGGCACGCTCGGCATGGCCGTCGGCGGCTGGGGCGCTGGCCTCATCTTCGACTGGACGGCGAGCTACCTGCCGGCCTTCAGCGTGGGGCTCGCCTTCAACGCGCTCAACTTCGCGATCCTGCTGTTCCTGTTCAGCCGCCATGGCACGAGGCCGCGGCCGGCGATGGCGTAGAGTCGAATCGCTTTCCTCCCCAGTCTGCTGGGGAGGTGTCGCGTCATACGCGACGGAGGGGTCATGAGCCACGAACTGAGGCTCATGACCCCTCCGCCCTCGTAAGACGAGGGCACCTCCCCATTTGAATGGGGAGGAAAGCGATTCGACTAGTCTCGTCGCAAAGACTCCAACGCTCACACCAGGTTGATGCGGCAGCCGCAGACCACGATCTGGGTGGGTCCCTGCTGCTTGCCGCGCTTGTGCGCCGCCGCCAGCACGCGTTCGCGGTCGACCACTCTCACGTCATAGGCCGAGACGCCCGGGCCGCGATCGTCGGCGATCGGCGTGAAGCGGATCTCGCCATCGCCGTCGAGCCGGATGATGTCGCCCTCGACCGGGCGGTCGAGGATCTTCGACCAGTGCGCCGCCGCCTTGTCGGGATCCTCGGCCTGGATCTCGACCCCGGCCAGCCCGTTGGTGACGTCGGAGCGCGCGTGCGTCAGCCAGCCCTTCTCGGCCGGCGGCCACCACAGTTTCGGATCGACGCTCGCCGGCGCCACGGTGGTGTCGAGCGACAGCAGCACGCTCGACGTGTCCGACGGATGGAAGTGCGTGTACTGGTATTCCGGCAGGTCCTTCTGCGACACCGCGCGCACGCCAAGCCCGGTCACCCGCTTGCGCTCGGCGGTGGCGTCGGCAACCTGGAGGATCACCATGTAGCCGCCGTCGCCCTTGCGGCGCTCGATGTAGCGCCCCGCCGAGGTGCCCTGCTGGAAGGGCGTGACGATCTCGAGGAAGTCGTGGCCGGTCGGGCAGACGACGTTGACCAGGCCCCATTTGGCGACGCCGGGATCGCGGAAGGCGACCTCGATCCCCAGGACGTCGCACAGCTCCTCGCGCGAGCTCTCGAGATCCTGGCAGACGAAAACGCACTGTCTCAGCCGCATGGGGCCCTCCCGGTTAAACACTTACCTCACCACGCGCCCATCCTTCGAGACGCTGCGCTACGCGCAGCTCCTCAGGATGAGGTTTACATTAAAACACCTACCTCACCCTGAGGAGCGGCCCCCTCATCATTCATTGGGGGCCGCGTCTCGAAGGGTGGGCACGAGCACCACGCTTGTTGCCCACCCTTCGAGACGCGCCCCTTCGGGTCGCTCCTCAGGGTGAGGTTTATTGTCTACAGTAGTCCGATGCGGACCGTGTGGACCATGGGCTTCGTGGCGGCGGCCGCGCTGTCGTTTTGCTTCCCGGATTTCATCGTCTTTCGCTTCACCCAGGCGGCGATCTGGGCGATCGCGCTGTTGGGCCTCGTCATCCTGTGCGGCGTCAGCGGCCAGTTCTCCTTCGCCCAGGCCGCGCTGTACGGCATGGGCGGCTACAGCGCCGCCATCCTGGCCAACTTTACCCCGGTCCCCGCCGGATGGGGTTTTGCCCTGGCACCTCTGGTCGGCTATGCGGCGGGCTACGGGCTCGGCCGGGTCGCCGGCGGCCACAGCATCTGGACCCAGGCGCTGATCAGCTACGCGCTGGCCATCGCCTTCCCGCAGCTCCTGCGCTGGCGGCTGATCGAACAGTGGACCGGCGGCGTGCAGGGCCTCTACCTCGATGCGCTGCAGGCGCCCGGCGAGATCGTGAGTCCCGACCGCTGGTCCTTCCTGGTGGCCCTCGCGCTGCTGGCGTTGGGCGTCGGGCTGGCGGCCAACATGATCGCCAGCCGCTCCGGCCGGGCGCTGCTGGCCGCACGCGACGACGAACTCGCCGCCTCGTGCCAGGGCATTCACGTCCCCCACGTCCGCGCCGTCGCCTCGGGCGTGGCCGGCGCCTATCTGGCACTTGCCGGCTGCCTGTCGGCCTTCCAGTTCGGCTTCGTCGGCCCGACCGGCTACAACTTCGCCCTGTCGGTGCAGATGCTGTTCGGCCTGGTGGTCGGCGGCATGCACTCGATCGGCGGCGCGATCCTGGGCGGCCTGTTCCTGCAATTCTTCCCCGACATCGTGGCGCCGCTCGGCAAGGGCCTGTCGGCGCTGCTCTACGCCGTGCTGCTGATCGCCGCGATCGTGGCCATGCCCACCGGCATCGCGGGGGCGATCGGACGGTTGGCGGCGAAGGCGCGACTGGTCGCGCGGCGGATCAAGTAGCTTCCCTGTCGTCCGCGGTGGGGTAA